>CAYNUH010000048.1:0-25883 GCA_964400605.1 uncultured Acidobacteriota bacterium | reverse complement strand
ACTCACAATAAGTGATCTGTTTTCAATGAGTTACTAAGATCCTACCTATGAGCCCCTCTTGGACATCAAATAGAGGAGCTTGCTGACCGTGAACTCCGAGGCGTGCACCGCCAGGCAGATGTCCGCGATACAGCGGCGGCCGTCCACCAGATCGAGGATCCGCCGCGCGAGGGAGCGGGCGAGCGAGAATTCCGGCGGGAGGGACCTGTCGCTGCGGCTCAGGACCGTCAGGGCGGAGGCAAACTCCTTGCGGATGTGCTGCAACTCGTCGTACCAGGCGAGGCCCTTGAGAAGGACGTCCTCCACCCTGAGCGACAACGGCACCATGATCTCGCGGGGCCGATCGCTCTCGACGAACTCGAAGCGCGCGTCCTCCCAGAGGAACAGCCCGAAGATCGTCTCCTCGGCCTTCTGCACCAGGAACCTCTTGAGCTCGACCTCCTCGATGAGCCCCACGGTGATGAGGATCCTCCCGAGGACGACGCCCGTGCGCTGCTGCGTCTCCAGCGCCCTGCGCAGGTCCACCTCCGTGATCCGGTCGTGGCGCAGGAGGAAGTGGCCGAGGTGCTCGGTGGGATCGTCGCTGGAGGAGGAGTCGATGATCCCGTCGCGCACCGAGATCTTCTTCGTGTAGCGCTCCCCGTGGACGAGGAGCGTCCCCGTCTTCCTGGCCTGCTGGAGCCACTGCAGCAGGTCGGTGAGGCACATCGTGGAGAAGGTTCCCGTGAGACTCATCGCTGACATCCTTGGTGCGCGGGATTTACATATGCATCAGGCACAAAGCGAATATGAGTCCGTCCGGCCTCGAATTCAAATGCTGACTGTTCTTCTAACGGGGGAATTGATCAATGTCGGCATCCTCTGGATAATTGGCTCCGTATGCAGCCGTCGGCGGGCGGCAGAGGCTGGGAGCGCTCGGGAGGTTGTCCCTACCCGCCGCGGCTGATACGGAGTCTCCTCCAGCATGCAGCCGTCGGCGGGCGGCAGAGGCTGGGAGCGCTCGGGAGGTTGTCCCTACCCGCCGCGGCTGATACGGAGAGAAATCCATGCGCTGCCTCAAGATTGGCCACCGCTACCTGATCCGCCTCGAGAAAGGCGAAGAGGTCATCGGGTCGCTCCGCGCCTTCGTCCGGCAGGAGCGGATCCCCGCGGCGACGCTCAGCGGTCTGGGGGCGGCGGACGACGTGACGGTGGCCTTTTTCGACACCGAGACGAAGGCCTACCGGAACTACCGGCGCACGGGGCTCATCGAGATCACGTCGCTCATCGGCAACGTGTCGTGGAAGGGCGCCGATCCCGTGGTGCACGTCCACGTGACGGCGTTCCACGAGACCGAAGGCGCGCTGGGGGGCCACCTGGTGTCCGCCGTCGTCTCCGCCACGGTCGAGATCGGCGTGGAGCCGTACGAGCGGAAGGTGGAGCGCGTCCAGGATGCAGCGATCGGGCTTCCGCTGCTCGAGCTTCCTCCCTGCGAGCCGGCCTGAGGAGAATCCTCAGGGTCCGCCGCCGGCGCGTCAGCTGAACGCGGGGATGCCGGTGACGTCCTCGCCGATGATGAGCGTGTGGATGTCGTGCGTCCCCTCGTAGGTCTTCACCGCCTCGAGGTTGCACATGTGCCGGCCGACCTGGTACTCGTCGTGCGTGCCGTTGGCGCCGAGCATGTCGCGCCCGAGGCGGGCGATCTCCAGCGCCACGTCCACGTTGTTCATCTTGGCGAGAGAGACGCGGGCCGGGGAGGCCTTGCCTTCTTCCTTGAGGCGCCCCAGCCGCAGGACCAGGAGCTGCGCCTTCGTGATCTCGTTCACCATGTAGGCGAGCTTGCGCTGCACGAGCTGGAAAGCGGCCAGGGGCTTGCCGAACTGAGTCCTGTTCCGGGTGTAGGTCAACGCCTCGTCGTAAACCGCCATCGCCGCGCCCACCGCGCCCCACGCGATCCCGTACCGCGCCTGCGAGAGGCAGCTCAGGGGGGCCTTCAGGCCCTTCGCGCCGGGCAGGATCGCCGTCTCGGACAGGCGGACGTCCTGGAGAGACAGCTCCGAGGTCACCGAAGCCCTCAGCGCGAACTTCCCCGTGATGTCGCTGGCGGTGAAGCCGGGCGTCCCTCTCTCGACGAGAAAGCCGCGCACCCCCTCGTCGGTGCGCCCCCACACCACCGCCACGTCGGCGATGGTGCCGTTCGTGATCCAGGCCTTGGTTCCGTTGAGGATCCACCCCTGCGACGTCTTCACGGCGCGGGTGGTCATGCCCCCCGGATCCGAACCGTGGTCGGGCTCCGTCAGCCCGAAGCACCCGATCGCCTCGGCCTTGTGCAAGCGGGGCAGCCACCGCTCCTTCTGCTCGCTCGAGCCGTAGGTCGCGATGGGGTACATCACCAACGATCCCTGGACGGAGGCGAACGAACGGAGGCCCGAATCGCCCCGCTCCAGCTCCTGCATGATGAGCCCGTAGGCCACCGCGTTGAGGCCGGGCAGGCCGTGCCCGGAGAGGTTCGCGCCGAGGATCCCCAGCGATGCCATCCGGGGCACCAGCTCCATGGGGAAGGTGGCCGCGCGGTTGTGCTTCTCGATGATGGGCATCACCTCCTCGCTGACGAAGGCTCGGACGGTGTCGCGCACCATCCGTTCCTCGTCGCCGAGAAGGGAATCCGTGTCGTAGTAGTCCAGAGGTGTGAACGTCGCCATGGCGTGGACCTCGGGGAGTGGCGTGCGGGCGGCCCCGCGGAGGCGCGTCGCCTTCGGCCTACCGCGGCCGAGCGACTCTACCACCGAGGCGAGCGGCCGGGCAACGGCGGCTCGCGCTCGGTAGTGGCCTACCTTGCTTGCGGGAGACGGCCTGCGCGCGCGGTCCTCGTCAACCGGCCGCTGGCTCGAACAGGGCCGCCATCCCCATGCCGCCGCTGATGCACAGCGTGGCCACGCCCGTGCGGCTTCCCCGACGCCTCATCTCGTGGAGGAGCGTGGCCACGATGCGGGCGCCGCTGGCGCCGATCGGGTGGCCGAGGGCGATGGCCCCGCCGTTGACGTTGAGGGTCTCGATGTCGAGATCGAGCTCGCGCACGCAGGCCAGCACCTGCGCGGCGAACGCCTCGTTGAGCTCGATGAGGTCCGCGCGGCGCGCGTCCACGCCCGTCTTCTCCGCCAGCCGCCTCATGGCGGGGACGGGGCCGAGACCCATGACTCCCGCCTCCACACCCGCCGTCGCGTAACCGGAGAGGCGGAAGGCGGGCGTGATCCGCCTCGCGGCCGCTTCGGCGGCGTCCATCACCACGAGCGCCGCGGCGCCGTCAGTGATGCCGGAGGAGTTGCCGGCGTGGACGGTGCCGCCCGGCCGGAAGACCGGCGGAAGCTTCGCCATTCCCGCGGCCGTGACGCCGTCACGCGGGTGCTCGTCGTCGCGGATCAGCCGATGGCCTCCGCTCCCTCCCGCCGGCGCCTCGACGGGGACGATCTCGTCGTCGAAGCGGCGGTCGCGGCGCGCCGCCTCGCACCGGTTCTGGCTCAACGCGGCGTAGCGGTCCTGCTCTTCGCGCGTGATCCGATACCGATCGGCGAGCGTCTCGGCAGTCTCCCCCATGAGCTGCCCGCACAGCGGGCAGAGGAAGCCGTCGCGATACATTCCGTCGTCGAGCGAGAGGTCGCCCTCCGGAAGCCCGAATCGCGCGGCGTCCACGAAGTGGGGGAGGCGGCTCATGCTCTCGGTGCCTCCGGCCAGAACGATGCGCGCGTCGCCGCAGCGGATCGCCTGCGCCGCGCACACGATCGCCTGCAGGCCGGACCCGCACGCCCGGTTCACGGTGTAGGCCGGCACCTCCGGGGGCAGCCCGGCGCGGTGCGCGATCTGCCGGGCCACGTTGGGGCCCCCGCCCGCCTGACGGGCGTTGCCGAAGATGAGTTCTTCCACGTCGGAGGGCGGAACGGCGCAGCGCGCGAGAGCCGCGCGGGCCGCGGCGGCGCCCATCTCGGCGGCGCCGAGGCCCGAGAGGCCCCCGCCGAACCGGCCGATGGGGGTGCGAACCGCCCCCGCGACCACCACCTCGATGCCGCTACTCATGAGCCACCCGGCGCTGGAGAGGGGGGCGCGTCAGACCAGATGGATGTCCAGCGCGTCGCCGGTCTTCAGCCCCAGCATGTCGGCCGCGCGCGCCTCGTGGGAGGCGATCTCCAGATAGTTGCTGGAGTTGAAGAGAAAGAAGGGGACGCCGCCGGGACCCTCGGCGTAGGTGGTGCGGAGCTCGGTGACCGCCGAGCCCGCGACGCCGCCGCGGAGCTGGGACTTCCCGAGGCGCTGCATGAGCGCGTCCAGCGCAGCCCGCGAGAGGTTCGTCACGCAGTTGCCGAAGCGATCCACGTGGATGACCGTGGCGTGCACGTGGCCTTCCTGGGTCACCTTCGGCTTGGGCAGGTCGATGCGGACGGCGTCCTCGATAGGGTCGCCGAAGTTCTCCATGCCGACTCCGCGCGCGAGCTGCGCGGCCACCGGAGCGAAGACGTCACGGCCGTGGAACGTGGGGCTTGGCTCCTGGGTCCTGAAGTAGTGCGTGGCCGTGACGTGCACCACGCCCGAGAAGTTCTCGGACTCGTAGATGAGCGTGAAGACGCCGTTGTCCGGGCCCACGAAGTACTGGTTGTCGGCCGAGACGATGACGGGCCGCCTTGCGGTGCCCACGCCGGGGTCCACCACCACGAGATGGACGGTGCGCGGCGGGAACGCGGCCGACGCGTTGCGGATCGTGTGGGCGGCCGACACGATGTCGTGCGGCGGGATCTCGTGGGTGATGTCCACGATCTGGACGCCGGGCGTGGCGGACAGGATCGCGCCGCGGAGCGAGGCCGCGTAATGATCGGCGGTGCCGAAGTCGGTCGTCAGCGTGATGATGGGGATGCGCGCCTCGGGCATGGGGCCTCCTTGATCCCGGAAGACGCGCCCATTCTATCGATGCGTCCCGCAAACTCAAGGACGGCCGTGCGGTCGCGCGCGGGCCGTCTCCCGCAAGCGACGCAGACGGAAACCCGGGCGGGCGGAGTCAGGGGGCGTCCGCGCCATGGCGTTTGCCAAGGGTCGCCCTCCGTTCTATCCTCCGCGCGGTTCACGGTCGGGTCGCTCACGCTCGGACCCGATCCCTATCCGGCGCCGCGCCGGCGCCCCACGGAGTCACGCTGCCGATGACGCTCACGCGCCCGCGGATCCCCCTCGTCTCGTGCGTCTCGCTCGCGGCCTCGATCATCGTGATCACCGTGCCCGCTGCCGGCGCCGAGAAGCCCCTCCCCGCCAACAGCATCGGCTACGACGATGAGGTGCGCGCCGGCGCGCCCCCCGCAGCGGCCGAGCCCGGCGCGGCGCCCGGCGCGGAAGCATCCGACCTCCCGCCTCTGGTCGTCCGCCTGGGCGTCGCGTGGTCCACCATCGAGAGCGAAGAGGGAGTCTACCGCTGGGAGGGCCTGGACGCGGCGGTGAGCGCCGCCGAGGCGGCGGCCCGCGAGATCGTGTTGAACCTCCACGGCGGCAACCCGCTGTACCTCCCGGCCGGGACGCCGCTCGCACCCTCCGAGAAGGCCGCGATGGCGGCCTGGGAGGCGTTCGTGAGAGCCTCCGCCTCCCGCTACGCCTCCAGGGTGCGGATCTACCAGATCGGCCGCTTCCCGGATCGAGACGGCCGGCCGGCCGCCGAGGCCGCGCGCGGGTACGCGTTTCTCTTCAAGAGGTCCGCCGTTGTGGTGCAGGGCGCCGATCCGGGATCGCAGGTCGCGCTCGCCACCATCGACGCCGGCTCGACCGAGTTCGCCTCCGTGCTGCTCGCGGAAGAGGTCGCCCCATACGCCGACGCCGTGGCGGCGGCGTTCGAACCCGGCGAGGATGGGCAGGAGGCCCTCGCAAGACTCTCCGCGCTCATCCTCACCCACGATCCCAGCGCGCGGCTCTGGATCACCGGCGTGAGGCTCCTGCTGGGCCCCGCGGGGTACGCCGGCATGCTCCGGGCGTACGTGGCAGGATTAGATCGTGAGGCGGCGCTGGTCACCTTCGAAGACCCTCCCGACGCGCGGGGACGTCCCTTCCACCTCGCCGCCATGGAGCGGGCCCGAGCCCTGTTCACGCCGGGATTCGGGCCGCTGGTGGAATCGGGCCGAGGCGTCAGAGCGCTCACCCCGGCAGGCTCCGACCTTCCCGGGGCGCGCGCGGCACGCTTCTTCGATCCCGAGACCAAGACCGTGCTGATGGCCTACGACGGCGGACCCGAGACGCGCCGGGGGGAGTTCGGCGTCTTCGTCGTGGACACGACGGACCTGGCCGATCCCGTCCTGCACGACGTCACGTCGGGGGAGACCTCCTCCTCCGTGGCCATCCAGAAGGATCCCAACATGGGGGTGAGCCGCCTGGCCCTTCCCCTGGCCGAGTACCCGATCATCCTGGCCTACAGGCGTTTCACGGAGCCGGGGTACGCGGCGGAAGGGGAGAACGTCGCCGTCACCGGCGAGCGCGTGCCCACGGCGGAGGAGATCATCGCGCATCACCAGGCGGCGCAGGCGGCCCAGGACGCGCTCCTGCGTTCCGTCCGGGCCGATGCGGAGGAGACCTGGCACTTCTCCATCGGCACCGGCGATTCCTACGACGTGACGTTCCAGGAGGCGTTCTACCTGGATCCCAACGTGGGGGCCGAGTGGGAGCAGAAGGCGATCCTCGTCAACGGCGTGCGGTGGAAGCTCAAGACGATTCCGGAGCTTCCGTTCATCATGCCCGAGAAGGTGGTGAGCCTGCCGCTGCGGATCACCCTCACGAAGGACTACACGTACACCTACGAGGGACGCGAGGCCGTGGACGGCCATGACTGCCACGTCGTGTCGTTCGACCCGATCGACAAGGACCGCAACCTCGCCCGCGGGCGCGTCTGGTTCGACTCCGGCACGTTCGCTCGCGTGCGCCTCGCCATGGTGCAGTCCAATCTGGACCCTCCGGTCGTATCCAACGACCAGCGCGACACCTACGCGCCCGTCACGGGGCCGGACGGCTACGCGTACTGGGTGCTCTCGCGGATCGAGTCGCAGCAGATCTACTCGACCGCCGGGAGGAACTTCGTCATCAATAAGGACGTCCGCCTCTCCGGCTTCGTGATCAACGGCCCGGACTTCGGCGAGCACCGGCAGCAGGCCCTCGCCTCCCCGCACCAGATCCTCCGCGACACCGACAAGGGGCTGCGGTACCTGGCGCGCACCGGGGACGGCGGCCGCGTCGTGAAGGAGGGGGTGACGCACCGGAACGTCTTTGTCCTCGGGGGCGCCCTCTACAACGAGTCGCTCGACTATCCGGTCCCGCTTGCGGGCATCAACTATTTCGACTCGGACCTCTTCGGCCTGGGCCTCCAGACCAACGTTCTGTTCGCCGGCCTCCTCGTCTTCGCCAACCTCTCGGATCCCTCGCTGCTGGGGACGAGGATGGACGCCAGCGTGGACCTCACGGGACTGGCGTTCGCGCCCACCGACAGGCTCGTGCGCGAGGCTCCCGCCACGAACGACATCGACGAGAAGGAGGAGGAGGCGGTCACTTTCAAGGAGCAGAGCCTCACGATGGGGGTGGGACTTCCCTTCTGGAAGTTCTTCAAGGTGCGGGGCGAGGGTCAGGTCGCGTACGACGACTACGGCCGCACGGAGGACACCTGCGAGGCGTTCGTCACACCTCGCGACACGTACGTGCGAACGGGGACCGTCATTGGGGAGTTCAACCGGAAGGCCTGGGTTGTTTCGCTGCAGCGTTCCTGGTCGGAGCGCCAGCGGCACGAACCCTGGGGGCTGGACGCCTCCACCGATCCCAAGTGCCCCACGCCCGGCGGCGGGGCCTTCCCGCCCGACTTCTTCGAGGCCGCGCGCCACTACGTCCGGTACGCGGGCACCGTGGGCAAGGAGTTCTACCTTCCCTTCGGCCAGAAGATCCGGCTCCGCGTGTCCGGCCTGGGCGGGGGCGACCAGGACCGGTTCAGCAAATACCGGTTCGGCCTGTTCGACAACCGCCTGCGGGGCTTCTCGGGATCGGCGGTGCACTTCACCAACGGCGCCGTGGCCCACCTGGAATACGCCTTCAACCTCGGCGACGTGGTGCGGTTCGAGGCCATCGTCGATCAGGCGCGCGTCAAGGACCGCCAGCTCGGGGAGGACTTCCGCGACTACACGGGCTTCGGCCTGGCCGGCCAGTTCGTCGGCCCGTGGGGGTTGCTCTTCAGGCTCGACTGGGGGATCGCCGTCGCCTCGGATGTGCCCGAATTCGAGGGCGAACAGGAAGTCCAACTCACAGTCCTCAAGCTCTTCTCCCAGCGCTGACGAGCGCTTTCGCTTCCGTCGCGCACTTCGGACCTCCATCCGCTGCTTCCCGGTCTTCAATCAGCCGCTTCACGTCCGACGCCCGGTCCGTCCTGCAACGCTTCGACGCCTGCCGGCATCTAAGCAGACGATGGAACCCCATGATGGTGAACGACGTAGTAGGGGGCGTGCCGGTCAGGAAAGGCGTTCAGGAGGATGGAGAGATGAGGCTTCAGGTCGGAACCGTTGGAAAGACCGCTCTGGTCAACCTGCATGGAGCCCTTACGGTGGGCCGTCCCGTCGAGGATCTGACGGCTGCCGTTTCCACTCTGCTGGCCGGCCAGATCCGGGACATACGTCTGAACGTCACGGCCGTGCCCTACGCGGACGCGTCCGGGCTGGGGGCCCTCGTGGCCTGCCACGCCGAGGCGCGTGCGTCCGATTGCACTCTCAGGGTGGAAGGGGCGCGTGGCAAGCTGGAGGAACTCATGGGGATGACCAGGCTGGACTGTCTGGGACGGCCGGAGGTTTCCGCCACGAGGCCCTCCGCCTCGAGAGCCCGGCCGGCTTCGAGGCGCAGCACCGCGAGCCCGCTCCCGATGCTGGCGCCCCGGGTCGCCTGATCGAATCATGAACGAGATGAGATGGGGAGCCGCCGCGCGGGCCGGGTTCACTCCTCCCGATGGCATCGGCGACGCGTGAGCGTCCACGTCAGGGTCCCCCCTCCCCCCAGCCCTGACAGGCCCACCGTGGCGGCCCCCAGCCTCTAGCGAAACAGATCGGCGGCCTTCACGACCTCGAAGTCCTCTCGGGTGAGGCCGAGATCCATCGCCGACACCTCCCGGTCACGCGCCTGCGTCCGGCCTGCGTCGACGCCGGAAGGGAGCTCCAGGGTCGTCGCGGGCGAGAGCATCTCCTCTATGAGGGCGCCGGCGTCACCCACCACCGCGACGATCCCCACTCGGTCGGGCCTGAGGTGAGCCCTCACGGCGGTCGCCACGGCCTCCGTCGTCACCCTCTCCACCGAGCCGGCGCAGCGAGCCGTGAACCCCGGCGTCCCGTCCAGGATCTCGTCCAGGGCCGCCGCGAGCGCCCCCCCCGGTGTTTCCATCTCAGAGGCGCATCGAGACGCGATGAAAGACTTCACTTCTTCGAGCCTGCCCTGGCTGATGCCGTCTTTCAGAAGATCGCCCAGCTCGGCCAGAGCCAGTTTGATCGCGAACTTGGCGTTGCGGATCTCGGGCTGGATCCATAGGGAGAACGCCTGCTCCCTCCGCGGGATGCCGCTGAGCGGGAGGTTGACGGCACCGCTCTGCCCCGGGACGTGCTCGATGGAAGCGTAGGCCCCGTCCGAAATCCTCCGGGCCGAGGAGATCTCCCTGTCGAGCCTCCCCAGGGATTCCCGGCGCTCGCCCAGGTGCGCGCAGGCGATCCGGAGGGGGAAGTAGTCGGCGTGGGCCCGCGTCACCGCGATGGGGTGTCCCATCCCTATCCGGACTTGCGAAGAGGATCCCTTCTCGACCAGCAGCACCCGCCGGCGCGGGAGTTGAGCGGCGGCGCGCGGCGAACGCTCGGGCGCGCCGTCGGGAAGCGCCGAGAAGTCCCGGCGCACCCTTTCGACCAGCGCGTCGTCCACCGCTCCGGCGAGGCCCAGCACGACGTTCCCCTTGCGGAGATGCGTGCGGTAGAACGCGACCACCTCGTCGCGAGTGATGGTCTCGACGGCGCCGGTGCGGCCCGCGCCCAGGTGGCCGTACGGATGGTTGCGGTACAGCAGCGCGTCGAGCATCTCGGCCGCCACCGCCTCGTCGTTCCGGCGGACGGCCTCGATGGCGTTTTTTTGATCGGTCCGCGCCTTCTCCATCTCCGCCGCGTCGAAAGCCGGGCGCAGGATCACGTCGCGGAAGACGCCGTAGAACGCCTCCAGGTTCTCGACCGACGCGCTGCCCGAGAACACGATGGCGTCCTTGAGGACGACCACGCTCAGCGACGCGGACGCGAGATTCAAAGTCTCGTCGATCCGCTCGCGTGTGAGCGAATCGGTGCCGCGGCGCATGAGGTTGGCCGTGAAGAAGGCGAGCCCCTCGCGGCCGGCCGGATCGTCGGCCGATCCCGAGAGGACTACGGCCTCGAGGTGCACGACCGGGAGATCGGGGCTCGCGACCTTCAGCACGCGGATCTCGGTAGGGCTGAGGGGATCGGCTGGAGCCGGCCCCGTGAACAAGGGCCCCGCCAGCACGAGGATCACGGCGAGCCTCTTCAAGGGGATCATGGCTCCTCGCGTCGAAAGGTCCGGCCCGGCGGAGCCCGGCTTGTGGGCGTCTAACGGGCCGCGTAGTATAGCCGAGGGGATTGAATCGGAGGCCGCGGTGAACCCGTTCCGGCAGATCCTGGAGGACACGGCGAGCCTGGCGCGTGACGTGCGCCGGGGGATGGACCATCTCCTCTGGCGCTTCACGTGGTGGAAAAGGCGGCGGGGGGCCCAGGCGGGGAGGGCCCTCTCCGAGGCGGAGAACGTGCGGCGCAGCGTGACCGCGGCCTCGAAGATGTGCCGGGAGTGCCGGGCGCTGATCCCGGCGTCGGCGTCCTCGTGCCCGGAGTGCGGAGCCAGGACCACCCACATCCGGTCGGGAGGCATCGGCCGCGCGCTCGCCCACCTTCTGCCCGTGGAGCCCTCGGTCAGCATGCTGCTGGTGACGGTCTATTTCCTGATCTTCATCACCGGCCTCGTCCTCTCGATGAGGATGGATGCGCCCGGCCCTGAGGCGCGGGGCCCCTTCCAGTCGCTGATGTCCATCGACTTCCGGGCGCTCGTGATGACGGGCGCCAACTACGCCCCGCTCTCCGGAGGGCCCGAGCCGTGGCGACTGCTCACGGCGACGTTCCTGCACGGGGGCGCGCTGCACCTCCTCTTCAACGCGTGGGCTCTCATGGTCGTCGGCCCGCTCATCGAGCACCTCTACGGCGCGCGGAAGATGTTCGTGCTGACGCTCCTCACCGGCGTGGCGGGCAACGTCCTGAGCCTGTGGTGGCACGGGCCAGGCTGGCGGCAGGTGGGCGCCTCGGGGGCGATCTTCGGGCTCATCGGCGTGGCGGCCGTGTACGGCTTCCGCCGGGGAGATGCGGTTGGGGAGGGGCTGAGGCGCCACATGACGGAGTGGATAGTGTACGGGCTTGTGATGGGCCTGTTCATGCGGGCCGACAACGCCGCGCACATCGGCGGCCTCATCGCCGGTGCTGCCGCCGCGTTCGTCGTCGGCGACGCGGACTTGCGGCGGGGGGGCGTCGCCGAGCGCCTGTGGAGCCTGCTGGCCTACCTCGGCGTGTTCGCCGTCGCCGGCGCCTTCGCCCTCATCGCCGTGAGGTGGGCCGGAGCGGCCTGAACAGGGTGTGAGATGAAGGCGCCGAGGAGCAGCTCGGGGAGCTCCTGGTTCCCCTCGCCGCCGTCTCGACCTACTTCATCGGCCGGCGCGCTTCAGGGCAGCTTCGGCTCCCGGAGGTCGCACTTGCAGTCGAGCGACTTCAGGAACGCGATCAGGTCCTTCTTCTCCTCCGGCGTCAGCTTGCGGTCCTGGAGGTTCTTGGTGTCCAGGTGCGGGTTGGGCCGGCCGCCGGCCGCCATCACGTCCACCGCTTCCTCCAGAGTCGCGACGCTGCCGTCGTGGAAGTAGGGGGCCGACTTCGCGATGTCCCGAAGCGTCGGCGTCTTGAAAGCGCCGGTGTCGGCGTCGGCGTTCGTGACCTTCTTCCGGCCGATGTCCGGCTCCGGCTTGTCCATACCGATCCCGACGTTGTGGTAGAGCATGTCGGTGAAGAGGATCCCCGCGTGGCAGGTGCCGCAGGCCGCCTTGCCCCTGAAGATCTCCCAGCCGCGCTTCTCGGCATGGGTCAGGGCGCTCTTGTCCCCCTGCTCGTGCCGGTCGTAGCGGGTCGTGCCGCAGTAGAGCGTGCGCTCGAAGGCGGAGATCGCCTTCACGACGCTGTCCGGCGTCGCCTCGCCGCCGAAGATCTTCTGGAACTGGTCCTTGTAGCCGGGGATGGCGTTGAGCGTCTTGACGATCTCCTCGGGCTTGGCACCCATGTTGCCTCCCGACCACGCGGCCAGAGCCTGCTTGTCCATGGTGGGGCTGCGGCCATCCCAGTAGAACTCCTTCAAGTAGCCGATGTTCCACAGCGTGGGGCTGCTGCGCGTGAGCTTCTTGCCCGCGGCCCCCTCGGCGGTGGGCAGTCCGTCGGTCAGACCCTTCTCGCATACGTGGCACGAGTAGCATGAGCGGCTGCCATCCACGCTGAGGCGCTTGTCGAAGAAGAGCTGGCGGCCCAGCGCGACCTTCTCCGGCGTCGTCTGGTTGTCGCCCGGGACGGGCATCTCCTCGAACGCCGGGGGCGGCTCGGGCACCGTCCCCGTTTGCCCCTCGGCATGGGCGCGGAGCCGTCCCACGGAGATGCCTGCGAGGGCGGTTACAAGGATGGCCAGCGCAATGAGAAGGGGATGCGATCGTGATCGGTCGGACATGGCGGATCCTTCCTCCACGGAGTGGGCCGCGGGCCCGCCCCTGCGGCGAGCGCGGTCCACCCTCTGAGAAAACGAGTGCGTGAGACGCCAGCGGCGCGCCCATCGTACGCCACGCGCGCGAAAGGTGTCCATGCGACTCAAGGCTGAGAGATCCCCAGTTTCGTCGAAGTCCAGGCGTCGGTGGGCCCGCGGGGTGGCATCACCCTGCGCTACGGGCGACCACCCCGCGGGCCCATCCGTGTGTACCATGGGGCCGGCATGGACGGTGAAGCCTTGATCCTCTGCGAAGGGCACTACGGCGGGACGGACGGCAAGACCGCCCACGGCCTCGTCCGCTTCACGAATCGTTACCGCGTTCGCGGGGTCATCGACTCCGCGCTGTCGGGCCGGGACGCTGGGGAGGCGCTCGACGGCGTGCGGCGCGGCATCCCCATCGTGCCGAGCATCGAGGAGGGGCTGCGCCTGTCCGGCGCCGCCGTGACCCACCTGGTCGTGGGGATCGCGACGGTGGGCGGGAGGCTACCCGCCGAGATGCGGCCGGCCGTCGCGCAGGCGCTGGCGCTCGGCCTCAACGTCGATTCGGGACTGCACGAGTTCCTGTGCGACGACCCCGAGTTCGCCCGGATCGCCTCCCGCTCCGGCGCCCGCATCCGCGACGTGAGAAGGCCGCCGCCGCGTTCGGACCTGCACTTCTACACGGGGAAGATCGCCGACGTGACGTGCCCGAAGATCGCCGTCCTCGGCACCGACTGCGCCGTGGGCAAGCGCACGACCGCGTGGCTCCTGGTCCAGGCCCTCGAGAGGGCGGGCGTGCGCGCGGAGATGGTGGGCACCGGCCAGACGGCGTGGCTCCAGGGGGTGCGCTTCGGGGTCCTCCTCGACTCCGTCGTGAACGACTTCGTGACGGGCGAGATAGAGCACGCCGTCTGGAGCGCCTGGAGCGAGGCTCGCCCCGCCGCAATCGTGATCGAGGGGCAGGGGACGCTGATCCATCCCGCCTATCCGGGCGGCTTCGAGATCCTCGGCGCCGCGCGCCCCGAGGGGGTCGTGCTGCAGCACGCGCCCGGGCGCAAGAGCCTGGAGGGCTTTCCCGGATCCGCCGTCGCGCCGCCGTCGCGGCATGTGGACGTGATCCGTCTGGTGTCGGGCGCGCCGACGATCGCGATCTCGATGTCGCGCGAGAGCCTCGACCCGACGGGGTACGGGCCGGCCGTGGAGGCGCTGTCGCGGGAGACAGGGCTCCCCGTCTTCGACCCGCTTGCGGACGAGGGCAGCGCGCTGGCGGCCTTCGTGGACCGGCGGTTCGGCCTGTCGCCGTGAAGACACCCCGGTCTCGGGTCGGGCTGTGAGGATCACGCGCACCGAAGTGGTGCCGAGGCGGATCCCGCTCACCACCCCGTACCGGATCGCCGGGCGCTCCCACGACACGGCCGAGATCGTCTTCGTCGTCCTCGAGGACGACGCCGGCCTCATGGGGTACGGAGCCGCGTCCCCCGTGAAGGACCTCACCGGCGACGACTTCGAGAGCGCGCGGCGCGCCCTCGAAGGATCGATCCTGCCCGCGATCTCCGGCGCAGACGTCTCCGATCTCGACCGCGCCGTCGCGCGCGCCGCCGCCTCGAACGGGGCCCGCAGCGCCCTGGCCGCGGTGGACATCGCGCTGCACGATCTCCACGCCAAGCGGCTCGGCCTGCCCCTGGTAAGGATGCTGGGCGGCGCTCCCAGGCCCCTCCTGACCTCCGTCACGGTGGGGATCGACGAGCCGGAGGTCATGGCCGAGGCGGCGCGCCGCCACGTCGAGCGAGGCTTCCGCGCCGTCAAGGTGAAGATCGGCGAGGATGCGGCGGCCGACCGGGTCCGTCTCCGGACGATCCGCGCCGCGGTCGGCCCGGGCGTGCGCATCCGGGTGGATGCCAACGGGGGGTACGACGCCGATCAGGCGCTCGCGGTGGCGGAGGAGGCGGAGGCGCTCTCCATCGAACTGTTCGAGCAGCCCGTCGGCGCCGCCGATCTGAGTGGGATGCGGCGGGTCTCGCGCGCCGCGCGAATCCCCGTGGTCGCGGACGAGGCGGTCAAGGTGGCCGCCGATCTCCCAGCGTTGATCGAAGCCGGCGTCGCCCGAGGCGCCAACATCAAGCTCATGAAGTGCGGGGGGATCGCGGAAGCCCGCCGGATCGACCGCGCGCTCCTCGATGCGGGGTGGTCGGCGCTGGTGGGGTGCATGGACGAATCAAGGGTCAGCATCGCCGCCGCGGCCCACTTCGCGGCGGCCGCCGCGTCGGTGGCGTGGGTGGACCTCGACGGTCATCTCGATCTGGTGACCGACCCGTTCTCGGGGGGATTCGAGATCGTCAACGGCGAGATCGTCCTGGGTAAAGCCCCCGGGCTGGGAGTCACCCTCGGTCCATTCACGTAGCACGTCGGCCGGAAGTGGACTCGATGATGAACCCTGGTCTACCTTCCTGCACGCTCGGGCCGTAGCGGGAGGAAACCGACGTGTCCTTGCTTTTCCTGGCCATCGGCATTCCCCCTCTTGCCGGGCTCGTCGCCCTGCTGGCCGCGCGCTCGCCGAAGCGAGCGAGCGTCATCGGAGCGACGGGAGCGGTCTCGGGGTCTTTGCTGGGTCTCTTCGATGTGACCCGAGCCCTCCTTTCCGGGCGGAGCGAAGCCAGCTTCGTGATGGACTGGCCGGTGCCTGGCGGGAGGCTCGCTATGGCGCTCGACGGGCTCTCCGCGTTCTTCCTCGTGCCCACGTTCCTCCTGGGCGCCCTCTGCGCCCTCTACGGGCACGAGTACCTCGCCAGGACGCGCACCGGGGCGCGTTCGGGACGAGCGTGGTTCTTCTTCAACGTTCTCATCAGCAGCATCGCCGTCGTGCTGCTCGCGCGCAACGCCGTCCTGTTTCTCGTCAGCTGGGAGCTCATGGCCGTCTCCTCCTTCTTCCTCGTGACGCTTGAGGACGAAGAAGAGCAGGTCCGGCAAGCAGGCTGGACTTACCTGGTGGCGAGTCATCTGGGGACGGCCTTCCTGATAGGTCTGTTCGCGTCGCTCGGAGGCCTGGCGGGCTCATTGGATTTCGGCGATTTCGAGGCTGCGGCGGGCGGCCTCGGTTCCCGCGCAGGGCTGCTCTTCGTGCTGGCGCTCGTCGGTTTCGGAGTGAAGGCGGGCCTCGTGCCTCTTCATGTCTGGCTTCCCGAAGCGCATCCGGCGGCCCCCAGCCACGTGTCGGCGCTGATGTCCGGGGTGATGATCAAGACCGGCATCTACGGCATCGTTCGGACGCTCGGGTTCCTGGGCCCCCCGGCCGCATGGTGGGGGTGGGCGCTGGTCGGCGCCGGGGCCGCCTCGGGGATCGTGGGTGTGCTCTTCGCCCTGGCGCAGCACGACCTCAAGCGCCTCCTCGCGTACCACAGCGTGGAGAACATCGGGATCATCACGATGGGGCTGGGCGTCGGGGTGCTGGGGATCTCCTCCGGATCGCCCTGGCTGACCGCGCTCGGATTCGCGGGCGCCCTGCTGCACGTGGTGAACCACGCGATTTTCAAGGGTCTCTTGTTCCTCGCGGCCGGCGCGGTGATCACCGCGACGGGGACGCGAGACATGGAGCGGCTCGGGGGCCTTTTGCGCTTCCTCCCCTGCACGGGGCTGACGTTCCTCGTCGGCGCCGCCGCGATCTCAGGGCTTCCGCCTCTCAACGGATTCGTGAGCGAGTTCCTGATCCTGGTCGGGGCGGTGAAGGGCGTTGCCATCCTGCCGGCCGGGGGCGTGGCCCCCTTGCTCATCGTCGTCGCGGCCCTGGCCCTCATCGGAGGACTCGCGGCCGCCTGCTTCGCGAAGGCCTTTGGGATCGTCTTCCTTGGAGAGGCCCGCTCGCCTCTTCCCGGGACGATGGCTGACCCTGGGCTGCTGATGAAGATCCCTCTCATGCTCCTCGCGGCTGCCTGTCTCGCCGTGGGCCTTCTCTCCCCCTGGCTCGTGCCCCGGCTCGGCGTGGGGGTGGATTGGCTGCAAGGGGGACGCGGCGCGCAATTCCGCGATTCCCTTGAAGAGGCGGGGTCGTGGCTTGCCGGATTCGTCGCTTGTGCGACGGCCGTCGCCGCGATCGCGGCTGTGCTCCTGGTTCTCCGAAAGCGTCTGTTGCGGCGCCGCGAGGTGCGCTACACGGGGACCTGGGATTGCGGGTACGCCGCGCCGACACCTCGGATGCAGTACACGGCGTCTTCGTTCGCCCACCCTCTGACCAGTCTTTTCCAACCCATCCTGAGGACGCGCGAGCGCGTCGAGATGCCTCCTGGCCTCTTCCCTTCGGGGGCTTCTTTCTCCGCCGAGACGCCCGACACCGCCCGCGAGCTTCTCTATGCGCCACTCTTCGGCGCCGTTCAGCGCGCGGCGTTGCGGCTGCACGGGCTGCAGCACGGCCGCCTCCAGCTCTACATCCTGTACGTGGCGGCGACTCTCCTCGTGTTGCTTCTCCGGGAGTTCGCGTGGGCCAGGTGAGGGTCACGGGTTTCCTGCACCTCGCCCTGGCGCTTTCCCTGGCGCCCCTTCTCCCGGGCGTGATCCACCGCGTCAAGGCTCTGTTCGCCGGCCGTTCAGGCTCCCCGCTGGTCCAATCCTACAGGGATCTGGCCAAGCTCCTCCGGAAGGGAGCGGTGTACAGCCGGACCACCACGTGGGTCTTCCGTTTCGCGCCCGCCGCGGGCGTCGCGATCATGCTCGGGGCCGTGGCCCTCCTGCCGGCCGGAGGGGCTCCCGCGCTCCTCTCGTTCGAGGGGGACTTCCTGCTCCTGGTGTATCTTCTGGCCCTTGCCCGTTTCACCCTGATCCTCGCGGCGCTCGACACGGGTTCGAGCTTCGAGGGGATGGGCGCGAGCCGCGAGGCGGCCTATTCGGCCCTGGCCGAGCCGGCGTTGCTTCTCGCCCTCGCCGCCGCAATCCGAGTGTCGGGCCGGCTGTCATTGACCGGGATGATAACCGCCGCGGGCGCCGGCGCCTGGGAGACGTCGGGCCCGGCGCTTCTTCTCGTCCTCGGTTCCTTGCTCGCCGTCCTCCTGACGGAGAACGCCCGCATCCCGGCGGACGACCCGGACACCCACCTGGAGCTGACGATGATCCACGAGGTGATGGTCCTCGATCATTCGGGACCGGACCTGGCGCTGATCGAGTACGCGGCGGCGCTCAAACTGTGGGTGTTCGGGGCCCTGATCGTGGGCTTGGCGGTGCCGCTGCGCTCCGGGGTCCCGCTGGCGGACGTGGGGATCTTCCTGGCCGGCATGCTTCTGCTCGCGGGGTCCGTCGGCGTGCTCGAATCCAGCATCGCGCGGCTTCGGCTCTCCCGCGTCCCCCAGTTTCTCGTCGGAGCCGCCGCTTTCTCCGTCCTGGCTCTGGTCGTCGTGCTGAGGTAGACCCGTGACGCCGTGGCTTGACACGCTGATGGTTCTCGTCGTGTTCACGAATCTGAAGCTTCTCGGCTCCAGCCGCCTGGGGTCGTCGATCCGGACGGTCGCCTTCCAGGGCATCCTCCTGGGTCTCCTGCCGGGCGTGGCTCATCCGGGGAGCGTCTCGAAGCGCCTAATCTTCATGACGACGGCGGCTCTGGGGCTCAAGGGCATCGTCTTCCCGTGGCTGCTCTTTCGCGCCCTGCAGGGCGCGAAAGTGCGGCGCGAGGTGGAACCCTTCGTGGGATACACCAGCTCGCTCTTAATCGGGGTGCTCACCCTCATCGCCTCGCTTTGGGCGGGTGCGCGCCTGCGCGTGCCCGGCCCGCCGATCTCGCCCCTGCTGGTGCCCGTGGCGCTTTCCACGTTGCTTGTCGGGCTCTTCCTCATCATCAGCCGGAAGAAAGCGCTCAGCCAGGTCCTCGGTTACCTGGTGTTCGAGAACGGCATCTACGCGTTCGGGGTGGGGGTGGCCTACGAGGCGCCATTCCTCGTCGAGCTGGGAGTTCTCCTCGATGTCTTCGTGGCCGTGTTCGTCATGGGGATCGCGATCTTCCACATCCGCAGAGAGTTCGACTCAATCGACACGACGCGGCTCGAGACGCTCAGAGACTGAGTGGACATGATCCTCTGGCTCCTCCTGGTCCCGGTGATCTCGGGTCTGCTCGCCTTTCTGTCGAGCGTTGCGCCGTTCCGGCGACAGCTGCTGGTGGCGGCGGCGGGCGTCTATTCGGGTCTCGTGCTTGCAACTTGGTTCCGCCCCATCGCGCCGGCGTGGCACGGCATGCTCTCCCTGGATCCGGTGGGCCATCTGTTCCTGACCGTCACGGGCGTGCTGTTCCTGGCGGTCGCCTTCTACGTCCTCGGGTACCTGCGCCGGGAGGGGAGGGAGCAGCGGAAGGACTTCGAGGAGGGGGTCCTGTTCACGAATGCGCCGGAGGCGGTCTTCGTGGGGTGCCTCTTGCTGTTTCTGGCGGCGATGACCCTCGTCTCGCTGAGCCAGCACTTCGGGCTGACGTGGGTCGGGATCGAGGCCACGACGCTCGCGAGCGCGCCGCTGATCTACTTCCACCGCCATCATCGGTCTCTCGAGGCGGCGTGGAAGTATCTGATGATCTGCTCGGTCGGCATCGGGTTGGCGCTGCTGGGGAACTTCTTTCTCGCCATCGCCGCCACCCGCCCCGCCGGGGGCGCAACGCCCCTTCTCCTGCCGGATCTCGTGGCCGCGGCGGGCACGCTCCAGACGAATTGGCTTCGACTGGCCTTCATCCTGCTGCTGGTCGGGTACGGGACCAAGATGGGTTTGGCCCCTCTTCACACCTGGCTGCCGGACGCCCACAGTGAGGCGCCCTCCGCCGTGTCCGCGCTCCTGTCGGGGGCGGTGCTCAACTGCGCCTTCCTGGGCATCCTCCGAGGCGTCCAGGTCTGCACGGCTGCGGGGCTGGGCGGCTTCGCAGGCTCGTTGCTGACGGGATTCGGTCTCCTTTCGATGGTGGTGGCGGCCGTGTTCCTCACGATGCAGGCCGACTACAAACGGATGCTGGCCTACTCGAGCGTGGAGCACATGGGGATCCTGGCCGTCGGGGTCGGGATCGGCGGCGGCGGCGGCTTCGGGGCCATGTTTCACGTGGTCAACCACTCCCTCGCGAAGGCCATGCTCTTCCTCGTGGCCGGCAACATCCTGCATGCCTACCGCACCAAGTCCGTGCAGGACGTGCGCGGCGTTCTGCGCCGACTCCCTGCATCTGGATGGCTGTGGGTGGCGGGGATGTTCGCCATCACGGGGACGCCGCCGTTCTCGCTCTTTCTCAGCGAGTTCCTGATCGCCCGTGCGGCCATCGAGCTCGGGCGCGGGGTGCTGGCAGCGGTCTTCCTCATGCTGCTGGGATGGATCTTCGCCGTCATGACGCGGAGCATGCTGCGGATGGCCCAGGGAATGCCTCCGGAGACGACCGCGCCGGGCTCTCGGATCGAACCCGTCCTCGCCGTCGGCCCGCCGATGGCGCTCGCCTTCATCGTCCTCGCTCTTGGCCTCGGCGTTCCCGCCCCGCTGCTCTCGGCGCTCCAGCAGGCCGCCGGCGCCCTGGGGAGCCCGTGATGGCCTCCGAGAGGCTCCTTGTCGTGGGCAACGCCGGCGCCGTCGCCCTTCACGAGGTGCCTGACGTTCGCGTCGAGGAGTTCCGCGAGGTCCTGTTCGAGGAGGTGGCGGCCGGTGGGAGAGTCCCCGCTCTTTTTGGGATGAGGCGTGACGCGGATCACCTTCGCCTCTTCGGGGTCGTAGCGACAGCCTCCCGGCGGCTCGGGGTCCTCTCCACGGTCATCGGCGGCGCCTATCCGTCGCTCGCCGCGGATTGCCCGCAACTGGCGGGATTCGAGCGGGAGATCGCGGAGCAGTGGGGCGTCCGCCCCGAGGGACATCCGTGGCTCGAGCCTCCCGGATCTCAGCGGAGCTTCCGGTCCGGGACCGGCGCGCCGTCCTCCGAGCCGTTCTTCGCCGTGGAGGGCGAGGAAGTTCACGAGGTCGCGGTGGGGCCCGTCCACGCGGGGATCATCGAACCCGGACATTTCAGGTTCCAATGTCACGGCGAGCAGGTGCTGCACCTCGAGATCAGGCTGGGCTACCAGCATCGCGGGGTGGAGAAGGCCCTCATCGGGGGACCCGACCGGAGGACGGTCCACTACATGGAGACGGCGGCGGGCGACACCACGGCCGGACACGCGCTCGCGTACGCTCAGACCTTTGAGGCGCTCTCGGGATGCGAGCCTTCCGTCAGGGCTGAGGCTCTCCGCGGCGTGGCCTTGGAACTCGAGCGCCTGGCCAATCACGCCGGGGACCTCGGCGCGCTGGCTGGGGACGTCGGGTACCTCCCCACGGCCTCGTTCTGCGGGAGGCTCAGGGGAGAGTTCCTGAACCTGACGGCGCTCGTCTGCGGCAGCCGCCTCGGGAGGGGATGGATCCGGCCCGGCGGGGTCGTCTTCGACGTGGCGCCCTACACCGGCGATGTGCGCGCGCGTCTCGACGCCGCGATGGCGGATCTCGGTCGCTCCGTCGGTCTCCTCTGGAACACCTCGACAGTCCGCGCCAGATTCGAGGAGACCGGCGTCCTCACGGCGGAGGTTTGCCGCGAGCTGGGATTGGTCGGGCCTGCGGCCCGTGCCAGTGGCGTCGATCAGGACGTGCGGCGCGACTTTCCGACGGGCGTCTACCGTCTCTCTCCCATGGAGGTCACGACCTGGCAGACGGGAGACGTCTTCGCGCGCGCGCGCGTGCGGTGGCTCGAAGCGGAGATATCGGCCAGGTTCGTCAAGAGGTTGATCGACGACCTTCCCGAAGCCCCTCTCCATCGCGAGCCCGGCCCCTTGCGGCCGGATCGTCTGGCGATCTCCCTCGTGGAGGGCTGGCGTGGTGAGATCTGCCACGTTGCGATCACCGACGAGCGCGGACGATTCTCCCGCTACAGGATCGTCGATCCGTCATTCCACAATTGGCCCGGGCTCGCCGTCGCCATGAGGCGACAGTCCATCTCCGACTTCCCTCTCTGCAACAAGAGTTTCAATCTGTCCTACTGCGGGCACGACCTGTGAGGCTTGAAAGCCGGTGCTGAAGTCGCTCATCGAAAGGCTGCGGCAGGGCCATCGGACGCTGCCCTATCCTGAAACCCCGCCGGCGATGCCGGAGAGGTACCGCGGCCTCCCGGTCCTCGATCCCGCCAAGTGCCCGGAGGGTTGCCGCTCCTGCGCCGACGCCTGTCCGACGGGTGCGCTGTCCTCCGGCACCGGGCCGATGCAGCTCGACCTCGGCCGCTGTCTGTTCTGCGTGGAGTGCGAGCGGGCGTGCCCTGCGGGGGCCATCCGCTTCTCCGGCGAGCACCGGATGGCGGCCCGAACCCGGGGGGATCTCCTTCTCGGTGGCGAGGCCATGCGGTTGGCGCGGGCCCTCGATCAGGAGGCGCTGCGCTTGTTCGGCCGGGCGCTGAAGCTCCGTCAGGTCAGCGCCGGGGGTTGCAACGGGTGCGAGGTCGAGGTGAATGTCTTGAACACGATCGTCTTCGACCTCGCTCGTTTCGGCGTTCAGTTCGTCGCGTCGCCGCGGCACGCGGACGGGCTCCTCATCACGGGGCCGGTGACGGCCAACATGATCGAGGCTCTGAAAAAGACCTATGAGGCGGTCCCTGCGCCGCGGCTCGTGATCGCCGTGGGGGCCTGCGCGATCTCCGGAGGGCCGTACATCGGCCACCCCGAGGTATTCAATGGGGCCGACGCCGTACTCCCGGTTGATCTCTACGTGCCCGGCTGCCCTCCGCATCCCCTGACGACGCTCGACGGCCTGCTCCGCCTGCTGGGCGGGATCCGCGGCGCGTGACCCCGGCGCCGAGGCGGCAGGCCGCGATTGAGGACGGGAGCATGATCCGGATCGGTCTCGGTGCCTGCGCGCTCTTGGTGTCCCTGCTGGCCTCACCAGCCGTGGCCCGGACCGAGGCTGTCCAAGCAGAGTCTGTCCAATCAGAAGCCGCCCGACTCCAGCCGGCATGGGCCCGTATCGACGCCCTCGTCGCGCGGACGATGCGCGAGCGGAACACCCCCGGCATGGCGCTGGCCGTGACCACCCGCGAGGGGATCCTGCGCACGTCCGTTTACGGCTACGCCGATCTGAAGAGCCGCGCGCCGGTGACGCCGCAGACTCTCTTCGAGATCGGCTCGATCTCCAAGTCGTTCACGGCCGTCGCCCTCCTCCAGCTCAGGGACGGAGGCCGGTTCGACCCGCGGGAGCCGGTGACGAAGTACCTGCCCTGGTTCCAGATCCGCTCGGCCTTCGCCCCGATCACAGGTCACGACCTGCTCACCCACGCCTCGGGGCTGCCTCGGGACCGCGACGACATTCCGTCGTCGCTGTACCAGGCGGCCGCCCTACGCGAGCGCACGGCGGGGTTCGCCCCGGGGTCGCGGTTCGCGTACTCCAACATCAACTACCAGGTCCTCGGGTACGTGATCGAAGAGATCGAGGGGCGCCCCTACCCCGAGGTCATCCGCGAGCGGATCCTCCGGCCGCTGGGGATGACGGCCAGCGAGCCCGCCATCACGCACGAGACCCGCAAGCGCCTGGCCGTGGGATACGAGCCCTTCTACGACGATCGACCGTCCCACCCGTCGCACCCTCTCGTCGAGGCCACCTGGCTCGAGTACGCCGCGGGCGACGGCAGCATCGCCTCCACGCCCGAGGACCTCGCGGCGTACCTCAGGATGCTGCTCAACCGCGGCGCCGGCCCGCACGGGCGGATCCTCTCCGCGGAGGGGTTCTCTCTGCTGACGCAGCGAGCGATGAAGACCGATTCCGAAGACGGCTCCGAGCGCCACTACGGCTACGGCGTCGCGCTGAGTGAAGAGGGCGGCCACACCCTCCTCAGCCACGGAGGAGGCATGGTGGGATACGCGTCGTACATCGTCGCCGACCTCGACGACGGGTTGGGGGCGGCTGCCTTGGTGAACGGGCCCGGCGATCCGGCGGGCGTGTCGCGTTTCGCGCTGGAGGCCGCGCGCGCCGCGCTGAAGGGAAAGGACCCGCCGGAGCCGCCGCCCGCCGACTCGCCGGAGAGCGTTCCGGGCGCGGTACAGTACGCGGGCACGTACACGGCGGCCGACGGACCACCAACCGCCCCTTCCGTGGGGCGGGATATGGCGGGCGATGGGAAGGCGCTCAGATTGGTCGCTGAGAAAGAGCGCTTGATCCTTCTGTACGACGGCCGGCGCATCGCCCTGGAGCCGCGCGGCCGGGACGCCTTCTTCGTCAACCACCCCGACTTCGCTCTCTTTCTCTTGAGATTCGCCCGCGAGAAGGACACCGTCGTGGAGGCGGCGCACGGCGGGGACTGGTACGTAAACGACCGGTACGCCGGCCCCCGCGAGTTCAGCCCCCCCGTCGAGTGGGCCGCCTACCCCGGACACTACCGGACCCAGCACCCCTGGTTCCACAACTTCCGGCTGGTCCCGCGCAAGGGGAAGCTCTGGCTCGTCATGCCCGAGGGAGATGAGGAGGAGCTGGTCAGCGCCGGGCCGGGCGAGTTCCGCCTCGCCTCGGGCGCGCTCGCGGCGGAGACCCTGCGGCTCGACACCGTGGTCCGTGGCCAGGCGCTCCGCGCCAACCTCTCCGGCGTGGACTTCTACCGGACGTTCACGCCGTAGAAGGGCGCGCCGGATGCGATACCGGCGCCCGCCGGGTCACTCCCAGCGGCTCTTGCCCTACTCAAGTTCACGCACGCTGCAGGAACGATTCGGCCGCAGAGATATCTCGATCACGATGATCTACACTCACCTGTTGAACCGCGGGGGCGACGGCGCGCGGAGCCCTGCAGACCGCCCATGGGCTCTCTCGGCGGCCCACACTGCATCGACCCGCAGCCCATTCAGGCGTGCTTGCGATGTCCGAGAGGGCCGAGGCGATGAAACGAAGGAAGCACACCAACCTGGGAAGGCCGACGCCACCGACTCGCCGCGCATCTCGCTGCAGCGTCCACCTTCGTACACCGGTCTGGTCATCCGGGTATTCAGACTTTCTACTTACAGATCGGCGCACAGAATCAGCGGTAGACGTCGCGGCGGTGCCCGATCCTGACGATGGTCACAATGTGAAGAGAGTCATCGATCGAGTAGAGGACCCGGTGGTTGCCTTGGCGCACGCGGAACTTGTCATGGCCCGACAGTTTCTCGGAACCATCGGGACGCGGCTGGGCGCTCAACGCGTGGATTCGCGCAACGATCCGCCTTCTGTCCGGGCGCGGGAGCCCTTCGAGTTCCTTCGCAGCCGAGTGCCTGATGAGGAGCTTATAGCTTGCCACGGCGCTTGAGGTCCCTGACGACCTTTTCGAAGTCGAGGTTGGGCTCCTTGACCCTTGCTTCGAAGGCCTCGAGATCCTCGGCGTCCTCAAGCAGGCTCTGCCGTATGGCGGCGTTCACGAGGTCCGAGACACTCTGGTCGGTCTCGGCGGCCTTGTGGCGGAGCGCGCGGTGTAGGTTCGAGTCGAGGTAAACGGTGGCTCGTTTAACGTTATTCATGGGTAACAATTTAGCGTCACGTCATCATAGCGTCAAGGCGCCAAACTACGCCTTGCAGCCGCCAGCGGGCGCGGCGCGGTCAACAGTTCGAGACGTTCCGCTCGCCCGCTGCGGGTGAGCCCGCGCGTTAGACATCACCGCGACCGGCTGCGGCTGAAGTCGCGGAGAGCTATCGTTGGCAGTCATCGTGGAGGTGAAGTCGTGAAAGGCGTGCAGTTCGTCGTGGACGAGAGGGGTCAGAAGACCGGGGTCGTGATTGACCTCCGGGAATATCGGGAGCTTTGGGAGGATTTCTACGACGCTGCGCTGGCCCGGGCGCGTCGTAAGGAACCGCGCGAGTCGTTGGCTTCCGTGAAGCGACGCCTGCGTCGGAATGGCAAGCTCCGGGCCAGATGAGCCCCTACGCGGTAGCCTTCGCCAAGTCGGCGCGGAAGAGGTCGTGAGTGCCGCCGCGCCTACAGGCTCGCGGTCCTCACCCAGAGGATGCCGGGAGCGGCGCGCAGCTCGTCCAGGATGGTGGCCGGCACCTCGGAATCGATGTTCAGAATCGCGATGGCGCGGCCGCCCGAGCGGTCGCGGCCGACGGACATGTAG
>CAYNUH010000047.1:2481-27011 GCA_964400605.1 uncultured Acidobacteriota bacterium | reverse complement strand
GCGAGGAGGTGTCGTAGTCGGTGGAGACGGTCTCCGGGTTGCAGTTCACCATGATCGTCTCGAATCCCTCCTCCCGGAGAGCGAACGACGCGTGGCAGCAACAGTAGTCGAATTCGATCCCCTGCCCGATACGGTTGGGCCCGCCTCCCAAGATGAGGACCTTCCGTTCCGTGGTGGGCTGCGCCTCGCATTCCTGCTCGTACGTGGAGTAGAGATATGGCGTGTGCGCCTCGAACTCCGCGGCGCAGGTGTCCACCCGCTTGTACACGGGCGTGATCTTCAGATCGATGCGCCTGGCCCTCACGTCCGGCTCGCGGCTCCCCACCAGGTGGGCGACTTGTCGATCCGAGAAACCCCACCGCTTCGCCCGGCGCAGGAGATCGGCGGGAAGCGAGTCGAGGGTGAAGGCCCTGAGGTTCCCCTCCATGTTGACGATCTGTTCGATGTTCTTGACGAACCAGCGGTCGATGCGGGTCATCTCCGCCACGGCGTCCACCGTCAGCCCGGCCTGCAAGGCGCGGCGGATGTAGAAGATCCGGTCGGAGTGCGGCATGGTGAGCCTCTCGCGCAGGCTCGCCGTGTCGGCGCTCTCCACGCCGTCGCCGCCGAGTCCGTCCCGCCCCACTTCCAGCGAGCGCAGCCCCTTCTGGAGGGCCTCCTTGAAGGTGCGACCGATCGCCATCGCCTCCCCCACGGATTTCATCTGCACGCCCAGCGTGGGATCGGCCTGAGGGAACTTTTCGAAGGCCCACCGCGGGATCTTCACCACGACGTAGTCGAGCGTGGGCTCGAAGGACGAGGGGGTCTCCTTCGTGATGTCGTTGGGGATCTCGTCCAGCGTGTACCCCACCGCCAGCTTGGCGGCGATTTTCGCGATGGGGAACCCGGTGGCCTTGGAGGCGAGCGCGGAGGAGCGGCTCACGCGCGGGTTCATCTCGATGACGACCATGCGCCCGGTGCGCGGCTCGATGGCGAATTGGATGTTGCTGCCGCCGGTGTCCACGCCCACGGCGCGGATGATCCGCACCGCTGCGTCCCTCATGCGCTGGTACTCCTTGTCGGTCAGCGTCATGGCCGGAGCCACGGTGATGGAATCCCCGGTGTGAATCCCCATCGGATCGAAGTTCTCGATGGAGCAGACGATGACGACGTTGTCCCGGGTGTCCCGCATCACTTCCAGCTCGAACTCCTTCCAGCCGAGCACGGACTGCTCTACGAGGACCTGCCGCACGGGGCTGAGGTCGAGCCCCCGGGCCACCACCTCGCGGAACTCCTCGATGTTGTAGGCGATGCCGCCCCCCGTGCCTCCGAGCGTGAACGAGGGCCGCACGATGGCGGGGAAGCCCACCTCCGAGAGAACCTCCTCCGCGGCTGGCACCGAGTCGGCGTACCCGCTCGTGGGGACCTCCAGGGAGATCTTCAGCATGGTCTTCTTGAAGAGGAGGCGGTCCTCGGCGAGCTTGATGGCCGGGAGGGTCGCGCCGATGAGCCGCACGCCGAAGGCGTCGAGGATCCCCTCCTCGCCCAGCCGGACGGCGATGTTGAGGGCGGTCTGGCCGCCCACGGTAGGCAGAAGCGCGTCGGGGCGCTCGCGCTCGATGACGCGGGCGACGATTTCGGGGGTGAGGGGCTCGATGTACGTCCGGTCGGCGAACTCCGGATCGGTCATGATGGTCGCCGGGTTCGAGTTGATGAGGACGACCTGATAGCCCTCCTCGCGGAGGGCTTTGCAGGCCTGCGTGCCCGAGTAGTCGAACTCGCAGCCTTGGCCGATGACGATGGGGCCCGACCCGATGATCAGGATCTTGTGGAGGTCGGATCTTCTCGGCAGTTACGCGCCCTCGTCCTTCTCCGGGCCCGCCCTCGCCCGGGCCTTACCCTTCTTCGGCTCGGCCGGCGCGGAGGCGCCCGTCGCGTCCGGACCGCCTTCGGCCTCGCCGCTCCCGGCGGGTTCCTTCTTCCGGCCGCGAAGCCGGTCGGCGATGCGGCGGCCCACACCCTTCTTCTTCTCGGGCTCCTTTTCGAAGACGGGCTCGGAGCCGATCAGCTCGACCATGGCCAGCTCCGCGCCGTCGCCCTGACGGCGGCCGAGCTTCAGGATCCTCATGTAGCCGCCGGGCCGGTCCACGTAGCGCGCGGAGAGGGTGTCGAAGAGCTTCTTCACCACTCGGGGGTCTCGGACGTGCCTGGCCACGAGGCGCCTGGCGTGCAGGTCCTCCCGCTTCGAGAGGGTTATGATCTTCTCGGCGAACGGGCGCAGCGTCTTGGCCCGCGGCAGTGTCGTCGTGATCCTCTCCTTGTCGAAGAGGGAGGTGGAGAGCGACCGCAGCGCGGCCATCCTGTGGGCTGATTTCCAGCCCAGCTTTCTTCCGGCGAACCGGTGGCGCATCCGACGTTCCTTCCCAGATCGAAGCCGGCGGGGCCGGCCAGCGTGTCCGCGTTCCGCGTCCTCAGGTTACAGTGGTCGTCGAGGCGGGCCCCGGAGGCGGCGGGGCCAGGGCCGTGCCGAGCCTCTTGAGGCGCTTCTCGTCGATCTTCATGCCGAGCCCGAGGCTCATGGTCGTGAGGATCTCCTTGATCTCGTTCAGCGACTTGCGGCCGAAGTTTTTCGTCTTGAGCATCTCCGCCTCGGACTTTTGCACCAGCTCGCCGATGGTGCGGATGCCCGCGTTCTTGAGGCAGTTGTAGGACCTCACCGAGAGCTCCAGCTCGTCCACGCTCCTTGAGAAGTACTCGGCCAGCCGGTCGTCCTCCGGGGAGCGCTCCTCCTCGGCCTCGCCGGGTTGCTCCTCGAAGTTGATGAAGATGCTGAGGTGGTCCTTGAGCAGCTTGGCGCCCAGGGCCACGGCGTCCTGGGGCGGTACGGCGCCGTTGGTCCACACCTGGAGCGTGAGCTTGTCGTAGTCGGTGGCCTGCCCGATGCGGGCATCTTCCACCACGTAGTTCACCTTCTTGACCGGCGAGTGGACGGAGTCGATGGGGATGTACCCGATGTCCAGATCGGGATCGAAGTTGCGATCGGCCGGCACGTAGCCGCGCCCGGGCTTCACCCGCATCTCGATGGACAGCCGTCCTTCCTCCGAGAGCGTCGCGATGTGCACCGTGGGGTCCAGGATCTCCACGTTGGCGGTGGTTTCGATGTCACCCGCCTTCACGTCCCTGGAGCCCTCGGCGCGGATGAAGATGGTCTCGGGGTGCTCGGAGTTGATCTTCAGCGGAATGGACTTCAGGTTCAGGATGATATCGGTGGTGTCCTCGTTGACCCCGGGAAGCGAGGAGAACTCGTGAAGGACGCCCTCGATCTTGACCGCGGTGATGGCCGCCCCCTCGATGGAGGAGAGAAGCACCCGCCTCATGGCGTTGCCCACCGTGGTCCCCCAGCCGCGCTCGAACGGCTGCGCGTGGAACTCGCCGTACTGGGGCGTCAGGACTTCCTGATTGGACTCGAGCCGCTTGGGCTTCTGAAAGCCTTTCCAGAGCATGTCACCTCTCCAGGGGGCGGTAGCATCCGTCCTCCCTGACGTGCCGCGCCGCCGCCGGCCGGCGGCGCAGGCGAACGTGACGGGACCCGAACCGGTCCGCCTCCGACTACTTGGAGTACAGCTCGACGATGAGCTGCTCCTGGATGGGCATCGTGATGTCCTCGCGGCGCGGCAACGCCGTCAACGACCCCGTGAAGTTCGCGGGGTCGAGCGCCAGCCAGCCGGGGAGGCCGCGCCCGTGCGCCGTCTCCACGGAGGCTTTGATCGCCTCATTCTTGCGGGTGGATTCCCGCAGGCTGATGGACTGGCCGGCGCGGACCTGGTAGCCGGCGATGTCCACCTTGCGCCCGTTCACGAGGATGTGGCCGTGGCTGATGAGCTGCCGGGCGTGCGCGCGGGACGTGACGAAGCCTAAACGGTAGACGATGGTGTCCAGCCGCCGCTCCAGAATCAGGAGCAGGTTCTCGCCCGTGATTCCCTTCTGGCGCTCCGCCTCGCGGAAGTACCTTCGGAACTGCCGCTCGAGGATGCCGTAGATCCTCTTCACCTTCTGCTTCTCGCGGAGCTGGATGCCGTACCCCTGGATTTTTTTTGTCCGGCGGTTGCCGTGCTGGCCGGGCGCATAGCCCCGCTGCTCGATCGCGCACGAAGGCTTGAAGCAGCGCTCCCCCTTGAGGAAAAGCTTGAGGCCCTCCCGACGGCAGAGCCTGCACACCGGACCTCGATGTCTCGCCACTTACCGGACCTCCTTCATCCTGGCGTTCACGTCGCGGCCGGCGCCCCGGATGGCGCGCCTCGATGCCGCCCCTCCACCGCTAGACGCGCCTCCGCTTGGGGGGGCGGCAGCCGTTGTGAGGTATGGGCGTCACGTCCTTGATGGCCTTGATCTCCAAGCCGATCGCCTGGAGGGCTCTGATGGACGACTCCCGGCCCGCGCCGGGGCCGCTCACCCGCACCTCCACCTGCCTGATGCCGTGCTCGCGCGCGGCGTTGGCCGCGGCGGTGGCCGCCTGCTGGGCGGCGAAGGGCGTCCCCTTGCGGGAGCCCTTGAAGCCCTGGCAGCCGGCCGAGGACCAGGCCAGGACGTTCCCCTCCAGATCGGTGATGCTGATGACGGTGTTGTTGAAGGTGGCGTGCACGTGCGCCACGCCCACCGGGATGTTCTTCTTCTCGCGCTTCTTCCCGGCGGCTTTCTTCTTCCCAACGGCCATACGCTACCTCAACCCTTCTTGCCGACGGTGCGTTTCTTGCCGGCGATGGCGACCCGCGGCCCCTTCCGGGTCCGGGCGTTCGTGTGTGTCCTCTGCCCCCGGGACGGCAGGTTGCGGCGGTGCCGGTACCCCCGGTAGGAGCCGATCTCGATGAGCCGCCGCACGTCCTGCTGCATGTTCTTGCGGAGGTCGCCCTCCACGCCCCCCTCCTCGGTGATCACCTGCCGGATGCGGGTGACCTCCTCCTCGGAAAGGTCCTTCACTTTCGTGTCGGCATGGACCCGCGCCTTCTCAAGGATCGAGTTGGACCGCGAACGGCCGATGCCGAAAATGTAGGTCAGTCCGACCTCCACCCTTTTCGTCTGGGGGAGGTCGATGCCCGCGATACGCGCCACCTGTCATGCCTCCTGGAAGGGCCCCGCGGCCCCGCCGATCATCCCTGTCTCTGCTTGTGCTTCGGGTTCTCGCAGATGATCCGGATCACGCCGCGCCGGCGGACGACCTTGCACTTGTCGCAGATCTTTTTCACGCTGCTGCGGACCTTCATCTCAACCCCGCCGGCCCTCCGGCCTCACTTGAGCCGGTACACGATCCGGCCCCGGCTCAGGTCGTAGGGCGACAGCTCGACCAGAACCCTGTCCCCGGGCAGGATCCGTATGAAATTCTTCCGCATCTTCCCCGAGATGTGGGCGAGGACGCGGTGCTTGTTCTCGAGCTCGACACGGAACATGGCGTTCGGGAGCGGCTCCACCACCGTCGCTTCGACCTGAATCGCCTCTTCCTTCGGCATCGCTTCTCCGTGCACCTCACCGCGGCCGGGGGGCCGGGCGCTCGCCGAGGATCCACGGACCCGACGGCGTCACCGCCACCGATCTTTCAAAGTGGGCCGCGAGGCTGCCGTCCACCGTGCGCGCGGTCCACTGGTCGTCTTCCACGCGGAGTTCGCTGCGTCCGGCGCAGACCATGGGCTCGATGGCCAGCACCATTCCATCCTGAAGCCGCTCGCCGAGCCCGGGCTTGCCGTAGTTGGGCACCTGAGGATCTTCATGGAGCCGGCGGCCGATGCCGTGGCCGGTGAACTCCAACACGACGCTGTACCCTTTTTTTTCCACGTGCTCCTGGATCCGGTGGCCGATGTCCTGGACCCTGTTCTCAATCCGGGCCTCCTCGATTCCCAGATAGAGGCTCTCCTCGGTGACCTTCATGAGCCGCTCGGCTTCCGGGACCACCCTGCCCACCGGCACGGTCATGGCCGCGTCGCCATAGAATCCGTCGATGATCACGCCGAAGTCGAGCCCCACGATGTCGCCTTCCCTCAGTTCCTTTCGGGACGGGATGCCGTGCACGATCACGTCGTTGGGCGAGGCGCACAGCGAGTTCGGATACCCGCGGTATCCCTTGAACGCCGGCACCGCCCCCGCCTCCCGGGTCCACTCCTCCGCCCTACGGTCGAGATCGGCCGTGGTGACACCCGGGACGGCCATATCGCGCAACCTCCAGAGCACGTCCAGCACGAGACCATTGCACCTATCCATCGTCTGGATCTCGGACCAGCTCTTGCAAAAAATCATCGAGCGTCCAGCGCCGCCAGAACCCTCCGGCGGACCTCCTCCACCGACCCGGAACCGTCGACCTCCCTCAAAAGACCCTTCGCCGCGTAGTGCGCCGCGAGCGGGGCGGTCTGCGCCTCGTACACCGAGAGCCGATTCCTGATGACGTCTTCCCGGTCGTCGTCCCTCTGCTTCAGCGCGCCCCCGCAGGCATCGCAGACTCCCTGCCTCCTGGGCGGCGATAACGCGACGTGGAACGGGGCGCCGCAGGCCCCGCACGTCCGGCGGCCCGAGAGCCTCCGCACGACCTCGTCGTCGCTGAGGCTTAGCTTCACGACGTGGTCGAGAGGCTCCTTCCTGGCCTCGAGCACCACGGCGAGGATCTCCGCCTGCCTCAGCGTCCGCGGGAACCCGTCCAGCAGGAAGCCCTTCCTGGCGTCGGGTCGGCTGAGCCTCTCCGCCACAACCTCTCCAACGACCTCGTCCTGGACCAGCCCTCCCGTCTCCACGATGACCTTCGCCCTCGCGCCGACGGGCGTTCCCGCCGCGATCGCCTCCCTCAGCATGTCCCCCGTCGAGATGTGGGGAATGCCGAATCTCTCCTTCACCGCGGCCGCCTGCGTACCCTTGCCGGCGCCGGGGGGACCGAAGAGCACCAGTCTCAAGAGCACCCCTCCCCCGCCAATCGTCCAGCGCGGCCTCAGGCGCGTCGCCCCCGGACGCGAGACCCTTTCAGGAAGCCATCATAGTGCCTCATGATCAGCTGCGACTCCACCTGCTGGACGGTGTCCATGGCCACGCCGACGACGATCAGAAGGGACGTTCCGCCGAAATAGAACTTCACGCCCATGCCGTTGGTGATGGCCTCGGGCAGGCTCCGCTGCAGCGTGGCCCCGATGCCCGGGATCGCCTGCACGTTGAAGCCGCTGATCAGAAAGACCGGAAGGAGTGCCACCAAACCCAGATAGATGGCTCCCCCGAACGTGATTCTGGAGAGAATCCCGTCGATGTACTCCGCCGTCCTGCGGCCGGGCCGGATGCCGGGGATGAACCCGCCGTACTTCTTGAGGTTGTCGGCCGTGTCCACGGGGTTGAAGATGATCGACGTGTAGAAATAGCAGAAAAAGATGATGGCCACCAGGTAGAGCAGGTTGTACAGCGGCATGTTGTAGTCGATCTGGTGCAGCCCACTCCTGATCCAGCCCACGTCGTGGAGGCTCAGGGCCTGCGCCACCATCCCCGGGATGGACAGGATCGACGAGGCGAAGATGACGGGGATGACGCCGCCGGTGTTCACCCGCAGCGGCAGGTGCGTCGCGACGCCCCCGTACATCCGGCGCCCCACCACCCGCCGCGCGTACTGCACCGGGATGCGCCTCTGGGCCCGCTCCACGAACACGACCACGGCCACCACGGCCACCATCAGGGCGACGAGGAACCCGAGCGAGAGAGGGCCGAGCTGGCCGGTGCGGAGGTCCTGGAAGGTGTTGACGGTCGCCCGCGGCAGCCCCACGACGATGCCCGCGTAGATGAGTAGCGAGATCCCGTTCCCGATGCCGCGCTCCGTGATCTGCTCGCCGAGCCACATGATGAAGGCGGTGCCCGTGGTGAGGGAGAGGACCGTGATGATCTGGAACCTCCAGGGTGCGTAGGAGACGGCGTCGGGGAACTGGTTCTGGATCCAGGCCGCGATACCGGCGGACTGGACGAGGCTGAGGAGAACGGTGCCGTAGCGCGTGTACTGCGTGATCTTCTTGCGCCCCATCTCCCCTTCTTTGGAGAGCTTCTCGAGGTACGGCCAGATCACCGTCAGGAGCTGGAGGATGATGGAGGCCGATATGTACGGCGTGATCCCCAGCGCGAAGATGGTCAGCCGGCTGAGGTTCCCGCCGGAGAAGAGGTCCACCAGCCCAAGGATGCTTCCGGCCTGGGACTCGAAGAAGCGCTGCAGCGCCGCCGAGTCCACACCGGGCGTGGGGATGTGGGCGCCGACGCGGTAGACGGCCAGGAGGGCGAAGGTGTAGAACACCCTCCGCCGGAGGTCGGGTATCGCGTAGATGTTCTTGAGGCTCTCGATCACAGCAGCTCGACCTTCCCCCCGGCGGCCTCGACCTTCTTCTTCGCCTCCTCGGAAATACGGTGCACCTTCACGTGGAGCGCCTTGGTGACTTCGCCGCGCCCGAGCAGCTTCACCCTGAGGGAAGCTCGGCGCACCAGGCGGGCGGCGCGCAGGACGTCCGGATCGACGACGGCGCCCTTCTGGAAGCGCCGCTCGAGCTGGTCCACGTTCACCACCGCGAACTCCTCACGGAAGATGTTGGTGAACCCGCGCTTGGGCACGCGGCGGTGCAGGGGCATCTGCCCGCCTTCGAAGCCGCGCTTCTGCGACGAGCCGGAGCGGGACCAGAAGCCCTTGTTGCCGCGCCCCGCCGTCTTCCCCTGGCCGGAGCCTGGGCCGCGTCCGAGGCGCTTGCGCGTGTGCGTGGCGCCGCGGGCCGGAGAGAGGGAGTTAAGCCTGAGCGGCGCTCTATCGGGCATGGGCATCCTCCTCCGTCCTGGGCGGCTTCGGCGCCCTCGACTTCCTCGCCGCTCCGGCGCGCCCCGAAACCTCCGCGACGACGCGCACCAGGTGTGGGATGGCCGCGACCATCCCGCGCACGGCGGGATTGTCCGGTTGCTCCACCCTCTGCCGCATCCTCCTCAGCCCGAGGGCCCGCAGCGTCCTCTTCTGCCTTTCCTGGCAGCAGATGCCGCTGCGGTACTGCTCGACGACGATGGTTCCGGCGGCGCGCCCGCCCTTTGCCGCGCTTCCCACGTTATGTCTCCGTCTCCATGACCGCGACCAGGCCCCGCCTACTCGGTGGACGCCGGCGCCGCGAGCTTGCCCCGCAGCCTGAGCTGCGTCTCGGGATCCTTGAGGCTGGCGAGGCCCTGGAAGCATGCCTTCACCACGTTGTGCGGGTTCGCGCTGCCCAGCGACTTGGTCAGGATGTCCTGCACGCCGAGCGACTCCAGGACCGCGCGCACGGCGCCGCCCGCGATGACTCCGGTGCCGGGGGAGGCGGGCAGCAGCAGCACGCGTCCCGCCCCGAACCGTCCCGTGACGGGGTGCGGTATGGTGGTGCCCTTCAGCGGCACGCGCATCAGCGTCCGCTTCGCCCGCTCGATGCCCTTCGCGATGGCCGAAGGAACCTCTTTGGCCTTCCCCATACCGTAGCCGACATGGCCCTTGCCGTCCCCCACCACGACCAGGGCACTGAAGGAGAAGTTCTTGCCTCCCTTGACGACCTTGGTGACCCGGTTGATGTGGACGACCGTGTCCTTCAGCTCCAATCCGGCCCTGTCGATTCTCGGTGATGCCATGCCTAAGGCGCCTCCGCGTCCTCACTCCGGTGCGAGGTGGAACGCTAGAACTTGAGCCCCTGCTCCCTGGCCGTCTCGGCCACCGCCTTGACGCGGCCGTGGTAGAGGTAGCCTCCGCGATCGAACTTGACGGACGGGATCCCCTTCTCCTTCAGCCGCGCCGCGATGACCTGGCCGACCACCTTGGCCGCGGCGACGTTGCCTCCGTTCTTCACCCGGGAGCGGACATCGGCGTCGAGAGTGGAGGCCGACGCAAGGGTCTTCCCCGACGTGTCGTCCACAACCTGCACGTAGATGTGGTTCAGGCTGCGGGTCACGCACAGGCGCGGCCGCTCGGGCGTGCCGTCCACCTTGCTCCGGTACCGGAGCCGCCGCGTCCTGCGCTTCGAGTCCCTGTCCGTTCTGCTTTCCATCTGCACCTTCCCGACGTCCACCCGGACCCCACTCCGGGCCCGGCCTTCCCGCCGGCCCCCGAAGATCAGGCGCCTGTCTTGCCCACCTTCTTGCGGACGAATTCGCCCGCGTAGCGGATTCCCTTCCCCTTGTAGGGCTCCGGGGGCTTGAAGCCGCGTATCTCCGCCGCCGCCTGCCCGACTTTCTGCCTGTCGAAGCCCGCCACCGTGATGCGCGTCTGCTTGGGGTCCACGGTGATCGTGATGCCCTCCGGCACCGCGTACACCACGGGGTGAGAGAAGCCTAGCGCCATCTCGAGCCTCTTCCCCTGCAACTGGGCCCGGTAGCCGATGCCCTGGATCTCCAGCTCCCGCGTGAACCCCTCGCTGACGCCCTTGACGGCGTTCGCCAGAAGGGCGCGCGCCAGCCCGTGCAGCGCCTTCCCCCGCTTCGTGTCGTCGCGCCGGCTGAGGTGCGCCTTCCCACCCTCCACGGCGCACGAGATCCCGGGAGGGAGGGGGGTGGCGAGGTTCCCCTTCGGCCCCTTGATCTGGACCGCGCCGGGGGTGACGGTCACCGTGACCCCCTTGGGCACCGGCACGGGAAGACGTCCTATCCGCGACATGGCGGTACTCCTACCAGACCTTGCAGAGCACTTCGCCGCCCAGGCGGCGGTTCCGGGCGTCGTCCCCGGACATGATCCCCTTGGAGGTGGAGACGATGGCGAGACCGATACCTCCCAACACACTCGGCAGGTCCTCCTTGCCGGCGTAGACGCGGCAGCCCGGACGGCTCACCCGCTCCAGACCCGTGAGGACCTTCTGCCCTTTGGGGCCGTACCGGAGCTGCAAGACGAGCCGGCGCCGATTGCCGGGATCCTCGAGGACCTCGAAGTTATCGATGTAGCCCTCCTCCTTGAGGATCTTGGCGATCTCCACCTTGATCTTGGAGGAGGGCATCTCCGCGCGCACGTGCTTGCTCATCAAGGCGTTGCGCATGCGGGTCAGCATGTCAGAGATGGGATCCGTCATCACCATGGGTAAGAGTCCTACCAGCTCGACTTGGTCACACCGGGAATCTCCCCGGCCAGCGCATGCTTCCTGAAGCACAGACGGCACAGGGCGAACTTGCGGAGGTAGCCTCGAGGCCGGCCGCACGAACGGCACCTGTTCCGCCACCGTACGGGAAAGTGCGGGCGGCCCCTCTCCATCCTCGCGAAGAACTTCATGCTGGCCATGCGCCTGCGAAACCTCCGCCCTCAGGGCTTCCTGAAAGGAAGCCCGAGGGCCTGAAGAAGCGCGCGCGACTCGTTGTCGGTGCGCGCGGTCGTGACTATGGTGATGTTCATCCCCTTGATCTTCTCGATCTTGGCGGAGGCCAGCTCAGGAAAGATGAGCTGGTCGGTCACCCCCAGCGTGTAGTTGCCGCGCCCGTCGAAGGCCTTCTCCGGCACCCCCTTGAAGTCGCGCACGCGGGGCAGGGCAATGCTCACCAGCCTGTCGAGGAACTCGTACATCCGATGGCCCCGGAGCGTCACGCGGCATCCGATGGGCAAGCCCTGGCGCAGCTTGAAGTTGGCAATGCTCTTGCGGGCGCGCGTGATGGCCGGCCGTTGGCCCGCGATCAGCGCCAGCTCCTCGACGGCCTGGTCCAGCAGCTTGATGTTCTCCTTGGCCTCGCCTACGCCCATGTTGATGATGATCTTCGTGAGCCGGGGCGCGGCCATGGGGCTGGTGTACTGGAACTGCCTGGAGAGCTCCGGGAGCACCTCGCGTCGGTACTGTTCCAGAAGTCTCGGCGTCGTGGCCATGATCCCTTCAGCCTCCCGGCTACTTCCTGTCGATGATGCCCTGGCACTTCCGGCACACGCGGTGCCGGGATCCGTCCTCGAAGACCCGGTGGGCCACCCTCACGGGCTTGCCGCACTCAGGGCAGATGACCATCAGGTTCGACACGTGGATGGGCGCCTCCCGCTCCACGATGCCCCCCTTGATGTTCCGGCCAGGGTTCGCCTTCGTGTGCCTCTTGATGAAGTTCACGCCCTCGACGATGGCCTTCATCTTGGCCGGGTACACGCGGAGCACCTTCCCGCGCGGCCGCTCCTTGCCCCGCTTGCCGGCGATCACCAGGACCATGTCGTCCTTCCTGACGTGCAGCCGCATGCCGCTTCCCTCTTCCGGGGACGCCCCGCCCCTAGAGCACCTCGGGCGCCAGGGAGACGATCTTCATGAACTTCCTCTCCCTGAGCTCCCTCGCCACGGGGCCGAAGACGCGGGTGCCGATCGGCTCCATCGCGTCGTTGATCAGGACGGCGGCGTTCTCGTCGAAGCGGATGTACGTGCCGTCCTTCCTCCTCTGCTCCTTCCGCGTGCGGACTATCACCGCCCGCACCACCTGGCCCTTCTTGACGGTCCCGTCGGGGCTGGCTTCCTTAACCGAGGCGGTGATGACGTCGCCCAGCCGCCCGTAGCGGCCCACGGAGCCGCCGCGGACGTGGATGCAAGAGATCCGCCTGGCGCCGGAGTTGTCGGCCACCTCGAGCATCGTCCGCATCTGGATCACGGCCGGCTACCTCTCCTCACCGGACTCCCTCTCGGCGGCGCGGCCGGGGGGGGCCTCGGGGGCCTTGGGCGCGCGACGCTTCGGCGCGGGGCGCCCGGTGTCCGGCGCTGAACCTTCGCCCTCGGCGGCCTCCATCAACACGGGCCGGCCACGTCGCACAATGCTCCTCACCCGCCATCTCTTGAGTCGGCTCAGGGGCCTCGTCTCGACGATGGTGACCACATCACCCACCTGGCAGGTGTTCCTCTCGTCGTGCGCGTAGAACCTCGATGTCCTCTTCACAACGCGGCTGTATCGCGGATGGGAGACACGACGCTCCACCACCACCACCACGGTCTTGTCCATCTTGCTGCTGACGACCACGCCGGCGCGGGTCGCCCGCCGCCGCGAAGGCGGCGAGGCGCCGGGGGCCGCCTCGCGGACCTCCGACGTCATTTCCTGACCTCACTTCCCGCGGCTTCGGCGCCGCCTTGAGGCGGGGCTTCCTCGCCCTCGCGGCGCGCGGCCGCGGCACGCCGCCGCCGCCCTATCCCCAACTCCCGCTCCCTCAGGAGGGTCTTGACGCGGGCCAGGTCCCTCCGCGCCAGAGGGAGCCTCGAGGGGTTCTCGACGTTGCCCGTCTGGAGCTGGAAGCGCGTGCGGAAGATCTGCTCCTTCAACGCTTCCTCCTCGCGCCGCAGCTCCTCGACGCTGAGCTCCGCGAGCTTCTCAGTCTTCATGTCCGGTCCTCCGCCACGTCATGCGTGCGTCGCCCCCGCGCCTGGTCTGCTGACGAACTGGGTCCGGACGCCGAATTTGTGGGACGCCAGCCGGAACGCCTCCTGGGCCTCCGGGAGGGTGACGCCCTCGATCTCGTACATGATGCGGCCGGGCTTCACGACGGCCACCCACTCTTCGGGGGGCCCCTTACCCTTCCCCATGCGTGTCTCGGCCGGCTTCTTCGTGACCGGCTTGTCCGGGAAGATGCGAATCCAGAGCTTGCCGCCTCGCTTCATGTAGCGTGTAACAGTGACTCGCGCTGCCTCGATCTGCCGGCTCGTCACCCAGCCCGCCTGCAGGCACTTCAATCCGTAGTCGCCGAAAGCCAGTGTGGAGCCGGTCCACGCCTTGCCGGCACGCCGCCCTCGCTGCTGCTTGCGGTACTTGACCTTCTTCGGCATCAGCATGGAAGGCTACCTCAGGCTCTCCGCGGGGATCGGTCTGCCGCCCTCGCTTCGCCGGCGGCCCAGCTCGTCGATCTCGCCCTTGTAGATCCAGACCTTCACGCCGATCTTGCCGTACGTGGTCTGGGCCTCCGCGAACCCGTAGTCGATGTCGCTCCTCAGCGTATGCAGCGGCAGGCGCCCGTTGAGATACCACTCGGAGCGGGCGATCTCGGCGCCGCCGAGCCGGCCCGAGCAGCGGACCTTGATGCCGCGCGCGCCGAACCTCACCGCCGCCTCGATGGCCTTGCGCATGGCGCGCCGGAAGGCGACGCGCTTTTCGAGCTGCATCGCCACCGACTCGCTCACGAGCTGCGCCTCCAGCTCCGGCTTGAGGATCTCCTGGATGTTGATGAACACCTCTCGGCCCGTCTTCTTCTGAATCTGGTCGCGGAGCTTGTCCACCTCCGAGCCGCGCTTTCCGATGATAATGCCGGGCCGCGAGGTCAGAATGTTGATCTTCAGCTTATTGGCCGCCCGCTCGATGTCGATGCTCGAAATGCCGGCGTGGGCCAGCCGCTTCTTGAGCCGCTGGCGCAGCTCCAGATCCTCGTGAAGCCACTCGGCGTACTTCCGCCTCTCGTACCAGCGAGAGCGCCAGGGTTTGTTGAAGCCAAGCCGGAACCCGTAGGGATGAACCTTTTGTCCCACTCGAACTCCTTGAACCTCGTGTTTCGCCTCTAATCCTCGGCGGGGGCCTCGCCGGCCGCCGGCGCCTCCGAGCGAGGCTTCGCCTTCGCCACCGCTTCCTTCGCCGCCTGGGCGCGCCGTCGGGCCCGCGGAGGCCGCGGGCGCGCCTCCGGCCTGGCGTCGAGCTCCAGAGTGACGTGGCAGGTCCTCTTCAGGATCCGGAAGGCCCGTCCGAACGTGGCCGGCCGGATCCGCTTGGTGGATGGGCCGTTGTCCACGAAGGCCCGGCTCACGTAAAGCGTGTCCGCGTCCACCCGCTGGTCGCCCTTCTCAGCGTTGGCCACCGCCGACCTGAGCAGCTTGACGACGTCCCGGGAGACCGTCTTGGGGCTCTCCCCCAGCGTCGCAATGGCCTCGTTGACTCCCAGGCCGCGGATCTGGTCCACGACCAAGCGAGTCTTCTGCGCCGAGGTCCCCAGGTACTTCAGCCTCGCCTTCGCGATCATCTCCGACCCCGTCCCGGGTCCCGCAGGGCCCGGGCCTCGAACTCCCTATTCCACCGCGGCCGTCTTCTCGCCCTTGGTGGTGTGGCCCCTGAACGTGCGCGTGAACGAGAACTCGCCCAGCTTGTGCCCCACCATGCTCTCGGTGATGTACACCGGAATGAACTTCTTTCCGTTGTGGACGGCGACGGTGTGCCCCACGAACTCGGGCAGGATCGTGGAACGCCTTGACCAGGTCTTGAGGACCTTCCGCTCGAACTTGCGGCTCATCTCCTCGATGTTCCGCTTCAGGTGGGCGTCCACGAAGGGCCCCTTCTTGACCGATCGGCTCATATCTGCTCGTCGTCCTCTTGGGCGTCGCGCCTCGCCTCGCGCGCCCGATCCAGGCTCACCCGGCTTCCCCTACCGGTCGCGCCCGCGGATGATCTGCGAGTCCGTCCTCGGGTTATTCCGCGTCTTGTACCCCTTCGTCGGCTTGCCCCAGGGCGTGCAGGGGTGCCGCCCGCCGGAGGTCTTGCCCTCCCCCCCGCCGTGCGGGTGGTCGATGGGGTTCATCGACACGCCACGGTTGATAGGCCGCCGCCCGAGCCACCGCTTGCGTCCGGCCTTTCCGATGGAGACGTTCTGGTGCTCGAGATTTCCCACCTGGCCGACGGTGGCCATGCAGTCCAGATGGACCAGCCGGATCTCGGTCGAGGGCAGGCGCACGTGAGCGTAGGAGCCCTCCTTCGCAAGGATCTGCGCCGCGCCTCCGGCTGACCGGACGAGCTGGCCGCCCTTGCCCTTCTTCAGCTCAAGGTTGTGGATCGGGATGCCGGGCGGGATGTTCCGCAGCGGCAGCGCGTTGCCCACCTGGATGTCGGCCGTGGGGCCGGCGACCACCTTCTGCCCCACCGCGAGGCCGGCCGGCGCCAGGATGTAGCGTTTCTCGCCGTCGGCGTACGTGAGCAGCGCGATTCTCGAGGAGCGGTTCGGATCGTACTCGATGGATACCACCTTCGCCGGGATGTCGATCTTGTCCCGGCGGAAGTCCACCACCCGGTACATCCGTTTGTGGCCGCCGCCGCGGTGGCGGATCGTCATCCAGCCGCGGTTGTTGCGTCCCCCCGTGCCTGGCTTGGGCTCCAGGAGCTGCTTCAGCGGCGTGGTGGACGTGATCTCGTCGAAGGTCAGCCCCGTTTGGAACCGCCGGCCTGGCGAGGTGGGCGCGTAGGTTTTCACACCCATGGCCTACGTCCCCTCGAAGTATTCGATCATCTTTTCGCCTTCCCGCAGCGTGACGTAGGCCTTCTTCCAGTCGGACTGGTACCCCTGGGAGCGGCCGCGCCTCTTGAACTTCCCAGGCACCTGCATCGTGCGCACCGCGCTCACCCTGACCTTGAAGAGCGCCTCGACGGATCGCTTTATGTCGATCTTGTTGGCGGACGGGTGCACCCGGAAACACAGCGTGCGCGTCCGGTCCTTGAGGTCGGTGCTCTTCTCCGTGACCACCGGCCCGAGAATCACTTGATGATGCGGCCGCAGGCTCATGAGCCCAGCACCTCACCGAGCCGCCGCGCGGCCGACGTCGTCATCACCAGATAATCGTACTTGAGCAGGTCCACCACGTTCAGATTGGAAGACCTCAGCACTTTGCAGCGCTGCAGGTTCCGCGCCGCCAGCTCGAGGTTCCGGCCCACCGGCTCATCCAGGATGAGCGCCCCGACCTCCACGCCGAGTCCGCGCAGAATCTCGGACAGCGCGGCCGTCCGGTGGGAGGCGATGTCGAGGCTGTTCAGGATGAGAACCCGTCCCTCGCGCACCTTTTCCGAGAGCACGACCCGGAGCGCTCCGGAGCGCTTCCGCCTGGGGAAGGCATAGTCGTACGACCGGGGCGTGGGGCCGTGCACCGTGCCGCCGTGGCGCCACAGGGGCGACCGGATCGATCCGATGCGGGCCCGGCCGGTCTTTTTCTGCTTCCACAGTTTGCGGCCCGCGCCCGAAACCTCGCCGCGTGTCTTCGTGTCGGCCGTCCCAGCGCGCCCGGCCGCGAGGTAGTGCCGCACGGCCTCGTGCACCAGCGTCCGGTTCGCCGGTGCGGCGAAGACGTCGGCGGGAAGGGTTTCCTCGCCGACCTCGCGCTTCTCGAGGTCGTACACCTTGACGGTGGCGCTCACTCCCTGCCCTTCGCTGCTGGCGGCCACAGGCAACGTCCTCTCAGCCCCGGGCCCGAGCCGTGCGGCCGGACTTCGACTTCTTGATGTACAGGAGCGTGCCCCGGGCGCCGGGCACCGCGCCTCGCACCACGAGCAGATTGTTGTCGGGGTCCACCCGGACCACCTCGAGGTTCTTCACCGTCACTCGCGACCCGCCCATCCTCCCGGCCATCCGTGTCCCCTTGAAGACGCGCGAGGGGAACGACGAGGCGCCGATGGAGCCCGGCGCCCGGTGGAACATGGAGCCGTGGGTGGCCGCCCCGCCGCGGAAATGGTGCCTCTTGATGACGCCCGCGAACCCGCGCCCCCGGGAGTTTCCGACCACATCCACCTTCTCGGCGGCGGCGAACATGCTGACCAGCACCCGGTCCCCGACGTTTACCTCGCCCTCGCCGTGAGCCTCGAACTCCTTCTGGGTCCGGAGCAGGGGGAGGTTGTGCTTCTCCAGGTAGCCCCGGATGGGCTTCGTCACGCGCCGCGTGTTGACCTTCTCCACCAATCCGAGACGGATCGCCTCGTAGCCGTCCTTCTCGCTGGTGCGCTTGGCGACGACCACGCAGGGCCCCGCGCGGAGCACGGAGACCGGCACCACGGTGCCGTCCTGCTCGTAGAGCTGGGTCATGCCGACCTTGCGCCCGATGAGACCTTCGACCACGTTACTCCTCAAATCCTCACGGCCCGAAGGCCTTGATTTCCACGTCCACTCCCGCAGGCAGATCGAGCTTCATGAGCGCATCCACCGTCTGCGGGGTAGGCTCGAGGATGTCCAGGAGCCTCTTGTGGGTCCTCATCTCGAATTGCTCGCGCGACTTCTTGTCCACGTGAGGAGATCTCAACACGCAGATCAGGTTCCGATCCGTGGGCAGCGGGATGGGCCCCACCACCCGGGCGCCCGTCCTCTTGGCCGTGTCCACGATCTCGCTGGTGGACTGGTCCAGGATTCGGTGATCGTACGCCTTGAGCCTGATGCGGATCTTCTGGTTCACACTCGTCTCTCCCTGGTCCCGCCCGCGCGCTACTCGACGATCTCCGTGACGGTGCCGGCCCCCACCGTCCTGCCTCCCTCGCGGATGGCGAACCGAAGCCCTCGGTCCATCGCGATGGGAGTGATGAGCGTGATCTCCAAGGTCGTGTTGTCGCCGGGCATCACCATCTCCACGCCCGACGGCAGCGTAGCCGACCCCGTCACGTCGGTGGTGCGGAAGTAGAACTGGGGCCGGTAGCCGTTGAAGAAGGGTGTATGGCGGCCTCCCTCCTCCTTGGTGAGGATGTACACCTCGGCCTTGAACTTGGTGTGCGGCGTGATGGAGCCGGGCTTTGCAACCACCTGCCCGCGCTCGACGTCCTCGCGCTCCGTGCCGCGCAGCAGCAGCCCGACGTTGTCACCAGCCACGCCCTCGTCGAGCAACTTCTTGAACATCTCGACGCCCGTCACCACCTTCTTCTGCGTCGGCCGGATGCCGATTATCTCCACCTCCTCGCCCACCTTGACCTTCCCCTGCTCGACGCGGCCGGTCACGACGGTGCCGCGCCCGGAGATGCTGAAGATGTCCTCGATGGGCATCAGGAATTCCTTGTCGAGGACGCGCTGCGGGATGGGGATGAACTCGTCCACGGCCTGCATCAGCTTGAGGATGGGGCCGCACTTGTCGCATGTGTCCTTGCCGCATCCGCACTGCCCCGCCAGCAGGGCCGCGCCGCGGATGATGGGGGTTTCGTCCCCGGGGAACTTGTACTTCTTGAGCAGATCGCGGACCTCGAGCTCGACCAGGTCGAGCAGCTCGGGGTCGTCCACCATGTCCACCTTGTTGAGGAACACGAGGATGCGAGGCACGCCCACCTGGCGGGCCAGCAGGATGTGCTCGCGGGTCTGGGGCATCGGGCCGTCGTTGGCCGCCACGACCAGGATGGCGCCGTCCATTTGGGCCGCGCCGGTGATCATGTTCTTGATGTAGTCGGCGTGGCCCGGGCAGTCCACGTGGGCGTAGTGCCGCTTGTCGGTCATGTACTCCACGTGCGCCGTCGCAATCGTGATCCCGCGCTCGCGCTCCTCGGGGGCGTTGTCGATGGAGTCGAACGACCGCACGGCGACCTTGGGGTTGCGAGCGTGCAGGATCGTCGTGATGCTGGAGGTCAGCGTGGTCTTGCCGTGATCGATGTGGCCGATCGTCCCGACGTTGACGTGCGGTTTGCTGCGGTCGAACTTCTCCTTCGCCATCTATGTCCTCCTAGGGGGTGGCCGTGCCCTGAATGCCGGCCACAACCTCCTCGGCGATGTTGCGAGGCGCCTCCTCGTACCTCAGGAACTGCATGGTGAAGTTGGCTCGTCCCTGCGTCCGGGAGCGCACGTCCGTGGCATAACCGAACATTTCGGACAGGGGGACGGTGGCCGAGATCACCTGGAACCCGGCCCTCGGATCGATGCTGTGGATCCGGCCCCGGCGCGCGTTCAGATCTCCGATGACGTCCCCCATGTATTCCTCGGGAAGGACGACCTCGACGGACATGATGGGCTCGAGAAGGACCGGATGCGCCTGGCGCGCAGCGGCCTTGAAGGCCATGGAGCCCGCGATCTTGAAGGCCATTTCCGACGAGTCCACGTCGTGAAACGAGCCATCCACGAGGCTCACCTTGATGTCCCGCATCTCGAATCCGGCCAGCACGCCTCCCGCCATGGCCTCCTTGATGCCCGCCTCCGTGGGGCCGATGAACTCCCGTGGGATGGCGCCGCCCACGATAAGGTTGTCGAACTCGTACCCCTTGCCCGGTGCTTGAGGTTCGATCCGAATCTTGACGTGGCCATACTGCCCCTTCCCGCCCGTCTGGCGAATGTAGCGTCCTTCTCCGGCCGCCGGCTTGCGGATGGTCTCCTTGTAGGCCACCTGTGGCTTGCCCACGTTGGCGCCCACGTTGAACTCGCGCACCAGGCGATCCGTGATGATCTCCAGGTGCAGCTCGCCCATCCCTCTGATGATCGTCTGCCCGGTCTCGCTGTCCACGTGCACGCGGAAGGTCGGGTCCTCCTGGGTGAGCTTGTTGAGCGCCGCGCCCAGTTTCTCCTGATCGGATTTGGTCTTAGGCTCGATGGCGACGGCGATGACCGGCTCGGGGAAATTCATGGCCTCCAGGATGATCGGGTGCTTCTCGTCCGTGATCGTGTCGCCCGTGCGCGCCGCCTTGAGCCCGACCACGCCGCAGATCTCGCCGGCGAAGACCTCCTTGACCTCCTCGCGCTTGTTGGCGTGCATCTCCAGGAGGCGCGCCACGCGCTCCCGGTGGCCGCGCGTGGCATTGAGGACGTACGTGCCGGACTTCAGCACGCCCGAGTAGACCCGCACGAAGGCGATCTGCCCCACGTAAGGGTCGGTCATGATCTTGAAGACGAGCCCCGCCAGCGGCTCCTTCTCGTCGGCCTCCCGCCGCCCCCGACCGCCTCCGTCGGGCACCTCCCCCTCCACCGGCTTCACGTCCAGCGGCGACGGGAGGAAGTCCACCACGGCGTCCAGCAGCGGCTGCACGCCCTTGTTCTTGAAAGCCGCCCCGCACAGCACGGGGGTGGCGTGGCGGCTCACGGTGGCCTTCCGGATGGCGCCGGTGAGTTCCGGCGCGGTGAGCGGCTCGCCGTGGAGGTACTTCTCGAAGAGGCGATCGTCGCACTCGCAGGCCACCTCGAAGAGCTTCTCCCGCCGGAACTTGACTTCCTGGGCGTACTCGGAGGGGACGGGCTGGATCTGCGGCTCCTCACCCATCTCGTCGCCGCCGTAGACGACGGCGTGTTCGTTGATGAGGTCGATGGTGCCGCGGAAGCCGTCCTCGGTGCCCAGCGGGATCTGAACGGCAACGGGCCGCGCGCCGAGGCGGGTGATCATCTGCTGGATGCAGCGGTCGAAGTCGGCCCCCTGCCTGTCCATCTTGTTGACGAACGCGATGCGAGGGACCCCGTACCGGTCCGCCTGCCGCCAGACCGTCTCGGACTGCGGCTCCACGCCGCCCACGGCGCAGAACACGCCCACCGCGCCGTCCAGGACACGCAGCGATCGCTCGACCTCGGCCGTGAAGTCCACGTGGCCCGGGGTATCGATGATGTTCACCTGGTGGTCCTTCCAGAAGGCCGTGGTCGCGGCGGAAGTGATGGTGATGCCGCGCTCCTGCTCCTGCTCCATCCAGTCCATGGTGGCGGTCCCCTCGTGGACCTCCCCCAGCTTGTAGGTCTTGCCGGTGTAGTAGAGGATACGCTCCGTGGTCGTGGTTTTCCCCGCATCGATGTGGGCCATGATGCCTATGTTGCGGACCCTTTCGAGCGGCGTACGCCTGGGCATGACTTCCCTTGGCCCTTCCGGGCTACCAGCGGTAATGGGCGAAGGCCTTGTTCGCCTCCGCCATCTTGTGAGTGTCTTCTCGCTTCTTGACGGCGCCACCCGTGTTGTTGGACGCGTCGACGATCTCGGCGGCCAGCTTCTCGCGCATGCTCTTGCCTCCGCGCTGCGAGGCGAACCCGACGACCCAGCGCATGGCGAGCGACAGCCGCCGGTTCGGGTTCACTTCCACCGGGATCTGGTAGGTGGAGCCGCCCACGCGCCTCGCCTTGACCTCCAGCGCCGGGCGGACATTGTCCAGGGCCCGCTTGAAGATCTTCAGCGGGTCGTCCTTGGTCCTGTCACGGACGGCTTCGAGCGCGCCGTAAAGGATCCGGTCGGCGGTGCTCTTCTTCCCACACTTCATCAGGACGTTCACGAACCGGGTCACCAGAGTGGACTGGTAGACCGGGTCCGGCAGGACCTCTCTGCGAGGAACGACACCCCTTCTCGGCACCTGTTATCCCGGGCCGCGGCCGAGCAAGGCCGCGTGCTGGATGGAGGGCGGCACGATTCCGGCTCCCCACGAGGGGGAGCCCGGAAGCCCGCCGGCTCGATTATCCTTTGGGCCTCTTGGCCCCGTACTTCGACCGACTCTGCTTGCGGCCCTCCACACCGGCGGCGTCGAGGGTTCCACGGACCACGTGGTAGCGGACTCCGGGGAGGTCTTTAACGCGGCCCCCACGAACGAGGACGATGGAGTGCTCCTGGAGGTTGTGGCCGACCCCTGGGATGTACGTGGTCACCTCGATGCCGTTGGTGAGCCGGACGCGCGCCACCTTGCGCAGAGCCGAGTTCGGCTTCTTCGGTGTCTGCGTGTACACGCGAACGCAGACGCCGCGCTTCTGCGGGGACGACATGAGAGCGGGGCTCTTGGTCCTCCCGCGCTGAAGAACGCGCCCGAACCTGACCATCTGGCTGACCGTGGGCACAACCACACCTCTTTCCCGACCGCCGGCCAGCGCGGTATCCACCGGCGCAACGGGCGGAAAATCCCTGCACGTGTAGGGTTTCGCGCAAACCCGGCGAGACTAGCAGAGCCTCCCTACACTGTCAACAACCCGGAGGACGCTCCGGACCCGCCGCCCCGCGCCGCCGATCCGCCCGCGGCGCGAGCCCGAGCCAGGGGGGAGCCGCCGGCAGAGGCCTCAGGACCCCGCCTCCCGCAGGCTCCCCAGCACGACGTTCACGTCCAGAGTGACCGCCAGGGGCCTCTCTTCCACTTCCACCTCGACGCGCTCGGTCTCGTCGGACGGGATCCGGATCCCGCGGTAGACGTCCATTCCTGTGCCGGCCGGAATGAGGCGCCCCATGATCACGTTCTCCTTCAGCCCGCGCAGGTAGTCCACCTTGCCGTTGATGCTGGCCTCCGTGAGCACGCGGGTGGTCTCCTGGAACGAGGCCGCGGAGATGAACGACTCCGTCGAGAGCGAAGCCTTGGTGATCCCCAGAAGGAGCGGCCTCCCCGTGGCCGGCTCACCTCCCCCCGCGAGGATGCGTTCGTTCTCCTCGCGGAACTTGAACTTGTCCACGTGCTCTTCGACGATGAACTCCGTATCGCCGACCTCCTCCACCTTCACCCACCGCATCATCTGCCTGACGATGACCTCGATGTGCTTGTCGTTGATGTTCACCCCTTGCAGCCGGTAGACCTCCTGGATCTCGTTGACCATGTACTCCTGCAGCTCCTTCGGGCCCTTCACGCTCAGGATGTCGTGCGGGTCCTTGGGGCCTTCCACCAGCGAATCCCCGGCCCGGACACGCTCGCCTTCCTGCACCGAGATGTGCGCGCCCTTCGAGATCTCGTACTCGCGCACCTCGCCGTCGTCGCCGGTCACCGTGATCTTCCTCTTGCCCTTCACAACGTCCCCGTAATGCACGACGCCGTCTATCTCGGAGATCTTCGCCGGCTCCTTCGGACGGCGCGCCTCGAAGAGCTCCACCACGCGCGGCAGGCCACCCGTGATGTCCTTGGTCTTCTTGGCCTCGCGGGGGACCTTCACCAGGATGTCGCCCTGGAAGATCTGCTGGCCGTCGGTGATGTTCAGCATCGCCTCGCGAGGGAGGAAGTACTTCTTCAGGAGCTTGTCATGAGAGTCGCGGATCTCAACGCGGGGCTGCAGCTTCTCGTCGGTGCTGTCGGTGATGACCGGCCGCTGGAACCCGGTCACGTCGTCGGTCTTCATCTTCATGGTGATCCCCTCGACGACGTCCTTCCGGTGGCAAACGCCGCTGAACTCGGTGAGGATGACCGAGTTGAAGGGGTCCCACTCCAGGAGCATCGTGCCCGGCGCGACCTCCCGGCCATCCTGTACCTTGATGATGCCCCCGTACACCACGGTGTGCCTCTCCAGCTCCCGGCCCTTCGGGTCTTGGATGATAATGGACCCGCTGCGGCTCATGGCGACGAGATCCCCGTCCTTGTTCTTGACGGTGGGCAGGTTCAGGAACTTCACCACGCCCGCGTTCTTGGCCTCCAGGGTCGACTCTGTGGAGACCTGGCCGACGCCGCCCACGTGGAAGGTGCGCATGGTGAGTTGGGTGCCGGGCTCGCCGATGGACTGCGCCGCGATAACGCCCGTCGCCTCGCCCAGCTCCACCAGCTTGCCCGTGGCGAGGTTGCGGCCGTAGCAGCGCGCGCACACGCCCCGCCGCGACTCGCAGGTGAGCACGGAGCGGATCTTCACCCGCTCGATGCCCGCCATCTGGACGTCGTTGGCGAGATCGTCGGTGATCTCCTCGTTGGAGTGCACGATGGCCTCGTCGCTCTCGGGGTCTTTCTTGATGTCCTCCAGCGCCACGCGGCCCACGATGCGGTCGCGCAACTCTTCGATGGTCTCCCCTCCCTCGATGATGGCCGTGACCTCGATGCCGTCCAGCGTCTTGCAGTCCAGCTCGGTGACGATGACGTCCTGCGCCACGTCCACCAGGCGGCGCGTGAGGTAGCCGGAGTCGGCGGTCTTCAACGCCGTGTCGGCCAGGCCCTTGCGGGCGCCGTGGGTGGAGATGAAGTACTCCAGCACCGTCAGCCCCTCTCGGAAGTTGGCCGTGATGGGCGTCTCGATGATGTCCCCGGAGGGCTTC
>CAYNUH010000047.1:0-2471 GCA_964400605.1 uncultured Acidobacteriota bacterium | reverse complement strand
GTCTTGTGTTCGAGCTTGGCCATCTCTTCGAACATGGCCTCGGAGATGCGCTCGGTGGCCTCCGACCAGATCTGAATGACCTTGTTGTACCGCTCGTTGTCGGTGATGGCGCCGTCCAGGTACTGCTGCTGCACCTGCACCTGGTCGCGCTGGGCCTGCTCCACCAGACGGGGCTTGGACGCCGGTATGACCATGTCCTCGATGCCGATGGAGATGCCCGCCTTGGAGGCGTAGTAGAAACCCAGGTCCTTGAGCTCATCGACCAGCTTCACGGTTTTCTCGTTGCCGTAGAGCAGGTGGCAGCGGGTGACGAGCTGGCCCAATCCGCGCTTCTTGAGGTGGCCGTTGATGAACGGCATACCCTCGGGAAGGTGGTCGTTGAAGATCACGCGCCCCACCGTCGTATTGATCTGCTGGCTCTCGACGTGGACCACCTCCGTGTGCAGGACGTCCTGGTCCTCGCGCACGGTGGCGAGGTCCAGCAGCTCGCCCGTGTAGCGCAGCTTGACCGGCGCGAGCAGCTCCACCTCGCCCGCCTCCAGCGCCAGAACCACGTCCTCCTTGCACGCGAACCGCTTCCCCTGCCCCCGGGCGCCGGCCTTCTCCTTGGTGAGGTAGTACACCCCCAGCACGATGTCCTGGGTGGGCACCACAATCGGCTGGCCGTTGGCCGGCGAGAGGAGGTTTTGCGTGGAGAGCATCAGCACCTGCGCCTCGATCTGCGCCTTCGGCGACAGCGGCACGTGGACGGCCATCTGGTCGCCGTCGAAGTCGGCGTTGAACGCCGTGCACACCAACGGGTGGATGCGGATGGCCTTCCCCTCCACGAGGATCGGCTCGAAGGCCTGGATCCCGAGCCGGTGCAGCGTCGGGGCGCGGTTCAGCAAGACCGGGTGCTCGCGGATCACTTCTTCCAGGTAGTCCCACACCTCCGGTCGCTGCTGATCCACCATCTCCTTGGCCGCCTTGATCGTGGACACCAGCCCAACCTGCTCCAGCTTGTTGTAGATGAAGGGTTTGAATAGCTCGAGGGCCATCTTCTTGGGCAGGCCGCACTGGTGGAGCTTCAGCTCGGGGCCCACCACGATGACCGAGCGGCCCGAGTAGTCCACGCGCTTGCCGAGCAGGTTCTGGCGGAACCGTCCCTGCTTGCCCTTGAGGGTGTCCGACAGCGATTTCAGCGGTCGGTTGTTCGTGCCCCGCAGCACCCGCCCGCGCCGCCCGTTGTCGAAAAGCGCATCCACGGCCTCCTGAAGCATCCGCTTCTCGTTCCGCACGATCACGTCGGGCGCCTTCAGTTCGAAGAGCTTCTTGAGGCGGTTGTTGCGGTTGATGACGCGCCGGTAGAGGTCGTTGAGGTCGGATGTGGCGAAGCGTCCACCGTCGAGGGGCACCAGCGGCCTGAGCTCCGGCGGGATCACCGGAATGACGTCAAGGATCATCCACTCGGGACGGTTGCCGCTGCGCCGGAACGCCTCCACCACCTTGAGGCGCTTGGCACACTTGAGCTTCTTCTGCACCGAGGTCTCCTTCCGCATCCTGGCGCGGAGCTCCTCGGAGAGCTTCCCCACCTCCACCCTCTTGAGCAGATCCTTGATGGCTTCGGCGCCCATGCGGGCGGTGAAGGCATCGCGGCCCACCTCCTCCACGAGGGCGCGGAAGCGCTCCTCCGACAGGAGGTCACCCACGGACAGGTCCACCTTCTCGGGATTCTTCACGTCGATGACGACGAAGGCCTCGAAGTAGAGGATCCGCTCCAGATCCCTCAGCGAGATGTCCAGGAGGTGCCCGATGCGGGACGGCAGCCCCTTGAAGAACCACACGTGCGAGACCGGGGACGCCAGCTCGATGTGTCCCATGCGCTCGCGGCGCACCTTCGATTGCGTGACTTCCACGCCGCACTTGTCGCAGACCACGCCGCGGTGCTTCATGCGCTTGAACTTGCCGCACAGGCACTCCCAGTCCACGGTGGGGCCGAAGATCTTGGCGCAGAACAGCCCGTCGCGCTCCGGCTTGAAAGTGCGGTAGTTGATCGTCTCGGGCTTGGTGACCTCCCCGTACGACCAGCTCCGGATCTTCTCGGGCGACGCGATGCTGATGCGGATGCTGTCGAAGTCGTTGATGGCCCGCGCCTTCTCGACGAAGGGATTGCTTCGATTCAACGCCGTTCCTCCTGTGCCCGTTCTTTCAGCCACGCCCGACGCTGCCGGTTCTCATTTCGATGTCCAGACAGAGGCTCTGCAGCTCCCGGATGAGGACGTGGAACGACTCCGGGAGACCGGGTTCCACGGTGGTCTCCCCCTTCACGAGCGCCTCGTAGATCTTGGTGCGGCCGTAAACGTCGTCGGACTTCGCGGTGAGAAGCTCCTGGAGGATGTGCGCGGCCCCGTACGCCTCCAGCGCCCACACCTCCATCTCGCCGAAGCGCTGGCCGCCGAACTGGGCCTTGCCGCCCAGCGGCTGCTGCGTGA
>CAYNUH010000046.1:0-27649 GCA_964400605.1 uncultured Acidobacteriota bacterium | reverse complement strand
GCCGTCAGCGTCATCTTCTCCCCCTTGCGGAGGATCAGGATCGTGAGCGGCTGGTCGGGGTCTCGGGCGCGCAGGAGGCGCACCGCGTTCGCCGGCGTGGCGGGCTCCTCGTCGCCGATCTTCAGGATCACGTCGCCGCTCTTGAGCTTGAGCCCTTCGGCGCGCGGCGCGCGCACCACCAGGATGCCGTGGTCCGTTTCGAAATACTCCGCCAGGTCGGGGTTCAGCGACACCAGCTCCATGTGCATCCATGGGGCTTGCACGGCAAAGGGTGCGAAATGGGGCAGGGCGTACGGGGCCGGCGGCGCCTCGGGGGCGGGCGGCGCCGGGGGCACGGACCCGGGAGTCGAAGCGGGTTGGGCTGGCTGGGCCGGCGGAGCCGGCGGCGCGGGAGGCGTGGTGGTGCCGTGTCCGAATCCGAACGCCATCGCCCACGGCTCGAAGTCCTCCGCGAAGAGCCCTCTGGCGGGATCGAGAGCGCGCGCGACGAGCGTCACGGTCCGCGTGTCTTTCCCGCGCCGGTATTCCAGCGTCACCTTCTCGCCGTCGCTCAGCTGGCGAGCCAGGTCGATGAGGCGGGCGGCGGGCCCCGACACTGCTTCCTCCTCCCAGTCCTCACCGTCTTCGCGGGTGGAGGCGGGGCCGGCGAGCTTGTTGCCGTTGAACTTGAGGATGACGTCGCCCGCTTTGAGCCCGGCCGCATCCGCCGGCCCGCCGGGAGTAACGGCCCTGATGATGGCGCCGCCGGCTTCGGGAGCCTCGTTCCCTTCGGTGCCGAGGACCACGCCCAACCTCGCGCGGTTGCCGGCCCACATGTAACGGTGGTCCACGATCTTCCACTGCCGGCCTTGCGCGTCCCGCTGCAGATCGGCCAGCCGCCGCGCCGCCTCCCGGAGCTGGCGCTCGGCCTCCCGGAGCTGCCGCTCGGCCTCCCGCACCGCACGCTCGCGATCCCGATCGCCGTCCTGCGCGATGGAGGGACTCAGCGCCGAGAGGATCAGCGCGATGATCACGGTCAGTATCCTTGAAAGGCTCATGGTACGGCTCCTCATCCCTTTCCTTTCGACCTCACCACGGTCACAGCCCTACGTAGACGGGACGGGTGTCGTGGACCTGCACGAGCGCCTTCATAAGCTGCACGCGCTCCCGCCACAGGAGGGCGACGTCATCCTCCGGGGCGCGCCTCCCGCGCGGCCCGTCGAGCCGCGCGTCGATGAAGGCGATCCGGTCCTCCAGGTCTGCGACGGTGCCGGCCTCGTCCATGTCCAGCACGCGCCCCCGCGGATCCATCTCGCTGAGGATCCCCTCCAGCCTCTGCGATTCCGACACGAGGGCCGCAACGTCGTCGCCCCCGGGCCCGCGCAGCAGCCGGGAATCCCGGCCGGGGAGCCTCACGAGCAGCATCAGGGAGGCCGCGAGGGCGAGCGCCGAGCCGCCCACGAGAGTCCACCGGCGCCATCGCGTGCGGGCGACGAACGCGTCGCGCACCCGGGGCCAGTTGTCGCGCGGCGGCCGCTCGGCGGGGATCGCCCGGAGAGAGGCGGTCACGCCCTTGAGGCGCTCGATTTCGGCCGAGCAGGCCGGGCACCCCGCGACATGGGCGGCGGTTTCGGCCGCCGACTCACCGTCCCTGAGGGCCAGCAGGTCTTCCAGGCTCGGATGCATTTCCTCTCTCCTCACGGCGCCAGCCAGCGGCGGAGATGGGCGTGCGCCCGCGCCAGCTGAGACTTCGAGAAACTGGGAGTCTTGCCCATCATCGAGGCGATCTCGTCGTGCGTGTACCCTTCCACGTCGTGAAGCCACACCACGGCGCGCGAGACGCCGGGGAGCCGCGCCAGGGCTCCCTCGAGATCGACACGATCGGGCACGGCATGCAGGGCCCGGCCGCCGAGGCCGCTCGCGGACCAAGCGCTATCGGTCGCCGCCTCCGCGCCGCCGTCTTCGAATGGCTCGGCGTCCCGGTACTTCCTATGTCGCAGCCGCATCAGAGCCTTGCTCGCCGCCACCCTGCGGATCCAGCCGGCGAGGGACCCCTCGCCGCGGAAGCGGTCGATGCTCCGCATGACCTCGAGGAACGTCTCCTGGAGCACGTCTTCCGCGTCCTCGCGGGTGCGGCACAGACGCCGTGCGAGGTTGTACACGGGGACCTCGAAGGCGCGGTACATCCTCTCCAGCGCCTCGATGTCGCCCGCCCGGGCCCGGGTGACCAGCACCTCGTCCGTCGGGATCGCGAACGCGGAGGTCAGCACGTCCTTATAGATGCGCGACCCTCCCTCATCGTCGCAACCTCTCCCGGGACGGCTTCTCGATCCCACCGGCCTGGACCCCCGGCACAGGAGGTGACGGCGGACGCGAGCCTCCTTTTTGAGGTCCGTGCTGCGGACCTCGATCATAACAGGAGCCCGAAGCCCGCGCCGCTCCCCGTCCGCCTTGGTGGTGGTCACCATCGCGGCGCGGGAGACCGATCGCGGACGTTGACCGCCGGCGGGAGACCTCTGTATCTTCGGCCGCGGGCGGAGCCGAACGGCCGACGCGACGCGCCACGATGAGGTCCACCTCCCATCCCGCACCCGACCGCACCGAAAGCGCCTCTTGATGAACAGACGCCGGAGTGGCGCCCGGCGGTGCTCCTGATCCTCGCCGCCGCCATCGCCCTCGATCTTCCCGGCGTCACCGCGGACGCGGCCGGCCTGATCCGCCGATTCCACGACGACGCGTTCTACTACTTCCAGATCGCGAGGAACGTCGCGGCGGGGAACGGCTTCACGTTCGACGGAATCCACGCCACGAACGGCTTCCACCCTCTCTGGCTGTTCGTGCTGGTGCCGGTCTTCCGATGGGTTCCCGGGGACGTCGCGCCGCTCCGGGTCGTGGCGCTCGTCGAGATCGCGCTGGTGGCCGCGGCCGCGCTGATTGTTCTGAGGGTGCTGCGGGGGAGGATCGCCCCTGCCGCGGCGCTGGCGGCGGCTCTGGCCATCGTCGCCCTGCCGGGATCCCGCGAGGCGCTCCGGTGCGGCATGGAAGGCGGCCTCCTCCTCTTCCTGATGGCCGCAGTGTGGGACCGCTACCTGGCGGCGGCCGCGTCTGCGCCCGGCTCGCCCCGGCGCTGGCTTGCACTGGGCCTGTGGTGCGCTCTCGCCTTCCTGACGAGGCTGGAGGCGATCCTCGTCCTTCCGGCGATCGTCTTCCTCAGGCGCAGAAGATTGAGGTCGGACACGGCCGCCCTCGCCGCACTCCTGACGCCGTGCGCGGTGGCTCTCGCCGCCTACCTCGCCTGGAACCGTGCCGCCTTCGATCTCTGGCTTCCGGTCAGCGGACTCGTGAAGGCCCACGCCGCCGTCCAGGGCAGCCTGGGATCGCGCCTCGCGGCCCCGTTCACGATCCCCTGGATCGGACACGAGATGATCTGCCGCGCATTCGGAAAGCCGCTGCTCCGCCTGTGCCCGCCATGGGCCATCGCCCTTTACGCTCTGCTGGTGGCCGCCCTCGCAGCGGCCGCATGGCGGCACAGAGGATCCCTCGTGACCGTGGTCCGTCAGTCCGGGATCGCCTTCCCGCTGCTCGCCTCCGCCCTGATCGTGCTGGCCGACGTTGTGCTCTTGAACTTTCTCTATCCCTGGTACCGCGTCCCCATCGTCCTCGCGACGGCGCTCCTCGGGGGCACCCTTCTGGGTGGCAGACCCGGTTGGGCCCGCGGCGCTCTCGCCATGCTCGTGGCGGCCTGCGTCGCGCGCGCCTTCCTTCTCGCGGTGCCCGGCCGGAGCGCGGGGACCTCCTACGGCGTCTATCGGGTCCAGGCCGCCCGCTGGCTGGCGCAGAACACGGGCGAACCCGATCGCATCGGGAGCTGGAACGCCGGCATGCTCGGGTACTTCTCGCATCGCCACGTCGTGAACCTGGACGGTCTCGTGAATGACGCGGCGTACTTGACGAGGGTCATCCAGGGGCGGGACCTGCGGGGGTACCTCACCGGCGAGAGGATCGGGTGGCTGGCCGACCAGGCCTGCGGCCCCGATCCCCGTCCGACCTACTATCTCGGCCGGACCGGGTCGGAGAGGCTGGACGGCGAGCTCGATCTCTCCGCCGCCTTCTTCGACCGCCGGAGCGCCGACGGCTGCCCCGGTTACGCCGTCTGGCGCCGGAGGGGGCCGGCCGGGGGATGGGGCCAATCCGATCCTCCCGCTCTCGCCCGCCCTCGGGGCCCCGCGGAGATCGGGAGGCCGCCCTAGCGCGCCGCGGCGAGGTCCCAGCGGGGGAAGTCCGGATCCACGCGCGTCATCTCGAACAAGGTCGCGATCAGCTCGCCGTTCGCGCCCGCGCGGTAGGGGTTGAGGAACTCCCAGACGATCGTCCCATCCGGCGTCACCTCGAAGGCCCGCCCCCGGTCGGATTCGGTGATCAGCGTGTTCCCGCGGGAGAGCCTCTGGCTGGTCCCGCACGTCTCGGAGAAGAAGGGGTGGCCCGGGCTCCCCTCGTACCGCCACTCGATCCGCTGCGTGAACGGGTCGAATTCGATCACCCGGGACGCGGCCGGCGCGGCGAGGTTGTCGAACAGCAGCACGCGGCCCGTCCCGAGCAGGACGGGATCGTGCTGCCTCCTCCACATGCCCGCCAGCGCCCAGACGACTTTCTTGAGGCCCGGCTCGATGACGGCGATGGTGTTCAGGTGCCGGAGCGAAATGAGGAGGTTCCCCCTCTTGAATATCGCCGAGCGGCGGACCTGGCTCCCGTCGAGGATCTCGAGCGTGTTCGTGTGGAAGAGGTCTCCCTCCCGGGGCATGCCGTCCAGCAGGCCGGCGTAGTCCGAGTTCTCGAAGCACTCCAGGATCGAGATCTCATCCAGCTTCTCCCCCCGCGGGCCCAGCGTCACGATGAAGTCCTCGAGCACCGGCCGGTCCGGGTTGATGCGCGGAAGCGCCCGGCTCCTGCGTTCGAGGACGAGCACGTGGCCGCGATCATCCACGTCGAGATCGTGATGGCATTCGCCGCGGTGCGACCATACGAGATCCGACCGGGCGTCGACCCGGATGACGCCCGCGCCGTCGAAGATGGCGAGCAGGTCGCCGCTGTCCATGAGCCGCGCTCGACGCCAGTACCGCGCGCTTTTCTCTTTTGGTCCGGCCGCGTAGTCGGGCCAGATCGCTCCCGGATCGTAGGCCCACGTGTGCACCACCCGCCCGCGCATGTCCATCAGGACCGCCTCCGGAGCATGGCCCGAGACGAAGAAGTTCAATCCCGGCTCCGCCCGGCCTTCGTCGTAAAGCGTCACGCCTTGCCTCTGGGGCGCCGGATACCGGCCTGCCAGATAAGGCAGTCCGGCCCTCAAGGCGGACTCCTGGGAAGAGATCGCCTCCGGCTCGCGGCCGGCGCGCGGCTCGCCGGCGGGGCGCCACCGGCCGGGCGGCGCTCCGCCCGTGCGGCCGAGATCCGCCTCTCCGCCCCCGGCGCCGGGAGCGAGGTGGTCCTCGATGAATCCCGCCGGGAAGAGGGCCTCCCTGTGCGCGAGGTACCCGTAAGTGAAGGCGCCGCAGAGCAGGAGGAATCCGGCCAGCGACTTCAAGAGCTTCCTGGACATACGCTCCCGGTCCGCCCCGGATCGAAGGCGGAGCGACCGCAGGGTAGTCCTGATCGCGGCACAGCGGTTAAGATGAGAGCACCATGAGCCGCGCGCCCGCAGCGACCAGCCGAGGCGGCCCCTCGGAGGAAGCCCTCGCGCGGGCCTACGCCCACTGCCAGCGGCTGGCCGCCGATCATTACGAGAACTTCCCCACGGCGTCCCGGCTTCTGCCCAGAGAGATGCGCCCTCACGTGGCCGCGATCTATTCCTTCGCCCGGATCGCCGACGACTTCGCCGACGAGGCCCGCTACGAAGGGCAGGATCGCCTCGCGCTGCTCGACCGCTGGAGCGAACGGCTGCGCTCCTGCGCATCGGGGAGCGACGACCATCCCGTCTTCCTGGCCCTGGGTCACACCCTCGCCACCCGCCATCTGCCCCTCGAGCCGTTCGAAGATCTGTTGGCGGCCTTCCGAATGGACGCGACGACGAAGTCCTACGCGTCGTGGAACGATCTGCTCGGCTACTGCCGCTACTCCGCCAACCCGGTGGGGAGGCTGATGCTGCTCCTATTCGGCCACAGCGGCCCCCATCTGCACGCGCCGTCCGACGCGATCTGCACGGCCCTGCAGCTCACCAATTTCTGGCAGGACGTCGAAGTGGATCTCCGCAAGGGACGCTGCTACATCCCGCGGGAGGACCTCCGCTACTTCGGCGTCGCCGACGCCGATCTCGCGGCCCGGAAGGCCACGACGGCGTTCCAGGACCTCATGCGTTTCGAGATCAGCCGAACCCGCGTTCTGTTCGCGGGCGGGACGGCGCTACCGTCCCTCGTCGGGGGCCGCTTCGGCTTCCAGCTCCGTGTGGTGATCGCCGGCGGAACGCGCATTCTGGAGAAGATCGAGGAAGCCGGGTGCGACGTCTTCTCCAGGCGTCCGGTTCTCAGCGGCGCCGACTGGGGACGCGTGCTCTTGAGGTCCGCCGCCGCGGGCGGCTCGCGTGCGGGCGGCGAGACCTGATGGGTGCGGGCACCAAAAACGCGGGGGGTTCAGGGCCCATGAGGGAAGCGTGAGCGCGGCCTCTGCGGATCACTCGCTCGTCAGGGGCATCACGCGGCGGAGCCGGTCGAACTTCTACTACTCCTTCCTCTTCCTTCCCCGGGCGCAGCGCGAGGCCATCCACGCCGTGTACGCGTTCTGCCGCTGCGTGGACGACGCCGTGGACGCGGCGGCCGATGCGGCCGCCGGTCGAGCACGTCTGGATCACTGGAGGCGCGAGCTGGCGGCCTGTTTCGGGGACGGCCAGCCCACCGATCCGGTCGCGCGGGATCTGGCCGTCCACGTCGCCCGCGCGGGGCTGACCCGCGCGCCGCTGGAGGAGGTCATCCGCGGCGTCGAGATGGACCTCACGCAGCGGCGGTACGAGACGTTCGAGGACCTGGCCGTCTACTGCCGCCGCGTGGCCTCGGCCGTGGGCCATGCCTGCATCGAGGTCTTCGGATCGCGCGGCGAGGCTTCCCGGCGGTACGCCACCACGCTGGGCGTCGCCTTCCAGCTCACCAACATCCTCCGCGACCTGCGCTCCGACTGCCGGCGGGGCAGGCATTACCTGCCGGCGGAGGAGATGCGCCGATTCGGATACAGCGGCGAGGAGGCCGCCGCGGGGCAGGGCGGAGCGGCCTTCACGGCGTTCATGGAGTTCCAGTGCTCCCGTGCGGCCGGCCTCTTCCGGCAGGCCGAAGCGGAGTTTCCGGCCGGAGAGCGGCCCCGTCTCTTCGCGGCCGAGATCATGGGCGCGATCTATCGACGGCTCCTGGACAAGATCGCGAGCCGCCCCCTCTCGGTCCTCGAAGGGCGCGTGACGCTCTCGCGCGCGCGCCGGCTCGCCCTCGCGGCCGGAGTCTACGCCCGGGCGCGGTGGGGGCCGTGACGCAGCAGGCGCGGATCCACGCCGTCGTGATCGGCGCCGGCTTCGCGGGCGTCGCGGCGGCCGTGGACCTCGCGCGCCGCGGCGCGCGCGTGACGCTCGTGGAGGCGCGCCGGCAGGGAGGAGGCCGAGCCTCGTCGTTCGTGGACGCCGAGAGCGGCGAGACGATCGACAACGGCCAGCACGTCTTCATGGGCTGCTACACCGCCACGCGGGATCTACTCGGGACGCTCGGCACCGATCACCTCGTCCGCTTCCAGAAGAGCCTCGCGCTCTCGATGGTGGAGCCGGGCGGCCGCGCCGTGCGCCTCTCCTGCCCGCCGCTTCCCGCCCCGGCGCACCTGGTGGCGGGCCTTCTCGCGTGGAAGGGGATCACGTGGGCCGACCGGCTCGCGCTCTTGAGATCCGCCCGCGCCCTCAGCCGCGCCGCGGCGCCCCACCTCACGGTGGAGGGGTGGCTCGACGCTCTGCGCCAGACGGCGAACCTCAGGGACCGTTTCTGGCGGCCGCTCGCCGTCGCGGCGCTCAACGAGGACACGAAGATCGCGGCGGCGTCGCTTCTGAGCGCCGTCCTCGCGGAGGCGTTCGCGGGCGGCGCCGCCGGCTCCGGCCTTGGCATCGCCGCGGCGGGCCTCAGCGACCTCTACGTGGGTCCGGCCGAGCGCTTCTTGAACGAGCGCGGCGGCGCGTGCCTCGCCGGCGCCCCGGCAGAGAGGATCGTCGTTGCGGGCGGGCGGGCCTGCACGGTGGTCCTCCGCGGAGGGGAGAGCATCCTTTGCGACGCCGTGGTGCTGGCGGTGCCGCACACCGCCGCGGGGCGCCTGCTCCCCGAGGAAGCCGTGAGGGCCGACGAGCGGCTCGCGCGGCTGGACGAGCTGGGGGCGTCCGCCGTCGTCTCGGTGAACCTCTGGCTCGACCGGAGAGTGACCGACCTGGGCTTCTTCGGCCTGGTGGGCGGGACGATCCAGTGGGTCTTCAACAAGGAGGCGCTCTACGACCCGGCCGCCGCGAAGGGGCGCTACCTCGCCTGCGTCGTGAGCGCGGCCTCGGATCTATCGCGCCGGTCCAACGACGAGATCGCGGCCGCGGCCCAGGAGGAGATCCGGCGCTACCTCCCCGCCGCGCGGGGCGCGCGGGTGCTCAGGTCCATGGTCGTCCGCGAGAAGCAGGCCACCTTCTCGGGCAGGCCCGAGGTGCTGGCGCTGCGCCCGCCCGCACGCACGGCCATCCCGAACCTCGCTCTCGCCGGCGACTGGACCGACACGGGCCTGCCCGGCACCATCGAAGGCGCCGTGCGCAGCGGCTACGCGGCCGCAAAGGCCGTCCGACCCGACTGACCTCTCGGACGGGGCGTTGGGTTGGTCCGGCTAATCTTTGCCGGATCGGAAGGCCGGACGCGGGATTTCAGAGAGAGGCCCCGTTGTCTGCTCGTGCGCATGGTACGACGAGCGAACCAACGGGCCCGACTCCACGTGCAGGAACCCGCGTGTGAGGCCCTCATCCTTGAGCCGGGCGAACTCCTCCGGGGCGTAGTACCGCTCCACGGGGAGGTGCGTCATGGAGGGCCTCAGGTACTGCCCGATGGTCAGGATGTCGCAGTCCGCGTCCTTGAGATCGTCCATGAGCGCGAGCAGCTCGTCCACGCCCTCACCGAGACCCACCATGACGCCGGACTTCGTGCGCACCGGGTACGTTCTCTTCCAGGCCGCGGCGCCCGCCAGGATCGCGAGCGACTGCCGGTAGTCCGCTCCCTGCCTCGCGCGCCGGTACAGCGACGGCACCGTCTCCAGGTTGTGATTGAGGATCTCGGGGCGGGCGCTCATGACCGTCGCCAGCGCCGCCTCGTCTCCGTTGAAGTCCGGGATCAGGACCTCGATGGCGCACCCGGGGTTCATCCCCCGCACCGCCTCGATGGTGCGCGCGAAGTGCGCCGCGCCGCCGTCCGGGAGGTCGTCCCGGTCCACCGACGTGATGACGGCGTGACGCAGCCTCAATGACGCCACCGCCTCCGCCACGTGACGGGGCTCGTCGGGATCCGGCGGCCGCGGGACGCCCTTCCCCACGGCGCAGAAGCCGCACCGTCGGGTGCAGTTCTCGCCCAAAATCATGAAGGTGGCGGTGCCGTGGCTCCAGCACTCGAAGATGTTGGGGCAGCGCGCCTCCTGGCAGACGGTGTGGAGGTTCAGCGACTCCACCATCCCGCGGATCCGGCCGAAGGAGTCGTCCGTCCGCAGGCGGACCTTGATCCACGGCGGCTTCGGGAGCGGCTTCTCGAGACGGGTGCGCATCCTCAGGCGGCCCCACGCTGCCGCGGGGCTCCCGCGGCGCGCGCGCCGAACCCCGTCATCGCGCGCCCGAATACCTCGCCGAGGTGCCGGGCCGCCGACGCCGCGACCTCCTCGAGCGGATGGATGCGGCCGGTCAGATCCAGAAGCGACGTGACTCCCTTCCCATGGATCCCGCACGGGACGATGTGATCGAAGTACGACAGGTCCGTGGAGACGTTGAAGGCGAAGCCGTGGCTCGTGATCCAGCGGCTGACGCGCACGCCGATGGCGGCCAGCTTGCGCTCCCCCACCCACACTCCGGTGCGGCCCGGCGCGCGCGCGGATTCGACACCGAAGTCGCCCGCCGTCCGGATCAGCACCTCCTCGAGATCGCGCACGTACCGGTGCACGTCGCAGCGATCGGGGCGCAGATCGAGGATCGGGTAGCCCACGAGCTGGCCGGGGCCGTGGTACGTCACGTCGCCGCCGCGGCCGGACACATGGATGCCGATCCCCCGCCGCGCGCGCGTCGCCTCGTCGAGGAGGACGTGGGAGGCGTCGGCGCCGCGGCCCAGCGTCACCACGTGAGGGTGCTCCAGCAGGAGGACGGCCTCGCCGCCAGCGCCTGCGGCGAGATCCCGCGCGAGCCTCTCTTGAAGCCCCGCCGCCTCGGCGTAGGCCACCCTTCCCATGTACCGCGCCCAGCACGCGCGCATCCGCGGCCCCGCTACCCCAGGTCGGTGAAGGCGCCGCGCTCGAGGGTCGCCTTGACGTGGGCCATGAACTGGTCGGCCACGGCGCCGTCGATGAGCCGGTGGTCGAAGCCGAGGACCAGGTACACCATCGAGCGGATGGCGATCGCGTCGTGAATGACGACGGGCCTCTTCTCGACGCCTCCCACGCCCAGGATGGCCACGTTGGGCTGGTTGATGACGGGCGTGCCGAAGAGCCCACCGAAGACTCCGGGGTTCGTCACGCTGAACGTGCTCCCCCGGACCTCGTCCGGGAGCAGCTTCTTCGTGCGGGCGCGCTCCGCCAGCTCCGCCGTCGCACGAGCCAGCCCCAGGAGGTTCTTCTCGTCGGCGTTCTTGATGACCGGCACGATGAGCCCCCACTCGAGCGCCACGGCGATCCCGAGGTTGATGGCGCGGTGGTAGACGACGTTGTCCCCTTCGATGGAGGCATTGACGGCCGGGAAGGCCTTCAACGCCTCGATGGCGGCCTTCAATATGAAGGGGAGGTAGGTGAGCTTGACCCCCTCTCGGGTCTCCCACGCCGCCTTGTGCTTCTCCCGAAGCGCGGCCACGGCCGTCATGTCGATCTCGAACACGGTGTGGACGTGGGCCGAGGTCCGGCGTGAGGCGATCATGTGGTCCGCGATGATCCGCCTCATCTTCGTCATCGGCTCGACGTGCGCGGCCTGGCCCGGGGCGAAGACGACGGAAGGCGCTTCCGGGGCCGATGGTGCCTTGACCACCGCCACGCCCCCGGCGGCGGCCGCCGGGCCCGAGTCGAAGTACGCCATGATGTCGCGGCGCGTCACGCGTCCGGAGATCCCCGTTCCCTGGATCCGGCTGATGTCCACGCCGCGCTCGCGTGCGATGCGCCTCACCAGGGGCGTGGATCGCACTCGGCGCAGCTCCTCACGGGTGGGGATCTGCCCCGCCCGCCTCGCCGCCGTCAGATCGGCCGCCGAGGCCGCGCCGCCGGGCGCGGCCATCACGGGAGGGACGGGAGCGGCCTGGGCGCGCGGCGGCGTCGGCGCGACGGATAGTCCTGCCGCTGAAGCGAGCGCCCCCTTCCCGGCGGCGGCCGGCGGCCCCGCGGCCGCGCCTCCTTCCGTCTCCAGGCGAGCCAGGACCGCGTTCACTTCGACGGTCTTCCCTTCCGGGACGAGGACCTCGACGAGGACGCCGGAGGCCGGCGAGGGGATGGTGGCGTCCACCTTGTCGGTGGAGATCTCCAGGATGTCCTCGTCGCGCTTCACCGTCTCGCCGACTTTCTTCAGGTATCGGAGGACGGTGCCCTCGGCGATGCTCTCCCCCATCTGGGGCATGATCACGTCAACCTTCATCGCGTGACTCCTCGGGCGGTCGGCGGCCGCCCCTCGACCTCACCCGCCCTCTAGTACGAGAGCAGCCGCCTCGCCGCGGCGACGACCTTGCCGGCATCGGGCAGGAAGGCGTCCTCCAGCGGCGCCGCGTAGGGGACCGGAGTGTCCGGCGCCGTCACCCTCACGATCGGCCCGTCGAGGTACTCGAAGGCGCTCTCCGAGATCCGCGCGGCGATCTCGGCGCCCACGCCGCCCGTGCGCGTGGCCTCGTGGAGCACGATGACCTTCCCCGTCTTCGCGGCCGCGTTCAGCACCGCCTCCTCATCCATCGGCAGGAGGGTCCTCAGATCGAGCACCTCCACGGATGCCCCGTCGGACTCGAGGACCCGGGCCGCCTCCAGCGCCGTGTGAACCATAGCACCGTACGTGATGATGGCTAAGTCGTTCCCCTGCCGCCGCGTCGCCGCCACCCCGATGGGCACCGTGTAGTCTTCGGATGGGAGGTCCTCCTTGAGCCGCCGGTAGAGGAACTTGTGCTCGAGGTACAGGACCGGATCCTCGTCCCGAATGGCCGCCTTCAGCAGCCCCTTCGCATCGTAGACGGTGGCTGGCTCCACGATCTTGAGCCCCGGCGCGCTGAGGAAATGGCCTTCCACGTTCTGGGAGTGGAACGGGCCGGCGCGGACCCCGCCGCCGCACGGCCCCCGCACGACCATCGGCACGCCCGCACCCCAGCGGTAGCGGCACTTCGCCGCGAAGTTGACGAGCTGGTTGAAGCCGCAGGCGATGAAGTCGATGAACTGCATCTCGGCGACGGGCCGCATCCCCGCCAGGGCGGCTCCCACGGCGGCGCCGATGATCCCCGCCTCGGTGATGGGCGTGTCCATGACGCGGTCGGGCCCGAAGCGCTCCTGCAACCCGGCGGTCACCTTGAAGGCGCCGCCGTAGGCGCCGATGTCCTCGCCCAGCAGGAAGACCCTCTCGTCGCGCTCCATCTCCTCCAGCAGCGCCTGCCGGATCGCCTCCAGGTACGTCACGGTCGCCATCGCTCAGATGTGAAGGTACGCGCCGTGGACGCCGTGCGCGGCCTCCATCAGCCCCTCGGCCAGCGTGGGGTGCGCGTGGATGGTGTGCGCCAGCTCGTCCACCGTGGCTTCGGCCTTCATCGCCAGGCACGCCTCCGCGATGAGGTCGGTGGCGTGCGGGCCGATGATGTGCACGCCGAGGATCTCCCCGTACTTCGCCTCGCTCACGATCTTTACGAACCCTTCCGTGGCCCCGAGGATCTTCGCCTTGCCGAGCGCCGTCCAGGGGAACTTCCCCACCCGGACGTCGTGGCCGCGCTGGCGCGCCCGCGCCTCGCTCAGCCCGACGCCGGCCACCTCCGGCTCGCAGTACGTGCACGAGGGGACCTGGTCGTAGTTGATGGGGTGCACCTCCCGCCCCGCGATGTGCTCCACGGCGAGGATGCCTTCCGCCGAAGCCAGGTGAGCGAGCTGCGGGTGCGTCCCCGACTCGAGGGCGACCACGTCGCCGATGGCGTAGAGCCCCGGCTCGGCCGTCCGCATGAACGGATCCACCCGGATGTAGCCCTTCTCGAGCCGGGCGGCGGTGGACTCGATCCCCAACCCCTCGATGACCGGGCGGCGGCCCACGGCCACCAGGAGCATCTCGGCCGAGAGGGGCGCCGCCGGGCCGTTGCCGGCGCCTGCGGCGCGCGCCGTGACCTTTGTAGCGCCAGCCTCGAATCCTTCCGCCGTCACCCCGGTCAGGACGGTGATGCGCCGCTTCCTCAGGGCCTTCTCCAGCTCCGCGGAGCACTCTTCGTCCTCGAGGGGCAGCACGCGGGGCAGCATCTCCACCAGCGTCACCTCGGATCCGAAGCGGTTGAAGACGCTCGCGAACTCGACGCCCACCGCCCCCGCCCCCAGCACGATGAGGGACTTCGGGACCTCGGTGATCTCGAGGATCTCGTCGCTGGTGAGGATTCTCCTGCCGTCCAGCTTCAGCGAGGGCAGCGACCGCGGCGCGGAGCCGGTGGCGATCACGACGTTCTTCGCCAGGATCTCGGCGACTTCCTTGCCGCCCGCGTTCACGGCGATCTTCCCCTTGCCGGCCAGGGTGCCGGTGCCCGTCACGACCGTCACCCCGTTCTTCTTCATCAGGTACTCGATCCCCTTGGCGTTGGTCTTGACGATCCTGCTCTTGCGCTTCTGGACACCAGCGAAGTCCAGCACCGGGGCGGGCGCCTTCACGCCGAACTCGGCGGCCTCCCTCACGACGTCGAGCACGGAGGCGCTGTGGAGCATCGCCTTGGTGGGGATGCAGCCCCGGTGCAGGCAAGCCCCCCCCAGGAACGGGTCCTTCTCGATGAGGACCGTCCTCAGGCCGATCTGCGCGGAGCGGATGGCGGCCACGTAGCCTCCCGGACCGCTGCCGATGATGGCGACGTCGCATCGTTCCTGGGGCATGGAGTCTCCGGTTCGAAGATGGATTCGGAAGATACCAGACACCTCCGGCCTGGTCCATCCGCGCCCCGGTGAGTGCGGATCGGCTAGGATGGCGCGTCCCCAGAGGTGCCGGACGGTCGGTCGCGGGGCGGGAGGGGCGTTGAAGGTCGCCGCCAAGATCACGCTGGTCGCCGCCGCGTTCTTCCTCTTCGTGTTCGCCCTGGAATCGATCAAGACGTCGGCGCGAGGCATCTCCCCCGTCCTCACCACGCTCCACGTCTCGGGGACCCTGAACCTCTTCGGTCTCGGCTGGCTCATGGCCTACGCGGTGCTGTCCGGCTCTCCCATCGCGGCCGTGGCTCTGAGCCTCTATGGGGCTGGGACCATCAACGACGTCGAGACGCTCGGCATGATCGCCGGCTCGCGCTTCGGCGCAGCCTTCGTCGTCCTCCTCGTCGGAACAATCCATTACTTGCGGGGGAGCCGGAAGATCATCACGGTCGCCGCGGGCGTCCTCTCCTTGCTGGTGACGTGGACGATCTACGCGCCGGCCACCTTCGCCGGATACGCCCTTCTCACCACGGGTACTCTCGACGCCTTCGCCTTCCCCCCACCGGGGGCGCTGCTCTCCTTCCTGGACATGGCCATCGATCCGCTGGTGCTGCCCCTCTCCAAGAGTCTGCATCCGGGGCTCCTCTTCGTGCTGGGAGTGGGTGTCCTGGTAGGGTCCTTCAACCTTTTCGATCGCGCCCTGCCCGAGATCAACCCCCAGCACGGCCGCTTCCGGCGGATCGCCGACATCGTCTATCGCCCGCGCGTCATGTTTCTCCTGGGGATCGTCATCACCTGCCTGACACTGTCGGTGTCGGTGAGCCTCGGGATCCTGGTGCCGCTCTCGGCGAAGGGGTACGTGAGGCGCGAGAACTTCATCCCCTACATCATGGGCGCGAACATCTCCACGTTCATCGACACGTTGTTCATCTCTCTCCTCGTGGGCGAACCGCGCGCCTTCACCGTCGTGCTCGCTGAGATGCTCAGCGTGGGGACCGTATCGCTGATCGTCCTTCTGCTGCTGTACCGCTACTACCGGCGCGCGCTCGAGGCGATCCTCGAGCGGGCCACTCACGATCAGGTGTCGTTCCTGGTCTTCCTGGGCATCACCATGGCGATGCCCCTGGTGTTCCTTCTCGTATGAGGGCCGGGGCGGCCTGCCGGCGGTGCCATAATGCCTGCCGGGGCCGTCGCGCCCCCGGGAGAGAGCCTTGAAGACGCTGGTCTACGCCAACCACCCCGACAAGGCGCGGGAGATCCTCGGGTGGGTGACCGCGCTCTCGACCCACGTCCCCATGGACGTCACCATCCAGACCGTGGACGGCGCGGGGCCACTGGACCGTGCGGCGGCGAAGATCCTGGCCGAGGGGCTGGCTCCCGGCGGCGGCTCCCGGATGGTGGAGGTCAAGGCGCGCGGCGGCTCGCCGGAGGAGGCCATCGCGGCCCAGGTCCTGGAGTGCGACTACAACCTCGTGGCCCTGGCGCCGGCCGGGCGAAAGGGTTTCATCCGCCTGTTCTATGGTTCCATGGTGGCGCACGTCGTCCGCAGGCTGAGCACGTCGGTCCTCGTGGTGCGCGGCGAAGGGACCGCGCCCCCCCGGAAGATACTGGTGTGCGTCTCCGGCTCCAGGCACTCTCTCACCAACGTCACCGTGGCCGCCCAGATCGCGGGATGGTTCGGATCCGATCTGAGCCTGCTCACGATCCTCTCCCAGGTGAGCGTGGACATGGCGGGAACCGAGCCGTTCGAGGGCGCTTCGGACTCCTTCCTGGCCAACGACCACCCGCTGGCGGCGCACCTGCGAGTGGCCGCCGAGATCGGGCGCAAGATCGGCTCGCCGCCGAAGGTGAGGGTGCGGCAGGGGCTGATCTCGGACGAGATCGTGGACGACATCCGGGAGAACGGCCACGACCTGCTGGTGATCGGCACGCACCGCGCGGAGGACTTCGACACAGTCTACGAGGACATCACGAACGAGCTGGTCCAGGCGTCCCCGGTGTCGACGCTGGTCGTGGGAATGAGGGCGGAACTGCTCTGACGAAGCGCTTGATCTGCGGCGGCACGGGCCGCACCCCGGACGGCGGAGAGAGTGGGAGGGTGAGCCGGCAGGTCCCGTTGGACTTGGCGTGCGGACGCAGGCGGGCGCGGGGCGGGCGCCCCCGCGCGAGGATCGTCGCTGGAGCGGGAGGGCTAGAAGCCGAAGGGGACCTGGCCGGTGTAAGCCTGGGCCGGTCCGACTTCGTCGAGGACCTGATCCTCTGTCAGCGTCGTGATGGCGGGCGCGACGTACTGCGGACGATCGTCCGCCCCTCTCTTGAGCTCGGGCCTTTCCATCGGAACCGCCTCCCTCCACGAACCGCGCGTCAACGGCCTCGGCGGACTGTACCGCCGGCCGATTCGCCGGGGTGCTGGATACTTCGGGTTACGCACCAGAACTCTTCCAGGATACCAGAGTTGCCGGCTGTCTTGTACATGCAATCCGGGGATCGCGCAAGAGAAATCTTAGGACCAACGGTGCGCTGGACATGACCGATTCTTCGCGCCGGAAGTGGTTCAAGTTCAAGGGGATGCCTGATGCACCTCTCAGAAATTCCGGCCCGAAGGGGAGTGGGTGAGGCTGAGGTGGGCTGGGATCCCGGCCCGAGGCGCCTCCGAGCCGCCGCCGACCGTCTCCGCCACCATCTCGCCGATGACCGGTCCGTGCTTGAAGCCGTGGCCGGATCCACCGCCCAGGATCCAGACGTTGTCGAAGCCCGGGTGCGCGTCGAAGATCATGTGATCGTCGGCGGTGGATTCGTACTGGCAGACCCGGGTCTCCACGACGGGAGCGTCCGCCATCTCGGGGAAGCGCCGTGCGAGGCACGCGCGCGCGACATTCAGGAGCCGCGTCGAGGTCCTGCGATCCTGTGTCGTGGGATCCACCTCGCGCCCGGGGAGATCCGGGTGGACCTTGAACCCGCGATCGTCCACGGAGGGGATCCCGTAGCACTGCGATCCCATCTCCATCCACACCGGACAACGCGCGGCCGAGAAACGGTCGTCCCCCGGAGGCGTGCCGAAGTAGAAGACCTCCTTTCGCGTCACCTTGATGCGCCGGCCGAGCAGGGCTGGGAAGAGGGCCGGGAGCCACGGCCCGCACGCGAAAACGAACCGCTCGGCGGCGAACCTCTCCCCCCGGGAGGCGGCGACCTCCCTCAGCCGCCGCCGCGATGCCGCCCCGGGGCGCACCTCCGCCAGACGGATCGAGCCACCGGCTCGCTCGAAGGCGCTAGCCAGGTTGCGGCACGCTCGGCGCGCGAGGATCGTCCCGCCCTCGGGTTCGAGGAACGCCCATCGGACGCCGCGCGGGTGGATCTGTGGGTAGCGGCGGGCGAAGGCGCTGCGCTCGAGCCTTTCGTGCGGGATATGGGCCTGCTCGAGTCCCTGGAGGCTGGCCTTCGCGTAAGGGTCTTCATCCGTGACCATCCAGAGGACGCCACATGGGTAGAAGACCCGTTCGCCCCACCGCTCCTGCCAGCGCGACCAGAGGGCGGTGGATCGCCACGCCCATCGGGCGTAGAAGTCGGCGCCTCCGTAGCCGCAGCGGATGACGCGGCTCTCATCGCCGGAGGTGGCGCGGGGGTGGCCCGGCCCCCAGGCGTCGAGCAGGAGGACGTCGTGGCCCCGTTCGCGCAGCGTGAAGGCCGACCAGAGCCCCATCACACCGGCGCCGACCACGATGATCTCGGCCGAGGCCGGTTCGCCGCCGCTCCGCTTCGTCATCGGGCCAACGTACTTCACGGGCAGCGCCCTCCTCAACAGTCCCGGCTCGTGCGTCGTGGGCCCGGGGCTCTTGTAGCCCGCGGCGGGTCGCGGATAGAATCGGGCGGTACCCACGTATCTCAGGAACCATCTCCACGAACCTGGCGCGATGTCATGCGCCGACACGGCCGCCGAGAGCGGCGCGAAGCCGCCCGCCGCGCGTCGAGCGGGTCCAGCGGAGGTCCCTTGTCGAAGAGCCGAACCGTCGCCGCGACCTTGACGTCCCTCATGCTCATCGCCGCATCTCCCGTCCTGACGACCAGCGCCTCCGCGCAGGCGCCGCCCAGGGAAGGGCGCGCCTCAGCCAAGGCGGCCGCCCCCGCCGCCGCTCCCTCCGACCGCGATTTCACCGCGGAGGACGTCAAGGCGCTGGCGTGGCGCAGCATCGGCCCCGCGAACATGGGCGGGAGGGTCTCCGCCATCGCCCTCGTCCCCGGGAGCCTGCGTTCCTTCTACGTGGGGTACGGCACCGGCGGCGTCTTCAAGACCGACAACATGGGCGTGACGTTCGCGCCCGTCTTCGACAAGTACGCCGTCCTGTCCATCGGCGCCATCGCCGTCGCCGACGCGCCGGCCGCGTGGCCCGGCTGGGCCGAGGAGAAAGACAAGGCGCCTCCGGATCCCAACCAGGACCCCGCGGCGCGCGGCCAGGGGAAGATCGTGTGGGTCGGGACCGGGGAGGGGAACGGCCGGAACTCCTCGTCGTGGGGCGGGGGGGTGTACCGTTCCACAGATGCGGGCGCCACGTTCAAGCACCTGGGGCTCGCCGAGACGCACGACATCCCGCGGCTGGCGGTGGATCCGCGCAACCCCGACATCTGCTACGTGGCGGCGCTCGGGCATCTCTGGGGCGCGAACCCCGAGCGGGGCGTCTACAAGACAGGCGACGGCGGCAGGACCTGGCAGCACGTCCTCAAAGTCGACGACAAGGTGGGCGCGTCCGACGTCGTCCTCGATCCGAAGGCGCCCGACACCGTCTATGCGGCCCTCTACGCGCGCCGCCGCACTCCCTGGAGCTTCACCGGCAACAGCGACGCGGGCGGCATCCTTCGATCCGACGACGCCGGGAAGACGTGGAAGAAACTCACCGGCGGTCTTCCTCTCCGCACGGGACGCATCGGGCTGACCCTCTACGCCAGGGATCCGCGCATCCTCTATGCGACCGTCGAGAGCGATGAGGGAGGTTCGGGCCTCCACCCCTTCGACGATCGCTCCCCCAGCGGCGGGCTGTTCCGCACGGAGGACCGAGGAGAGACCTGGAAGCGGGTCAGCGAGTTCAACTTCCGGCCGTTCTACTTCTCACGCGTCGCGGTGGACCCCGAAAACGACCGGAGGGTCTATCTCCCAGGGTGGGACCTCGGCGTATCCGACGACGGCGGGAAGACATTCCGCCGGTCGGGCAGCGAGAACGTGCACGTGGACTTCCACGCCATCGTGATCAACCCGGTGGACTCGAACCAGATCCTCGTCGGCAACGACGGAGGCGTGTACGTCTCGCACAACCGCGCCGCCACGTGGGACTTCCTCGACAACGTCGCGGTGGGGCAGTTCTACCGCATCGCGGTGGACATGAGCGATCCGTACCGGGTGGCCGGCGGGCTCCAGGACAACGGCTCGTGGATGGGGCCGTCGGAGACTCTCTTCCAGACCGACGACGAGGCCAAGGCCGGCATCCTCAACGACGACTGGCGGTTCATCCACGGCGGCGACGGCTTCGGCGTGGCCTTCGACCCGACTGATGCGAACCTGGTGTACGCGACCTCCCAGGGCGGCGAGCTCGTGCGCATCCGCCTCGACAACAACGTGCGGCGGCTGCTCAAGCCCTCGCCGCGCGAGGGGCAGGAGCGCTTGCGCTTCAACTGGAACGCCCCGTTCCTGATCTCCCCGCACGACCCGACCGTTCTGTACCTGGGAGGCAACAAGGTCTTCAAGCTCACCGAGCGCGGCCAATACTGGTTCGCCATCAGCGGCGACATCTCGCGCAACGAGATCGGGAAAACCGCAACCGTGGGATCCGATGCCGAGACATACGGGACGGTCGTGTCGCTCGCCGAGTCTCCCATCCAGAAGGGACTGCTCTGGGCGGGCACCGACGACGGCCGGGTCCACGTCACGCTGGATGAAGGCAAAGCCTGGGCCGACGTGACGCCGGCGGCGGTGGGCGGGATGTATGTCTCCCGGATCGCCGCATCCCGGCACGAGGCGCAGACCGCCTACGTCACTGTGGACGGCCACCGCAGCGACGTCTTCAAGCCGCTGATCCTCATGACGCAGGACGCGGGACGCACCTGGAGCGACGTCACCGGAAACCTCCCCGCGGGCGAGCCGGTGGAGGTGGCGTACGAGGATCCCGCCACTGCCCAGGTTCTCTACTGCGGCACCGAGTTCGGCGTGTACGTCACGCTCGACCGAGGCCGGAGCTGGGTGAAGCTGAACGGCAAATCGCTGCCGCCGGCGCCGGTGGACGACATAGTGATGCACCCGCGCGAGAAGGACCTCGTGATCGGCACGCACGGCCGCAGCATCTGGATCCTGGACGACGCCTCCGTGTTCGCCCTGCTCACGCAGGAGACGCGCAACCGCGCGCTGGCGTTGCTGGAGATCCTCCCCGCCGCCCCGCGGCTGTACATGGGCCGATCGTACGGCAGCGGACATGCCATCTTCCGGGCCAAGAACCCTCCCATGGGCGCTGTCATCAATTACTGGGTCCGGGAGGACAGGAACGAGCCGGTGAGCGTGACCCTCACGAACCCTGCGGGGTTCGTGATCCGCACGCTGGAGGGGCCCGGCCGCAGCGGGCTGAACCGGGTGATCTGGGACTTGCAGGCCGACCGGAAGCACCTCTTCGAGAGCGTGGAGGAGAGCGGCCTCGGCCAGACGCAGTTCGTGACGGAGGGCGAGTACAAGGTCACCATCACGATGGGCGAGGAGAAGTCCGAGAAGACGGTGAAGGTGCTCCCCGCCCCCAACGCCGTGAAGTAAATGGTGGGCGCAACCTAGAAGAAGGGGTCCTGCCCGTGCCGACGCTCCGCAGCGTGTGCCCGCTCGATTGCCCCGACGCGTGCAGCCTCGACGTGACGGTCGAGGAGGGCCGCGTCGTGGCGCTCGACGGCAGCCACGTGAACCCGCTCACGCAGGGGTTCATCTGCGCGAAGGTCCGCTCCTTCGCGGATCACGTATATGCGCCGGAAAGGATCCTCCATCCGGCAGTCCGGCGGGGGCGCAAGGGCGAGGGGACCTTCGAGCGCGTCTCGTGGGACGATGCCCTCGGCCTCGTCGCGGAGAAGATCAACGACGTCCGCCGTGAGCGCGGCGGGGAGGCCATCCTCCCCTTCTCGTATGGTGGCTCGAACGGCTTCCTTTCACAGGACACCACCGACGCCCGGCTCTTCCGCCGCCTGGGGGCGTCGCGGCTTGCCCGCACCGTCTGCGCCGCCCCCTCGACGGCCGCGGCCCGCGGCCTCTACGGCCGGATGGCCGGGATAGCGCTTTCCGACTTCGCCCGCGCGCGGGTTGTCGTGCTGTGGGGGGTGAACCCTTCGGCCTCTGGCATCCACCTCGTGCCGCACGTGCAGCAGGCCGTCAGGAGCGGCGCGAGGCTCGTGGTCATCGATCCGCGCCGGACACGCCTCGCGGAGAGAGCCGATCTGCACCTCGCCCTCCGGCCCGGGACCGATCTGGTCGTGGCCTTGAGCGTCATCCGCTGGCTGTTCGCGGAGGGGCGGGCGGACCTGCGCTTCCTCGAGGCTCACACCACGGGCGTGGAGGAGCTGCGCCGCCGGTCCGAGGCCTGGAGCTTCGAGCGCGCCGCCGAGGTCGCGGGCGTGAAGGCGGCCGACATCGAGGCCTTCGCGAGGATGTACGCCGACGCCAGCCCCGCCGCCCTGAGATGCGGCTGGGGGCTGGAGCGCAACCGCAACGGCGGATCGGCCATCGCCGCGGTGCTCGCGCTGCCGGCCGTGGCCGGCAAGTTCGGCGTGCGCGGTGGCGGCTACACGATGAGCAACTCCAAGGTCTTCGCGCTCGACTCGCTCGCGGCCGCCGCGGAGCAGCCACCGCCCACGCGCGAGATCAACATGAACCACCTCGGGGAGGATCTGCTGAACCGGCGCGACCCCCCCATCGAGCTTCTATTCGTGTACAACTCCAACCCGCTGGCCACCAACCCCGCGCAGGAGAAGGTGCGCGCCGGACTCTGCCGGGAGGACCTCTTCACGGTCGTGTTCGATCAGGTGCTCACCGACACGGCCCGCTACGCCGACGTGATCCTCCCGGCGACCACCTTCCTCGAACGCCCCGAGCTGTCGCGAGGCTACGGCGCCATTGCGCTGCAGGAGGCGAAGGCCGTGATCCCGCCGGTCGGCGAGGCGCGATCGAACCACGAGGTCTTCGCCACGTTGTGCCGCCTGACGGGCGTGGCCCGGCCCGGAGACCCCGAGACGGCCGAGGAGATCGGCGATGCGATCCTCCGCGCGGTCCCCGAAGGCCCGGCGCTGCGCCGCTCCCTCGACGAGCGCGGCGTCGCGTTCCCTCCCTTCGGCGCCTCGCCGGTCCAGTTCGTGGACGTCTTCCCGCGCACGAGCGACGGGAAGATCCATCTGTGCCCCGAAGATCTCGACCGCGAGGCCCCTCTCGGCCTCTACGGTTACCGGGAGGACCCGGCGAGCGACCGGTATCCGCTGGCGCTCATCTCGCCGGCCACCGAAAGGACGATCTCCTCCACGCTGGGCCAACTCCATCGTGAGCAGGTGGCGCTGGAGATTCACCCGGCGGACGCCGACCCGCGGTCGATCGCAGACGGCGACGAGGTCCGCGTCTTCAACGGCGGCGGGGAGGTGCGCTGCCGGGCCCGCCTCAGCCGCGAGATGCGCCCGGGCGTGGTCTTCCTTCCCAAAGGACTGTGGAGCCACAACACGCTGAGCGGCACGACCGCGAACGCGCTCGTGCCCGACACGCTCACCGACCTCGGCGCCGGCGCCTGCTTCAACGACGCCCGGGTTCAGGTGGAGCGCATGGCGCGGAGGACGGCGGAGGAGACGTAGGCCGGCACGGCCGCACAGCGAACCACCGAGGCGGCCGCGGGGACTCGACGGCCAGGCCTCCCCGGAGCGACCTCAATCAACATGGAGAGCGCGAGACACCCCGCGTTCTTACGCCGACAGCTTCCGCACCATCGCGGCCCGCTTCCGCAGATCGTCGTCCGTCTCGATGGAGAAGCTCCTTGCGTGCCCGATCTCCTCCGCCAGGAACCGCGACAATTCGGCGGCGGATTCGTCCACGCGCTTCCGGGTGGCGGGCTTGAGCCTGGCGAAGCTGGCCCAGACGACCTTCTTCGAGTCCGGGTCGTATTCCCAGAAACCGGAGACCTGTCCCTCGGCGACGACGGAGCGGAAGGACATGTGGCGCGCCTCGCCCAGCGTCGTGTCCTTCGAGGAGCCCCAGACGGGGACGCGGATCTTGTGGTGGGCGGGCTCCACGAGCGCGGCCGGGCCGGGGCGCAGCGCGACGAGGTTGTCCTCGAAGGGCAGGAACGCGACCGCATCGGCGGTGTGCTTGGCGCCGAGCAAGTCGTCGAGTGTGCCCTTCAGCGCGAAGTGAGGCTCCTCGGCACCTTCGACCTCGGCGGGGACGAGCCCGACTCGCTCGGAGGCGGTTCTGGCGTCGCGCTGGGAGATTCCCGCCCAGGCTCCGAAGTCCTTGATGGTGCCGAGCCCCGCAGCGCGGAAGTAGATCTCGGCCAGCCGCGCCCAGAGATCCATCGCGTCGTCGGAAAGGCGCGCCCCATCGAAGGGGTTCTTCTCCGCCGTGCGCCAGAGGTATCGCTCCGTGTCGAGCCGCCCGCCCGGAAGCGTGCGCTCGATCCGCCCCTCGAACTCGAGCCGGCGCAGGGCCGGCGGCAGGGTGGATGAGACGCCGACTTTCTTGCCGGCCTCACCGAGGCTGCGCACGACTCCCTCGGGAAGCGCCCTGCGGAGCGCGTCGGTCGTCATCGGCCCCTTCCTCTTCAGGGCCGCGTGCGCCTCCCCGGCGACCTTCTCGACCTCGCCCTTCCGGATGCCCGCCTTCTTCTGCTCGCGCTCGGCGCGTGCGCGGGAGAGGAGGTCCGCCGCCCGCAGGGCGAAGGGCACGTCGCGCTTCGGCACGAGGTAAATGCACCCGCGCACAGAAGGGACGACCTGCGCCTGCCCCGTCTCGACGGCTCGGTCGAGGTCCGCACGCGTCATGCCGGGGACCCGCGCCCGCAGGGCGAGGTAGACATCCACGCCGCCGAGCGTCCGGACGAATCCCGTCCGCTCCAGCGTCGGCACCAGCGCCGGCCTGGCGGGCGCGGGAAGAGCCTGCGCCGCGAGGAAGGCTGCCCGCGCGCGACCCATGTCGAACTTCATCATGGCTTCTCTCTCCGTTGAGGCGGCCAGCCCGGAGTCCATCCCCAAGCGGTGGTCCCTCCCGGCTTACCCGCCGATTCTCATCGTGTGCCGCCGCACCGTCAAGTCTCTGCGGCGGCCTGGCGGGGTGGAGCAGACGGGAGGGAAGCCCCGTCCCTGAAGCGCCCGAGGTGCCTCTTCGCGGTTGTCCGCCGGACCCGATCCCGGTAGAATCCGCCCATCGCCCAGGAACCGTGTGGCCTCTGCGCCTGGGATCTGCCCCGCCCGGAGACCACCCACTGCTTGGAGGTGTCCCTTGAGGAAACGCCCACGCACCGATCCCGAAGCACGTCCGTACCACCGCGCCGCGCTGGCGGCCGCCGCCGTCTTGCTCTTCGTGCTGGCGCCCGCCATCGCGGGAGGGCCGCAGCAGGCCGGCGGGGCCTCGCGCTTCCTCACCCCCCGCGACGTGCCCGAGAAGCCGGCCCGGACCATCATCCCGCGCGATCATTCTGAAGAGATCCTGCACCTCAAGCTCCGCGAGGGCGCGATGGTGCGACTTCGCGGCGGACGTTTCATCAGCCTCGGACAGGACGACCTGGACGACCTGAACGCGGTCCTCGGAGGGATCCCGGGACTCAGGATCGAGCGCCTGTTCAGCCGCGCCGAGGACGTGCTCGCCAGGGAGAAGCGCCGGATCGAGGCCAGGTCCGGCCGCGAGCAGGCCGACAAGAACCTCTACTACCGGCTCCGCACACGCGGCGAGGTGGACCTCGCCCGGCTCATCGACCACCTCAACGCTCTCGACATCGTCGAGATCGCCTACGCCGAGCCCCTCCCCGCTCCGCCCCCGGTCACGCCCGACTTCTCCAGCACGCAGGTCTACCTGAACGCGGCGCCCGACGGCATTGACGCCAACTTGGCGACGCGGGTGTGCGGCGGCCGGGGCTCCGCGGTGCGGGTCACCGACGTCGAGTACTCCTGGAACCAGAGCCACGAGGATCTCGGCAGCGCGGCCAGCGCGCTCATTCCCAACAAGACTCCTGCCGACCCCTTCAGCGACTTCAACCACGGGACCGCGGTGCTCGGGGAGATGATCTCCGGCAACAACGGGTTCGGGGTGACGGGGATCGTCCACCAGGCGGAGATCCGCCTCGTCAACGCCAACAACAGTGAAGACGGTTACGACCTCGCGGACTCGATCGACCTCGCCCACTCCAACTCGTCGGACGGGGACGTGATCCTGATCGAGCAGCAGACGTCGGGGCCGAACGGGTGCGACCCCAACACTCAGGTGGGGTGCGTCGCCGTCGAGTGGGTGAAGGCCTACTACGACGCCGTCGTCGCCGCCACCTCCGACGGCGTCAACGTGGTGGAGGCCGCCGGAAACGGCGCGCAGGACCTCGGAGACACCAGCACGTACGGCAACCCGTTTCCCGACGGCCGGGCCAACTCCGGCGCGATCATCGTCGGCGCCGGCGCCGGCACCTGCTCCGCGCACCCGCGCGGCCGCCTCGGTTTTTCCAACTTCGGCCCGCGCGTCAACCTCCAGGGATGGGGCCAGTGCGTCGTGACGACAGGCTACGGAGACCTCCAGGGCGGGCCCGCCAACGAGCACTACACCGACAGCTTCGGAGGGACCTCGAGCGCGAGCCCCATCGTCACCGGAGCCGCCGCGTCGCTTTCGAGCGCGGCGCAGACGCTGACCGGAATGGCGCCGAGCCCGGCCACCATCCGCTCGGTCCTCATGTCCACGGGGACGGCCCAGAACACGGGTTCGGGGACCCTCAGCGGCAACATCGGGCCGCTGCCAAACCTCAAGAAGGCTCTCGCCACCTACGAGACGCAGGCTCCGACGCTCACGTGCCCGGCCAACATCGTGGCGGAGTGCACCAGTCCGGCGGGCGTCCCCGTTCTCTATACCCCGACGGTCACGGACAACTGCGATCCGATCCCGTCCTCAAGCTGCGCGCCGCCCTCGGGCAGCACCTTCCCGATCGGCGTTACGCCCACGACGTGCAACGCGAGCGACGCCGTCGAGAACAAGAGCACGTGCACCTTCAACGTGACGGTGCAGGACACGGCGCCGCCGGTGCTCATCTGCCCGGCCGACATCGTGGTCGAGTGCACCGGCAACTGCGGCATCGACGCGTCGGATCCGAATCTCGCGGGGTTCTTCGGATCGGTGGCGGCGACCGACGTGTGCGACACCACCCCGGTGATCGTCCACAACGCGCCGCCGTTCTTCAACCTGGGCTCCACGCCGGTCACGTTCATGGCGACGGACGGCGCGGGCAACGTGTCCGCGTGCACGAGGACGGTGACGGTCGTGGACACCATCCCGCCGATCATGACGGTCGTCCTGAGCCGCGACGTGCTGTGGCCGCCGAACCACAAGCTCGCCGACATCACGGCCACCGTGGCCGTCTCGGACATCTGCGATCCCAACGCCAGCTTCGTGCTGACCTCGATCACCTCTGACGAGCCGGACAATGGGCTCGGAGACGGCGATCAGGCACCCGACTTCACCGACGCGAACTTCGGCACTCCGGACACCTCGTTCCGGCTGCGCTCGGAGCGCGGCGGTCTCGGCGACGGCCGCGTGTACACGATCACCTACACGGCCTCGGACAAGTCGGGCAACACGACCGTGGTCACGGCGGAGGTGCGGGTGTCGCACGACGGCCCCGCCGCCGCGCTCGCGGCCGAGGGGTTCAACGCCACGGGGACGGGCCTCCTCTCGGGGACGAAGACCATCCGGCTGGTCGTGCCGTCGAGCGCGGCCTTCGACGCCACGGCGGTGGATCCCGCCGATGCGATGGTGGGCAACACGCGGGCAGCCATCCGCGCCCTCTCCCACCGGCTGATCGATCGAACCGGTGACGGCCTGCCCGATCTCGAGCTGACCTACCTGGCGAAGCCGGTCCGCGATCTGCGCGCGACTTCGGATGCTCTCAACCCGGTGGGCCTGCACTTCGACGTGGGCCCCGACACGGGCGACTACCTGGCGCTCGACATCTTCAAGCTCGGGCTCCGGTTGAAGTCCGCGACGAACTGATCACCCTGGCTGCGGGAGGGGCCGGCGCCCCTCCCGCAGCCACCGTCTCGGGATCTGGACAGGCGACCGAGCGGTGGCCCATCATCCGGCATGCGGTTGCTCGAGGGGCACCACGACTTCGGC
>CAYNUH010000045.1:1447-27920 GCA_964400605.1 uncultured Acidobacteriota bacterium | reverse complement strand
CAGGGGTCGTTGCAGTCCTTGATTCCGTCGCCGTCCACGTCCGTCGCGCAGTGCGGGAAGCAGTCGTTGCTCCTGTCGTCGGGACAGGGGTCCATGCAGTCGGGCACGCCGTCCCCGTCGTGATCCTCCGCGGGGGCCGGATCCCAGGGGCAAGGATCCTCGCAGTCGGGCACGCCGTCGCCGTCGGAGTCCATGCGGCAGGGATCGATGCAGGCGTCGGTCGCGTCGTGCGGGCACGGATCCAAGCAGTCGGGGGTCCCGTCCGCGTCGCCGTCCGCGTTGCCGGCGTCGCAGGGGCACGGATCCTCGCAGTCGCCCGTGCCATCGCCGTCGGAGTCCACGACGCACGGGTCCTCACACTGTCCGGCCACCGGGAAGAGCCCGGTCGGATGGACCTCGCGCCGCATCTGGAATTCCACCGCACTCTCGAGCTGGGCGATCCGGGCCTTCAGCGCGGCCACCTCCGCGCGCATCCCCCTGGCCCTGGACTTCGCCTGCGCGCTCGACGCCCACACGGCCACGAGGCCCAGGAGCACGGCGAGCATGATGAGGGTCCGCTTGGAACGGCTCATGGTCATTACCTCCGAGGGTGGCAGAGCCCGGCGAGGCGTCCACCGCACCTTCTCCGGAGGACCGGCTCCGCATCCGTAACAGCGTAGCCGTGGAGCTCATGACGGATCAAGGCGGCCCGTGTTCAGGATCCCTTGCGTATCGTGAGGAACTGCCGGGCCGCCACGTGCCTGCGGATGGTGTGGCTCCCGTCGGGCCAGCGCACGTCCACCTCATCGACCGTCTCCGCCGTCCCCGTCCCGAAGTGCAGGCGCGGGTCGTGGGTGCTGAGGTAGGAGTCGCCCGCGGCGACGTCACGCCTCATCTTCCTGCCGCCGAGCGTCAACGTGACCCGGGTGCCGATGAGGGGCCCACCCCCTTCCGGCACCTCGCACACCACGGTCAGCCACGATCCGCAGCGGCTCTCGTTGCGCAGCAGGACGGGAGGCGCGTCGAGGCTCGTGATCAGAAGGTCCAGATCGCCGTCGTTGTCGTAGTCCCCCGCGGCCAGAGCGCGGCTCGACCGCCTCAACTCGAAGCCCGGTCCGGCCTCCCCCGTGACGTCCGTAAAGGTCCCGCCGCGGTTCTCCAGAAGGAGGTTCCTCTGCTCATACGCGCCCAGAACCTCCGGGTGGCTGTCAACCTGAGGGTAGATGTGGCCGTTGGCCACCACCAGATCCTGATCGCCGTCGTTGTCCAGGTCGGCCAGGACCGTCCCCCACGACAGCGGCCGGAACGTCGGCGGGCCCAGCCCGCTCTGCGCGGTCGTGTCCTCGAACAGACCGCCGCCCAGACCACGGTAGAGCGTCGAGGAGTCCTCCGAGAAGGTCGTGACGAAAATGTCCAGGCGGCCGTCTCCATCGGCGTCGCCGACGGCCACGCCCATGCTGGCCTGGGCGGAGCCTCGGGCGTTCAGTGCGCACCCGGCCCAGACCCCCACCTCGGTGAAACGGCCGCCGCCTCCATTGCGGTAGTAGTAGCTCGCGTCGGAGTCGTTGGCGACGAACACGTCGGCATCGCCGTCGTCGTCGAAGTCGGCGGCGCGCACCGTGAACCCGTACGCCAGGGCGCGGTCCGTGAAGCCCGCCTCCGCCGTCGCGTCCACAAACCGGCCCGGACCGCTCGCGCGGAAGAAATGGTCCGCGGCCCCTTTGAGGCCCCGGGGCCCGGTCGCCACCATCTCGAGACCCTTCCAGCTCAGCGTGCGCCGCGCCTCCAGCACCTCCTGAAGGGAGCAGTCGATGTAGGAGGCCACGTACAGGTCCAGGTCGCCGTCCCCTTCCGCGTCGAAGAAGGCCGCGCCGGTGTTCCAGCCCGGAGCCTCGATCCCGAGCCGGCCGGCGACGTTCTCGAACGTGCCGTCGCCGCGGTTGCGGTACAGGACGTTTGCCCCGAAGTTGGTGACGAGCAGATCACTCCAGCCGTCGGCGTCGTAATCCGCCGCCGCCACGCCCGAACCCCACCGCCCCTCGCCTCCCACACGGGCCCGATCCGTGACGTCCTCGAAGGTGCCGTCCTCCCGGCCCCTGTAAAGCGCGTTGCGACCTCGCTCCAGGACGGCGGAGCCCTCGACCCTCCAGCCGTTCACGAGGTAGATGTCGAGCCGCCCATCACGGTCGTAGTCGAGAAACGCCGCCCCCGTTCCGGCCGAGTCGAGGAGATGGTCCTTGCCGGGACGGCCGGACCACAGGATCCGCGTCAGCCCGGACTCCGCAGCGACGTCCACGAACCGGAAGCGATCCACGCGCCGGACGTCCGTTTCGACCTGCGCGGGCGGACCGGTCCGGCTCGACCAGGCCGCAGCGACGATCGCCGCTGCGGGCGGGGCGGCCGCGAGGAGCGCGAGGCCGACGAGCCTTCTCGACGCCGAGCCTACTTCTGAGCGAGGCCGGCCCAGGTGGTCTGCACCTTCCGCCACTCGGCGTCCAGGGCGGCCTCCGAAGGGGCGCGCGAGATCTGGCCGATGGCGCGGGAGGCGTCGAGGAGCGCCTGCTTCGCCGCGCGCGTCACCACGACGTACCCGTCCTCGTAGGTGGTCTTCTCCTCGGCCGCCGTGTGGTGGTGGTGCCCTCCTTCCACCAATCGCTTGCGGACGCCGGCGACCGAGGTGTCCCCCTCGGTGGCCATCTGACCGACGAAGGCGGCCATGGCCTCCAAGGCCGACTGCGCGGCTTTCGTGTCGCCGGCCTTCATCGCCTGGCGGGCCCGGCCGGCCTCCGCCTGAGCGTGCGCGAAAGCCGTCGCCAGAATGGAGCGGACGACGTTGGCCTCGGTCTTCTTCAGGGCGAGGATCGCGTCGGCCAGCCCCTCGTAGGTGGACACCAGCTCGGCCGGCGTGGACGGAGGCAGATCACCGTCCGCCGCGAAGACGGGAGCGGACGCGAGCGGGAGCAGGAAGAGGCTCGCCAAAAGGGCGAGCGGAAGGACGTCGCGCGATCCGGGACGCAGATTCATGCCGTTCCTCCCTATCTTGAACTCCGGTTCTTGCGGGCGAGGATCAGGGTACGGGATCCGGGGGGGTGGATTCCACACCGGAGCCGGAGCGGCGGCGCGCAGCCTAGGCCGCGGCGACCGGGAGCCTGCCTCTGACGGCGGGCGCGCCTCGCGGGCGGTTGGGCCCTGGCCCGACGGGATCCATGGATGGGCCGCCCGCCTCCGACAAAGCGCGCGCCTGGGCCATCAGCCCGGGCACCACCAGGTCACGGGTGTATGTGATGTAGTGATGACCGGCGGCCGCCTGCGCCACCGCCCGGCCAATCTTGTCCGGATGGTGACGGATCACCCACCCCAGAAACCTCCAGTACTCCCGACGGTAGGATTCTTTGAGGCCCTGCGCCCGGATCGCGCGCCAGCCCGCCCTGAGATGGCGTGCGGAGAGCGGCCGCGCCGCCCCCGGCGTGCGTCTCCAGCGGGAGAGGTTCTCCCGGCAGCGATCGAAGTAGGCCCGAGGTCCGTACAGGGCCTCCAGGACACGCCGGTATCCGGCGAGAAGATCCAGTGTCGGCATCTTCGTCACGACGTTCGTCATCCCGAACTGGTCGCCGTTCACCTCGGGCCGCAGACGCCCTTCCTTTTCGAGGCGGTGGTAGAGGGGTGTGTTCGGCAGGGCGGTCAGGATGCCGACCATCGCGTACGGGATCGCCGCCCGCTGCACGAACTCGGTCATCCGATCGAAGATGTCCGGCCCGTCGCTGTCGAACCCCAGGATGAAGCCCGCCCAGACGTCGAGCCCTCGCTCCAAGAGGAGGTGCACCTCCGCCGTGAGATCGCGGTCGAGGTTCTGCAGCTTGCGCGTCTCCCGGAGCGCCTCGGGGGAGGGCGACTCGATCCCGATGAAGACCGCCGTGAAGCCGGCCTCCGTCATGAGGTCCACCAGCGGGACATCGTCGGCGAGGTTCATGGAGGCCTCGGTGTAGAACTCCAGGGGGGCCCGGGTGCGCCTGCGCCAGGCCGCGATCTCGGGCAGCACGGCCCGCACGGCCTTCTTGTTGCCGATGAAGTTGTCGTCCACGAAGAAGACGTCTCCGGCAAACCCCGTGGCCCGGATCGCGTCCAGCTCGGCGATCACCTGCGCGGCCGTCTTGGTGCGTGGCTTGCGGCCGTACATCACGATGATGTCGCAGAACTCGCAGTTGAACGGGCAGCCGCGCGAGTACTGCAGCGACATGTGGTGGTAGACGCGCGGATTCAGCAGATCGTACCGGGGAAGGGGCGCGCGCGTCAGATCGGGCTTGGCCTCCTCGGCGTAGATGGGGCGGGCGCGGCCGGCGGCCAGGTCGGAGGCCAGAGCCGGCACGATGTCCTCGGCTTCCCCGAGCACCAGGTGGCTCGCCGCCCCCAGCTCGTGCGGCAAGGCCGTGACGTACGGCCCCCCGACCACCGTCCGCACTCCCAGCCTCCGGCACCTGTCCAGTACCGCGTGCATCGAGGCGCGCTGGACGAGCATCCCGGTGATCATGACCACGTCGGCGCCCAGGAGGTCCTCGTCGCGGAGCGGTTCGACGTTCAGATCGATGAGGCGGCACTCCCACTCGGGGGGCAGAAGCGCGGCCACGGTGATGAGGCCCAGCGGGGGCAGAAGCGCCCAGCGCCCGGAAAAAGGCAGGGCCTGCCGCCCGCTCCAGTACGATTCGGGGAACTCGGGATTCAGCAGCAGCACGCGCAACAGCACCTCCGGATGGCGGGCATCAACCCCGGCGGCTCATCATCAATCTTGCGGCCCGCGTGGTGGATCCCTCGCCGCATGCCCGCTGACCCGTCTCGTTGGGACCTGGATGTGTCGGCGGCCGAGGCCGATCGGGCGCGCAAGTATATCGCAGCATCGCGCACCCGAAGCGAGTCGTGGGTCGCGCCGGCTGGACCGAGCGCCCGCGGCCGGCGCCATCGGCACGGCGCGCGTGGAGGCCGTCTCCCGCAACCGAAGTGGACCGCTACCCGGCGCCCGTGGAGGCGCCGGCGTGGTCCGATCCGTGCTAGCCTCTCGGCCCGTGGCTCAACTCCGATCCGCCGATCCGGCCGTTCCGGCCGTCCTCCTTGCGGCCGTGACCGTGAATCCCTCCCGAAGCTTTGGCCGCCTTGCGGGGCGGCGATGCGGCTTCCGCCCTGGCGCGCTGGCCTCGCTTCTCTCGGGTGCTCTCGCCTGCTGGTCCGCCCCCGTCCTCGCGCAACCCCTCGAAGGCTTCGGGGAGAACACCACGGGAGGGGCGGGGCAGCCCATCGTGGTCGTCACCAGCCTACAGGACAACGACCCGAACACCCCGCTGATCCTGGGGAGCCTGCGCGAGGCGCTCAGCGGCTCCAACCGCCAGGTCCACTTCGCCGTCGCCGGCGACATCCTCTTGAAGAGGAAGCTCGAGATCCGCAGCCGGAGCAACGTGACCGTGGACGGCTCGACGGCCCCGTCCCCAGGCATCACGCTCAGGCTCGATCAGCTCGAGATCCGCGACTCCAGCAACATCATCGTGCAGCACCTGAGGCTGCGCGACACGACCGACAGGGGCGACAACATCCCAGGGTTCGTGATCTTCAAGAACTGCTCGGACATTTGGCTGGATCACCTCTCCGTCAGCCGGGTGAGCGACGAATCGATGACCGCCTTCGGCGGCTTGCTCGGGGAGGGCCGGCCCACGAACGTGACGATGTCCTGGAACCTCGTGGCGGACGCCACTGACCTCGTGAACCTCAACAGCGGCAAGGGGATCCTGATCTCCGGCTCCGGCGTGGCCGACGCGAACGCGCCGCTCATCGGCGAGTTCGCGGATCGCGTCACGATCCACCACAACATCCTGACCAACAACGGTGAGAGGAACCCTCAAGTCAGTGGCAACCTGAACAACCCGAATGAGCCGACCGTGGACATCCGCAACAATATCGTCCATAACTGGTTCTCGCTCGGGACTCGGCTGCGGTTCGCCGCCACGGGGAACCTCGTCAAGAACATCTACCTCTCCAACAGGCTCCCGGGAGAGGCCCTCGAGCTGGTGTCGCCCGGGCCCGTCTTCGTCGAGGGGAACCAAGCGCCGCCGCAGCAGCCGGGAGGCGTGAACATCAACACCATGGGGACCACGCTGTCCCCCATCCTTGCGCCCCTCATCACGGAGGATGCGCTGGCGGATCTTCCCGCGGCGCTTCTCGGCGACGGGGTGACCACGGGCGTCGGCGCCCTCCCCAGGGACGCATACGACGCCAACGTGATCGCCAGGGTGGCGGCCGACCTGGGCGTGTCCCTCCAGACCTGCGCGCAGCAAGGCGGGGTCGGCTGCTTCTCCGGACAGACGTGCTCCGGCGCCTTCGCGCCCTCTAGCGACTTCGGCAGCCTATGCTGCGTGGGGGGAACTTGCGCGACGCCGCCGGGATCGGACGCCGACGGCGACGGGGTCCCCGACGTGTCCGACAACTGCCCCGGCGACCCGAACCCGTCCCAGATCGACACCGATCTTGACGGCCCCGGCGACGCATGCGACCTCACGGTGACCTTCCCTCTCGACGGCGACGTGCTCTGCACCGGCCCGCCTCCCACGATCACCTGGCTCCCGAAGACCTACAACCGGTTCAAGGTGTTCATCGGGGCGACGCCGACCTTCTCCGTCCGGGTCGGCAGCGGCGACACGTTCCTGCGCATGACGTCGTGGACCGTGCCGCCCCGCAAGTGGAGGAGGATCTGCGCCCGCGCGGCCCCAGACCTGTTCATCAAGGTCTTCGGCAAGGTCGCGGGCATGCGGATCTCCGAGTTCAGCGCCGTGGACACCCTCGTCGTGAAGTGACGGGCCGCGCGGCGTTGAAACGCCTCGTCGTGGTGGCCGACGACTTCGGCCGCTCGCGCTCCGTGAACGAGGCGATCGCGGCCGCCCATGATCGGGGTATCGTCACGGCGGCGAGCCTCATGGCGGCGGGCGATGCCTTTCCCGAGGCCGCTGCCGCCGCGCGGTCCAGGCCCCGCCTCTCCGTCGGCCTGCACGCGGCCCTGTGCGACGGCCGCGGCGTCCTCCCCGTCTCGCGAATCCCCGGCCTCGCGGACCCTTCGGGCCGGCTGGAGGGTAGCCCCGCCCGCGCGGGCCTGCGCTACTGGCGGGGCCGGCGGCGGCTGCTTCCCCAGATCGAAGACGAGCTGGAAGCCCAGTTCGATCGTCTCGAGGAGGCGGGGATCCGGGCCGCCCACGTGGACGGGCACCACCATCTTCACGTCCACCCCCTCGTCTTCGAGGTCCTGTGCCGCCAGGCGGCGGCCCGGGCCGTTCGCTGGATCCGCATCCCGGAAGGGAGCCTCTCTACAGGGCGGCTCCTGGAGTGGGGGATCTTCGGGATCCTGGGCCACCTGAACCGGCGGACCGCCTCGCGTCACGGGCTGATGACGGCCCGCCGCGTCTACGGCCTGCCGAGGACGGGGAGGGTGGACGAGGCCTACCTACTGCATCTCCTCCCGCGCCTCGGAGAGGGGTGGAACGAGCTGTTCGTCCACCCCGACCTCGGGACGAGCGGGGGGAATCGGGAGCTCGAGGCCCTCACCTCGCTCCGGGTTCGGGACAGGCTCGACGAGATCGGCGTCACACTTTCGGGGTACGGCGACGCCGAGGATGGTCCGGGCCGCGCCCCGGCAGGAGAAGGCGGATGAAGATCTACGTGACGCTTTTCCTCGCGGCGCTTTCGGGCGCCGTGGGAGAGACATTCCTGTCCTTCGGGATGCGCAGCTTCGGACCGATGGACTGGTCCAAGCCCGGCCGCTGGCTGGACCTGGTCCTCCTGGTCGCGCGCAACCGGCACATCCTGACCGGCGTGGCCTTCGCCGCCGGCTTCTTCTTCCTCTACCTGGCAGCCCTATCGTGGGCGGACTTGAGCTTCGCGATGCCAATCACGGCCCTGTCCTTCATCTTCGCGACGTTGATGGCGAGGTTCGCCCTCGGCGAGGCCGTCTCCTGGTACCGCTGGGTCGGAACGCTGGTCATCGTCGCCGGCGTCTCGCTCGTGTGCCTGGACAGGAACCCCCGGACCGTGGGCCCCCAGCGCCCGGATTCGGCCTCGCTGGCGCCGGCCTCAGGCCGTGAAACCAGGGAGTGAGTCCCTCCGGCATCCTCTCCGCGCTCCTCTGGTCCTGGCTCGCGCTGGCCTCGCTCTACCAGGTCGCCTCCTCGATAGCCCTCGGGCGGCTGCTCAAGCGCCGCGCCGGCAGGGCGGCCGGCTCGCTTCCCTCGTGCACGATCCTGGTCCCATTGCGCGACGCCGGGGGGAGGACGGAGGCGGGCCTCGAGGCGCTCTGTTCCCTCGGCGTGGACGTCGCGGCCGGCGTCGAGGACGAAAGCGGCGAAGCCGCGGCCGTCGCGCGGCGTGTGGCCGCGCGCCATCCCCGGTCGGTCTCGGTGCGCGTGGGGCCGGCCCCCGCGGGCGGCAACAGGAAGGTGGCCAATCTCATCCGGATGCTCCCCGGCGCCCGGGGGGAGATCCTGATCTTCACCGACGCCGACGTGGCCGCGCCCCCCGGCTACCTCCGCGCCGTCCTCTCGCCTTTCTCCGATCCCCGCGTGGGCCTCGTGACCTGCCCGTACCGATCCGTCGCGGGCCGGTCGTTGCCGGAGCGCCTGGACGTGATCCTGACCAACGCGGGGTTCCTGCCGTCGGTGGCCCTGGCCGAACGCCTCGAAGGAGCGCGATTCGCCCTCGGCGCGACCGTGGCCGTGCGCCGCAGCGTCCTGGACGAGATCGGCGGCTTCGGATCCTTCCTGGACGTCTTGGCGGACGACCACGCCCTCGCCGAACGCGTGCGCCGCGCCGGATACGGCATCGTCCTCGCGCCGATCCTCCTCGATCACCACGTGGAGCCCGAAGGATGGCGATCCGTCCGGCGCCGGCAGGTCCGGTGGGCCAGGACCATCCGCTGCGTTCGCCCCGGCGGGTACGCCGGCACGATGATCACGCACGGGATCGCGCCGGCGGCCGCTCTCGCGATCCTGAACGGAGGCGCCGCCGCTCTCGCCATCTGGCTCTTCGTCAGGATCGCCGGCGTCGCCGTCCTCAGGCGGCCGTTGAGCTTGACGGGGCGCGACCTGCTCCTGCTCCCCCTCGCGGACGCCGCCGCCTTCGGGATCTATCTCGCGGGGCTCTCCGGGCGGAGCGTCTGGTGGAGCGGTGTCCGGCTGCGGGTGGGCCCTCGCGGGTCGATTGAATCCTCCGCCCCAACCCGAGTTCCGGTATACTCCGCGCCGCATACCCCACATCCCCCTTCAGGCGGAGGCGGCACGGTGGCATCCGCGGCCGACATGACGGTGCCCATCGGTCTTCGCACGGAGAACCTCAGGAAGGTCTTCACCTCCCAGCCTCCGGCCGCCGCGGCGGTGCGAGGGGCCGGGCTGGCCCCCACCCGCAGCCGCCTGCGCGGGGAGAAGGCCAAATTCGAGGTCGTCGCGCTGGAAGGGATCTCGCTCCAGGTCGAGCCGGGAGAGATCTTCGGGCTGCTGGGTCCCAACGGCGCCGGCAAGTCGACGACCGTGGGTGTGTTGACGACCCGCATCCGCCCCACGGCGGGCGACGCCTGGGTCGGCGGCCACCACGTCTGGTCGGAGCGCGTGGCCGTCAAGCGCCTCATCGGCGTGGTCCCCCAGCGCCCCAACCTCGACTTCGGCCTCACCGCGCGCGAGATCCTGACCTTCCACGGCGCCTACTTCGGGATCGCCTCCGCGGAACGGAATCGCAGGGCGGCGGAGCTCCTGGATCGCTTCAGGCTCACCGACCGCGCCGATCAGCTCGTCTTCGGCTTCTCCGGCGGGATGCTCCAGAGACTCTCCATCGCCAGGGCGCTGGTGCACGAGCCTCAGGTGCTTTTCCTCGACGAGCCGAGCGCCGGACTGGACCCGCAGACGCGGCTGCTCCTGTGGGAGATCGTCCGCGAGTACAGCGCCCGGGGCCGCACGATCCTGCTGACGACCCACAACATGGAGGAGGCCGACGCGCTGTGCCACCGCGTCGCCATCGTCGATCATGGCAGAATCATCGCGCTGGGGACTCCGGGGGAGTTGAAGCGTTCCGTGCCCGGCGGATATCTCCTGCGACTGCAGTTCGAGGGGTTGGCGCCGGCGCTGCTGGACGGCCTCCGCACCCTGGAGGGAGTGACCGAGGTGCGCTCGACGGGCGACTCGGCTGTGGACCTCTACGCCGACCGGGGCGGCGCGCTCATCTCCCTGATCGTCGGCCGCGCGGCCGAGCACGGCGCGACCATCTCCGACGTCCACATCTCGGCGCCCAGCCTCGAGAACCTGTTCCTGCACCACACCGGAAGGAGCCTCCGAGAATGAACTGGAGGACGTTCGCAGCGATGCTCTCCCGCGACGCCCACGTGGCGCGGCGCAACTTCGTGCCCCTGCTGCTGCAGACGCTCCTGCAGCCGATGCTCTTCGTGTTTATCTTCGGGCGGGTCATGACGGGAAGCGGGCTCCTGCCTCCGGAGTACAAGAGCCTCCTCCTGCCCGGCATCATCGCCGTCAGCATGGTGCTGTCGGGGATCCAGGCGGTCGCCATGCCGCTGGTGAGCGAGTTCCAGTTCACGCGTGAGATCGAGGACCGCCTCCTCGCACCCATGGAGATCGAGTGGCTGGCCGTCGAGAAGGTCGTCGCGGGGATGATCCAGGCCCTCGCGGCCGGGCTGGCGGTGATCCCCTTGTCACGAGTGGTGATGGGAGCCGGCGCGAACCCGAGCTTCGACACGCCATGGCTCTTCATCGGCATGACCCTGCTGGTCGCGCTCCTCGCGTCGGCCGTCGGGCTGACGTTGGGGTGCTCGGTGGGCCAGACGCAGATCGGATTGATGTTCAGCCTGGTGCTGGCGCCGATGATCTTCTTCGGGTGTACGTACTACCCGTGGAGCTCCCTCGCGAGCTTCCCCGCGTTGCAGGGGGCGGTGCTCGTCAACCCGGTGGTGTACGCCAGCGAAGGATTCCGCGCCGCGCTCGCGCCCCGCTTCCCCCACCTTCCGGCCGCCGCCGTCATCGGCGCGCTGCTGGCGTTCGACGCGCTCTTCCTGTCCCTCGGGCTCCGCCAGTTCAGGAAGAAAGCGGTGAGCTGAAAGCGGAGCCGTCCCCGGAAAACACCTCCGGGGCGCGGCAGCCACGGGGGGGGCCGGATCAGGATGTCCCCCCGAGCAGTGCGCGGGTGCGCTCCTCGCACGCGGATCGCAGAGGGCAGCCGGTCCCGCCGGAGCGGGGCGGCTGCAGCCCGAGCGAGACGTAGCGATCGGCGCAGTCGGGCCACAGCGTGGCCACGGACGCGCCCCGGCGCCGCATCTGCATCGCGACGAGGGTGTTGGCGCCCGCGCTGCGGCCCACGCAGTAGCCGTGCACGCGGCGGATCCTCTCGGCCTCGGCGTGGGCCTCCTGCGTGCCCACGCCTATCACCTCGTCCACGGCGGTCCTATCCACCAAGGCGGGGATGAAGCCGTCGCCGATCCCCATGATCCCGTGCTCGCCCGGCTCTCCACCGCTCATGACGGGTGACTCCGAAGGCTCCACGGCCACGACCCGCACCCCCGGCATCGCGGCGCGGAGCGCCGCGCCGACGCCCATGAGCGTGCCGCCCGTTCCCACGCCGGCCACGAAGTAGTCGACACGATCACAGCCAAGGTGCCGGATCTGATCGACCATCTCCGCGCCGGTCGTGAGGAGGTGGCAGCGCGTGTTGTCCGGGTTTCCGAACTGATCGGGGACGTAGTGACCGGGGCGGCCTCGGTAGGCGTCGCGGCGCGTGATGGCGCCCTCGAACCCGCCCTCCTTCGATGTGAGCCGGACCTCAGCGCCCAGGTTCTCGATCATCCGCCGGCGCTCCACGCTCATGTGCTCGGGCATGAAGATGAGCACGCGGCAGCCGAATTCCCGGGCCACGAGCGCCAGCGCGATGCCCGTGTTCCCCGACGTCGCCTCCACAACCGTGTCCCCCGGCCGCAGTTCGCCGCGACGCTTCGCCTCGCGAAGCATGAACCGCGCGATCCGGTCCTTCACGCTGCCGCCGACGTTGGCGCACTCCAGCTTCACGAAGAGCCCTTCGATGACCAGCATCGGCGTGGGGAGGACGCTCGGAGCGGATGTGCCCTCGCCGCCCCTGACAGGGGCGGGAACCCGCGAGGAGGGATCGAGGTGGTTCACTCCCGCCCCCGAACATGGAAGAGGTTCATGCGGGACATCCGTGAGCCATGGTCGGATCCTCCACCCGGCCAGGTACACGTCCCGGCCGTCCTCCATTGTGGCACCGGCCGTGCCACCGGGACACCTATCCCGGGCGGGAGCTAATCTCCCTGAAGCCAAGGGATTAGGGGCTGCCCCGAGGAGCGGATCGGCCTTCGGGGGACGCGGGACGGGTGTCATGGCGCGCACCTGCGCGACCGCGCGCAGGCGCCCTGGTCCCGGGATGAACCGAGGGGCGGAGGGATCGCGTTCGGTCCTCCGACTGTCAGTGCTGGTACTTCAACGGGAAGCGCTCGTGGATGCCCTGATCGCGCTTCGCCTCGAAGTCGAAGACGTACCCCTTCCCGACGAAGGGGCTCTTCTCGTTGTGGCACAGACTCGTGCAGGTCTCCGCCGTGAGCTTTCCCACCATCCCGACGGCGACGAGAGCGTCCCTCTTGAACTCCTTGTTCTGGAGGGTCATGTACTCGCGTTGCAAGTACGTGCCGCCGGGGCCATGGCACATCTCGCACCCGACCCCCTCGGCGTCGGGAGTGGCCGCCGTGTCAACGAACCCGCCGGGCTTCGCGTACCCCACGGTGTGACAGGGAAGGCACTGAGGGTCCTTCGTGTAGTCCTTCCCGGGATCGAGGCCGGCCGCCTTCTTCTGCTCCGCGCGCGCCCCCGGCTTGAGCAGATCGAGCGCCCTGGCCATCTTCGTCGTGGACCAGGACGTCCACTCTTTCAGATGGCACATCTTGCACTTCTTGTTCCCCACGTAGGCGTGGCCGGTCCCCGCCGTTCCGGAGAGCGGCGTGGCGGTGGACACGGCCAGACATGCGAGCAGGATCGAACACCCCACCACGGGTTTCATCGCGTCCCTTCCTCCTTGGAATGGCCCGCGCACGCTACGGATACGTGTCGGACCCCATTTCGATGGACATCGCCTGGCGCAGCAACAGCTCGGGCTCATAGAGATAGCGGAGCCTCGCCTCGGCACGGAGCGTCCCTTCCGGGGGCACCTCCGCGGTGAACCTCTCGACGCGTCGCTCTCCGGGGCGGATGCGGTTGTCCTCCTGAACGGCCTTCGCCTCGAGGATCACTTTGTGGTCGTCGCTGATGGGCCGGCCGGACGCATCGAGCAGCGCCTTCCGGTACTGCCGCTCGAAGCGGCGCACCTCCTGTTCGCCGCAGAAGAGGACGACTTCCAGCACGAGCTTCCGCGTGGGCAGGCCCGTGGGGATGCAGTGACCCGATCCGACGTTGGCCACCTCGACGGCCACCGCGGCGACGGTGGGCTGCTTCCTCACGACCCCCACGATCCTCGTGATGGCGGCCTTGCGGACCTGCTCGCTGGAATGCCCGCCGGAGATGTCGTGCAGGTTGATCCCCTGCCTCCCGACCCCGAGGGAGGGGCGCACGGTGCGGCCCGCCGTCATCGGCATGTGGCAGTGCTGGCAAGTCTTGCCCTCCTTCGCCTGCGGGCTCGCCTTCCACTCGGTGTAGGTCGAGAAGATGGCGACACCTTCGCCGTTGGCGTACTCGTGGCACCCGGCGCAGAACTCCGAGGACTGATGGAGCGCGGACGTCGCCGTGCCGTGGGCCGGCGACTCGGCTCCCGCCAGCGGCCCGCGCTTCACCCCCGCGAGCGCCAGGGTGAAAGGCTGATCCCGCCGCGCGAGATCCACGGAGACGATGGAGTGGCAGTAATCACAGGTGATCCCCTCCCGGCTGGTGGGTTCCCGAAGATCCAGGTCCCCGGTGAGCGTGGCCACGGGGGCGTGGCACCGGAGGCATATCTTCCGGGCCTCGCCGCCCGTCTCCACGTAGGCCCGCATGTAGGACGTGGCGAAGACGGGGTCCGTGACGGATAGACCATGCAACGAGCGCTGCCACATGGAGTAAATCTCCCTGTGACACTCGCCGCAGCGGGCGCTCGGGTTCAAGGCGCCCGATTTCAGCTCGCCACCGGGCCCTCCCCACAGGGCCGCGCTTCCAGCGAGAATGAGAGCCGCTACCGGCGGTACCCGAACCATGCCAGTGCCTCCGTCGGGCGGTAAGGTACGAACGCCGCCCGGAGTCCCCGACTGGCCGCCATGCCGGCGATCCCGTCCAGCCGGTCGCAGCAATTTCGGTACCAGATGCGCGGCTCACGTTGCGCGCCAGCATCGAGGCAGCAGGTCGAGGGCAGGAGAGACTTTGCGGGCTCGATCGGGCCGCCGGGGACATCGAAGCCGTCGCGCGCCGGCGCGAGAGATTCGGCGGCGGCTGACAGATCCGGTCTCATAATCTGACAATGTGGCAGCAAGTCCTGTATGATGGGCCGCATGGGGCAGGCCGGCGATCCGGGGATCCCTCTCCGCGATCGTCTCACGGTCCGCCTCACCTTGGGCGTGGTCCTCGTCCTGCTCCTCATCGGCACCCCTTTCTTCCTGGCCTTCCAGAGATTGCTGCGAGGCCACCAGCTCGACGCCCTCGCCGAAGGCACGACCGCGCTGAGCCGGGTCGTCGTGGACCACCTCCGCTCGGCGATGCTTGCCGGCCAGCCGCATCTTCTCGACGCGGCCGTCCGCAGGATCTCCGAACAGGCGGACGTCGAGAGGGTCCTGCTGCTCGACCATCGGGGGCGGGTCCGCATCTCCTCCGATCCCGCCTACGAGGGGCTGACGCTCGACAGGGAGCGGGACGCCACCTGCCGCGTCTGCCACCGACCGGATGGTCGCCCCCCCACGAGCCGGACGGCGGTGACCTCGGAGGGCGGAAGGCGGGTCTTCCGGGCCATGAGCGCCATCCCCAACGAGCCGCGGTGCCACGCGTGCCACGATGCGGCGGCGGCCACCAACGGCATCTTGGTGATGGACCTCGCTCTGCGCGCCGCCGATCAGCGCCTCACCGCCGAGGTCGGAGGCACTCTGGCCCTCGGGACGGTGATGGCCGTGCTGACCATCGCGGTCCTGGTGCTGCTCCTCCGCGGGATGGTGCATGGGCCGCTGAGGGCCGTGGTCACGACCAGCCAGCGGATCGCGCAGGGAGATCTCGACGCGCGGGCGCCCGTCACCGCCGCCGGCGAGTTCGGGCTGCTCGCCTCGCAGGTCAACCGGATGACCGACCACCTGGCAAGATCGCTCCGGACCGTGGAGACCCAGCGGCACGAGCTGCAGGCGATCCTGGACTCGGTGGACGACGAGATCGTCGTTCTCGATCGCGAGCAGCGCGTGGTGGCGGCCAACAAAGCCTTCCGGCTGGGTGGGTCGCGGCCCGAGCAGGACGTCACGGGTCGTCTCTGTCGGGAGGCCTCGGGGTCCCGGTGGCCCTGCGCGGAGGATCAACCCGGCGGCTGCCCCGTGCAGCGTGTGTTCCGGACCGGTCGGCTCCACAAGGGCATCGTCTCGCGGATCGATGCGGACGGCAGGGAACACGTCATCGAGATCCACGCCTCCCCTCTGCTCGGGGCGGACGGCGCCGTGGTCCAGGCGGTCGAGGTCCGGCGCGACATCTCCGAGCGGCGTCAGATGGAGGCCATCCTCGCCCACTCCGAGCACCTGTCCTCGCTGGGGCTGCTCGCCACGGGCCTCTCGCACGAGATCAACAACCCTCTCGGCGCCATTGCGACCTCCGTGGAGGGGCTCCGGCGGAGGCTGACGAGCGAACCGGGCCTGGCGCCTGAAGCCGCGGGGGACTTCGAGCGGGTGCTCTTGCGCATCGGCCAGGAGGTGCAGCGGGGCCGCGCCATCACCCACCGCCTGCTGAAGGTGGCGCGCCCGCCCGGGATCACAAGGAGCCTCGTGGACGTGAACCACGTCGTCGAGGACACACTCGCCATCCTCGCCTACGACATCAAGCGCTCGCGGATCGTGACCAGCCTGGAGCTCGGCTCGAACCTCCCGCCCCTTCGCGGCGATGAGTCTCGTCTCGGGCAGGTGCTGATGAACGTCACGCTGAACGCGATCCAGGCCATGGACGCCGGCGGGGGCAGACTCCGCATCGCAACCTCCGCGGAGGACGGCGCCATCCGGATCGAGGTGGAGGACACCGGGTGCGGCATCCCGCCGCATCTTCTGAAGAGGGTCTACGAGCCGTTCTTCACCACGAAGCCCGTGGGCAAGGGGACCGGCCTGGGGTTGTTCATCACGCACCGGATCGTCATTGAGATGGGAGGGTCCGTCGGGATTCGCAGCCAGCCGGGACAGGGCACATGGCTCTCGGTCCGACTCCCCGTCGGTGATGGCGGGGTTTCGTCGTGAAGGCCACGACGCCTGTGATCCACCTCCTTCTCGTGGATGACGACAACGGCTTCCGTGAGGCGCTCCGGGAGGAGCTCGACCGCGGCGGTTTCCGGACGACGGCGGTCCCCGATGCCCCGGCGGCGCTTCTGGAGATCGAGAACCGCCCGTTCGACGTGGCCATCGTGGATCTGAACCTCCCGGGGATGCCGGGCGAGGAACTGATCCGGGAGATCCGCGAGCGCTCCCCCGCCACCGAGGTGATCGTGCTCACCGGGCACGCGACGGTGGAGAGCGCGGTACGCACCCTCAAGGACGGGGCCTACGACTTCCTCACCAAGCCCTGCAACCTGGACGAGCTGGAGACGGTGACGCGCAAGGCCTTCGAGAAGCGATCGCTGGTGCGCGAGAACCGGCTCCTGCAACGCGAGCTCGCGCGCCACGACCGGTTCCGCGAGTTCGTGGGCCGGAGTCCGGCGCTGCGCTCGGTGCTGGAGATGATAGCGAAGGTCTCCCCGACCGACTCGACCGTCCTCGTCCAGGGCGAGAGCGGCGTGGGGAAGGAGCTCGCCGCGCGCGCCACCCACCGCACGAGCCTGCGCAGCCGCCAGCCGTTCATCGTCGTGGACTGCACCTCCCTGCAGGAATCTTTACTACAGTCCGAGCTTTTCGGCCACGAGCAGGGGGCCTTCACCGGAGCGGTGGCGCGCAAGCACGGCCTCTTCGAGGTGGCCGACGGCGGCACGCTGTTCCTGGACGAGATCGGCGAGATCACTCTCCCGCTCCAGGCGCGGATCCTGCGCGTCCTCGACACAGGCACCTTCCGCCGCGTGGGGGGCGTGAGGGACGTGCGGGTGGACGTGCGGATCATCTGCGCCACCAACCGGGATCTTCACCAGATGGTCCAGGACGGACAATTCCGGCAGGACCTCTACTACCGCATCAACGTGGTGAGCTTCACCCTGCCGCCGCTGCGCGAGCGCCGCACCGACATCCCGAACCTCGCCCGGTACTTCGCCGACAACTCCCCCGTGGCCAGGAAGAGGCCCGTGGTGTTCTCCGCCGAGACCGTGTCCGTGCTCTGTGCGTACTCCTGGCCCGGAAACGTCCGGGAGCTTCACAACGTGATCGAGCGCGCTCTGATCCTCGCCGACGGCGACGAGGTGACCGTGGACGACCTGCCGGGGAATCTACGGCACGAGGGAGGGGCGGAAGTGAAGGAACTGACCTCGCACCGGCCTTCCCTGGTGGATCTGGAACGCTCGTACGTCACACGTCTGCTCGAGGAGTTCGGAGGGCACCGCGCGCGCGTGGCCGAGGTCCTCGGGATCAGTGAGAGGACCCTCTACCGGAAGCTCAAGAGCCTGTCGGGTACCCGCCGTCGAACCTCCTGACATCCTGTCAGGAGTCGACTGCTCCTCTCCGCCGCCGCCGTGACGACGACGAAACCCTAAGCCACCTGAATCCAGCGATTTAGATTCCACCTGCCGGCCAAGCGCGCGCTCTGGAACCGGCCTTGCTCTGCATCCTCCCCGCACGGGGACCGCGCCGGGGCGGTCCCCGCGAGGACGCAAAGTGAGTCCCGCTCGACGACTTCTCATAGGTTCGATCGTGCTCCTGACCGGCGCCGGCGGCTACGCGGCCGGCCGCGCCCTGTTCCGTCCCGCCGAGCGCACGTCCCAACCCATCGCCTTCAACCACCAGAAGCACGTCGAACAGCTCGGGATGGAGTGCGACGTCTGCCACGAGTTCATCCGCTCGGGCGAGCACGCCGGCCTGCCGGCGCTGACGGCGTGCCTGGGATGCCACGAGGAGGCGCAGACCGACCAGCCCGAGGAGAAGAAGATCAGGGACATGGCCGCGGCAGGAGAGGACGATGTCTTCCGGAAGCTCTTCCGGATGCCCGACCACACGTTCTTCTCCCACCGGCGCCACGTGGCGATGGGCGAGATCGCCTGCGAGACCTGTCACGGCGCCATCGCTCGGACGACGGCGCCGCCGGAGCGGCCCTTGGTGAGGATCACCATGGAGTTCTGTCTCGACTGCCACCGGCGGCTCGACCCGCCGCCGGAGTGCACCCGGTGTCACCGCTGATGGAGGCCGGACCGGGATGTTGATCGGCAGACGCGAGTTCCTCGCGGGCGTCGGCGGCCTGGGCGCGGGGCTGGGCCTCGGGGCGGTGTCGCATTGGCTGCCTCTCGCCTCGCCCCACGTGGGGCCCGACTGGTCCCCGGGCCGCGAGAAGTTCGTCCCCTCCACCTGCACGCTCTGCCCGTCCCACTGCGGGATCCGGGGCCGCGTCGTGGACGGGAGACTGGTGAGGATAGAGGGCAATCCGCTCCACCCCGTGAGCGCTGGAGGGCTCTGTCCGAAGGGGGCCGCCGGGATCCAGCTCCTCTACCACCCCGGCCGTCTCACGGGGCCGGTGGAGAGAACCGGCCCGCCCGGATCGAGCGAGTTCCGCCGGATCTCGTGGGAGGAGGCTCTTGGCCGCATCGGCAAGACGCTCGCCGATCTGCGGGCGGGCGGGGAGGCGAGGTCGGTGGCCTGGCTGACCGGAGATCTTCAAGGGCTCGTGGGGGAGCTGCTGAACCGCTTCGCCGGGATCTACGGAACGACGCACTTGATCCGGGAGGACTACACGGACGGCGCGGCGGAGGTGCTGAGGCTGAGCCAGGGCATCGACGCGCCGCCGGCGTTCGACCTCGCCGCCTCCGACCTGGTCCTCTCCTTCGGCGCCGCGCTCTCGGAGGCCTGGTGGTGCCTGCCTCAGGCGGCCCGGGCGAGGGATGCCGAGGCGGGGCGCCGGCCCCGCTGGGTGCAGATCGACGTCCGTCACTCCCGCACCGCCGCCGGCGCGGACGAATGGGTCGCGGTGCGCCCCGGCGCCTACGGGGCCGTGGCCCTCGGGATCGCATACGTGCTCCTGAAGGAGGGCCTCTACGAGGCGAAGAGGATCCGGGATCAGGTCCTGGGGATCGACGACTGGACGGACGAGAAAGGGCAGGTCGTTCCCGGATTCCGCAGGCTGGTTCTCCGCTACGGCCGCACCGAGGAGGTCTCGGAGCGGACGGGCGTGCCGGCGGAGACCCTGGTGAGGGTGGCGAAGGCCTTTGGAAACGCGCGCCGCCCCGTGGCCGTCTGGGATCACGCGGTCTCCTGGCGCACCGGCGGGCTCGCCGATGCGCTTTCGATCCACGCGCTCAACATTCTGGTGGGAGCGATGGGCCGGCCCGGGGGCGTCCTGGTACAGCCGCCGTTGCCCGTGCCCTCCCTCGACGCCTCCGGCGGCGGAGGCTCCGCCCGCGACGCCGGCGCCGAGATCCCTGCGCTCGGCGCCGGCGACTGGGCGCAGCGCGTCGCCGGCGAGACGCCTCCGCCGGTCAAGGCGCTCTTCCTCTATCATTCGAACCCGGTCGCCTCCTCGCCCGACGGGGCCGAGGTGGCTGGCGCCCTGCAGCGCATCCCGCTGGTCGTCTCCTTCTCGCCGTTTCTGGACGAGAGCGCCAGGCACGCCCATCTCGTCCTGCCGGATCACACCTACCTCGAAAGGTGGCAGGACGCCGCCGCGCCGCCCTCCGTGCCGATCCCGGTCTGGGGACTGGTGCAGCCGATGGTGCCTCCGCTTCACGACACCCGCGCCACGGGCGACGTGATCCTCTCCCTCGCGTCCGGCCTCGGCGGCGAGGTCGCAGCGAGACTTCCCTGGCTCAAGGTCGAGGATCTCGTCCGGGAGCGCGGCGAGGCCCTGGCCGCCGCTCGGCGGGGGAGCGCCTTCGTCCCCTCGTTCCGGCGGCTCGAACTGCGGGAGCTCGAGGCCCGCGGCTGGTGGCTCCCCCACGGGTTGTCCGCGGAGGAGTTCTGGGCCTCCATCGTGGAGACCGGCGGCTGGTTCGACCCGTACTACGACTACCACGACCGCAGCGCCGCGTCGCAGCTCCCGGGCGGCCAGGTGAAGGTCTTCCCTCGCGAGGCCCGGCAGCGGATCGCGTCCACCGTGCCGGGCCTCGAGGAGGGTTTCCTGCCCCTCGCGAGTCGTTCCCGCGCGGGCGGTGAGGACGAACGGTATCCCCTCACGCTCGTCCCCTACCGCGTGATGACGCTCGCCTCGGGAGGGACGGCGCTGATGCCGTGGCTGCTGGAAAACCTCGGGGTTCTCACCGGGGAGGCCTGGGAGACGTGGGCCGAGATGAACCCGGAGACGGGCCGGGATCTGGGATTCTCCTCCGGGCAGATGGTGCGGATCGAGTCGGAGGCGGGAGGGTTCCGCGCGCGCCTGAGGCTCTTCCCCGGGGCGCAGCCCGGCGTGGTGAACGTGCCGTACGGGTTGCACACGGCGGTGGAAGGCTGGGGCCGCTGCGGCGGATCCAACCCGCTCATCGCGGCAGGCCGCCGGAGAGACCCCTCGACGGGCCTGCCGGACTGGTATTCGACCCGGGTGCGGGTGTCGCCCGCCTGAGCCGGAGGAGACGATGGCGCGCTGGGGGATGGTGATCGACCTCGATCGCTGCAACGGCTGCCAGGCCTGCGAGGTCGCCTGCCGCGCGGAGAACAACATCCCCGTCTGCGGGCCGGACGCCGCCCGCGAGAACCGCACCATCTCCTGGATGCGCGTGCTCACGGAGGTGCACGGGCAGTGGCCCGACGTGCGCACGCGGTTCGTGCCCCGCCCCTGCATGCACTGCGATCGCCCGCCGTGCACGGCGGTGTGCCCGGTGCGGGCCACCTCCATCGATAAGGAGGGGATCGTCGGCCAGATCTACCCCCGGTGCATCGGATGCCGTTACTGCGCCAACGCGTGTCCCTACACGGTGAAGTCCTTCAACTGGAGAAGGCCGGACTATCCGGCCGCGACCCTGCCGATGCTGAACCCCGACGTGTCCACGCGTCCCGTCGGGGTCGTGGAGAAGTGCACGTTCTGCCACCACCGGCTGCAGCGCGCGCGGGAGGAGGCTCGCGTCGAGGGAAGGCCCCTGCGCGAGGAGGACTACATCCCGGCCTGCGCGGAGATCTGCCCGACGGGCGCCATCGTCTTCGGCGATCTGGACAACCCGCAGCATCGGGTGGCGAAGCTCGTGGAGGATCCCCGGGCTTTCCGCCTCCTGGAGAGCCTGGGGACCCAGCCGAAGGTCCACTACCTGATCGAGAGCCGTTGAGCCATGAGCGACACCGACACTCTCGCCGGCCTGCCGCAGGATCAGCGCGTCCTGCTCGCCCCCCTGGTGCGCACCACGAAGTGGTTCTGGATCTGGGCGGCCCTGCTGGCGGGGATCACCATCTGGGGGAGCGTGGCGTACGCGCTCCAGCTCCGCTCGGGGCTCGGCGTCACCGGCCTCAACACGCCCGAGTACTGGGGCATCTACATCATCTGCTTCGTCTTCTTCATCGGGATCTCGCACGCGGGCACGCTGATCTCGGCCATCCTGCGCATCACCAACGCCGAGTGGCGGAGGGCCATCACACGATCGGCCGAGTTCATCACGGTGCTCGTCATCGCCTTCGGGGCGGTGCAACCGATCCTGGACCTCGGCCGCCCCGACAGAGTCCTGTTCGTGATCGTCCACGGGCAGCCCTGGTCTCCCCTGCTCTGGGACGTCTGCAGCATCGGGCTCTACTTCACCGCCAGCAGCATCTATCTCTACGTGCCGATGATCCCCGACCTGGCCTTGATCCGCGACCTCAAGATCCGCCCCGCCTGGCTCTACTGGTTTTTGGCCATCGGGTACCAGGACAGCCCGAAGGCCCGGCGCGTGCTTCAGCGGATCATCGCAGTCCTGGCCGTGATCGTGATTCCCATCGCGGTGTCGGTCCACACGGTGATCGCGTGGATCTTCGCCCTCACGCTGAGGCCGATGTGGCACAGCACGATCTTCGGCCCGTACTTCGTCGTCGGGGCCATCTACTCGGGGATCGCGGCGCTCATCATCGCCATGGCCATCCTCCGCCGGGTCTACCGCCTGGAGGCGTACTTCAAGGCGGTCCACTTCAACAACATGGGGCTGATGCTCCTCCTCCTGTCGCTCCTCTGGACCTACTTCACCTTCGCCGAGTACCTCACCGCCTGGTACGGCGGGGAGGAGGCCGAGTTGGCCACCTTCTGGGCGAAGGTGACCGGCGCCTTCGCCGCGCCCTTCTGGCTGATGGTCGTCTCCTGCTTCGTGGTCCCCTTCGCGCTGATGTGCCGCGCCTCCACGCGGGGAGTCTGGGGCACCTCCATCGCCTCGGCGTTCGTCGTGCTGGGGATGTGGCTCGAGAGATTCAACATCGTGGTTCCGACTTCGGTCCACCCGAGGATCGAGATGGCGTCGGCCCACTACTTCCCCTCCTGGGTGGAGCTCTCGATCATGGCGGCCACGTTTTCGGGCTTCATCCTCGTTTACATGGTGGCGACCAAGTTTTTCCCGATCATCTCCCTGTGGGAGATCCAGGAAGGACGGGAGGAATCAGTCCGCGAGGTCTCCGAACGGATCGCCAGCTACCTCCCCGACAAGATCGAAGAGGCGACACCATGAAGATGGGCCCCCGCGCGGCCGCCTGGCTCACGATCCTGCTGGCCGCCTCCGCCGCCGTCCGGGCCGTGGAGGCCGGATCGCTTCAGGGGAACCCCTTCAGAGGCCGCGAGCTGCTGTCGGAGAAGCTCTGCACTCAGTGCCACTCGGTATGGGGCCACGGAGGCGTTCTGGCCCCCGACATGACCACCGCCGTGGCCGGGAAGGGCTGGCTGGACCTCGTCGGGGACTTCTGGAACCACACCCCCCGGATGATCGACGCGATGGCCGGCAGAGGCCATCCGTGGCCGACCCTGGACCGCGGGGAGATGGCCGATCTGCTCTCCTATCTCTATTACCTCCAGCTCTTCGACGAGCCGGGAGACGCGGATCGAGGATCGACGATCTACTCTCAGCTCGGGTGCTCGACCTGTCACAGCGTGGGCGGCCAGGGCGGGATCCGTGGCGGGCCGCTCGACGGTTTCTCGGCCTATCCGTCCCCCGTGATGCTGGCCCAGGCGATGTGGAACGCCGGGCCGGTGATGCAGCGGGACCAGATGGGCAGCGCGAACGCCATCCCGACGTTCTCCGGGAACGAGATGGCCGACATCCAGGCCTTCATCCGCGCCCGGGGGCTCCGCTCGGATCGCGAGGTGGAACTCCTGCCCGTTCCGGATCCGTCGAGGGGCGGCACCGTCTTCCGGGAAAGGCGATGCGTCGCGTGCCATCGCCCCGGAAGCGGGGAGGGCCCCGAACTCGGATCTTCGGCCCTCAACATGACCGTCTCCGAGATCAGCGGCGTCCTCTGGAACCACAGCTACGCCATGAACGACAGGATGCGGGCCAGAGGGATTCCTTTCCCTCGCTTCGAGGGAACGGAGATGGCGGATCTGATCTCTTACCTCTATTTCCTGGGCTTCTTCCGTGAACAGGGCGATTCGGTGCGGGGCGCCTCGATCTACAGGGAGAGGGGGTGCCCCAGGTGCCACGAGGGGCCCGCCGGCGAGGCCGTGGACCTCGCGGGAAGCAAGGCCGCCGCGGACCCGATCGCCCTATCGGCGGCCATGTGGAACCACTCCCCCGACATGCACCGGTTGATGGCCGAGCGGGCGGTCGCCTGGCCGAAGTTCGACCCGGGGGACATGGGCGACCTGGCCGCCTACCTCAGGAGGGGCGCACCGCCGGAGAAGGCTGGGAAGCGGTAGCGCAGGACGGCCCTCCCGCCGGAGGGCGATGTTGGGAGCACCGCTGGTGTCCATGGCTTGTCGCGCCGAGGTGCTCGTCTTCAAGTGCCGCAAGGACGATCTCGCCGTGCTCCGAAGCGCCTCCGGCTCCAAGGGTCCCGCCCTGCGGATCGTGGAGACTCGGGCGGAGTTCGGCCGCGAAGCGGTCGCTTACCGGGCGGTGGCGCTGTTCCTGGGGATCGGAAGCCGCACCCTGGCAGACCTGGACATGATTCCCCTCATCCGGGCCGTCAGGAGCGATCTGCCGGTGGTCGTGATCGCCGACGAAGACTCGCTGGATCTGGAGCGCTGCGCCCGTCAGGCGGGCATCTTCTACTACCTCGTGCACCCCATCGGGAGATCCGAGGTGGAGGCCGTGCTGAAGGACGTCATGCGCTGCGCGGCGGGCTGAGCGAGGATCGCCGTCGCGCGGGCGTTCTGGAAGGAAGCCGGCGGCGGGGGCCTCGGGGAGCGGATGAAGAGCCGGCTCGTGAGCACCGCGTCCCCGGGTCGATGCGGAACTCCTGGTCTCCGGTTATGAGTGTTGACCCCGACTTCGCAGGGCGGTAAGGTGCCGCCCATGCCGCGCCCTGAGAAGCCCGCCCGCTTCTTCGCCTTGGCTCCGCCGGGGGGCGATCCCATCGACGCAAGCCTTCCTGGAGGAGTCTCCCATACCTACCATCGGCAACCTCATCTGCGTCACACCTCGTGACTCGTACGTCGTAGACGAGCCGATCGGACGCCGGGGCGTGCTCGGCTACCTCGACCGGCGCCTCGGCCCGTTCCTCCGGAGCCCGGGCATCGGCTTCCCCTACATCATCGGCTTCCTCAGGAAGAACCATCTCCTGCCCGAGGGGTGCCGCGTCGTCGTCCAGCACGACAAGATTGAAGGGCCGACTCCCTTCGAGAGGATCCTGACCGAGAAGGCCGATCTTTCGCGCGGGGACGTGGACCTCGTGATGATCACGGCCTACACCAACTCCGCCCGGGAAGCCTACCGCCGGGCCCGCGAGGCGCGGCGCGTCTTCCAGGCGGCGGGACGGAAGGTGGCGATCGTCTTCGGAGGATCGCACGCCTCGGCCGTCCCGGATGAGGGCTCCCGGCACGGACACGTGGACGCGTCCGTCGTGGGCGAGGGAGAGTGGGCGACGGCTGAGATCCTGGCCGACCTCGCGGCGGGGCGGGATCTCAAGCCCGTGTACGACGCCGGGTTCCAGCGGATCCGCGAGCGGGGGACGCTGCACCTGGACATGGACATCTGGCAGGGCCTGAACCCGGCTCCCCAGCAGGTGCTCGCCTCCGCGACCTTCGCTCGAGGCTGCAAGCTCGACTGCCACTTCTGCGCCGTCAAGATCGTGAACGGGCCCACCGTCCGCAACCGCGACGTCGAGGACGTGGTCGAGGAACTCGGCCGGCAGGGCGGCCGCTACACCCGCGAGACGATCGGCCAAGCGCCCCCGGGGGCCTACAACGCGTTCCTCAGATTCGCCACGCGCCTGCCCGGTCTGCGCGGGAGGTGGGGCGACATCCTCGTGAGGAACGTCGGCCCGGGCTATACGAGGCGCTTCTTCTTCTGGGACGACAACCTCTACAACGCCGCGGGATCCATCGAGCACGTCTTCAAGGCCGTGCGGCCGCTCGGCCGCACATGGTCCGCCCAGCTCACGATCGATCTGGCCGACAAGCCCAACCTCTTGAAGCTGGCGTACGAGGCCGGGTGCCGGGAGCTGTTCCTGGGGATCGAATCGATCAACCAGGGGAGCCTCGGGGCCATCGACAAATGGTCGAACGAGGCCGGATCGACGGCGGATCGCGTGCGGCGGGTGCACGACGCAGGCATCAAGGTGATGGGCGCCTTCGTCTTCGGCCTCGACGAGGACGACGCCTCCGTCTTCGACAAGACCCTGGATTTCGTCTACCGCAACGGCATCGAGTACATCACGGCCAATATCATCCAACCCTACCCGGGGACCGGGACGTTCCTCGACGCGGTCGCCGCCGGGGACCTCCTCCCTTGCACGCAGCCTCCGCCCGACGCCGACGTCGCCATGGATTACAACTGGCCCCTCTTCGACGGGGGACACGTGCTGGTCCGGCCGAGGAGGATGACGGAAGAGCAGCTCCTGGAGGGGTACTTCCACTTCCTGAAGGAGTCATACTCCCTCAGGGGGATCTACCAGAGGTACGACGGCGATCTCGCGTCGAGCTGGACCGGCCCCGTCCACCATCTGGTGTCGAACATCCTCATGAGCCGTTACACCATGGCGAAGACCGCCTATGCGCTGAAGCGCCGCGCCCCCCGGAAGGCGCGGGACGCGGGCGCCTCCGTGGCGCCGCGTCCTGTGGCGGCG
>CAYNUH010000045.1:0-1347 GCA_964400605.1 uncultured Acidobacteriota bacterium | reverse complement strand
CTCATCAGGATCGGCGACCGCGGCTCCCCCTGAACGCCCCCGATCAAGACCCGGGCTCGGCACTCGCAAGCACTCTTCAGCGCGCCTTCAGGTGGAGCACGTACTCCCGGAACGCCGCTTCGAGCTCATCGTGGCCCATGCCGACCTCGCGCAGGAGCGAGGCCATCCCCGCATCGCCCCGCGCCGCACCCAGCAGGTACCGCACAAATCCCGCCGCGCGGGAGCCTTCGGCGGCGTGGAACAGGAAGTGAGCCAGCATCCAGCTCACGGTGTAGCGCTCGGTCTCGAGCGCGTCGTGGAACTCGATCGGATCCTGCGTCGAGACCACGACGCCTGGCGGCAGGGCGTCGCCGCTCTTGAGTCTCTCCCGGAGGGACCTCACCTTCTCCCAGCCGATCCATGCCCTCCCCGGCGGCGCCTTCTTGAAGAACGAGACGCCCTTGCCGCCGATCCTTCCCGTCTGGAAACTTCCGGAGCCGTCCCGCAGCGTGTAGCCGAAGTAGGACGCCAGCCCCTCGTTGACCCACGGCGGCGGAACGGCGTCGCCGAGGAGCCTCTTCTGCATGAGCTGATGGGCCGCCTCGTGGACGAGGACATCCGGCAGGTCGCTCAGGCCCACCGTGTCCGTGTGGACGGCCACGATGTCGTAGAGGAGCTGGTAGTGCCCGAAGGGAACGCGAACGTCGGGTCCCACTCCCTCTCCGAAGAGCTGCTTGTACTCGTACTTGGAGTAGAAGAGATAGATGCGTGACCGGCCGTCGTAGGGACGGAGCTCGGCGCGTGGGGACCAGAAAGCGTCGAAGTAGGACCTGAAGGCCTCCAGGAGCTGCGCAGCCTCCGCGACGTTGAGCCGCGGATCGTCGGTCTTCACCGTGTAATGTGCGGTGGACTTCGCGTCGTAGTTCCTGTCGGCGATGAGCTCGTCTGCCCTGGCGATGAAGGCCCGGACCTCCGGGCTCGCGGCGTCGGGGTCGGAGGGGGCCGGCGCGGGGGGGGATTCCTGTCCGGATCCATGAGCGGCTGCCGTGCACGGAACGGCTGCGGAATGGAGAAGAGACGCCGCTCCGATCAGGAGAAGGACCGAACAGGTCCGGATGGCGGGGCGGGAGGCCGTGGGGTGCATGATGTGCCGCCGAAGACGGCAGGAGCGGGACGCTAGGGCTTCCGAGAAGTATCCGTAACGAGCGGCGCCTGGGCCTCGCCCATCTCAGGGCCCGATCCGCGCTGGCGGACCCCCAGCTCGACGGCCCGCTGCCGCGTCGCCTTGCGCTCCGCGGCCGCGGTCTCCTTATCTTGGCGGCGGCGGGCTTGTCGGCTTCCTCGCCCTTCTTCTTGCGCTTCAAGTGC
>CAYNUH010000044.1:2625-28944 GCA_964400605.1 uncultured Acidobacteriota bacterium | reverse complement strand
GATGAAGAAGATCCGCACGTGGTTCGCCGCCGACAAGACCGGCTTCCACATGCTCCACACGTTGTACCAGACCGCGCTCAGGTTCGGCAGAATCACCTGGTACGATGAGTGGTTCGTCACCCGGCTGCTGGTGGACGACGGCCGCGTGCAGGGCGCGGTCGCCATCGAGGTGATGTCGGGCCGTGTCCGGGCCGTCGCCGCGAAGGCCGTCATCCTCTGCACCGGCGGCTGCGGCCGGGTCTTCCCCTTCACCACGAACGCCAACATCAAGAACGGCGACGGCATGGCGCTGGCCTACCGGGCGGGCGCCGCCCTCGCCGACATGGAGTTCGTGCAGTACCACCCTACGGGACTCCCCTTCACCGGCATCCTGATCACCGAGGCGGCCCGCTCGGAGGGGGGCTACATGCTCAACAAGGACGGGTACCGGTACCTGCAGGACTACGATCTTGGCACGCCGCAGCCGCGGCCGGTGCTGCGCTCCATGGAGCTGGGCCCGCGCGATCGGCTCTCGCAGGCGTTCGTGAAGGAGGTCGAGAAGGGGCGCACCGTCGAGGGACCGTACGGGCCGGTGGTGCACCTGGACCTGAGGCACCTCGGCGCAAAGGTCATCAACTCGAGGCTCCCCCTCGTCCGGGAGCTTTGCCTCAAGTACGAGAACATCGATCCCATCACCAACCTGATCCCGGTCAGGCCGGTCGTGCACTACATGATGGGGGGCGTCCGCACCGACAATGACGGAGCCACGGCGGTGGCGGGATTGTACGCCGCGGGCGAGGTGGCCTGCGTCAGCATCAACGGGGCCAACCGCCTGGGATCCAACTCCCTGCCCGAGCTGCTGGTCTTCGGGGCGCGGGCCGGCAAGGCTGCGGCTCTCTACGCTTCGGGGCAGGCTCCGCCCGGGGGGAGCGTCCTGACGCAGGCCGTGGACGAGCAGCGGGCGCTCGATGAGATCGTTCGGCGCGCGCGGGAGGGGTGCGTGCGCCTCGCGACGATCCGCCAGGAGATGCAGACGGCGATGGAGAAGGGCGCGGGGATCTACCGATCGGGCTCCTCGCTCGCGGAGGGGGCCGCTGTGCTGCGCGAGCTGCAGGGACGCTTCAAGAGCGTCGCCCTTGAAGACACGAGCCGGACGTTCAACACCGAGCTGACGGCCGCCCTGGAGCTCTCCTTCATGCTGGACGTGGCCGAGGCCATCGTGCAAGGGGCGCTGCGCCGTCAGGAGTCCCGCGGCGCGCACCAGCGCACCGACTTCCCCGCGCGGGACGACACCCGCTACCTGGCGCACTCCCTCGTGACGCAAGGCCAGGACGGCTCGCCCCGCGTGGAGTACGCGCCCGTCCGCATAACCCGCTGGCCGCCCGCGGAGCGGGTGTACGGGAGGTAGGGATGGCGGATAGGATCTCTCTTCACGTGACGCGCTACTGCCCGGAGCGCGACCCGGAGCCGCGGATCCAGACGTACGAGGTGCCGTTCCGCAAGGACTGGGTGGTCCTCGACGCGCTGACCTACATCAAGGACAACGTGGACGGATCGCTCTCGTTCCGGTGGTCCTGCCGCATGGGGGTCTGCGGGAGCTGCGGGATGATGGTGGACGGCGAACCGAAGCTGACCTGCGCCACGTTCCTGTCCGACTACGCGCCGGGCCCGGTGCGCGTGGAACCGCTCAAGCACTTCCCGGTCATTCGTGATCTCGTCACGGCCTTCACGGACTTCCTGGTCAAGCTCAAGGAAGTGAAGCCGTGGATCATCCGCCGCGACGAGGAGAGAGCGCCTTCGCGCGAGCTGCTGCAGACCCCGGCGCAGCTTGACGCCTACAAGCAGTTCAGCATGTGCATCAACTGCATGCTCTGCTACGCCGCGTGCCCGGTGTACGGGCTCGATCCCGGCTTCGCCGGCCCCGCGGCCATCGCCCTCGCCCAGCGCTACAACCTGGACTCGCGCGACGAGGGGTCCGCGCAGCGGATGCAGGTCCTCTCCAGTCACGAAGGGATCTGGGGCTGCACCTTCGTGGGCGAGTGCTCGAAGGTCTGCCCGAAGAACGTCGACCCCGCCGCCGCGATCCAGAGATACAAGCTCACCGCCGCCGTGGAGTGGTTCAAGTCGTTCATCATGCCCCGAGGTGCGCGATGAGGACGCCCGCGCCCACGGAGCACCACCCCCGCTGGTACCGCAAGCGGGTCTCCACCTACTGGTGGCTTCACGATTGGTTCTCCCTGAGGTTCATCCTCAGGGAGGTCAGCAGTGTCTTCGTGGCCACCTTCGTCCTGATCACCTTGCTGCAGATTCGTGCGCTGGGCCGGGGGCCGGAGGCCTACGCGGCCTTCCAGCAACGGCTCGGGTCGCCGCCGTTCCTGGCGCTCAGCGCCGTCAGCCTCCTCTTCGTGGTCTTCCACACGATCACATGGTTCAACGTGGCGTCGCGGGTGATGACGGTGCGGGTGCGGGGCCGGAGGATCCCCGACTTCATGATCGCGGCCCCCCACTACGCGGCCTGGATAGCCGCCTCGGGGCTGGTCGCCTGGGTCGTCCTGGGAAGGTAGGAGAGGCGGATGGAGAAGAGGTCCATCGAGCCCCTGCTCTGGGCGCTGTTCAGCGCCGGCGGCGTCGTCGCGGCCTTCCTGATACCGGTGCACCTGTTCCTCTACGGCTTGGCATTTCCCCTGGGATGGCTCGAGTCGCCGGGCTACGGCGGCGATCTGGCCCTCGTGAGGCACCCGCTGACGCGCGTCTACCTCTTCGTCCTCTGCTTCCTCCCTCTCTTCCACTGGGCCCACCGCTTCCGGTACACGCTGTACGATGGGCTGCAGATCAAGCACCTCAACGGAGTGATCAACGTCTGCTGTTACGGCGGGGCCGTTGCCGGGACGCTCCTGGCGGGGTACCTTTTGTGGAGTCTGCCTTAAGCGGACGAAGGCGTTGCCCTCCGGGCCCCGGGGGCCGAGGAACATGAAATACGAGCTGAAGAAGATCCGGCGCGAGGCGGTGGCTGCGGCCATCGGGAAGGCGGAGAAGTACCGCGATCTGAACCAGCCGACCGAGGCGGAGAGCATCTGCCGCGACATCCTCGACGCCAGCCCCGACCACGCCGGCGCGCTGAAGACGCTGGGATTGGCCCTCACCGATCAGTTCGAGGGGCAGGGCAAGGGCCGCTACGCGGAGGCGATGGCCGTCTTCCACCGGCTCAAGGACCCGTACGAACGGGCCTTCTACTCCGGGCTGGCCTCCGAGAGACAGGGGCGGGCGCAGCTGCGGGCGGGGCGGCCGCTGCGATCCTGCCTGCCGCTTTTCGAGCAGGCGCTCGCCTTCTACGAGGAGGCCGAGGCGCTGCGCCCGGTGGGAAATGACGACCCGGTCCTGCGCTGGAACAGCGTTGTGCGCACGCTCAACGCTCACCCCGAATACCGCGGCGTTGAGGCCACCGTGGGGTACGACGGAGGCGATGACGCCCCGCCCACCTGACCGCATTTCCCGCCAGCCCGCGAATGCCCGGCGTACGACTGTTCGTTTTCGACCGGCCCCTGTCCGCTCCTGTGCATATGAAGCGCGATCTGACCATAATTGTGGACGCGCGGTCGGGCCCTCCGGCTCATCACTCCCCACCTCGACCGACTGACCGATCAAAGCGCTTGCGCCACAAGGGATTTAGAGTGAGCTCGATGGAGGGGTCGGCGCGAGGAAGCGAGTGATCTGGCACGCATCATGCTACGATCCAGATCGGCGGAACCGAACGGGCAGGTAGTCGGGGCCGCCGGAAAGCACCAGACGATCTTTCAAAGAGATGGTTTCGGGAGGCGTCGCAGCCCCTCCTCCCCCGAGAGGTCCCCTCATCAACACCCCCCTGCGACGCCTCCCTGAAATTTTTCCAGGCTCCGAGGAATCGGGGCCTGTAAGGCCGGGGTTCTTGCCAGCCGCACCCCCCAGAGTCATGGCCTCCTCCCTGACTCACTCCCCCAGCGGCGAGGAATCCCGGCCTTCTTCTATCTCTCCTTCTCGGGCAAGGGGCCATCCCCGCCGACCCGCCTGACCCGCATCCCGGCAGATACCTTTACGGCCCTTTAAGTTGAATGTATGATGCGCAGCCTATGCTGAGGGCGCTTCTCCGCAGGAAGAGCCTCGACCGCATCCTCATCGACGCGGAGAGCCCGGGCGTCACCCTCAAGAGAACTCTCACCGCCTTCGATCTCACCGCCCTCGGCATCGGCGCGGTCATCGGGGCGGGGATCTTCGCCGTCAGCGGCACCGCGGCCGCGGGCAACGCCGACCGGCCCGGCGCCGGTCCGGCCCTCATCCTCTCTTTCATCTTCGCGGCCGTCGCCTGCACATTCTGCGCCCTTTGCTATGCGGAGCTGGCTTCCCTCATCCCGATCGCCGGATCCGCCTACACGTACGCCTACGCCACGCTCGGGGAGATCATCGCCTGGATCATCGGCTGGGACCTCATCATTGAGTACGCCATCGGCAACGTGGCCGTGGCCATCTCCTGGTCGGGGTACCTGAACCAGTTCCTCTCCGGCTTCGGAGTCGAGATCCCCGTCTGGCTGCGGGCCGACTACCAGAGCGCCTTTGGATGCCACCGCCTCTTCGCCGACCCCGCCGCCCTGGCCGCGGCCGCGCCGGCCAAGGTCGAGACGTGCCGCGCCCTCGTGGCCTCGGCCCCGACGGTGGGAGGCTGGCCGCTCGTCATGAACCTGCCCGCCATGGCCATCGTGGCCTTCCTCACGGTCCTGCTGGTCATCGGCATCAAGGAGTCAAGCCGCTTCAACAACGTCATGGTGGGCCTGAAGCTCCTGATCCTGCTCTTCTTCATCGTTGTCGGGGCGTTCTACGTGCGGCCCGAAAACTGGTCGCCCTTCATGCCGGGCGGGTGGGCCGGGGTCCAGGCGGGCGCGGCCATCGTCTTCTTCTCCTTCATCGGCTTCGACGCCGTGTCCACCGCCGCCGAGGAGACGCTCAACCCGAAGCGGGACCTGCCGGTGGCGCTGATCGGCTCGCTCGTGATCTGCACTTTTCTCTACGTCATCACGGCCGCCGTCCTCACCGGGATGGTCCCCTCACCGGAGCTCGCCACCGACGAGCCTCTGGCGCACGCGCTGATGGGGCGAGGGCTGGACTGGGCGGCCGGCCTCACCTCGCTGGGCGCGGTCATCGCATTCGCGGCCGTCCTGCTGGTCTTCCAGATGGGCCAGCCGCGCATCTTCTTCGCCATGTCGAGGGACGGGCTGCTGCCCCCGTACTTCGCGCGCGTGCACCCGCGCTTCCGCACACCGCACATCACCACCATCTGGACCGGCGTGCTGGTGGCGGGGCTCAGCTCGGTGACGTCGCTGGACGTCATGGTGGAGCTGACCAACATCGGCACCCTCTTCTCGTTCGTGCTGGTGTGCGCGGGGGTGATCGTGCTCCGGGCCAAGGACGCCGGCCGGATACGCCCATTCGCCGTCCCCTGGATCCCTCTGGCGCCCCTCTGGATCGTCGTGCTCTACGGGATGGTGGTCCTGAAGGATGTGGCGCCATGGCTGCGCGCGGGCGTGGCGCTGGTGGCGCTTGCCGGGCTCTGGCTCAACGCGGCGGCGCTGAGGCAGAAGATCCGCGGAGAGCAGGTCGCGACGTGGCTGAAGACCGATCTCGCGCTGGCCGGGATCGCCTCATGCCTCTACCTCATGGACGGCCTGCCGGGCGTGACGTGGCGCCGGTTCGGGTGGTGGCTCCTCACCGGGTTCGTGATTTACTTCTTCTACGGATGGAGCCACTCGCGGCTCGGGCGCGCCGGTACACCCGCCGCAGCCGGCGCCGTCTGAGACGGTCATCACGTCGCCTCTTCGGGGCAGCAACACCCTATTGGTATCGGCTCGTCGCGCCGGCCGCGTCTCCCTCGCACGGCCCCGCAGATCCGCTCGCAGGACCTCAGACTTCGTCAGCGTTCCACCGACGCCCGGGGAAGGCGGACTCCTGTGGAACGGTCACCGTTCCATCTTCTACTGGCAGTGCCACCGCGGCCGCCCTCCAACCTACGCCCTGAAGGAGTGGTCGGACGTCGTCCGCTCCTCACCGTCTTCCATCTGTCGCCTTCGGGTATACTTCGGTCAAGGTTTCGTGACCTCGGCAGCGAAGCTATGAACCCCACGTTGCGGCCCCGCTACAGGATCCTCCGCAGGGTCGGCGCGGGCGGCATGGGGGTCGTCTATGAAGCACAGGATACGACACTCCGAAGGCGCATCGCGCTGAAATTCCTGGCTGACCAATTCTCGGCACGGGCCGATAGGCGGGCCCGGTTTCTGAGGGAGGCGCATGCCGCCGCAGCCCTTAGTCATCCCAACATCTGCACAATCTACGAGGTAGGCCAGATCGCGCCGGACACGGAGTGGCTGCTCGAGGGGCCGGAGCGGCCGCCTGCAGCAGGGACTCCCTTCATTGCAATGGAGTACATCGAGGGGAGAACGCTCCGCTCCTTCATCGCCGGCCGCCCCATCCCCGTCAAGGATGCCCTCCGCCTGGCGACGGAGATCGCTGAGGCGCTGTCGGCCGCTCACCAGGCCCACATCGTCCATCGAGATCTCAAGCCGGACAATGTGATGATCCGGCCTGACGGACACGTGAAGATCCTTGACTTCGGCCTTGCGAAGTTCCTCGAGGACGCCGGCGAGCCCGGCCCCTCGCCAGGCAGCGATGCTGACACCGTCTCCGTTGACCTCAGTCAGGCGGGCAGGGTCATCGGCACAGCCGCGTACATGTCACCCGAGCAGGCTCGGGGTGGGGAGATCGATGCACGGGCTGACCTGTTTTCCTTCGGGATTGTCCTCTACGAGATGCTCACCGGGAGAGCGCCGTTTCACGGACCCAGTCGCATGACGACCCTAGCCGCTCTCCTCCAGGATGAGCCGATTCCGGCGGCGCAACTCAACCCGGCGGTACCGACCGACCTGGTGCGGATCCTCGCGAGGTGCTTGGAAAAGGACAAGCAGCGCCGGTACCAAACAGCGAGCGAACTTCTGCGCGAGCTAGCGCGTGTCAGTGCGGCGTGGCCGGCATCCGGTAGCCATCCGTCTGACCCGGATCTCGGTTCGCGGGGCCGATCACCAACGGAAGCGATCCGCGCGCTGGCGGTGTTGCCGCTCGAAAACCTGTCGGGCGACCCGTCTCAGGATTACTTCGCCGACGGGATGACGGAGTCTCTGATCACCACCCTGGCGAAGATTGGGTCCGTGGGGGTGATATCCCGGACTTCGGTGATGCAGTACAGGGGGACCCGCAAGGCGTTGACGCAGATCGCGCGCGAACTGAAGGTGGACGCCGTGCTGAGTGGCGCCGTGTTACGTTCCGGGCAGCGTGTACGGATCACGGCCCAGCTGCTTCACGCGCACACGGACCGACACCTTTGGGCGGAGGCCTACGAGCGCGACTTGCATGACATTCTGAGCCTCCAGAATGAAATCGCCCGCTCGATCGCCACAGAGATCCAGCTGAAGGTGAGGCCGCAGGAGCAGGGACGCCTCGAGCGCGTGCGCCGCGTGAAGCCCGAGGCCTACGACGCGTATCTTCGAGGCCGCCATCAGTTGAACAGGAGGACGGAGGAGGGTATGAGGGCGAGCCTCGTTCATTTCGAGCAGGCAACTCAAGACGATCCGCTCTGCGCGGAAGCCTACTCGGGGATGGCCGATGCATACAATCTGCTCGCCCAGCACGAGTTCATTCCTTCGAGAGAGGCCTGGACCGGTTCCAAGCAGGCTGCGACGAAGGCCCTGGATCTCGATGAGACGCTGGCGGCGGCCCATCTGTCACTGGCCTGCGTCCTATACCAATTCGAGTGGGACTGGGCGGCGGCGGAGAGAGAATTCAGCCGGGCCCTTGAACTTGAGCCGAGCTCCTCGATCGCTCACCAGTGGTTTGCTGGATACCTCTGCTTCATGGGAAGAATCGAGGACGGGCTTGATGAGATAAGGCGCGCACAGGAGTTGGATCCGCTCTCGCTGAGCATCTGCAATAACGTCGGCAACGCCCTCACGCTCACCCGCCGGTACGGCGAAGCAATCGAACAACATCGGAGGACGCTCGAGATCGACTCAGGCTTCGCCCCGGCGCGCATCGGCCTCGCCGTAGCCTACTCGCTCAGCTCCAGGCATGAGGACGCTCTGTCAGAACTAAAGAATCATCCGGTTCGCTCCGGCGAATGGCTGTGTGTGATGGGATACGCCTGTGCGGCAGCGGGGAAGGAAGGGGAAGCGCGGAGGATCCTCGATGAGGTTCTTGACCTACGGAAGAGGAGCCATGTCTCTTCCTTCGAGATCGCGGCCATCTTCGCTGCGCTCGGTCAGAGGGACGAAGCCTTTGAGTGGCTGTGGAAGGCATACGAGGAGCGGGCCACCGAGCTGTGCGGACTCAGGGTGGCCCCCATGTTTGACAACTTGCGTTCGGATAGAAGATTCGGGGAACTCCTCCGAGCGATTAGTCTCGCAGAGTGAGAGCGCTGAGGGAGATCGAGCTGTTCACGGCGTCCTCCCTCGCCGCGTGCTCGGCACGCTCCCCTGCTACAGGCCTCAAGGCACCCGGACGACGACCTTCCCCGACGAGACGTTGCCCGCGCGGTCGCGGGCGCGCACCACGATGGAGTGCTCGCCGGGCGAGAGGTCCTTCGTCGTGAAGCGAAACGTCTCGCGCGCGGCGTCGGCGATGCCGTCCTGCGGGAGCACGATGGTCCAGTCCCCGGCGTCCACCGAGTAGGCGGTCTCTCCGACCACCGAGAACGTGTCCGACACGGCCGCCGTGACCTCGGCGGCCTTCGAGGAAAAGCGAGCCTTCACTTCCGAGACGATCGGGGGCGTGTTGTCCACGTCGAAGGGGATCGACTCCCGCGCTCCGGTCAGACCCTTCCCCGGAGGGTTGGCTGCGGCGTCGCTGACGATGACGCGCAGCCGGTAGACACCATCGGGCATGGCCGTGGAGTCCCAAGCGAAGAAGTCGTCCTCGACGCCGGCCTTCAACGTCTTCCAGGCCGTCTCGTCCTCCGCCCGGTACTGCACCTCGGCCCGCACGGGGTCGTTGTTGGCGTCGGTGGCCTTCCATGACACCGACCTCATGCCGCGCTGGAACGATCTCTTCGGCGGCGATGATCGGCGCGGCTGGGGTTCCGCGCCTTCCTCGGAGCCGCCCGGCGAACCGGAGGGCTGGAGCGATACGCCGGGGTTCTGCACCTCCACGCTCTCCACCTCAGGAGGCATGTTCTCCGGCAGGTAGTGGATCTGCACCCCCTTGAGAACGGGCGTCGCGTCGCCGTGCGAGCGCAGCGTCGCCCGCCACTGGAGGTAGCGGGCCGCGGGTCGGTCGATGATCGCGCCGTCCGGAGCCGTGTAGGGCTTCGACCAATCCGACCAGGTGGCGTCGGGCTCCTCCGTGTCGCCGGTGCGCACCTCGAAGGCAATCTCCGTCCCGCCGGGCGTGTCCGCGCCCCAGGTCAAAGCACCCCAGAGGGAGGTGAAGCCGGCGTCCCGCGTGCCGCTGACGACGGTGCCCTCCCTCGCGAAGGCGCCGCTCACCTGGAAGACGCCTCCCAGGTTGCTGGCGGCCGCGAACACGCTCCCTTCAGGGCCGGGAAGGAGCGCGTTCACCTGGGAGGCCGCCACCGACGCGAGCTCGCTCGCGTCGCCGCCGGGCGAGAGCGCCAGGAGGCGCCCGCGGTCGCCGGTGCCGACGAGGACAGTGCCGTCGCGCATCGGCAACAAGGAAAGGGGCAGCGCGTCGCGCGACTCCCAGATTTTCCTCGCGTAACCCTGCGGCGTGATCCGGAAGATCGCGCCCTGGAAAGCCTCCGGCTGCGGGGGCTGCTGCCGCGGCTGCGCCGCCTCCTGCTGCGGTTCGCCTTCCTCCTGCACCTCGCCGCCCCCCTCGGGCGTCACGCGCACCCGCGTCACGGGCCCGCGACCCTCAATGACCCCGCGCCCGCGCGGCGCCGGCGTCACGGCGGCGGCGTAGACGTCCCCGTCCATCACCGCGAGCGCCGCGATCTCGCGCATGGGTGTGTCGTGGAGGACGGACGCCTTCCCCTCCGGGGAGATCCGGTAGATGACGCCGCCCTGATCGCTTCCGGCGTAGAATCCCCCGCGCCCGTCGGCGACGAGCGTGCGGATGTGGTCTTCACGGGCCTCGAGGATCGTCTCGGTCTTGCCGGCGGCGGAGACCCTGTACACGCGTCCGGGCAGCCCGGTCGCCACGAGGAGGTTTCCGGCGCCATCGAAGGCGAGCCCCCAGATGTACGTCGCCTCGGGATCGAAGACCACCTCGGGAGACGCCCCCTCGGACACGCGGTACACGCGGCCGTCTGGCGAGGAGGCGGCGTACAGCCGCCCGGCCGCGTCGAAGGCGATGGCGTGGATCTCGAGTTCCGGCGCGTCGAAGACCATCTCGACGGCTCCGCCGCTGAATCTGAGCACCTGCCCTTCGTTACCTCCCCCCGCGTGGATCCGCCCCTTCGGGTCGATCGCCAGGCACCACAGGAACGGCTGCGATGCCTCGCCGAGTCGCACCACGTCGGGCGAGAGGGTGATGCGTCCGTCGGGAGCGATGGTCGTGGAGTCGAGACGGGCGTCGTTGAAGTCGGCGCGGGCGCGGAGAACCCAGGCCTGGCCGGCGGCGGCGAGTGCCGCCCCTGCGGCGCAGAGGCACAGCGCGAGGGCCACCGGCAGGGACGTTATGAAGCGGGCGGATCCACGGCGGAGCATCATCGGGCCCCTCGTCAGTGTAGGGTCAGCGGACCTTCAGGATGAGCGCGGCGCCCCCCGTCACGATCGATGGCGTCTGGATGCTGTTCTCCCACACGGTGGCCTCCGTGAGGGGCGCGACGTCTCCCGAGCCCCGATTGGACCGGAGAGTGGTCAGGACGGACGGGGGAAGCGCGGGGAGGATCTCGCTCTGCACCACGGCGCCCGGGAGGCGGCGCACCACCTTGGCGTAGAGGACGTTGCTCCTCCGGAGGTGGTTCACGATGCCGATGATCTGGTCGAGATCATCCGCGCCTGCGACCCGGCGGGCGAGCACCTGGCGCTCGGAGGCCAGCAGGTACCCGGCGCCCCCGATGACGACCTGAAGATCGCCGCGCGGCGCGCTCTCGGGCACGTTGAAGGTGAACGTCTGCGTGGAGGTGTCGCCGCGGTAGGAGCGCAGGCGGACGTGGTACTGCACGTCCTCGCCGGGAGCGGCCTCGGTGCGGGAAGGCCATACGCCCTCCACGAAGGCGAGCCGCCCTTCCTCGATTCCTTCCGCCGCCAGCTCGATGGAGCGCACCCGCGGCGCCTCGAAGCGGTTCTGGAAGACCGCAGTGAAGATCTCCTGCACGTCCGCGGCCACGGAGAGCGCCGCGGAGCTGCCGGGCCCGATCCCCGTGTAGAGATCCTCCACGACCACGTCCGGGTGGCCCTCCAGACGGAGCCGGTGGGAAACGGTAAGGGTGGACTCGTCGGTGAAGGCGGGGGTGTTGACGAGGCTGCCGGCCACCGAGATCGCCACCAGGAGCGGCGTCCAGTCGCGGTGGCTGGCGACCTCATAGTGATAGGCGGCCGCGCGGCCGGGCGTGCGCACCGTCACGGAGACGGGGATCAGGGCCGGCGTCCTCGAGGTGACGCCCGAAATCCCGGGGAGGCGGATCTGCTCCCACGTGCCGATGGTGTCCGTGACCCGGGCGATCTTGCTGGAGGCGGCCAGTGAGGCCAGCGTGAGGTAGATCTCCGCCCGCGCCATGGGGAACTCGGCCGCGCCCGACATCAGGAAGGGGTGCCCGAAGGCGAGGACCCTGTCACCCTCCACGTGCGTCACGGTACCGGTCGCCGCGATGCTGATGTCGCCGCGCACGAGCTGGGCCGCGATGGGGTCGCCGGGGCGCACCGCCCGCGGCGCCGCCGGTGCGATCACCCCGCCCCCGCCGCCACCGGCCACGGCGACGGCCCCCAGCGACGCGAATTGTCCGGCGAAGTGCTGGAGGATCTCGGCGGGGACGCCCGTTACGACCAGCGGCGACTCGATCGGGATCATCGCCGCCGTCGCGGAGAGGCCTTCCGCTCCCGGTGCCCGAGGATCGCCCTGGATCACCAGAGGGATGCTCGCGACCGGGAGGTCGCGCGCGGCCGCCGCGCCGGAGAGCGGCAGGCGCCTGGCTCCGGCCGCGGGCGCCGGCCTCGCGAGGTCGAGCATGTATTCGATGGGGGTGATACCGGCGATGGGCTCTTTGGTGAAAGCCCCGAACCGGTAGGACAGCGCTCCCATGAGGCGGCCATCCACGTACACGGGGCTTCCGCTCATGCCCGCCGCCACGCCGATGAAGGCGGCGGTGTCGCCGCTGAGGCGCGCGAGGATCAGGCTCTGGCCCGGCCCGAGCGCGTTCTCCATCACGGCGACGACCTCGGCGGGCAGGTCCTCGATCCGATCGCCCTGGATCACCGTGCGGACGACCGCCGCCATGCCGGGGCGCACCTCGTGGAGCGGGAGGATGGTCTCGGCCGCAGGCGCCGGCCAGGCCGCCACCGGGAGAAGCGCGAGCACGGCGGCGAGAATTGGGACGCGGCGGGGCTTCACTCGCGCTCGGACTTGAGCCCCCGCTTGATCGCCTCGACGATGAAGTTCTGCATCGAGGGTTCCTTGTCCTTCACCACGCGGTAGACGAGACACGGCAGCTTCAGCGAGATCTGAACTCCGTCCTCGTCGAGGGTATCGAGCCACCGTGTGAAATCCGTCCAGGTGCTCCAGGAGAGGGCCTCGATGGCCCCCCTCCTGTAAAGTTCGATCAGTTCGACCTCGTCCTTGAGCCGGAAGATGACGTCGTCGGCATCATAGTCGGCGAAAGCGCTGTAGGCAAAAAACTTCACCTCGCCCGCCGTCTGGTCCTTCCCCTTGATGCTCACCTCGGGCACCTTGTTGCAGCGCATCAGGATGAAATCGTCCTTCCCCTTGAAGTGGAAAGCCAGGATGGGGTCGCTCTTCCTGTTGTTGTCCGAGGGAGTCTTGAGGCTCCTGTAGACTCTGCGGGAGATGACTTCGATCGTCGAATACATGCCCTCCCCTTTCCGCATGGCCGCTTCCCCCACCAGATAATAGCCGCACTATACAGGACCGCATATTCAGGGTCAACAGCGCCCGTCGGCATCCGACGGATCCTACGGCGGGTCGGTTCCTTCCGCCTAACGATGATCCTTCGCCGGAACCCCTGATGAACCAACTACTTGTGCGTATGTAGTTTATTCATTCAACAGGAAACACAAATGTGAAATATACAAAACAAGCTTCGATTTTGTCGATTTGACGATGCTTAGATAGCCGCTAATACTATGTGTAACTCGTACTCAGACATAGTCACCAAGAAGCTCAGGGAGGAGGGGCCTTTTGCTCCAACGGAGAGCCGTCCGAGTCGGCAGCAGCGCCATCGCCGCGCCGCTCCTGCTGGCCGTGCTGGCCGTGACTCTCCCGGCGGCTGCCACCGGGTCCGACTCTCCAGAGAGGAAGCTCTCCCCCGACCTCCTCATCATCAAGGACAGCCGAAGAGGCGGCGACCTCATCCGCGTCATCATCCGGATCGAGGGCCGCCCGACCCAGAGCGACAAGGACCGGGTCCTCGATCACGGCGGCAGTCCCGGCAAGAGTCTCGGCATCATAAACAGCTTCACCGCGAGCGTCCCGGTCTCCGCGCTGGATGGCCTCGCCTCGGACCCGCGCGTCCGCCGCATCTCCCCGGACAGAAAGGTCCATCCGATGATGCAGGTGGCCGCACCGAGCGCGGGCGCCCCGTCCCCGAGGGACGCCGGCTCCCTGACGGGATTGGGGGTGGGCGTCGCCGTTATCGATTCGGGCGTGTACGCGCACGAGGACCTCCCCACGCTGGCCGCGTACGTGGATTTCGTCGAGCCTCATGCCCCCGCAAGCCGTGATCCGTTCGGCCACGGGACGCACGTCGCGGGGATCATCGCGGGGAGCCTTCGCGCGGACCCGGCCGGATCGGGCCTCGAGTTCGGCGGCGTCGCTCCCGGCGCGTCGGTGATCTCGCTGCGCGTCCTGGACCGGAACGGAGAGGGGTACGTCAGCGACGTCATCGAGGCCCTCGGCTGGGTCGTGGACCACCGCCGCGAGCGCAACATCCGCGTGGTGAACCTCTCCCTCGGCCATTCCATGCGCGAGCCTGCCGCCTTCGATCCGCTCGCCGCGGCCTGCGAGGCGGCGTGGCGCGCCGGGCTGGTCGTGGTGGCTTCGGCGGGGAACCTGGGATCGCACGGCAACGGCACCATCGAGAGCCCCGGCAGTGATCCGCTGGTCCTGACGGTGGGGGCGCTCGACGACGCTGAAACCATCGATGGAAGGGACGACGCCGTCACGGCGTATTCCTCCCGCGGACCGACGCTCTTCGAACTTGCCGTGAAGCCCGACCTGGTGGCGCCGGGTCACAGGATCGTCTCGTTGCGCTCGCCCTTCTCTGCGCTGGACGTGAAGAACCCCGGCCTCCGGGTCTCTCTCGGAGGAGGTCCGATGGGCGGCGCCCTGGAGCCCCGCTACTTCGAGATGAGCGGATCCTCTATGGCCGCCGCCGTGGTCTCGGGCGCGGTCGCGCTGATGCTGGAGGCGGACCCGACGCTCTCACCCGACACGGTGAAGGCGCGGCTCATGGCGGCCGCGCGGCCGCTGCGGCACGGATCGATCTTCGATCGGGGCGCGGGGGCGGCCGACGTCTCGGCGGCCCTCGAGCGCGGCGGCATCGCCGTCACGGCTTTCTCCCCCTCGGTGCGGAGGGAGGGCGGAGACGTCGTTGTGGAGAACCCGGCGGCGATGTGGGGCGGGACCGAATGGACCCTCGAAGAGGTTTACGGCGAGCCGGCGTCGTGGAGCGCCTTCATCATCGATCAAAACGGCTTTCTCGACGATCCCTGCGCCACCGGCGCGGGGATCCTCTGGCAGGACGGCATCCTCTGGCAGGACGGGCTGCTGGGGATCAACTGCACTTCCGCCGCCGGCATCCTCTGGCAGGACGTCCTCGTGCGCCAGGAGGGGATCCTGTGGCAGGACGAGAAGAGGAAATAGGAGAAGCGGTTCAACGGGATCCCTGAGGGTGCTTCCTCTGGCAGGGCCCCATGACGGGGAGAGGGGGTGTCTTCGGGGACATGTAGCCCGGGGTCCGGTCCGCTGAGTGGGTTACGGGCCGGGCCCCGGGCGATATGCCCGCCAACGTCGCCCTGCCCCGCAGGCATGAACATCCGTCGCAGCCACGCCGCGCTGTTGCTTTCGGTCCTCGCCGTCGAGGCCGCGCTCATCACCGACCCCATCCGCCCCTGGCTCCCGTTCAGTCTGTGGACCTTTGAAGCCTCCCATGTCTCCGCGGCCGGGATCCTTTCCTTCGCGGGGCTGGCTCTCGTGGGAGGGCTGCTGCCTCTTTCCTTCCCGGGCCTGAGGCCGCTCCCCACCACATTCCCGCTGATCGCCGCCTGTCTGCTCCTCTACGGGCTGCCGCCTGCGGCGGCACTCGCCTGCGCCACGGTCCTGCTGGGCTGGTGGAGCCGCGGGACGGAGGGGTCCGACGCGGCGCCGGGCGCCGGCGCGAAGGCGCATCCGACTCTCGCGGGGCTCGGCCTCGGTCTGGTGGTGGCCGACCTCTCGGGTTACGCGCTCCCCACCGAGCCCATCGAGCGCGGTTCCCTCGATCTGGCGGCCACGCTGGTCACAGGCGCACTCCTGTCCGCGGGAGCGGTGGCGGCGGCCTTCGTGGCGCGTCACCTCGCGGGCGGCGCGGGTGGGCGGCCGTCGCGGCGCGATTGGACGATGACGCTGGCGGCGGCGCCGGCCGCAGCGGCCCTGGCGTTGGCCGCGGCGCAGGCCGTCCGGATCTGGGGGGTGGGACCGGTCGCGCTCTTATTGATGCCTCCCTTCGCGGTCATGGCGCCTCTTGCCGTGTCGCTCTCGCGGGAACGGCGCGCGGCGGCGGCTCTCAGGCGCCGCACCGACGGGGTCCTAGACATCATCGAGGCGCTCGCGCTCGCCATCGAGGCCAAGGACCACACCTCCGCGCGGCACCTCCGGCGCATGCGCACCCTCGCGGCGGGGCTGGGCCGGCGGCTCGGCATGAGCGAGGACGATCTGGTCCGGCTCGACCTCGCGGCCCTTCTGCACGACGTGGGCAAGCTGGCCGTGCCGGAGTGGATCCTCTCCAAGCCGGGGCGACTGACGGCGGAGGAGCATCAGAAGATGACCGCTCATTCGGAGACGGGGGCCGGGATCCTCGAGGCGGTGCCGTACGCGCGGGAGGCCGCGCCACTCGTCCGCCACCACCACGAGCACTACGACGGCACCGGGTACCCGGCGGGCCTCGCCGGGGTCGAGATACCGCTGGGGTCCCGGATCCTCGCGGTCGTGGACGCGGTGGATTCGCTCACCTCCGAGCGGGCCTACCGGCTTGCCGTGGGGAAGGAGCAAGCCCTCGCCTACATCCGGGAGAAGGCGGGCACCCTTTTCGATCCGCGCGTGGCGAAGACGCTCGTCGACAACTTCGACGCGCTCGAGTCCGAGGCGGAGGCGCCGGCGGCCGCCTCGATCGCCTTCGAGGCGGAGGGCTCCGGTGAGGCGGCAAAGACGCGGGACGCGTCGCGCACCGCATCCGCACTACAACCGCCGCAGATCCAGGAAGTGCTCGACACCATCGCCTCCTCCCACATGGAGATCTACTCCCTCCACGAGATCGGTGAGGCCCTGGGCAAGGCGCTGAACGTGGAGGAGTCGCTGTCGCTGATCGCGGGGAGGCTGAGCCGCCTCTTCCATTTCTCGGCCTGTGCCGTCTTCGTCTGCGACCGCGAGCGCGAACGCCTGGTGCCGCGCCTCGCCGCCGGAGAGGGGGCGGAGCTGCTCCGGACGCTCTGCATCCCCATCGGATCCGGCGTCAGCGGCTGGGCCGCGAAGGAAGGGCGGTCGCTCATCGTGGCGCCGCCTTCGGATCCGCTCCTGAAGCACGGAGCGCGATCGGATCTGGAGGCGCTCGCCGCGCACCCCGAGATGGCCGCTCTCACGTCCTGCCTCGTCGCGCCGCTGATGGCCGAGCCGGAGGTGGTGGGCGTCATCGCGCTGTACGATACGGCCGCCAACCCCTACAGCCCCGCCGAGGAGAGACTCCTGACAATGGTGGGGCGGCAGGTCGGCCGCGCCGTCCGCAACGGGCTTCTCTTCGAGCGGACGCAGGAGGCCACCCTCACCGACGCCCTGACGGGGCTGCCCAACACGCGCTACATGTTCGTGGCGATGGAGCAGGAGCTTTGCCGCGCGCGGGACACCGGGGCGCCGCTGTCGATCCTGATCATGGACATCGATTCGTTCGCGCAGGTCAACGAGGAGTTCGGGCACCCCGCGGGTGACCGCTACCTCATCGGGGTCTCCAAGGTCATCCGCACGCTGATGCGCGACCGCGACACCTGCGTGCGCTACTCCGGCGACGAGTTCGTGGCGATCCTTTCCGGCGTCGCCCGAGAGGAGGCGATGCACGTGGCGGGCCGCATCCGGCGCGCCGTCCGCGACTTCAGCATCGAGGGACGCTCCGGTCGCCGGATCCGCACCACGATCAGCCTCGGGCACGCGACGCTGTCGCTTGACGGCGAGACGTTCGAGGAGATCATCCTGGTCGCGGACGAGAGGCTGTCTCGAGAGAAGATCGATCGACGCTCGCGCGATCTCGCGGGCGCCGCCTTCCTGCCGTTCCGAAGGCCCAAGCAACCGCCGCACGGCAACTGAGGAGAAGCATCCCGATGACTCCGAAGGGTGACAAGGGGAACGGGCGAACGAGCGACAGGCGCACCGGCGTGGATCGCCGGATCGCCGACGATCCGTCCTACAAGGGCCCGGACCGCCGCCTGGGCGCCACCCGCCGCCGCGCCGGGCGCGCCCCCGACAAGCCTCTCAAGCGATAGCGCGCGACCTCCCCCCTGGGCTCCCGTCTGCCGGCCGGCCAGACCCCTGGCCCCACCTCGCCTCTCGCATGCGGCGCCCCGCGGCGCCCCCTCCGCATCCCATCCGGGACCTGTTCCCGGAATCGACGGTCGCCGCGAAGACCCGGATATCATCCTTGACAGAAGTGTACCTGGGTGGAAGATTAGGCTTCGTCTGATTCTTCCAGGACGAAGCAACGTCGTCTGATGCTCACGCTGGTATGAGATGCACGGCGAAAGTCGGCGGCGTCACTTTCCCCGATCGGGTCCACCGCGACCCGGGGCCGCCACCCACGCTTCCCTCCGGATCATCCCGGCCTCCTTCCAGACTCCGCCGATGTCTGCAGAGGATCCACTGAAGGCCGCGGGCCGGAGCGACGCGGCTGGTGGGTGACCCCGCCGTCTCTCGAGGCTCGAGGGGGAACCCGTGAGGGCGTCCCTGGAGACGTGGGCGCTGGCCGGGCTCGGGATTGCCGCTGCGCTGCTCGGCGCCGTCGCGATCGGCTCCTACCGCACCGCCGCACACTCGACGGATGCCGCCGCGCGGGTCGATCACACCCACACCGTGCTCGACGCCATCGAGGACGTCCTGGCAAGCGTCCTCGACCTGGAGGCCTCGGCGCGCGGTTACGTCATCACGGGCGATCATCGCTTCGTGGAGAAGTGGGCCGCGTGGGAGCGGGAGATCGACAGCGAGGTCGCGCGCCTTCTGGCCCTGACGGCCGACAGTCAGGATCAGGGGCAGAGGATCCAAGCCCTCCGGCCCCTGATCGCCGACAAGGTGCGGTTCAACACCCGCGTCGTCGAGATCCGGAGAACCGAGGGGGCCGAGCGCGCGCAGGCCCTCGTGCGGACGCTGCAGGGCAAGGCTCTCATGGATCAGATCCGCGTCGCGGTTTCGGGGATCGAAGGCGAGGAGAGGCGCCTCCTCTCGCAGCGTCTCGATGCCTCGAGGAGCGCGGCGCGGAGCAGCATGATGTGGCTCTCGTCCCTCACGGCCTCGATCCTGCCGCTGCTCCTCCTCGTGTACCTCCTGCTGCGGCGCGCCATCGCCACTCACCGGCGGGCCGAGCTGGTCATGAGGCGGGCCAAGGAGGAGGTGCAGGACCTCTACGACAACGCTCCCTGCGGTTACCACTCCCTCGACGCCGACGGCGTCTTCGCCCACATCAACAAGACCGCGCTCGACTGGCTCGGATACGCTCGCGAGGAGATGGTCGGCAGGCTCAAGTTCTCCGACATCCTCCCGGAGAAGAGTCGCTGGGTCTTCCAGGAGAACTTCCGACGGTTCAAGCAAGAGGGCTCTGTCCGCGACCTCGAGTTCGATCTGGTCCGCAAGGACGGCGGCATCCTGCCTGTGGTGTTGAATGCGACGGCCGTCAAGGACGACCAGGGCCGCTACCTCAAGAGCCGGTCCATCATCTTCGACATCACCGAGCGCAGGCAGGCGGAGGAGGAGAGGGACCGCTTCTTCACGCTTTCGCTCGACCTGATGTGCATCGCCGGCTTCGACGGCCGCTTCAAGCGGCTGAACCCGTCCTGGGAGCGCGCGCTCGGCTTCACGACCGAAGAGCTGACGGCGGAGCCGTTCATGTCCTTCGTCCACCCCGACGACCGCGACGCCACGACGGCCGCGATGGGAGAACTCCTGGGCGGCGGGTGCATTGTCTCGTTCGAGAACCGCTACCGCTGCAAGGACGGCTCGTACCGCTGGATACTCTGGAACTGCGCGCCCTACCCCGAAGGAAAGCTGATCTACGCCACGGCGCGGGACATCACCGAGCGCAAGTGGGCTGAGGAAATGCTGCGGAACAGTAACGCCAAGCTCCACGCAATTGTGGAAACGGCAGCCGATGCGATCATCACCATTGACGAGCAGCGCGTGATCTTGTCCTTCAACGCGAGCGCCGAGCGAATGTTCGGTTATGCGAGGGACGAGGTCATCGGGGCGAACGTCAACATGCTCATGCCCGAGCCATATCACAGCGAGCACGACGGCTATGTGGCGAATTATCTGCGTACGGGTCATGCAAAGATCATCGGGATCGGGCGAGAGGTCACCGCACAGCGAAAGGATGGGAAGATCTTTCCTGTTGATCTGGCCATCAGTGACGCGCGCCTATCCAATCAGCGCATGTTCGTCGGCATCGCCCGTGATCTGACCGATCGCGTGCGGGCCGAGGAGACCATCAAGAAAACCAGCGAGCAACTCCGGGCCGCCAACAAGGAGCTCGATGCCTTCTCCTACTCCGTCTCGCACGACCTGCGCGCGCCCCTGCGGAGCATCGACGGCTTCAGCCAGGCGCTCCTGGAGGACTGCGGGCCCATGATCGACGAGCGCGGCAAGGGGCATGTCCAGAGGGTGCGGGCCGCGACCCAACGCATGGGGCGGCTCATCGACGACCTGCTGAACCTGTCGCGCCTCAGCCGGGCCATCGTGCAGCGCGAGAAGGTGAGCCTGAGCGACCTCGCGAACAGCGCCGCCGATGATCTGCGCCGGAGCGACCCGGGCCGGGACGTCGCCTTCGCCATCGCCGACGGGCTCGTGGCCGAAGGCGACGGCGCGCTGCTCCGGGTGGCGCTGGACAATCTCCTGGGCAACGCCTGGAAGTACACGAGAAACCACCCGTCCGCCCGCATCCAGTTCGGGAGCCTCGTGCAGAACGGCGGGGCCGTGTACTACGTCCGCGACGACGGCGCCGGCTTCGACATGGCCCATGCCGACAAGCTCTTCAGCGCCTTCCAGCGGCTGCATTCTTCGAAGGAGTTCGAGGGGACGGGGATCGGTCTGGCCACGGTCGCGAGGATCATCCATCGTCACGGAGGCAGGATCTGGGCTGAGGGAGCGGTCGAGCGCGGAGCGACCTTCTACTTCACGCTGCAGATCCCGCACTGAGGAGACACATGAAGGCCGACAGAGTCATCCTCCTCGTCGAGGACAACCCCGACGACGAAGAACTCACGTTGAGAGCCCTCCGGAAGCACAACATCGCCAACGAGGTCGTCGTCGCCCGTGACGGCGCGGAGGCTCTCGAGTACCTGTTCGGGACCGGCAAGTACGAGGGTCGCGATCCGAGCGATCTCCCTTCCGTGGTGCTGCTGGATCTCAAGCTGCCGAAGGTGGACGGGCTCGAGGTGCTCCGCACGGTGCGCGAGAACCCCCGCACCAGGCTCCAGCCCGTGGTCATCCTGACGTCTTCCACCGAGGACAGGGACCGGCTTGCCGGCTACTCGCTCGGCGCCAACAGCTACGTCCGCAAGCCGGTGGACTTCCTGGAGTTCACCGAGGCGGTGAGGCAGCTCGGCCTCTACTGGCTCGTGCTGAACGAGCTGCCGCCCCGCTGAAAGGAGGCAGATCGATGGGCACGCCGCTTCGCGTGCTGATCGTGGAGGATTCGGAGGACGACGCACTCCTCGCCGTGCGCGAGCTCCAGCGCGCCGGGTTCGAACCCACGTGGGAGCGCGTGGAGTCGGCCGGCGCTACGACCGCCGCGCTCGACAAGCAGGAGTGGGACGTGGTCATCTCCGACCATCGCATGCCGAACTTTTCCTCCGCCGACGCCCTGGCCTTGACCAAGAGGCGCGGACTGGATGTTCCGTTCATCATCGTCTCCGGAAGCATCGGGGAGGACCTCGCCGTCGAGGCCATGAAGGCGGGCGCCTCCGACTACATCCTCAAGGGCAATCTCAAGAGGCTTGCCGCCGCCGTGACCCGGGAAGTGCGCGAGGTGAAGGCGAGGCGGGCCCACCGGGAGGCGGAGGTGAAGCAGCGCGAGGCGGAGGAGAAGTACCGGATACTGGTGGAGGAGATCCCCGCGGTCACGTACATCGCCAAGTCGGACGAGATCGGGAGCACCGTCTACATCAGCCCCCAGGTTGAAGCGGTCACGGGCTACCCGGTTTCAGTCTGGAGAGCCGATCCGGGATTGTGGGTGAAGACGCTTCATCCCGACGACCGGGATCGCGTCCTCGCCGAGTACAGGCAGTCCTGCGCCGGCGGCGCGCCCTTCGTCTCCGAGTACAGGCTTCTCACGCGCGACGGAAGGGTCGTGTGGGTCCGCGACGACGCCCGGGTCGTTCGGGAGCAGGCCGATCAGCCGCCGGTCGTCCACGGGTTCAGGGTGGACATCACGGCGCGAAAGCAGGCCGAGGAGACGATCCTCCATCTCGCCTTCCACGACCGCCTGACCGGCCTTCCCAACGCCGCCCGGCTGCTCGAGGACCTGCGCGAGGCGATCGCCGAGGCGAAGCGCAGGAACCTCACTCTGGCCCTCCTTGCGGTCAACCTGAACTCCTTCCGGGAGATCACCAACACCATCGGGAAGCACAACGGCGATCGGGTCATCAAGGACGTGACGCAGCGCATCCGTTCGGTCCTGCAGGAGCAGGAGGAGGAGACGCTCGCGCACGTGGGATGGGACGAGTTCGCGGTCATGCTGCGGGGAGCGGACGCCGCCCGCGCCGGGAGGGCGGCGGAGCGGGTCCTGAAGTCACTCGAGGCCGCCTTCGTGCTGGACGCCCTGCCCATCGAGATCGAGGCGACGATCGGGATCGCCCTCTTCCCAGGCCACGGCGAGGAGGCCGAGGTGCTGATCCAGCGCGCCGACATCGCCCTCAACGAGGCCCTGCGGCAGGGGCGCGGGTGGGCGCTCTACAGCTTCGAAACCGATCCCTACAACCCCCGCCAGCTCATCTTGATGGGCGAGCTTCGAAGCGCTCTCGAGAACGACCAGATCTTCCTCCACTACCAGCCCAAGGTGGACCTGAAGGAGGGCGGCGTCACGGGGGTGGAGGCTCTGGTGCGATGGCGCCACCCGAGCCTCGGGCTCGTGCCGCCGGGACAGTTCATCCCCATTGCCGAGAAGACCGGACTCATTCACCCCCTGACGAGGTGGGTGCTCAATGAGGTCCTGCGCCAGCTCCGGGTGTGGCAGCGGGAGGGAAGCGTGTTGACGGTGGCCGCAAACCTCTCGGCGCGGAACCTCCAGGATCCGCGGCTCCCCGAGAAGGTGGAGGGGATGCTGGCCACCTGGGGCGCGGCCCCGGGGGGCCTGATCCTCGAGATCACGGAGAGCGCGCTCATGGTGGACCTGGCGCACGCCAAGAGGGCCCTGGACTGGCTGAACTCGCGCGGCATCGGGATAGCCCTCGACGACTTCGGGACGGGGTACTCCTCCCTGGGTAATCTGAGGAAGCTGCCGTTCACGGAGATCAAGGTCGACCAGACTTTCGTCAGGGGGCTGACCTCCAAGGACGCTGACGCTCAGATCGTGCGCTCCACCGTGGAGCTGGGCCACAACCTGGGCCTGAAGGTCGTGGCGGAGGGGGTCGAGGACAGGACGACCCTCGACACGCTGAAATCCCTGGGTTGCGACGCGGCGCAAGGATTTTACATCGGCCGCCCCATGGGTGTGGACGACCTGTCGCGCTGGCTGACCGAGTCCCCGTGGGGGGCCGCCAGGAAAGCCGCCCGCAGCCCGGACGCCTGAGCGGAGCACGGCCGGCCCGCGCCGATCGCGCTGCGCGGCTCCGCGGCTCCGCGGGGCGGAATCGCTCTCCGCTCCACAACTCCGGCCGGATGTCACCGCGCTCAGCGGGACCCTCCCGGCCGGCCTCCGAGTTCCGCTCCGAGCGACCGCCCCGCGGAGCCCGGGTGGCGTCCATCCACTTGCCTTGAATCGCCCGCCGCGTTAGCGTGCGTGCCGGTCCGCCCGCCAACCGAGTCCCGTCCTGCACGTGCCCCATCGCGCGGGGGCCCGCTTGCCCAGCGGGCCCGTGCCGCGCCGGGCGAGAGCACGGCCGCCCGGCGGTTGGGGCGGCGCAGGCTGCCGGAGCGATGGGTCGGCGGCCGCGACGATGCGCGGAAGCGGGGTATGCGTCCCGGCGCCGGGGCGGCGGCCGGATCGAACCGGGAGAGGCCGATGGCGAGGCTGTACGAGTACCAGGGCAAGGAGATCCTGAGAGAACACCGCGTCGCGGTGCCGGAGGGGCGTACCGCCGCAACGGTCGATGAGGCGCGCGCGGCCGCCGAATCGATCGGGGGCGCCGTCGTCGTGAAGGCGCAGGCCTGGACGACCGGGCGCGCGGGAGTCGGCGCCATCCGGTTCGCCTCCTCGCCTGACGAGGCCGCCGCCGCGGCGGCCGCGATCCTCGGGATGAAGATCGGCAGCTTCACCGTCGAGAAGGTCCTCGTCGAGGAGCGTCTCGCGATAAGAGAGGAGTTCTACGCGGGCGTCATCGTGGACGACGCCGAGCGGTCTCCGGTGGCCCTCTTCTCCTCCATCGGCGGCACCGGGGTGGAGGAGATCGCGAAGGCGCACCCCGAGCGCGTCGCGAGGATTCCCTTTGACGTGGTGGAAGGCCTCGACGAGCACGCCGTCCGCGACGCGTTGCGGCGGACCGGCCTGGCCGGCGACACGCTGGAGAAGGCCGCCGGTGTGCTGGCGTCGCTGGCCCGCGCCGCCCGGGCCGTGGAGGCGCGCTCGGCGGAAATCAACCCCCTGGTGGTCGTGGAGCACGGGGACCTGGTCGCCGCCGACTGCCGCATCACGGTGGACGACTACGCGGTCTTCCGGCACCCGGAGCTGGGGATCGAGATCGCCCGCGAGTTCGACCGCCCGCCCACGCCGCTCGAGAAGATCGCGTACAGAGTCGAATCCGGCGACTACCGCGGGACCTTCTACTTCATCCAGATGGAACAGGGGTTCTCCAAGGGGCACGGGTATCTGGGCTTCCACGGCGCCGGCGGCGGCGGATCCATGATGTCCATGGACGCGCTGCTCAGGGAAGGATTCAAGATCGCCAACTTCACCGATACTTCAGGAAACCCGCCGGCCTCGAAGGTGTACCGCGCCGCGAAGATCATCCTCTCTCAGAAGGGGATCGACGGCTACTTCGCCTCCGGATCGGGGGTGGCCAGCCAGGAGCAGTACCACTCGGCCCGCGGCCTCATCAAGGCCTTCTGGGAGGAGGATCCCGGCATTCCGGCGGTGATCCGGCTCGGCGGCAACCAGGAAGAGCGCGCCATCGCGATCCTCACGGAAGGGGCGGAGTATCTCTCGGCGCCGCTGGAAGCCTACGGCAAGAACGACTCCGCCGACGCGTGCGCGGCGCGCATGAAGGCCCTCATCTCGGAGGCGCCCGCGCGCCGCGGCGCCCCGGCGAAGCCTCCCACTCGGGGCCGGCCGGCCCCCGCCGAGCCGTACACGTTCAGGACGGTCACGGGCAGCATCACGTACGACCACCAGGTGTGCCGCGGGTGCGAGTCGAAGGTCTGCATCACCGAGTGCGTGCCGAAGATCCTCAAGGAGGAGAACGGCGCGCCCGTGCTGGCCATATCCCGCGAGGACGCGGCGAGGGGCAAGTGCATCGAATGCCTGGCCTGCGAGACGGAGTGCGTGGTGCGCGGCGCCGGGGGCGGCTTCATCGACCTGCCCATCGAAGGGCTCGACGCGTGGCGGCGCACGGTTCCGGGGAGGGCCTGATGGCGATCCTCATCGACGAGACCAAGAAGGTGCTCATCCAGGGGATCACCGGACGGGAGGGGATGGCCCGCGCGCAGCTCATGATGGACTATGGCACCCGCGTGGTGGCCGGTTGCACCCCCGGCAAGGGGGGCCAGGAAGTCCTGGGGGTGAAGGTGTACGACGCCGTGGAGGCGGCGGTGGCGGCGTGCGGCGGCATCGACGTGAGCGTGATTTTCGTGCCGGCGCCCCTGGTGAAGGGGGCCGCTCTGGAGGCTCTCGACGCGGGCGTGAAGCTGCTCGTGCTCGTTCCGGACCGCGTCCCCATCTACGACGTGCTGGAGATCTCCCGCGCCGCGAAGCGGGCGGGGGCGCGCTTCCTGGGGCCCAATACGCTCGGCTGCCTCAGCGTCGGCAGGGCCGTCCTCGGCATGATGGGAGGCAGGGCGGCCACGGCGAAGCAGTGGTTCCGGCGCGGCAACGTCGGCGTCACCTCCCGCAGCGGTGGGATCACCTCCGCCATCGCCTACTACCTGAGCCAGGCGGGCGTCGGCCTCACCAGCATCGTGCACGTGGGCGGCGACGCCGTGGTGGGGCTGCCGCACCCGGACATCGTCCGGATGTTCCAGGACGATCCCGAGACGAAGGCCATCGTCATGTTCGGCGAGATCGGCACGTCCCAGGAAGAGCAGGTGGCGGACCTCATCGCCAGAGGGATCGTCACCATGCCGGTCATCGCCTACATCGGCGGCAAGGCCGCGCGCCGGGGGACGCGGTTCTCCCACGCCGGGGCCATCGTGGAGGGAGGACGCGGCACTCACGAAGGGAAGGTGGAAGCCCTCCGCCGCGCCGGCGCCACGGTTGTGGACTCCTTCAACGACCTCCCGGCCGCGACGCTCAAGGTGCTGGCAGCGATGGCCGCCTGA
>CAYNUH010000044.1:0-2525 GCA_964400605.1 uncultured Acidobacteriota bacterium | reverse complement strand
TGGAAGACGGGCATCACCAAGGTCGAACCGAACAAGATCCTCCTGCGCGGCTACCCCATCGACCGCCTGATGGGGCGGGTGACGTTCGCTCAGGCGATCTACCTGGCCCTGAAGGGAGAGTTCCCGGACGAGCGAGTGGGACGGATGATCGACGCCGTCCTGGTCTCCTCCATCGATCACGGCGCCACACCCCCCTCGGTGCTGGCGGCGCGCACCGTGGCCTCCACGGGCGCCCCCCTGGCCTCGGCGGTGGCCGCGGGCGTCCTCGCCATCTCCCGGCTGCACGGCGGCGCCATCGAGGAGGGCATGGAGCAGATGATCGCCGTGGCGCGATTGTCCGACGCCGAGAAGATCTCCGACGAGGAGGCCGCCGCGCGCGTGGTCGAGAAGGCGAAGCAGGAGAAGAGGCGCCTCTCGGGGTACGGGCACCGGATCCACACCGACGACCCGCGATCGAAGCGGCTGCTGGAAATGGCCCGCGATCTGGGACTGGCCGGCCGCCACGCGCGCATCGCGGCGGCGCTGGGGGATCGGCTGGCCACCTCGTCGGGCCGCAGGCTTCCGCTGAACGTGGACGGCGCCATCGCGGCGGTGCTGTGCGATCTGGGCTTCGAGCCCTCCGTGGCGAACGCCTTCTTCATCATGTCCCGCGTGGCGGGGATGGTGGCCCACATCGAGGAGGAGCGGCGGCGGGAGAAGCCGATGAGGAGGATCCACCCTTCGGACCACGAGTACGACGGGCCGGCGCTTCGGGACCTTCCCTGAGGACCATGGATCAGTTTCCTCGCGAGGAAACGGAGCAGATCATGACCAAGCATCGCATCGCGTGGCTTCCCGGCGACGGCATCGGGAAGGACGTCATGGAGGCGGCGCGGATCGTCCTCGACGCCGTGCGGCTGGACGCCGAGTACGTCCCGGGCGACATCGGGTGGGAGTTCTGGTGCCGGGAGGGGAACCCGCTTCCCGATCGCACCGTCGAGATCCTTAAGGAGACCGACTGCTGCCTCTTCGGCGCCATCACCAGCAAGCCCAAGGAAGAAGCCGAGAAGGAGCTGGGCCCCGCGCTCCGGGGCAAGGGGCTTGCCTACTCGAGCCCCATCGTGAGGCTGCGGCAGGATTTCAACCTCCACACCAACCTGCGCCCCTGCCGGGCCTACAAAGGGAACCCCCTGAACTACCGCGATGACATTGACCTGGTCGTCTTCCGCGAGAACACGGAAGACCTGTACGCCGGCGTCGAGTTCTACCCCCTGCCCGCGGAGGTGCGCGACACGCTGGCGAAGCACCATCCCAAGATGAAGCGCTTCAAGGACACGCCCCTCGACGAGATCGCGCTGTCGTGCCGGATCAACACCATGAAGGCCTCCAGCAACATCGCGCGGCAGGCCTTCGAGTACGCGAAGAAACACGGATACAAGAACGTCACCATCGTGGAGAAGCCCAACGTCATCCGGGAGACCTCGGGGTTGATGATCCGCGAGGCGCGGAAGGTGGCGCGCGGCTACCCCGGCATCGAGCTGTGGGAGGCGAACATCGACGCCATGTGCATGTGGCTCATCAAGAACCCGCAGCAGTACGGGGTGCTGGTGGCGTCGAACATGTTCGGCGACATCATCTCCGATCTGTGCGCGCAGCTAGTGGGCGGCATGGGGTTCGCCGCCTCCGGCAACATCGGCGACCATTACGCCGTCTTCGAGCCCACGCACGGATCGGCGCCCAAGTACGCCGGACAGTCCAAGGTCAACCCTATCGCCATGCTGCTCACCGTCAAGCTGATGCTCGACTGGCTCGGCGACGAGAAGACCGCCGCGCGCCTCGAGAAGGCCGTGGCCGACGTCATCCTGGAGGGGAAGGTCCGCACCTACGACATGGGCGGCGCCTCCTCGACCCTCGACGTGGCCCGCGCGGTGGCCTCCCGGCTCGGCTGATCGAGAAGCCGATCGAGGAGACGGCCCTACCTCCCGTAACGCCCCATGAGGCGCGCCTCGGCAAGGATGTGGCCCATCATTGCCTTCTCCACCTCCGCCTTCCTGGCTCCCGGCGCAAGCCCCAGCATCATATCGAGCGCGTAGAGCTTGAAGTAGTAACGGTGGGGCTTTCCCGGCGGCGGGCAGGGGCCGCCGTATCCGCTCTTGCGTGCGTCGCCGAAGTCGTTGACTCCCTGACGGCCGCCTCCGGCGATCTCCTTCGCTCGCGGCACCCCCTCCGGCAGCGTCGTGGTCGTCGGGGGCAGATCGTAGGCGACCCAGTGCACCCAGGTCCCCACGGGCGCGTCGGGATCGTCGCAGATGAGGGCGACGCTCTTCGCGCCGGCCGGCACGCCCGACCAGGTGAGGGCGGGAGAGACATCCGGCCCGTCGCAGGTGAACTTCGCCGGGATGGTGGCGCCCTCGGCAAAGGCGCCGCTTTCTATCTTCATGTCCATGACCGTGCCTCCCGCCGCGCCGGCGGGCTCTCGCCCTCCCTCCGGAGCGGACAGAAACAAAAGTGTCGCGATGACGAACGCCGTCATGGCGGTTCCTCCC
>CAYNUH010000043.1:0-28959 GCA_964400605.1 uncultured Acidobacteriota bacterium | reverse complement strand
TCGGGCGGTGCTCCTCGGGATCGCGATGACGCTCGTCCTGGGAGCCGCCAACGCCTATCTGGGCCTCCGCGCCGGCGTCACGATCGCCGCCACGTACCCCGCGGCGGTCATCAGCATGGCGATCCTTGGTCGGCTCGGCCGCGGGTCGATCCTCGAGGAGAACATCGCCCGGACCGCGGGATCGATTGGCGAGTCCGTCGCCGCGGGGGCGATCTTCACCCTGCCGGCGTTCGTGCTCGCCGGCGCCTGGCCCTCCTTCGGTGTGAAGGACGCCTACTGGAAGTCTACCGCGCTCATGCTGGTCGGGGGGTTCCTCGGCGTGCTGTTTGTGTCCCTGGTGCGGCGGGTCATGGTTGAGGACCCGGACCTCCCGTTCCCGGAGTCGGTCGCGGCGGCAGAGATCCACAAGGCCGGACAGCGCGGCGGGCAGGCTGCCAAGTACCTCTTCTACAACATGGGGTTCGGGGCCCTGATCTTCTTCCTTGGCGCCATCCGCCTGTTCGCTCCGACGAAGGAGTTCTTCCTCAGGATCGGCGAGGTGGGGAAGAGCACGCTGCGGCTGGGCGGGTCGGGTTCCACAAGCGTGGTGCGGACCGGCGGCGTGACGTACTTTTCCGCCCCCAGCATCAGCCCGGCCTACGTTGGGGTCGGCTACATCATCGGCCCCGTCCTGGCGGCACTGAACTTCTCGGGCGGGGTCCTGGCGTGGGGGCTCCTGGTACCGCTGCTGCTCTACTTCCTCGGGCCTCAGGTCCAGGGGTTCCTGCCGCCGGGGGCGGAGGCCGAGGCGTGGGAGGGGCCCGCGACCGCCGTCTGGCGCTACATTGTCCGGCCGATCGCGGTGGGCGGGATGATGGTGGGCGCGGCCTACACGCTGTATCGGATGCGCAAGAACCTGTTCGAAGGCCTGGGCCGGGCGTTCGCCGAGTTGCGTGGAGGGGCGCCGTCGCCCGCCAGCGTCGCGAGGACTGAGCGCTACATGAGCTCAAAGACGGTCTTCTCGCTCATCGGCGTCGTGTTCGTGCTGATGGTGGGGCTGTACATCTATCTCTCGGGGCTGGTGGGGGGAGGAATCGTGGCCGCGCTGGTGATGATCGTCGCGGCGTTCTTCTTCGCCACCGTCTCCGGCTACCTGGTGGGGATGATCGGCTCGACCAACAACCCGATCTCCGGGCTCACTCTCTCGACGCTCATCATCGCCGCCCTCCTCATGACGTCGCTTGGGGTCGCCGGGCAAAGCGGCGTCATCGCAGTGCTCGGCGTGGCAGCCGTCGTCTGCGTCTCCTCGGCGGTGGCCGGCGAGTTGCTCCAGGACTTCAAGGTCGGCTACATCCTCGGCGGGACGCCGCGCACGATCCAGATCGTCGAGCTCATCGCGGTAACCTGCGCCAGCCTCGTGATGTTCTTCCCTGTGATGATCCTGCACTACGGCAACATCGCAGCCGGCGGGATCGGGTTCGGCGACCCGAAACTCTCGGCCCCGCAGGCCGGCCTGATGGCGTCCCTGGCCCAGGGGATCGTCGGAGGGGAGATGGCCTGGCCGCTGGTGGTGGTCGGCATCCTCATGGGGGTCGTGATGATCATGCTGCAGGTCCGTAGCCCGATGCTGGTGGCCGTGGGCATGTACCTGCCCCTGGACACCACCTTCGCGATCTTCATCGGGGGCCTCATCCGGTGGCTGACCGACAGCCGGGCCGCTCGGAAGGGCTACAACCCGGCGCAGCGGACCCGCGTGATGAACGTCGGCATCCTGGTTGCGTCGGGGCTCATCGCCGGAGAGGCCTTGGTCGGGCTGGTGACCGCGGGATACGCCTTCTTCAAGAAGGAGGCCCTCCCCGCGGTCTTCGAGCATCCCTCCTACCTGGCGGGGGTGGTCGTGCTCCTGCTAATGGCATGGGCCCTGGTCTGGATCCCGTTGCGGAACGCGGGGAGCCCCGACGAGCCGGCGCCGCCTGCGGCGATGATGTAGCGGCTGGGAGGACGATTCGCCGGGCCTGGTGATAGACTCGGCCGACGATGAGACGAGGGCCGCTCGCGCTGATCCTGCTCGCGGGGCTCCTCTTCCGGGTCGTCTACCTCGGCCAGGTCGCGGCCTTCCCCTTCTTCGACCATCCCTTCGGGGACAGCGCCGTCTACATGCAGCGCGCCTCCGAGATCCTCTCCGGCTCGTTTCTCCCCCGGCGCCCCTTCTTTTACGGCAGCGTCCTGTATCCGTACTTCCTGGCGGCCGTGAGGGCCCTGCCCGGCGGGACCCTCTACCTTGTCTGCTTCATCCAGATCCTCGCCGGGACGCTTCTGGCTTACCTGCTCGCCAGGCTCGCGAGGCGGCTGTACGGCCGGGCGGCCGGCCTCGCGGCCGCGGCCCTGACGGCGCTGTACGGGCCATTCGCCTTCCTCGAGGCGGACGTGCTGGGTGTCGTCTTCGGCCTCGCCGCCCTCACGGCCGGGACGCTCTGGTGCGTGCGGGCCCGAGAGGCAGGAGGAACGCGGTATCTCCTTCTCGCGGGCTCCGCATTTGCTCTGGCCGCCACCGAGCGGCCGAACCTCCTTCTGCTCCTTCCACTGGCCGCCTTGTGGGCCGGGTGGACCGCGGCAGGTAGTGGGCGACCTTCCGGAGCGGGTGGCGCAGCGGAGGCGTCCCCGCGGAGGAAAGTAGCCCACTACCCTGCGGCGTGGGTCCTCCTGGGCGGCGCCATCGCTCTGACGCCGGCGGCCGCTCTCGGCAGGACCGCCTCCGGGGAATGGTTCCCCCTGACCACCTCTTTCGGCATCAACCTCTACATCGGCAACCACCCCGGGGCGCGTGGAACGTACGACGAGCCGTGGGAGGCGGCGCATCCACAGTTCGCCGCGCGCTACACGATCCTCGAGGAGGCGAGCCTCCGGATGGCCTCTTCCCGGGTGGGCCGCGATCTGACTCCGTCCGAGGCGTCGTCATTCTGGACGCGGGAGGCGCTTTCGTTCATCCGGAGCGATCCGGCCGCCTTCGTCGGGCTCACCCTTCGCAAGGCCGCCCTGCTGTGGAACGCGGACGAGGTTCCCAACCACCTCACCTTCTCCGAGGTCCGCGCCCGCGCCTGGGCGCTGTGGCTGATGCCCATCGGCTTCGGCGCCGTGGCGCCGCTCGCCGCCGCAGGGGCGGCCCTGGCCATGCTCGATCGGAGGCGGAGGGCGGGGACGATCCTCCTGGTCGTGATGACGGCGGGGGTGATGGCGAGCCTCCTCCCGTTCTTCGTGGCAGACAGGTACCGTGCCCCCATGGTGCCGCCTCTCCTCGCCGCAGCGGGATACGGCTGCGTGGCGCTCTGGCGGATCTGGCGCCGGACGGAGGCCCGGATGGATCCGCGGCTGGGGCTCGCCCTCGTGCCTGCCCTTGTCCTGGCCGTGTCGGCGCAGATCCCCCTCATACGTACGGACCGGGCGAGAATCCACTGGGCCTTCGCCCAGGCGTACCGCGAGGCCGGGGATCTGGCGGGGGCGCGCGCCGAGTACGAGGCGGCGGTGCGGGAGTCGGGGGAGGACGGCGTCCTGCTCAACAACCTCGCGCAAGTGTACCGGGCGCTGGGGATGAAGGCGGAAGCGGAGGAAGCCCTGCGGCGCGCGGTCCACTTCTCACCGGATCTGGCCTACCCGCACAAGAACCTCGGGATTCTCTTGATAGGGAAGGGTGCTCTCGACGAAGGGCTTCTGGAACTTGAGGAGGCCGTCCGGCTCGAGCCGCGGGACCCCGAAGCGCTCGGGGCGCTGGCGGCCCTCCAGGCTGATCGGGGCGAGGAGGCCGCCGCCGCGGCCGCCTACAGGAAAGCGCGCCGCCTGGATCCGGGCGATCCGAGGCTGGCGCGCCTTCTGGAGAGGTATCCCTATCTCGGAGCCGGGGAGGTTACCGCTCCTCCAGCCACACCTTGACGCTGTCCCCGTCGTGCCGCGCCTCGACGAGAGTGAGGGGGAGGCTGGCGCGAAGCGCCTCGACCAGCTCGGAGAGCTTGTACTCCTCCCGGCGCTCGTCGAGGAGGTAGTCCATCACCGCGAAGGGGAGACGCACCTCGATGTTGGGCTCGTCGTACCCCGACTCCTGGATGGTCACGCGGAAGTTCGTGCGGTCTTTGTAGACCTTCACCTTGTCGCCGTCGTGGTCGATGCTGATGAACTCATCGACGTCGGCCGACCGGAGCTGCCTCCAGAGCTTGGCGAGATCGAGCCCCTTCTCCGTCTTGATCTCCTTCATCACCATCGAGGGATCCACGGCGTCGATGACCACCTCGATGAGCGACAACGGCACCGTCACCTTGACCTTGGGGTGATCGCCGCCCGCCTCGCTCACGTCCACGCGCAGCATCACCATCGGCTCTGCGGCGCGAGCCGCCGCGGAAGCCGCCGTCATCACCGTCAGCGCCGCCAGCGCCGTCCTGAGAACGCCCGATCTCATCGTGGCCTCCATCATCCTGTCAGGCCCAGGTCTTCCCGGGCGCTGCTTTTGTTTTCGGGGCGAGTCCGGCATCCGTCCAGTCCCGCCGACGGTCCTTGAAACGCACCAGCCTGCTGAAGGTTCCCTGGGTCCGGCGGCGCGGGGCCCCGGCGGGGAGGCGCGTGCGGGTGGGGGCGGAGAGTCAGGCGAGACGCTTGAGGACGACCAGCGTCGCGTCGTCGTACTGGGGGGCGGTTCCGGCGAATTCCCTGAGTTCCTGAAGGATATGCTTCTCGATCTCGGAGGGCCTCTCGCCCCGGTGCTTCCTCAGGGCCGCGATGAGTCGCTCTTCGCCGTACATCTCCCCGTCCGGGTTGTGGCATTCGGTGACGCCGTCGGAGAAGAGCGCCAGCACGTCCCCGGGCGCAAGAATGATCCTTCGCTCCTCGAAGCTGGCCTCGGCGAAGATCCCCAGCACGACGCCGCTGGCGGGGAGGCTCTCCACTTCCCCGGAGGCGCGCACCAGGTAGGGTGGGTTGTGGCCCGCGTTCACGTACATGAGGCCGCCCGTGGCCTGGTCGAGCTCGCCGTAGAAGAAGGACACGAACTTGTTCGGGCTCGCATTGCGGATGAGGTGCCTGTTCAGCGAGGTGACGAGCCCGCGCGGCGCCGGCTCCACGTCGGCCAGGGTGCGGAACACGGCCTGCACCGACGCCATCAGCAAGGCTGCGGCCATCCCCTTCCCGGATACGTCGCCGATGGCGATGCCGGTGCGCCCCCCTTCCTTCTGGATGAAATCGTAGTAATCGCCTCCCACCTCGCGGCACGCATCGGCGCGGCCGCTGATCTCGTACCCCGGAATCGCGGGCGCCTCCCCCGGAAGCAGGCGCTTCTGGATGTCGGAGGCCTGCTCCAGCTCCTTCTCGATGCGCTCCATCTGGATCGTCTCCTCGACCAGCCGGGCGTTCTCGATCTTGACCGCGGCGATGTTGGCGAGGAGGGTCAGGAGCTTCAGGTCCTCGGGCCGGAAGGCCTTGGAGGAGTTCAGCGTATCCACGTAGACGAGACCGATGACCTCCTTGTTGTTCCACAGCGGCACGCACATCGCGGAGCGAATTCCCTGAAGCACGACGCTCTCGCGCATCTTGAACCTTTCGTCGCTCTGCGCGTCCTGGGTGAGCACGGCCTGCCGCTTCTGGATCACCATGTTCGCGATGCTGCGGGACAGCGCGATCTTGCCTCCCGAGGAGCTCTTCAGATCGCGGACCGCCTTGGAGACCATCTCCCCTGTCTCGCCCTCCAACAGCATGAGGAAGCCGCGCTCGGCCGGGATCGCTTCGAAGACCAGGTCCATGATCACTTCCAGGACCTCCTCATGGGGGCGGTGGTTGATCAGCTCCATCCCGGCGCGGGTGAGGATGGCCAGCGTCCGATCGGCGCTCCACAGCTCCGGCGCCACGGTGGCGCCCAGCTCCCGCCCCTTCGCGGCGGCGGCGCCCCGGTCCACGGAGGAGTGAGTGATGATCTCGTCGAGGGGGATGGCGTACGTGCTGGTGTCCCGGCTGACCGGGGTGTCGTCCAGGATGACCGCCGGCGCGCGATCCTCGCCGAAAAGGATCGTGGTCTCGCCGAGCGTGATCCGATCACCAATCTCGATGGGCATGAGATCCAGGACCGGGACGCCGTTGAGGTTCGTGCCGTTGCGGCTCCCCACGTCCCTCACCATGTAGCGGTCCCCCTTGCGGACGATCTCGGCGTGGAAGCGGGACAGCGACAGATCGAAGGACAGGTTGAGGTCGTTCTTGGAGGAGCGACCTACCGTGAGAGTGTCCTTGTCGACGAGGCGCTTGAAGGTCCGCCCGTCGGCCGCGGTGATGGTGATGTGAGGCAAGAACGAGGCTCTCCGGATCGCAAGTAGCGCCAGCCATTCATCTTATGCCAGCGCCGCGCCGCCCGTCAATCGTCTCCGTACGCCTGCCTCTGCATTGACACTCTCTCCGGCAGGGGGGTACCATGCCTCTCGCGTGCCAGCCGGCCCGGAGCGAACCCTCCGCAGAGGGGATTCGGCAGAGGCGCCGGTGCCGGGGTATGGACGACCACCAGCGCATCGAGATCAGCATGGCGAGCCGGGTGGAGTACGTGAACCTCCTCCACGCGGCCAACGACGAAGTTTGCCGGTTGCTGGACCTCGATGAAGACACGGCGATGAACCTCGGGCTGGCGCTCCACGAGGCCTCGGTCAACGCCATCAAGCACGGCAACAGGATGGACGCCGCGAAGATCGTCCGCGTCATCTTTTCAATCAGGCCCGGAGAGCTGGAGGTGACGGTCACGGATCAGGGTTCTGGCTTCGACGCCTCGCGGCTGGAGGATCCGCGCGCCCCGAAGAACATCGAGAAGACCAGCGGGAGAGGCCTCTTCCTGATGCGCAATTTCGTGGACCAGGTCAGTTTCCATCACGTCCCCGGCGTGGGACTCACGGTCTCTCTGGTGAAGAAGCTGCCGGGGCGGCAGGGGCGAAGCGGCGAGTCAGCGCGCTAGGAGGACCGTGGTGGGCGCCGGGTGGGTCCGCCGTCCCGGCGAGCGTGATAGTATCCCCGCCGCCGAACGCCTCGCGAAGCGGGACCCAGAGTCGAGGAGGATTCATGCTGAAGGTGAGCACACGAGACGTGAAGGGAGTCAAGGTCATCGAACTCAGCGGGAAAATCACCATCGGGAAAGGTGACCTCGTCCTGCGGGAGGCGGTGGACCAGGTTCTCAAGGAGGGTCAGATCACCATCCTTCTGAACCTAGGGAACGTCACCTATATGGACAGCGCCGGGATCGGCGAGCTCGTCGCTTGCTACAAGCGGGTTCTCGAGCGGAAGGGGAAGATGAAGCTCGTGAACCCGGCCGGGCGCGTTCAGGACCTCCTGGCGCTCACCAAGCTCGACGAGTACTTCGACACCTTCCAGACGGAACAGGAGGCACTCGCCTCCTTCTGATGGGTCCCGGCCCGCCGGAAGGCTGCTCCACGCGCGCAGGGAGGCCCGGTGCGGCGTCTCCCGCGCGCGGGCCCCGCGGCGATGGGGGCCGCGGCGCGGCGGGGGTGGATCGATGATCGGCACGGTCCTCTCGCATTACCGCATCGTCGAGAAGGTCGGCGAGGGCGGCATGGGCGAGGTCTACAGGGCCGAGGATCAGCGCCTCCAGCGCTCCGTCGCCATCAAGATCCTTCCGGAGCACGCCGTGGCCAGCGCGGAGCGGCGCGAAAGGTTCATCCGCGAGGCCCGCGCCGCCTCCTCCCTCAACCACCCCGGCATCGTGCACGTCTACGACGTGGACGAATCCGGCGGCCGCCTCTTCATCGCGATGGAGTACGTGGCCGGCCGCACCGTTTCGCAATTGCTGGAAGCGAAGCGCCTCGACATCGAGGAGACGCTGCGCATCGGCATCGAGGCCGGAGAGGCGTTGGGGGCGGCGCACGCCCACGGAATCGTCCACCGCGACGTGAAGCCCTCGAACATCATCGTCGCCGACGAAGGCTTCGTGAAGATCCTGGACTTCGGACTCGCGAAGCTGCTCGGACCCGGCGCCGAGTCGAGTTCCCCCGACGAGGCCTCGACCCGGGCCCCGAACCTCACGCGCCACGGCCAGCTCATCGGGACGGTGCTCTACATGTCGCCGGAGCTCGCTCTGGGCGAAACCGTGGACCACCGCAGCGACATCTTCTCCTTCGGCGCGGTGCTCTACGAGATGGCCACCGGGCGCCTGCCTTTCACCGGCGCCAGCGAGGTCGCCATCATCGACCGGATCCTGCACGGCGCGCCTTCCCCCCTCAGCGAGATCGAGCCCGAGCTTCCCGAGGTCTTCGATCGAATCGTCTCCAAGGCGCTTGAGAAGCGGCCGGAGAGCCGCTACCAGAGCATGGAGGAGCTCCTCGTCGATCTGAAGAACCTCAAGCGCGACCTGGAGGCGGCCGCCTCGCCGGCCGTGGTGCGCACCGGTATGGCGATTTTTGGGAGGGTGCACCCGCACCGCTCGTCGGCGGCCAAGGCCGCACTGTGGGGCGGCCTCGCCGTGGCCATCGCCGTGGCGGCGGCGGTCGCCATCGATCGCGGCAACGGCGACCTGGCCCACGCCGCGGAGCGCCAGGAGCACTCCATCGCAGTGCTTGCGTTCGAGAACGCCGAGGGGGACCCCGAGAGCCGGTACTTCAGCGACGGCGTGACGGAGGGGATCATCGTCGATCTGTCGCGCATCGACGGGCTCAAGGTCTTGCCGCCGACGAAGGGGCCGGTCCCGGCCGCGAGCGAGGACCCGATCGCGGCGGCCCGCAGGTTGAAGGTGGAGACGGTGCTGGTGGGGAGCGTCCGCCGGGGCGAGGGGAACGTGCGAGTGTCGGCGAGCCTGCGCGCCGCGCGGGACGGCCGCGTTGTGTGGGCGGACAAGTTCGACCGCCCTTTGACCGGCGTCTTCGGCATCCAGGACGAGGTCTCCAGCCGGATCGCGGAGGCCCTCGAGATCAGGCTCACGAGCGGGGAGAAGGCGCTCATCGCGAAGGCGCCGACCTCCAGCATCAAGGCCTACGACCTCTACCTCCGCGGGCAGGACCTGGCGAATCGGCGTGAGCCGAGGGCCCTGAGGCAGGCCATCGGACAATTCGAAGAGGCGCGCCGCATCGATCCCAAGTACGCGCTGGCCGTCGCGGGGCTTGCTGACGCCTACTCGGTGGCCGTCATGTACGATTGGGATCTCGGCCTGGACGCCCGCAAGGGGGCCGAGGAGGCCAGCCGCCAGGCCATCGCCCTCGACCCCACTCTCGCAGAGGCGCATCTGTCGCGCGGGGTCGTGGCCGGCCTGGCAGGCGACCTGGACGGAGGGATCAGCCGTGTCCTGCACGCCATCTCCCTCGATCCGGAATCCGCCCATGCCCATCACTGGCTGTCCCTGCTGCACAAGTTCCAGGGTGAATACGACAAGGCCAGGGCGGATGATTTCGAGGCGTTGCGGCTCGATCCCAAGCTCGCCGTCGTGCACCTGAACCTGGCGCACCTGGCGATCCTCTCCAACCACCCCAACGAGGCCGTGGAGCGGATGCAGGCTCTGCTGAAGCTAGGATCCGACCTTCCGCTGGTGAGGGTGCTCGAGGCCTGGGGGTTGATGAGAACAGGGGAGGCCGGCATGGCGCTGCGGATCCTCGACGGCGTCGCCGCCGCGGCGCCGGACGACGCGCTCGTGGCGGGGATGCACGGCATGGCCCTGGCCGCCGCCGGCAACGTGGCGGCGGCGCGCGGCGAGGCGAGCCGCGCGGCCGACCTCTCCTCGAGGAAACCCTCTCCGCTGGCCGAGTACGCCGTGGCCTGCATCCACGCGCAGACCGGCGACCGGGAGCAGGCCTTCCGATTCCTCCGGCAGGCATTGAAGGCGAAGGCGGTCAGCCTGGGCTCGATCATCAGTCCCGCCTACATCCGCAGCGATCCTGTGCTGGGGTCTCTCCGTTCGGATCCGCGCTTCGCGGACCTCGTCGGCCCGCCCTAGAGGGACGCCGTGTCCAGACCTTCTCTCGACCACGAGAAGTACCGGGCGCTCTACCGGCTCGGCTCCACGATGACCTTCAACACGCTCATCGACGCCGACCGGCTGGCCAACCTCGCGCTCTCCATGCTCGCCGAATTCACCGGGGCCCGGCGAGGACACCTGGTGCTGTTCGATGACGAGGGCGACGTGCGGCACCGCTTCGGGATCCAGGTGGGCGAGGACGTGGCGGAGGTGGCGCTCTCCGACGCGATGGTGGCCCGGCTGCGCGCCCTGCGGGCGGGAGACGGCGCGCTGGAAGGTGGCGAGGGGCACGCGCTGAGCATGCCGCTGCAGTCGGAGGAGACCCTGGTGGGGGCCATCCACCTCGAGCGGGAGGGTGACGCCAGCCCCTTCGCACCCGCCGATCGCGCGCTCATCGAGGCGTGCGCGGCGCACCTGGCGCAATCCCTGCGCAGCCGGCGCCTTTACGAGGCCCACATCGCCCAACGCCGGCGCGTGGAGCTGGTGGACCGGGTCACGCGCGCCGTCAACTCGCCCACAGATCTGGAGGAGGTGCTTGGCATCGTGGTGCGCACGGCCGCGGAGGCGCTCTCGGCAGCCTCCGGCGCGCTGATCCTCGGGGATACCGCGGGGCGGCTGGGCGTCGCCTCGGGCCACCGCATCCGGGACGACCTGGTCGATCCGGAGGCGCGGCCGGCCGAAAGCCGCATGGTGCGGTGGGTCTTCACGGAAGGGACCCCGCTGTGCGACGGGCAGAGACTCATCACGCCCGTCAAACAGGTGGTGAGGGACAGGCGCGTCTTCCAGGAGAGGCGGCGTTCGCTGCACGCATCCGCCTTCGTGCGCACACTCGGAGCGCTCTACCTGGAAGGGCCGCTGCAGAGGAGTCCCTTCACCGAGGACGACCTGCTCACGTTGGGCGTCTTCGCCGATCACGTGGCCGCGGCCATCGCCAACAACGCCCTCTTCCAGCAGGCTTCCACCGACGCTCTGACCCATCTGGATTCGAGGCGCCAGCTCGAGTCGCGGCTCGCGGAGGAGGTGGAGTTCGCCCGCCGGCACGGCATCCCGCTGGCCGTCATCATGGCGGACGTGGACCAATTCAAGAAGATCAATGACGGACACGGGCACCCGGTGGGGGACGAGGTCCTCGTGGAGGTGGCGCGCCTGCTCAAGGAGACGGTCCGCAAGTACGACTCGTGCGCGCGCTACGGCGGGGAGGAGTTCGTCGTGGTGCTGCCGGAAACCCACCTGGCCGGGGCGCAGGTCGTGGCGGAAAACATCCGACGGCGCATCGAGGGGGCGCTCTTCTCCCGCGAGCGCATACCCGTGACGGTGAGCCTCGGCATCGCAGAGTACCCCCTGCACGCCGGCACGCCCGAGGGGCTGCTCCGGAAGGCCGATCGCGCCCTCTACGACGCCAAGGCCTCCGGCCGCAACTGCACCCGCACCGCGAGTCCGCTGTGAGTGTCCAGCCGATTCAGTCCTTGACGCCGAGGTTCCGTAGCAACCGCGACAGGTAGGTCGGGTTCAGACCGAGGAGCGAGGCGGCCTTGCGGTGGTGGCCGCCCGCCTTGCGGATGGCGTCTCGGATGAGGCGCCCCTTGAAGCGCTTCACCTCCGTGTGGAACTGCCCCTCGCCCTCCTCGACGCCTCCGGGGCCCGCCTCCACGATGTGCGACGGGAGATCGTCCAGCAAAACCTCCTCTCCCGCCCCCAGCACCACCGCGCGCTCGATGGTGTTTTCCAGCTCGCGCACGTTGCCGGGCCAGTCGTAGCGCATGAGTGCCGCCAGAGCCTCCTTCGAGATCGCCGTCACGCACCGCTTCGTCTCCTGCGCGTACTTCTTCAGGAAATAGCCCGCCAGCGCGGGGACGTCCGCGAGCCGTTCCCGCAGGGGAGGCATCCGGATCGTGATGACGTTGAGCCGGTAGTACAGGTCTTCCCGGAAGACGCCGTCCCGGATGGCCTGCTCCAGGTCCCGATTCGTGGCCGCGATGATCCGGATGTCCACCTCGATCGCGGCGTTGCCGCCCACCCGCTCGAAGCGATGTTCCTGGAGCACGCGGAGCAGCTTCGCCTGGAGCTGGGGCTTGATCTCCGCGATCTCGTCCAGGAAAACCGTGCCCTCGTCGGCCACCTCGAACTTGCCGGACTTCAGGCTCACGGCGCCGGTGAAGGAGCCCTTCTCGTGGCCGAACAGCTCGGATTCAAGCAGCTCCTCCGTGAGGGCCACGCAGTTGACGGCCACGAACGGGGCCGCGCGGCGATCGCTCCAGGCGTGCATCACCCGGGCCAGCACCTCCTTGCCGGTGCCGGATTCGCCCAGGATGAGGACGGTGCTCCTCGAGGAGGCGGCCCGCTTCGCGGTGTCCACGATCTCCTTCATCGTGTCGGCCTCTCCGATGAGATCGATCTCTCGCTCATCGAGCTGCGTCCGGAGGTACCGGTTGGTCTTGCGCAGCCCCTCCCGCTCCAGCGCCTTGGCCACGGTGAGCGTGATCTGCTCCGGGTTGAAGGGCTTGGTGATGAAGTCGTAGGCGCCGTTCTTCATGGCCTCCACGGCGCGCTCGATGGTGCCCACCGCCGTGATCACCACCACCGTCACGTCGCGGCCGTCCTCGCCGATCTTCCTGAGCACTTCCAGCCCGCCCATCCTCGGCATCTGGAGGTCCAGGAGGACGACCTCCGGCGTGTCCTGCTCGATGGCCTTCAGGGCCTCGATGCCGTCGCGGGCGGTGCGGACCTGGTACCCCTGCGAGACGAGGCGGTCGCCCAGCACCTCCACGATGTCGGGATCGTCGTCCACGATGAGGATCCGCCCGCTGCGCACGCGCTACCCCTGCACCGACCTGGCAGAGCCGTACGCGCTGGCCGCGGGGGCTCCCGGCGACGGGGGGGCGGGGGGGGGAGGGGGGGGCGAGCTCGCCCGCGCCGGCGGGCCCGCCACGGGCAGCGTCACCGTGAAGGTGCTGCCCGCTCCGGGGGCGCTCTCGACGCCGATGGCGCCACCGTGAAGTTCCACCAGACTCTTGGTGATCGAGAGCCCGAGGCCCGTCCCTTCCACGGGATCGTCGGTGCCGGATCCGGCCTGGTAGAATCGCTCGAAGATGCGGTCCTTGGCGACGGGATCGATCCCGACCCCGTTGTCGGCCACGGCGATCCGAACCAGGTCGCCGGCGGGTTCGGCACGGACGGACACGCGCCCACCCGCGGGCGTGAACTTCAAGGCGTTGCCGGCGAGGTTCATGAAGATCTGCACGAGACGATCCCGGTCGGCCGTGATGGCGAGCTCCGGGGGCGCTTCCACGCAGAGGTCGATTCGCTTGGCGGCGGCCAGCGGCCGGAGGGAATCGCACACCTCCACCAGCAGGCGCGGCAGCGCCACGGGTCCCGGGTGCAGCGAGATCTGCCCCGCCTCGATCCGGGAGAGATCCAGGAGATCGTTGATAAGCCGGACGAGGTGATCCGTGTTGTTCTTCATGCGCTGGAGGTAGCGCGTCTGCTTGTCCCCGAGATCACCGGTGAGGCCGTCCAGCATGTTGTCGATCGATCCCTTGATGGCGGTGAGGGGCGTGCGCAGCTCGTGCGAAACGTGGGAGACGAAGTCGCTCTTGAGCCGGTCCAGCTCCCGGAGCTTCTCCATCTCCCTCTCCATGAGGCGGTGCTCCAGCTCCTCCTGGCGGAGCAGGAAGTTCTCGATGGAGATGGCTGCGTGGATGGCGATGGACTCCACAAGGTCGCGCGTCACGCCGGTGGTGGGCCGCGTGGCCTGCGAGGAGTCGGTGTAGATGACGCCGATGACGTCCTGGGTGACGGCGGCCCGCAGCGGTCGCTCGCCCGGCCGCGAGGGGCGCCGGGGGGGCCGCGTGATCATGTGGGCCGCCGGGATGCGTATCGGGAGGCAGGCGATCGATCTCAGCTTGAGCTCGGCGATGCTGGTGCGCTGCCGCAGCTCGGAGCTTTCCAGCGCGTCGGCCAGGAAGATGGGGCGGCCGCTGGCGAGCACGTCGTTGACGATGCTCATGCTGATCCTCAGGTTTTCGGGGCGGATGCGCTCGCCGGACATGTTCCGGGCCGCGTGCATCTGGAGGACGGCCTCCGCGTCCTTGAGCATCAGGAAGCCCCGCTCCGCCCGCGTGAGGTCCACCACCGCGTCGAGCGCCAGGTCCAGGAGGTCCGTGAGCGAGGTGAACGCGTTCATTCCCTTGCTGATCTCGAGGAGGATGCGCAGGTTCCGGAGCTCCTCCCGGCTGGTCTCGCGCTCCGGCGTCCGGTCCACTTCGTCGAGGATCTGGCTCATGCGGTCGTCGTGCAGGAACACCATCTCGATGGTCCGCTCCCGCCCGAAGGAAATCACGTCCCTGTTCTTCAGCACGGCTCGCGTCACGGGCTCGCCGTTCACGGAGGTGCCGAAGAGGGTCTGCTGATCTTCGAGGACGAAAGCGTCTCCGTCGCGGCGGAGAATCACCTGCACGCGTGAGATGTCCCTGTCGGCCAGGACGATGTGATTGTCGCGCCGCCGGCCGATGGTGAAGGTCTCGGTGGTGATCGGCACCACGCGATGCCGGCCGCCGGGGAGGAAGAGTTTGATGTACGGCGTCCCGTCCAAGCCTTGGCTCCGTGCAAGTGCCTGAAAAAATATGGACTTGCAGCCCTATTTATATACCACGAACGGGACGGCGCGGCAACACGGCGGGTTTGCCCGCAGCGGCGCCGCCGCGGGTCGGAGACTCGGTTCGCCCCGCGTTGTCCATTCGTCGGGGCCGGTTTATCCGCGGAGATAACTCCGGGTCCCGATCTCGCTGAGGCCCTCCGTCTCCGAGAAGCGTGTTCGAAGCCGCAACCCCTGTGAACGCAAACGATACGCCGCGTGCGCGACCCGGCGCATCGCGAGGGTGCGCCGTGGCACCGGCGTTGCTCAAGGAAGGTGCGGATTGGGACATCAGCCGCCAAGGCTGATCGTGCCGATCGGTCGGCCGGGGGTGAGACTCTCCTCCTCCAGCGCTTCCGGCTGACTTCGAGGGCGGGCCCCCAGACCCGCCCTCAACGGGGGTCGCGTCATGAAGGTTGTCGCCAGGCTCAGGACTCCTGAGGGGAATGTGATGCGTGTGCCCCTCCTAGCGGAGCCGTCGGAACCGGCATCCGCCAGGCGGGCCACGCCGCCTCCCGACTTCCTCTTCCGGGCGCCCGTCAAAGCCGAGGAACCGCAGCGTGAGCAGGGTCTTTGGTGGCTCCTGCGGGCGCTCGAGCAGGAGGGGTACCAGAAGCACTTCTGAGTTTGTTGGTTGCCTGGCCTGTCCACCGCGCCCGAAAGTGGCAGGGCGAAGGCAGGGGGTGGGCAGGCTAGGTAGGTCCCTTGGGATGAAGGGGCCGTGAGGGGGTCGGAGAGGGCCAGCTCCGGCCCCCTCTTTGTTTCCGAAGAACGATCCTCCCGCTCACTTCCCGAGTCGTTCCCGCAGCTTGAAGAGGCACTGGAGAGCCTCCATCGGCGTGAGCGTGTCGGGGTCGATCGAGCGGATCACGGAGACGACCTCCTCCGCCGCGGGATCGGAGGCGGAGCCGAACAGGCTGAGCTGCCGCCGCCTTTCCCGCGCGGCGTCCCGGTGGCGCGCAAGCCGAGGCATCCCGTCCCGACCCACCTCGTCGGACTCCAGGTTCGCGAGGATCTCCCGCGCCCGCTCGATGACCTGCCGTGGAAGCCCCGCCAGTTTGGCCACCTGGATCCCATAGGACCGATCCGATGCTCCCTCGACGACGCGGCGCAGGAAGACGACGCCCTCTGGGGTCTCCTTCACGGCCACGGTCAGGTTCCTGACGCCTCCCAGGGTGACCGAGAGGTCCGTGAGCTCGTGGTAGTGCGTCGCGAACAGAGTCATCGGTGCGGGGGCGGGGCCATCGTGGAGGTGCTCCACAATCGACCAGGCCAGCGACAGCCCGTCGAACGTGGCAGTGCCGCGGCCCACCTCGTCGAGGAGCACGAGGCTCGAAGAGGTCGCGTTGTTGAGGATGTTGGCCGTCTCTGTCATCTCGACCATGAAGGTGGACTGGCCCGATGCGAGGTTGTCGGAGGCCCCCACTCGGCTGAAGATCCGGTCCACCACGGGGATCTCGGCCTCGGCCGCCGGGACGAACGACCCGGCGTGGGCCATGAGCGTGATCAGGGCGGCCTGCCTCAGGTACGTGGACTTCCCGCCCATGTTGGGCCCGGTGATGATCAGGATGCGTGCTCCGGCGCCGCCCACCTCCAGGTCGTTGGGAACGAACCGCTCGCTCGAGACCGCTTCCACCACCGGATGGCGCCCCTCCCGGATTCGCAGCGGCCCCCCATCGCGCATCCGGGGCCGGGTGTAGCCCTGGGAGGCGGCCACCTCCGCGAAGGAGGCCAGAGCATCGAGCCGGGCCACCCGCTCGGCCGCCGCACGGATCCGCCCCGAGGCCGCGGCGAGGCGCGCACACACGTCGCCGAAGATCTCGAACTCCAAGGCGCCGATCCTCTCCTGTGCCGTGAGGACTTTCTCCTCGTAGGTCTTGAGTTCCTGAGTGACGAAGCGCTCGGCGCCCACCAGGGTCTGCCTGCGCTCATAGTCGGCGGGGACCAGGGGGAGGTTCGGACGGCTCACCTCGAGGTAGTACCCGAAGACCCTGTTGTGGCGCACCTTGAGCGAGGCGATCCCGGTGCGCGCCTTCTCCCGCGTTTCGATCCCCGCGATGGTGGAGCGGCCGTCCCGGCTGACGGCGCGCAACCCGTCGAGCTCGGGGCTGAAGCCGTCCCGAACGATCCCCCCTTCATGGAGGTCCAGGCTCGGCTCGTCGGCGATGGCGGTGCGGATGAGCGACTCCAGGTCCGCGAGATCGTCGTCGCCTCCCGAAGCGGGCCGCAGCAGCGGCGCCGTGAAGCGACCCTGCGCCCTGGAGAGGCATGGCAGGGCCGCCAGCGAGTCGCGCAGGGAGACGAGATCCCGCGCGTGGGCCCGGCCCACGGCCAGGCGGCCCAGGATCCTCTCCACGTCCCGGATCCCTGAAACGGCGGCGCGCAGCTCCTCCTTCTCCGCGGGGCGCGAGGCCATCTCCTCCACCGCGTCGAGGCGCTCCTCGATCCGCACCCGGTCTGCCGGCGGCGTGAGCAGCCACGATCGCAGGAGCCGGGCGCCCATCGGGGTCAGCGTCCGGTCCAGGACGTCCAGGAGGGTGGATTCGCGCGTGCCGTCCCGCAGGGATGCGATCACCTCGAGCGTCCTCAGCGTCGTGTGGTCCAGAATGAGGTGGTCGGAGGGATGGAAGGGGCGGAGGCTCGTAACGTGATCGAGACGGCTCCTCTGAGTCTCTTTCAGATGGCGCAGCAGCGCGCCGGCGGCCCGGACTCCCACGGAGAGATCCCCGCAGCCCAGGCCCGCCAGCGAGGCCGTTTGGAAGTGGCCCTTGAGCGTCTGCTCCGCGGCCTCATCGCCGAACGTCCATCCCGGCGCCCGGCTGACCGCCGGGACGTTCCCTCCCTCCGCCGGCGCGGGGATGTACGCCTCGAGCTCCTCACCCTCCGGCAACAGGACCTCGCGAGGGCGGAATGAGGCGAATTGGAGGGCGAGAACCTCCCGGGCCCGAGCCCGCGGCGCCTCGGCCACCCGGAAGTCCCCGGTGGATAGATCGGCATAGGCGGCCCCGACCTGGCCTCCGGAAAGGCACAGCGCCGCGAGGTACAGGTTGGCTCGCGCGTCGAGCGCGCCCGGGTCGGTGACGGTGCCCGGGCTGATCACGCGCACGACCTCCCGTTTCACGAGACCCTTGGCCTGGGAGGCCTCCTCCACCTGATCGCACAGCGCAACCCGGTGGCCCGCCTTCACGAGGCGGGCGATGTAGCCGTCGGCGGCGTGATGGGGGACGCCGCACATGGGGGCCTCGTGCTCCGTGCCGCGCCCTCGTGAGGTGAGGGCGATGTCCAGGATGCGCGAGGCCACATGGGCGTCCTCGTAGAACATCTCGTAGAAGTCCCCGAGGCGGAACATCACGATGGAGTCGGGGTGATCGCGCTTCGCGCGCCGGTACTGCTCCAGCATCGGGGTCAGGGGCGGCATGCCCTTCGCGGCCTCAGGGAACCGGGGTCTGCAGGCTCATGACCCGGACTCTTTCCGCAAAGCGCTCCGGGTTGCGCTCCTGCCACGCTCGGTGCCGGGCCTCGTGGCACGTGAAGATGACGATCTGATGGCGGCGGCTGAACTTGTCCACGAGCATCTCCATCGCCCTGGCGAAGCGATCGTCGTCGAAGGTGGCGAACGGGTCGTCGAGGATGAGGGGCAGCTTGACGCGGCCGGCCGAGAGGTAGTCCGCCATGGCGAGCCTCGCGGCGAGGTAGATCTGGTCCCGCGTGCCCGCCGAGAGCCTGTGGTCCACGTCCTCGCGGCTGCGGCGGCTCCCGTCGGAGGCCTCGCGGACCGTGAAGGAAAGGTCCTCATCGAAGCGCAGGTCGCCGTAGCCGGGGACCACCTGGGAGAGCGCGCTGGAGGCCCGGTCGTTCAGGACGTCCGCCCACTCCGCGTACGCTTCGCGCGAGATCCCATCGAGGACCTCGCAGGCGAGCTCCACCGCGGCCTTGAAGGCGAGCGTGCGATCCCTGAGGTCCTGCCACTCCCGCATCCACCGCTCGGTGTCCGGGAACTCCTTGCGGTACTCGCGCAGGACCTCCCCGAGATCGGAGGACAGCTCCATCCGCCGTTCCGCCAGCGACCGTGACTGCTGCCGCAGCCGATCTCTCTCCTCGACGTACTCCTTGTGGCTCATCTCGGGCGCCCGATCCGCCAGGGATGGATCCTCCTGCGTCTTGCGCCGCAGCACGGCGTCGGCCACTTCCACGGCCCGCCTCAGCGACTCACCCTGGTGTGACATCGAGCGCCGCACGAGAGCGGGGATGATCTCGCGCTTCAACGTCTCGTACCTCTCCCGCCGCGCGAGTCCTTCCTCCAGGAGGGCCGCGGCGCGGTCGAGGTCCTCAACGGACTCCAATCCGGCAGCCTCAAGCACGGCGTCCACGTCGCGCCGGATAGCCGCGCGCTCCTGCGCCAGTCTCGCGACCTGTTGCTCGGGCCCCCGGCGGCGCTCCCGCAGGTCTTCGATGCGTGAGAGGGTCTCTCGATGGGCGGCGGCCAGGGCCCGGAAGGCGCGCGCCGTGCGGGGGGTCACGGCGCCGAACCGCGGGGTGTGCCGGGCCGCCTCCATGACGTCGCCGACGGCGGCGGCGCCGGCGCGGAAGGCGGCGGCGGCCTGTGCCGTCCGTCGCTGTATGGCCGCGTGCTCCGCGGCCTCCTCCTGGTGGGTCTCCGCCTCGCGGAACTCAGTCAGGAGCCGCTCGCCGGAGTCGAACCCCGTCCGTCCCGCGAGCGACTCGAGCCTCGAAGCGATCGACGCCGCCTCCTGCGTCTTGTCGGCCAGGGCCCTGGCGACGGCGTCCTCCTCGGCGCGCAGGGAGGCGATCTTCGCGTCCGCGGCGCCGCCGGGCTTGAGGGCCAACAGGACCACGAAGGCCGCCGCGCCGGCCGCCGCGGCGCCGTAGGCCCATGCCGGGGTCTGGGAGAGCAGGAAGAGCGCCGCGGCCGCAACGAGCGATGCGGCGCCGCCCGCCGCCAGCGCCCGGCGCAGCGAGCGCGTCCGCCCGGTGCGCCCCTCCACCTCCGCCAGGGCCGAGGCGACCCTCTCCGCGTCCCGCTCCATCTCCGCCGCCGACGAGCGCGCGGCCACGTGCTGCTCGCCGCACGCGAGCAGGAACCGCCTCTCGTCGGGCCCCAAGGCGGCGAATCTCTCCGAGAGGCTCCGGATCCGCTCGAAATCGGCCACGGATCCCCGCCACCCCGCACGCAGGGACCGCTGCGCCCGCCGCGACTCCACCTTTGCCTTCCAGGCTGCGGCCAGGTCGGTCTCCGCCGCGGAGAATCGCGAAAGATCGGACGCCGTGAGCGCCGAGAGCGCCTCGGCTGCGAGCGCCCGCCCCTCCAGCGCGCGGAGCGGGGCCTCGATCTCTTCCTCGGCGCGGGTTTGGAGGCGCTCCTCCTCCTCCGTCAGCGCCTGGAGGCGTCCCTTCAGCTCCAGCAGCCTGGAGAGACCGTCCGTGGGGATGCCGGCGCTCGCCGTGAGGGGCTGGAACTCCGTCTCCCGCTCCTCGAGGTCCTGCCGCTCGCGCGTTTCCTGCTCCAGGCGCACCGCGTCCTCCCGCCTCCCGGCCGCCAGCACCAGGTACTCGATCCGCTGCAGGTCGGAATCGACGCGTCCTTCATGCCGCGACGTATCCTCGAGCTCGCGTATCCTGTTCTCGGCCTCGCGCCGCCGCTCCTCCATCGATCGGAGCCTCTCGGCGAGCACCGCGATCTCCTCGCTGACGCCCGTGATCTCGTTCTCGATCTTCCCGCGCCGGATCTTGCTCCCGCGGAACTGCCGCAGGGACTCTTTCAGGATGTCGATCGCCTCGGCGGCCGCTACGTCGCCCTGCTGCGAAGTGGCCATCCTCTGGAGCGCCGCGGTGATCCCCGCGGCGTTGCGGAGCTCGCGCATCTCGGTCTGCCTGAGAAACACGGTCCTGGCGAAGTCTTCCCTGTCGAGGCCCGTGATCTTCCCGCCGAAGTCCATCACGTCCTTCGCCGACTGGAAGTCGGCCGTGATGTCTTTGCCGGTCCTCCACTCGTACACGCGCTCGTCCTTCTTGGCGAAGTCGCGGCGCACCGTGTAGACGCGTCCGTCCGCCTCCACGTCCACCTCGACGAGGTATTCGGCTGCCGACCAGGGTCTGTAGATCTCGGATTCGGGGACGGGCCGGCTCTCGGATCGGCGCTGGCCCGGCGGGAAGCCATACAGTCCCACGAGGACCGCCGACGCGAGAGTGGACTTGCCGCTCTCGTTGGGCTCGAGCACGAGGTTCACCCGGTCGCCCGCGAAGTGGTACTCGCCGCGCAGGCACCCGAATCCGCGCAGCAGGAGCCTGCGGACCCTCATGCGCGCTCACTCTTCATAGCGCGGGGCGACCTCCTTTTGCACGAGCGCGTCGAGGCCGTAGTAGAGCGCGTTCTCGATGAGGCGCCGCGCCGCGGGATCGAGGACTTCGTCCATCCGGCGCAGCATCTCCCTCGCGAAGCGTGCCTCCGTGGTCCGGAGCTCCTCGCGGCGGTATCGCTCCAGGTCGTAGCCGGGCCGTAGGCGGGAGGCGTCCACCGAGACATGGAAGAATCGGTCCGAGAGGTACCCATCGGGGACGCGCAGATCGACGCCCGGCGCAACCCGCCCCGTGAGCCGGATAAGGATGATATCGTCCGGCCGGCACTCCCTGATCCCGAGCAGCTCCTCCGCCCTGCGGAAGATGGCATCCCGGTGCGTGAGGCCCGTACACGGAACCTCCACGACATGGATGCGACGGCGGTCCAGCGCGATCCGCTCAAGGGTGACGCGTGTCTCGCCCGCCCCCCTTCCTTCACTCTCCAGTTGCCCCACGATGACGCTTTTCTCTCCCGTCTCGTCGAGGCCTCGGCCGGCCGGGCATCCCGCGTAGGCCCCGATCACGGTCCCGGAAGGGGAGTGGATCGCGGTCGGATCGTGGTAATGGCCCACCGCGGCGTAGTCGAAGCCTTGCGCGGCCAGCTCGGCGTCCGAGAAGGGGAGTGTGCGGAGCTTGCCTCTCGGGAGGTCCGTGTTGTCGCGCGATCCGTGGAAGATCAGGAGCCGGATCGCGGCGTCCTCCGCGCGGGGAACCCGGCCCGCGAGCAGGCGCTCCCCGATGGGAGTGCCGGCCGCGTGAGCCATGCCCGTGATGGAGATCGAGGGCAACCCCGGGGGCGTCCAGATCTCCCAGGTCCCCTCGCGGAAGACGCGGACGTTGTCCGGCCAGAGCCGCTGGCGGCGCGCCGCCAGGAGCTCGTTGTTGTACGGACTTCCGAGCGAATAGAAGTCGTGGTTGCCTGGGGCGATGACGACCGGTGTGGGCGCCAGATCCGCGAGCGTCTCGATGACGAAATTGACGGTGTCCATGCTGACCGCCTCGTCATCGAACAGGTCGCCCGGGATGAGGACGAGGTCCACCCGGCGCTCTCGGGCGAGGGCGCAGGCGGACGGCAGCATCGATCGGATCTCGCGCTGGCGGAGACGCACCTTCTCGGGCGGGAGCCCCAAACGGCCCGAGGCCAGAGACGAGTCGAGGTGTAGATCGGAGATCTGGAGGAAGCGAAGGATCTGCATGATTCCCCGCGCCGCGGGGAGGAGTCTAGCAGATCTAGAACCAGCGGAATCGGGCCGTGGCGAGGAGGCTTTGCGTCACCACCTGGGCCGTAACCAGAATCCCCTGCTCGTCGCAGTCCGGCTGGCAGCCGGCGAAGGCGTCCCCGGCGAAGAGCCGCTTCTCGGTACCGCCCACGCTGCGGTAGTCCTGGCGGTGATAGCCGACGAGCACGCCGAAGTTCTCCGTCAGGTTGATGTCCATGTTGAGGTCCAGGGCCAGTCCGCGCGCCCGGTTGCTCTTCTGCTCGACCTTCACGGGCAGGACCTGGAGCTCGGTGTCCACGAGGCCGCAGTTGTTGTTGGGATTGGTGTCGGTTGAATTGCAGTTCGGAACGTGGAATCTCGGGTCGAGGTGGACGAGGGACGAGCGCTGACCATGGACGAAGAGCAACCCGTGCAACCCGAGGTCCGCCCTGCCCTCGTAGCGCGCGAAGAGGATCGGGGCCAGCATGCCCTCCACGGAGAACCGTTTCGAAATGCGCCCGCCGATCCGGACCCCGCCCAGGAGGGCCTCGTAGTCCAGAGCGTAGTTTGCGGGGGAGCTGCCGAAGGCGTCGAACTGGGGCGCGGAGAGCGTGTTCGGATCGAAGGGATTGTCCGTGAGACGGCCCGCGTCGAACCGGTAGCGAGCGGCGGCCTTCTGGTATCTCATCAGGACGAGGACGTGAGCCCTCGATCCCTCGCCCCTCTTCTTCTTGCCCGGAAAAGCGCGCAGGGCGCCGCCGACGTTCCACTCGAAGTATTCGGCGTCGGCGGTCGACTGGAACTCCGCCAGCGTGAAGTCCCCCGGCCGGTTGAACTCCGCCAGCCTGCGGTTGTCGAAGAGTGAGGTGCTCCCTGTCTGGGATGTCACGACGTCGGCGGTGGCCATCAGGCGGGGGCTGACCTGGAAGGAGGCGCCCAGCGTGAAGGCTTCCCCGGTGGCCGATTCGAACCTCAGATCGGTGGTCTGCTGCAGGGGGAGGAAGAGGTCAGACTTGGGGGCGGAGCGGACTTGGAAATCGGTCTGTCTCGGACGCGTCGTCCCCTTGCCCCGACCGCGCATGGAGAATACCGCGGGGCCGGCGGTCAGGGTCAGCCGGTCGGAAAGCCGGGGCCCCTTCTTCTCCTCTTTGACCTCGGGGGCCGCCGTCTCGGAGCCGGTCTCGCCCTCCTGCCGGGCCTCGGCGATCTGCGGCTCGTGCCCGGCCTGCTGTTGGGTCGCCGCGGAGGTGCCGGGCGACGCCTGGGTCGCGAGGGTGGCGATGCAGGCGAGCAGGAGGGGGACACGCAAGGACATGTCGGATGCTCTCCAGAATGTGAGGGATGGATCTGTCGTGCCGGCCCGGGTAAACGGCCCCTATGTGTACTTGAACCGGCCGCCTCTGTCAATACCGGAGCGACCACCCTCCGCGACCCTCTCTTGGACCTGGCGGCGGGGCTCTGGGTTGGCTCAGGAGGCGGGGGCCGGAGTCTTCAGCGATCGGAGTCGGCCCTCGTACTCTGAAGCCTTGCGCGTCCGGCCGAGCGCCCTGTAGGTCGTCGCGATGGCGCGCAGGAGAGGCTCTCCGGCCGGGCCGGCCCGCTCGGCCGCGAGCAGGTGCTCCAGGCCGTCGGCATACCTCCCCTGCGCCGAGAGGGCGATCCCCAGGTTGTAGAGGCTCTGGCTGTCGTTCGGGTCCTGCTGGAGCGCCCTCCTGAACGTCAACGCGGCGTCGTCGAACCGGCCCCGCTTGAGCTGCATCCCACCGAGGTTGTTCAGGAGGAGGAGGTTCGCGGGCTCCACGGCGAGGGCGCGCTCGATGGCCTTCTCCGCCTCCTCGAGCCTGTTCTGCATCATCAGCGAGACGGCCATCCAGTTCAAGTGCTGGATGCTGTTCGGCTGGGCCTGGAGCGCCGCCGCCAGGAGGCGATCCAGCTTGGGAGCCTCGCCGACGGCGGTGTAAATGGCGGCGAGGTGCGCCATGGGGGGAAGGGCCGTCGGATTGATGGTGAGGGCATCCAGGTAGTGCTTCTCCGCGCCGCGCGGATCCTTCTCCGACTCCTTCACGAGACCCATCGCCGCGTGGATCTCCCAGGTGGACGCGTCCTTCGCCAGCGCGTCGCCCACGAGAAGGCCGAGCAGGCCCGCCTGGCGGGAAGGGGCGAGGGCCTGCGCCAGAGCCAGGAGCGTGGCCGGTGACGAGAGGCGCAGTCTGAGAGCGACCTCCGCCGCGCCGTACGGAGCGAGGTACCGGCCCGCCCGTTCCGCAGCCTCCGTCTCGAAAGCCCCGGAGGCGACGTCGGCGGCCGTCCGCGCAGGCGCTGTCTCTTGAAGCCCGAGCGCGCCCGCCGTCCTGAGCAGCTCCTCAGCCCCCCTCCGAGCGGCCGTCTGGTGGAATATCGTGGCCTGCCTGGGATCGAGGCGGCCCGAGATCTCGAAGCCGATGGCGAAGGCGGCGCCGTCGGCGAGGGTGATCCTCGTTTCCCCTGAGGCCGGCGGCAGGCTCGTGGGGTAGATCACCGAGGGGCCCGAGAACGGCAGATGCAGGTGGAAGCCTGAGAGGAGCGCCTTCGTCGTCCCCCCCGACTCGACGATCCCCACGGACCCTTCGGGGATGTGGGACACGCAGAGGTATAGCAGAAGGGCGATGAGCACCGTCGCGGCGGCGAGGCTGAGCTTCATGCGTGATCCTCGCGGGGGGCGCAGACCGTAGCACGCCCCTGCTTTGCACGGCAAGGAATGTTCGACGGGGGTCGAGGCCTCCTCGTCTCGCGGTCTCGCAGGTGGGCGCTCACCCGTTCGGGAGACTCGCCGCGGCGCGTCAGCGGCGGTACGTGCGGGAGGCGGCGTCCCACTTGACGCGTCCGCCCTCGGCCGCCCACCACCTTTCGAGCTTCTCCCTGAGGGAGGCTCCCTCCGCGGAGTCGGGGTCGTCCAGGGGAACGCCGGTAGTCCTCGAGAGCCTCGCCAGGGTGGAGAGGGCCTCGAGACGGGTGATCTTGGCCTCGCCGCGCCGAGCCAGATCCAGGAGCACGGGAAGCCCGTCCCGCTCCCCGAGATCCGCCACGGCCTGAGCGATCCTCAGCCTCACCCATTCGTCCTCGTCCTCATTCAGCAGCCCTTGCTTCAGCGGCGGAAGCGCGGAGCGGTCCCCGAGCCGGCCCAGCGCCGATGCGGCCGCTTCCCGCACGGAAGCCGCCTGATCGTGCAGGGCCGACACCAGGTCGGGGAGAATCCTGGGATCTCCCGTGGCGAGGAGACGGCCGACGGCGGTGGCACGGACGTTTTCATGGGTGTCGCGGAGCGCCCGGCGCAGATCGTCCACGTCGCCGCCCATAGCGTGCTCCGGGGACGCCGCCGCGGGGAGAGCCTCCTCGTGCGTCTCGCCGGCGACCCCGTGCGCATGGGGACGGAAGAGTACGAGCGCATAGCCCACGAGGGCGACCAGCACGAGGCTCGCCGCGGCGACGGCCGCCGCGCGGGGCCGGCTCGGTGCGGTGGCGATCCCGCGGACGGTGGCGCCCAGGGTCAGGGTCACCGCGAAGCAGACAATGATGGTGGGGCCGGAAGGCCGATCGTACGAGAAGAGGAGGCCCGCCGCGCTCACGGCGGTGGCCATCAGCCAGCCGGTGATGAGCCGCGCCTTCAGGCTCTCGCAGAACATCACCGCGAATACGGCCGGAGCCACGAGATAACAGAAGACGAGCAGGACCCCCGCGATCTGCACGGCGGACGTGATCACCACGCCGAACGAGAGGTAGAAAAGGAAGTCCCACAACCGCACGCGCACGCCCTGGGCGTACGCCTCCTCCGGCCGGAGGGAGATCTGGAGGAACCGACGGCGGTACACGACGTGAAAGGCCCCGATGAGCGCGTAGAGCACGGCCGTCTTGAGGATCTGCCCCGGCGTGACCCACACGATGCTGCCCGCCAGGAGGTCGTGCAGGTGCTCGGCGCCATGCGGCGAGATGTCGGCGAGCAGGATGGCCGCCGCGGCTGCGGTGGCGTACGTGAGACCGATGACAGCTTCCTGAGGCACGTGCTCGCGCTTCGTGCGGGTCAGGGCGAAGATGATCGCGGCCAGGATGGCGAAACCCAGAGAGAAGAAGTAGGCGCCCTCCGAGCGCGGGTCGTAACCCAGGAGGAAGGCGACGGTTGCACCCACGGCGGCGATCTGCGCGAGCGCGATGTCCACGAAGATGACTTTCCGGCTGATGACGTGGATGCCCAGGTAGACGTGGATGCTGGTGAGGATCAGGCACGCCACGAAAGGCAGGAAGAGGACCTGGATCTGCTCCGACACCTAGCCTCCCTGGCCGGACGCGGCCGCCCCAGCGAAGGCCTCGAGGATCTTCCCGACGCAGTGGTCGAACAGCTTGAAGTAATCGCCCGCCTCGGGGGCGCCCCCCACTTCGAGAGGGAGGGTGACGACCTTCACGCCCGTCTTCTCGGCCAGCAGATCGGTGGAGCGGTGCTCGACGTACGGCCTCGTGATGATGACGCGCACGTCCCCCTGCCGCAGGCGCCGCACCAGATCCTCCAGGTGTTTGGCGGAGGGCTGGATCCCCGGCTTCGGCTCCACGTACTCCACGACTCTCAGCCCGAAGCGACCGGCGAAGTAGGAGTAGTCCTTGTGGTACGTGACCACCGGGCGACCTCTCACGGCCTCCATCCTCCCCAGCCATCCTCCCAGCCGGGCGCGGAGGGGCGCGCCGCCGATAACGGTGGCATCGAGGAAGGCGTCGAGCGTCCCGCCGGCGGCCTCGCGGGCCAGCTTGGCACCCCCGGCCAGGTCCACCAGATCCTTCCCGAACATCGCCTCGTGCAAACGGGTCACGAACTCCCGGCGGCGGTCCTCGTAGGCCTGCGAGGAGGCGGGATCGGCCCGCTTGAGCGCCTCGGTGATGGTTCGCGCCGCGATCCCGGCGTTGAGAGGGTCGGTGAGGTAATGAGGGTTCCCGTAGGGATGGACGTCCCCCTCCGCGCGGCTCAAGGAGGAAGGGATCTCGATGACGGGGATGCCCGTGGACGAGTCCACGAACCCGGCCGCCCCCTGGAGGATCTTCGGATTTCGGGATCCTTGAGTCAGCGGCGGCACCCAGCCGATCTCGAGATCGAGGCCATTCACCAGGATGAGATCTGCGTTGTGCATCTTGACCATGTACGAGGGCTTCGGGTCCACGAAGTGGGCGTCCTGGGTTCCGGTGGCGATGGTCGTGAGCTCGATCCGGTCGCCGCCGATGAATCGGGCGATGTCGCCGAGGTTCGGCACCGTGGCCACCACCTTGACCCGGGTCTCGGCGGCGGAAGAGGGGCCTCCACCTCCCGCGAGGCAAAGCAGCGGGACGAGAAGGGCGAGGAGGATCGGGCGAATCCGTCGTGTCGAGAGAGCCATGATCACCTCCTCAGTACTTGTGGGCGCCGTGGGCGCCGATGACCGGAATCCACTCGAAGAAGACTCGTGTGTCGTCCTCATCGCCGCTGAAGCGGAGAGCCGCGTCGTCATTCCAGTGGGTCCGCTTGAGCTGGAACCGGATCTCCTGGAACTCGGAGGGCTGGAAGCGGACGACGCCCGAGACCGCCCACTCCCGGGCCGTCTCGCTGTCGGGGAAGCCGCTCCAGTCGTAGCGCGCACCGACTCTCCAGCGCTTGACGAACTGCGACTCCACGTAACTGTAGCCGCCGAGGCTGGTCACGGCGCCCTGCGCCAGGGTGAGCGACGGCGTCAGGATCTCCACGTGACGGTGGCCGCGGATCAGCTCGGTCTGCCAGAGGAAGGAGCGGTAGACGTTCAGCCGGAGCGGCTTCCACTTGTACGTCACGTCCAGGCCCTGGACCGCCGAATCCATCCGTTCGCGCGGCGAGAGAGTCGCCGGAACGCCGGGCTGCGAAAGATCCTCGATGAGCGTCTCCGTCGGGCCGCTGCGGCCCCGCGCTGCGGTCAGTCCGACCTCCAGGGTCGAGTTCGGGGAGGTGTCGAAGAGCGCCGCCAGGTGCTCCACGTAGGTCAGGTTGCGGCGCGTGCTGTTGAAGGAGGTTCCTTCCAGGGCCGTGCCGATCTCCGTGATCGAGTCGATGTAGAGATCCCACGGGTTCGGCACCAGGACGCTGAGCGACACTCCGTCCGCGGTGAGGCTTTCTTCGCCGAAGAAGTTCGTCAGCGCGTCGGGCCGGTCCACGCTGAAGAACGCGTGCGTATGCAGGGTATTCCACTTGCCGAAGGAGGACTTCAAACGGCCCGCCCTGAGCTGCAGCGAGCCGGGCAACGCCAGGGTGGTGAGGAATCCCTCCTCCACCTCGGGAGTCTCGCCGTTGGGGAAGCTGAGGAAGAGGTCCACCTTCGCGTAGGGATCGACGACCGACTGAAAAGCGACCTCGGCCTCGCTCAGGTCGAATCCGTTCTCCTCGTACGCCCGGCGCACCGAGGTGTTTCCGATCGCCTGGAAGACCCCGCTGATCGCGGGGTTGAGAAGGCTCTGGCTGCGGGACGGGGCCGCGGCGACCGCGATCGGAGGCGCTGCGGTCACGGGCGGCGGCTCGACCGGCAGAGGAGCGGGCGCAGCCGCGAAGGGCTTTTCGGTCGGCGTCGGGGCCGCGCTCGCGGCTCCGGCCGCAGTCACCGCCCGGATCTGCTCCTGGAGGGCCCTGACCAGATCGCGCAGTTCGCGGACGTCGCGACGCAGAGATTCGATCTCGGCGGAGCCGGCGGCAGAGGCGGCTTCCTGTGCAGAGTGCGGTGTGGTCGTCTCCTGCGCCGCGGCGGGTGTCATCAAAATAAAGGCCGTCAGTGCGGCTGCCCGAGCGCTTGCATTCCTGATGTTCATGG
>CAYNUH010000042.1:0-29807 GCA_964400605.1 uncultured Acidobacteriota bacterium | reverse complement strand
CCACCTGGTTCGCGTCCATGAAGCAGGGGTTGCACATCATGTTGCAGCGGTTGGTCAGGTCCACGGTCAGGACCGCGCCCCGGCCGTAGCGCACAGTGGAGGAGCCGTGGTCGTGGTGCGGGTCCGGCGCCATGCGGAAGTCGCGCCCCGGATACAGCTTCTCCATGCGGCGCAGGAATTCGACGTCCACGGCCATCATGTCGGTGAAGGAGCCGTGCTTCTCGCAGGTCTTCTCCATGTACACCTTGCCGTCGCGCTCGATGATGGAGGCCGGGATCTCTCCGGGTTTGCCGTCCACCAGGATGCGCCATTCCACCTCGCCCGCGATGATCTGATCGCGGACTTCCTTGACACAGCGCGGGCAGAGCGAGTCGGTCTTCCGCGGGAAGCCCAGGGTCGGGAACGACCGCTCCCTCGATTTGAGCAGAGGGGCCGGGGCCCACTTGGGCTGGAATGAGCCTTCGGGGAACAAACGATTGAAAGCCTGGAACGCGTGCCAGGCGACATTGGCCGCTGCCGAAACGCTTGCACCGACGATTCTGTTGAGCCTCATCGGATTGAACCCTCCGTTGCCTTTGCGTTCAACTCACGTCTGCGGGGTGCTTGGAGCCCGCGCCCCGTCCTTCCGGATACGGGGGCGCGATGGAGGTCATGGCCGGCCCCGGTCTTCGGGCCCGGCGTTCAGGCCTGCCCACCCTTGGCGGGCAGCAATTCACCGATCTTGATGCTGTGCAGGAGCTCGTAGCCCCTCTCCTGGAGCCGGCGAAAGGCTTCCCGCCTCACGCCGTTCAAGGTCTGCCTGGCACCCTCGCCGTTCGCGGAGACGGACACCTCCGGCCCCGGGCTGGGTGACTCGGCCGGCGCCTCCTCGATCGAGCGCAGGAGCCGGATATTGCCCTCCAGCGCCTCGAGGACGTCCGCCAGCGAAAGGCGCTGGGGCTCGACGCGCAGGAAGTAGCCCCCCCGGGCCCCGCGGCGCGATCCGAGGATGCCGCCGCGACGGAGGCGCGAGAGGATGTGCGCCAGGAAGTTCCTGGGGATGCCGCAGCGCCGGGCGATCTCGTCCCTGAGGCTGAGCTTCCCCTCGGGCTGGGAGGCGAGATAGAGAATCGCCGCCAGCCCGTACTCACCCTGCTTGCTGATCTTCACCTGGACCCCCCCGGCGCCCGGTGAGGGGCGCGTTCAAGTTCAAGCGTCGAACAACCGCGGGCGGCCATACTTTACTAAAACAGTCAAGAAAGGGGCAAGAGATTTCTTGGGGAGGGCCCGTGAAATCGTAACGCCTCGAATCTCCTTGTGTGGCGCGCTCTATGGGTCGATCGTGGATGGCTGCTGACTTTGGCGCAGCCAGGGGCACCTCGGAGGCACGTGTTCCGCGGCGACTTTTCCCGGCCGAGATCGTATAATCGGGCCCTCAGCGAGACGGACAGCCGGCGAAAGTAGCGAGAAGACTGCCGCCGCCGGCGCGGAGCCCCCCTTCGGCAACCCCACGGGCCCCTCAGCCCCTCCGTGAGACCGAGCATGATCCGAGAGCTGGAAGAAATCCTCCCCGAAGTGGAGAAGCCCGCCCGCTACCTCGGCGGCGAGCACAACTCCGTCGTCAAGGACCATGCGACGGTGCGCGTGCGCGCCGTGATGGCCTTCCCCGACGTGTACGAGATCGGGATGAGCCACCTGGGGCTGCGCATCCTCTACAAGGTGATCAACCGGCGCGACGACATGCTCCTGGAGCGGTGCTTCACGCCGTGGCCCGACATGGAGAAGGCGCTGAGGGAGAATCGAGTCTCTCTGGCGTCGCTGGAGACGCGCACGCCCCTCGCGAAGTTCGACGTCGTGGGCTTCTCGCTTCAGTACGAGCTGGGCTTCACGAACGTGCTCATGATGCTCGACCTGGCGGGCATTCCCTTCTACTCCAGGGACCGAGGGGAGGAGTTCCCGCTCGTCGTCGGCGGCGGGCCTGTGGCCTTCAGCCCCGAGCCGGTGGCCGACTTCTTCGACGCCTTCCTGATCGGCGACGGCGAGGAGGCCCTTCCCATCCTGCTCGAGGCGTACGCCGGTCTTCGCGAGCGCCACCGGGAGGCTGCCGCCCGAGGCGGCGGTTCCTCGCGGGCGGCTCGCGCGGCGATTCTCAGATCACTGGCGCGCCTGCCGGGGATCTACGTGCCGTCGCTGTACCGCACCGCGCCCGACCCTCTGTGCGGGCTGCACTACGTCGCCGGCCCCGACCCGGCCGCGCTCGCCGAGGGCGAGGTGCCCCCGCCCTTCCCGATCAGGCGGGCGGTGCTGGACGACATCAACAAGTTCCCGTTCCCGGCCGATTCGGTGGTGCCCCACTCGGAGATCGTGCACGACCGCGTCTCCATCGAGATCGCGCGCGGGTGTACCGAAGGGTGCCGCTTCTGCCAGGCCGGCATCATCTACCGCCCGGTCCGGGAGCGCACGGCGGAGTCGATCATCGACACGGCGCTCGACGCCCTGGAGAGGACCGGCTACGACGAGGTCTCCCTCACGTCGCTCTCGCCCGCCGACTACTCGTGCCTGCCCACGCTGGTCGAGAAGATGATGGACCGCATGGCCGGATCCCGGGTGGCCGTGTCGGTGTCGAGTCTGAGGCCCTACGGGCTGACCGAGCAGCTCGCGGCGCAGATCTCCCGCGTGAAGAAGACCGGCTTCACCATCGCTCCCGAGGCGGGCACGCAGCGGATGCGGGACGTGCTCAACAAGGGGATCACGGAGGAGCACATCCTCCAGGCCGCCTCCAACGCTTTCGGCGCCGGCTGGGACCTCATCAAGATGTACTTCATGATCGGGCTGCCCACCGAGACGGAGGAGGACCTCCTCGGGATGGTCGATCTGGCGGAGAGGATCCACCGCATCGGCCGCGACCGCCTCTCCAGGGCGAAGGGCGGCCCGGGGGGCCTGCCGCGCCTGAACTTCAGCGCCTCGTCGCACGTGCCGAAGCCGCACGCACCCTTCCAGTGGGCCGCCATGGACTCCGTCGAGAGCCTGTACGCCAAGCAGCGCTTCATCGCCAAGAGGCTCCGCAGCCGGCAGATCAAGTTCAAGAGGCACCACGTGGAGACCAGCGTCCTGGAGACCGCCATGAGCCGGGGCGACCGGCGCCTCTCGCGCGTGATCGAGGCCGCCTACCGCAAGGGGTGCCGCTTCGACGGGTGGACGGAGCACTTCCGCTGGAAGGAGTGGTGCGAGGCGTTCGAGGAGACGCCCGGCGTCACGATGCAGGAGTTCCTGGGCGCGATCCCCCTGGAAGCCACCCTCCCGTGGGACCACATCGACACCACGGTGCTCAAGAGCTTCCTGGTGCGCGAGTGGGGCCGGGCGCAGAAGGCGGCCTTGTCGCCGGCCTGCGAGAAGCCGTACCGGAAGTTCAACCGGCCGTTCCGGCCGGACGACAAGCTGGTCTGTTACGACTGCGGCTGCGCGTGCGATCTGCCCCACATCACGGCGGAGCGCGTGGCGAACCACGAGTCGCTGCTGCGCATCCGATCCTCGCGCGTGCCCCTCCGGCCCGCGAGCCCCGCCGCGCCGCCGCTGCGCTACCGCGCGGTCTTCCGCAAGCGAGGGAGGGCCCGTTTCCTGTCGCACCTGGACCTGAACCGGAGCTTCGCGCGTGCCTTCCGCCGCGCCGGCGTCAGCCTCAGGTACTCCCAGGGGTTCAACCCGAAACCGCTCCTGGCTTTCACGCCGGCCCTGGCCCTGGGCGCGGAGGGTGCCGAGGAGGCGATCGACTTCCAGCTCGGTGCGCCGCTGCGGGAACCCGACCTCCTGTCGCGCCTCAATGGGGCCCTTCCGGAGGGCGTCGAGGTGGCGTCGGTGACCCTGATCGACGGCGACGCTCCGGCGCTGGCGGCCGACGTGCGATCGGCGCTCTACCGCGTGACGGTCCCCATGACGCTCCGGCGCGCCCGCGTGAGGCCCGGCCGGGGGAGCGGGTCGGTGGAGACGATGCCCTTCAACGAGGAGTCGGGCCTGCGAACGGAAACCGAAGGCGTGAAGGACGGCGAACCCGAAGGCCCGGGCGAGGTCGCGGTGGTGGACGCCGGAGCCTCGGTGTCGGGCGGCGATGCGCTCTGGCATCTCTCCCGCGTGGAAGCCTTCAACGCCGCGCCCATCCTCGTCGTCGAGAAGGCGCGCCGGGGAAAGAGCGTCCCGGTGGATCTCAGGAAGTTCGTTCGTGAAGTATCCTTGGAGAAGGTCTCCGAGAGCGAGGGGATCACCCTTTCGTTCTCCGTGGCCTTCGACAACGGCGCCAGCGTGCGCCCCGAAGAGGTTCTGCTCGGCATCTACGGGTTCGTCCCTGGAGGGTGCTCCATCGTCCGGGAGAGGCTGGATTACGCCTCTTCCACCCGGGATGGCCGTGTCGAACCCCATGCCGCGCCGGCCGATGCTCCCGGGCGGCGGCCGTCGCCGGTCGGAGGGTTTCAGGGATGTCCGCAGTGAACGGGAACGTCGTGACGCAGATGCATCACGCCCGCAGGGGCGCGGTGACGGACGCGATGAAGGCCGTCGCCGAGGTCGAGGGCCTCGACGCCGAGCTGGTGCGATCCGAGGTCGCTCGAGGCCGGATGATCATCCCGGCGAACGTCAACCATACGAACCTCAAGCCGTGCGGCATCGGGATCGCGGCCCGGTGCAAGATCAACGCGAATCTGGGGAACTCCGCCGTCAGCTCCGACGTCGCTGGGGAGCTTGAGAAAGTCGCGATGGCCGTGCGTTACGGCGCCGACACCGTCATGGATCTCTCCACGGGAGGCGACATCGACGGCATCCGCAAGGCCATCATCGCCGCCGCCACGGTGCCGGTGGGCACGGTGCCGATCTACCAGGCCGTCGCCGAGCTCACGAAGATAGAGGACATGACGGCCGGCGATCTGCTGGACATGATCGAGCACCAGGCGAAGCAGGGGGTGGACTACATGACCCTGCACGCGGGCGTGCTGCTGCGGCACCTGCCCCTGGTCCGCGGGCGCATCACCGGCATCGTGAGCCGCGGCGGATCCCTGCTGGCGCACTGGATGATGTACCACCGCAGGGAGAACCCCCTCTACGAGAGCTGGGACCGCGTGCTCGAGATCTGCCGCCGCTACGACGTGACCATCAGCGCCGGCGACGGGCTCAGGCCCGGCTGCCTGCACGACGCCTCCGACGCGGCTCAGTTCGCCGAGCTGGACACGCTCGGCGAGCTCACGCTGAGGGCGTGGGAGAGGGACGTGCAGGTGATGATCGAGGGCCCCGGCCACGTGCCCCTCGATCAGCTCGAGATGAACGTGAAGAGGCAGCAGGAGGTGTGCCACGAGGCGCCCTTCTACACTCTGGGTCCCCTGGTCACCGACATCGCGCCCGGCTACGACCACATCACGTCCGCCATCGGCGCGGCCGTCGTAGGCTGGCACGGAGCGTCGCTGCTGTGCTACGTCACTCCCAAGGAGCACCTGGGGCTGCCCGACGTGGACGACGTGCGGCAGGGCGTCATCGCGTACAAGATCGCCGCCCACGCGGCCGACGTCGCGCGCGGGCGAAAGGACGCCCGCCGGCGCGATGACGAACTGTCCCGGGCGAGGTTCAACTTCGACTGGAAGGCTCAGTTCGAGCTGAGCCTCGATCCCGAGACCGCGCAGCGCATGCACGACGAAACGCTGCCCGCGGAGTACTTCAAGAGCGCTCAGTTCTGCTCCATGTGCGGGCCGAGGTTCTGCTCCATGCAGGAGGCCTACCGGATCGAAGACATCGACAGAGTGCTCGCCGAGATCGAAACGCAGTCCGGCGCGCCGCACAGGAACGCAACACCGGCGGTCGCCGTGGGGAGCGGGGCGGCCGATCAGGCCCGTCCGGCGCGGACTTCCACCCTATCGCCAAAGTAGCGGCACTTGTTCTAGAATTGCCGCCAAGTTTTGCCGGCGTTCGCGCCGTTGGGCCGCCGAGAACCTGCGTGAGCCCTCCGAAAGGGTCCCCTCCTCCGCGCGGGCCTTGGCGGCCCAACCCTTCCAGGGGGACCCGTCCCGGGAGGAGAGTCTCGTGGCCGCCATCTACCTGCTCAGGCACGGCGAGGCGGTTTCCCGCGACGGTGCCAGGTTCGCGCACGATTCGGAGCGGCCTCTCTCCGTGGAGGGGCGCGTCCGGATGCAGCTCGCGGCCCTCGGCATGAAGAAACTGGCCTTCAGCTTTGATCGCGTCTTCACGAGTCCCTACGTCAGGGCCCGTCAAACCGCGGAGGTCGTCGCCGCGGCGGTCGGCGCCGACTGCGGCGTCGTGGTGGAGGAGGCGCTGGCCTCGGGCGCGCGCTGGGAGAAGGTGAAGCGCGCGCTCGCCGCGGTGCGCGGCCCCGAGTCGATCCTCCTGGTCGGCCACGAGCCCGACCTCTCCAAGATGACCGCCGAGATCATCGGCGCCGACCGGAACTCGGTCTCCTTCGGCAAAGGCACCCTCGCCTGCATCGCCGTGGACGCCATCCCCCCTCGTGAACCGGGCGCCCTCTCCTCCCTCCTCACCCTCGAACACCTCGAGGCCTTGGGCTCCTGAGCGGGTTTCCGACGCGCGGGGGCCGCGGCAGGATCGATCCGACCCCGCGCTCTCGGCGAATCGTCCCGGCGCCTGATCGGCTTCCGACCTACTTCGCCAGGGCTTTCGCGACCACTTCGGAGAGCCGCAGGATCCCGTACGGCTTCTGGACGAACGCGAGCATCCCCTCGTCGAGCATCTCCTGCGCGGCCACGCCGAACCCGAAGCCGGTGGAGAGGACGGCCTTGACTCCGGGGTCCATCCTCCTGAGAGAACGGAAGCATTCGCGGCCGTCCATCCTGGGCATCACCATGTCGATGATGACGAGGTCGATTCCACCGCCCGACTTCGCGTAAGCCGCCACGGCCTCGTCGCCGTCCGACGCCGTCACCACGTCATAGCCGAGATGCTGGAGGAACCCGGCCAGCACTTCCCGCACGTCCTCCTCGTCGTCCACGATGAGGACGCACCCGGCGCCCCTCACCTCTCCGTTGGAGAGGCCCGCCGGATGCGGGGCGGCGAGACCGGGGTCGGCGGGAAGGTACACGTGAAAGGTCGTGCCCCGTCCGGGCTCGGTGTCGAGGCGGATGAAGCCGCCGTGGCTCTTGATGATGCCGTACACCATGGCCAGGCCCATCCCCGTCCCCTTGCCCCGCTCCTTCGTTGTGAAAAAAGGTTCGAAGATCCTGCCGCGGATCTCCGCGGAGATCCCCGCGCCGGTGTCGGCCACCGACACCAGGAGATGCCGCCCTCCATCCACCTGAGCCGTCGCCGTCGTGAACTTGAGATCGCCCCCCTCCGGCATGGCGTCGCGGGCGTTGAGGGCGAGGTTCAGGATGACCTGCTGGATCTGGCCCGGATCGCCGAGCAGGAGGGCCCCTTCCGCCTCGAGGCGCGTGGCGATGCGGATCTTCTTGTCGATGGTCCTGTCCAGGAGGGCGACGACGTCGCGTATCGTGGCGTGCAGGTCCACCGGGACATCCTGCTGCTTGCCTTTTCGGGCGAACCCGAGGAGCTGCTGGGTCAGCTCGGCGCCTCTGCGGGCCGCTTTCCCGATCACCTGCGCCGCCTGGAGGACATTGGGGGGATGAGCGCCCAGCTTGAGCATCTCCGCGTAGCCCAGGATGCCCGTGAGGATGTTGTTGAAGTCGTGGGCCACGCCACCCGCCAGCGTCCCTACGGATTCCAGTCTCTGTGACTGGCGGAGCTGCTCCTCCAGGCGCTTGCGTTCGGTGATGTCCTGGATCAAGGAGACGGCATAGGTCGGTTTCCGATCGGCGCCCACCAGCCAGGTCACCGAAAGGTGTCCCCACACGATGGCGCCGTCCTTGCGGACGTAACGCTTCTCCAGGTCGGCGACTCGGCTGCGCCCGGCGAGCGCCTCGGTGATGATCCGGAGGCTCGCCTCGAGGTCATCGGGATGCGTGACGTCGGTCACGTTCATTTCCAGAAGCTCGGGCTCGGTGTACCCCAGGAAGGCGCACAGGGCCGGATTCACCTGAAGGAACGACCCGTCGGGAGACACGGTGGCCATGCCGGCGCCGGCGTTCTCGAAGATGGATCGGAACCGTTCTTCGCTCGCTCGCAGCGCCTCCCTGGAGCGGCGCAGGACCGCCAGATCGGTGACGTCCTGTAGCATCACGATGGTCTCGTCGATGCGGCCCTCGGGCGTCGCGATGGGCATCGCCGTCGCGTAGATGTGGCGCGGCTGTCCCTCGATCTCCAGACGTATCTCGTGATGGGCGACCGCGCCTGACGTGAGCGGCCGGGAGGCTGGGCAGGCGGAACAGAGGCTCTCGCGGCCGCACAGCACGCGGTGACAGGGCTCCCCCAGGATGGCGCCGGCGTGGGCGCCGCCACAGAAACGCTGCGTGAAGACGTCGTTGGCCCAGATGGTCCGCAGCGACGCGTCGAACACCAGGAAGCCGGCGTCCGTGTGGTTCAATACGGCCGAGAGTTTCTGGCGCTCGCGCTCGAGGACGCGCATCTGCGCGTCCATCGTGCGGAACCAGCGCTCGTAGTCCTCCACCGTGCGCCGGAGCGACTCGGCGACCGTGTCGGGCTGGGCGGCGGCTTCGTGTTCCACGCTACGCCTCCCCGGGAGCGGCTTCCGGCCGGGGACGGCGGGGCCCCGGGGGCGGCGGGACCCTAGCGGGACGCATACGCCTCGGCGAGCCAGTCGGCGACCTGCTCGACATGGGCCGCGGTGGCCGGATCGAAGGCGTCGAGTTCGTGGCTGTCGATGTCGATCTGCGCGAAGATCCTCTCGCCCCGGCGGATGAGCACGACGAGCTCGGACCGAGTCGCGGAGGAGCAGGCCAGATAGTTGCCGGCCTTCGAGACATCGGGCACGTTCATGTTGCGCTTCTCCGCGACCGCCGTGCCGCACACGCCGCGGCCGACCGCGATGAAGACGTGGTCCGTCGGTGCGCCGATGAACGGCCCCAGCCGCAGGACGTCGTCGGGGAAAAGCTCATAGATGCCCGTCCAATGGAAACGCGGGTTCGATTCGTGGAGGTACTCGACGGCCTTGGAGAGCAGCTCCTCGAAACCGGCGCCCTGATCGCGCCGCCGCTCGAGGCCGCTGCAGATCTCGCTTCCCGTCATAGGGCGGCTCCCGTCACGACCCCTGCACGCGCCGGAGACCCCATAGCCGCCGGCCCCCGCGGGCGGAACCAGATGTCCCTCCGCAGGGATGGGGTGTGACGAGAAAAAAATAGGCATTCCCACGTTTTTCGCAAGCGGGTCCAGGATCGGGGTGGGCCGGGGCGTTTCGCGCGGGGCCTCCCGGGGGGGCTCAAGGGTAGGTCCGCACCTCGATCCGGCCCGGCTCGCCGGGCGCCGCGAGAAGGGAGAGCGCGTCCTTCAGGATCGCCCTGTGCAGGGCGGAATCGCTGGGGCGGCCCAGCGTCCGGCCGACGCTGAAGTCGAGGCCGGACCCATCTCGGGCTGTGGGCTGAAGCGCCCTCGGCGGGCGGGCCTGACGGGTTTCTTCCGGCTCGACGGTGATGCCCACCGTCGGGATCCCCAGCATCTCGATGGCCCTCTGCACCGTCACGACCGTGCGGTGGCACAGCCGTCACCCGCCGGTCAGCACCACGGCGTCGGGGCGGACCCGGTCCACCGCCCGGGCGAGCAGGGGCACCGTGGTGGACCGGATCGCCGCGAGCTGCTGCGTGAACCCCATGGAGAAATGCGACTCGGCGGGCCCCGCGATGAAACCTTCCGCCGCCAGCTCGCGGAGCCGATCGACGGGGAAGACGCAATTCAGATCGGCGTCCACGCAGTCGTGCGGGTAGTGCTCGTCCGCGTAAGTGAGGTCTGCCGCCCTCGCGTCGCCCGGGATCACCCGGAACGAGTTGTCCCCGGAGGCGACGAGCGGTGTGTCGCCCCGGAGGTAGACACCGGCCGTGCTGACGAGGCCGATACGGCACTCGGCGAGGGTCTTCTCGAACGGCGTGTAGGGGATGCAGTATCTCGACAGGTCGAGGGGCGGCGGTCTTTCCGACTCGGGTGTCACGCGTTGCCCATCGTCGCGACCCGATCGCGCCGCGCCGGCATCCGCCCGAGGCGGCGGACGCCGGCGCGTGCGAGGGTCACTTCAGCCTGGCCTACTTGAGCCCGGCTTCCTTGAGTTTGTCGAGGGCCGCCATGATCCTGTCGGTGGGGGGCTGCTCGGCGATGTCGTGGATGTCGATGTAGCGGATGATCCCCTCCTTGTCGAGGACGAAGATCGCGCGCTCCGTGATCCCGGCGTTGCGCAGGATGCCGTAGTCGTTGGCGACCTTCCCATGCGGCCAGAAGTCGGACAGCAGGGGGTAGGAGAGGCCGCCCATCGACTTCGCCCACGCCTCGTTGCTGTGAACGTTGTCCGTGCTGATGCCCAGGACCTGGGCATTGCGCCGCTCGAACTCGGAGAGGTCCTCCTCGTACGAGGGCATCTGGATCGTTCAGACCGGGGTGAACGCCGCCGGGTAGAAGGCCAGGACGACGTTCTTCTTTCCCTTGTACTCGGACAGCGAGATCTCCCGGTACGGGCCTCCTTTGCCGGCGCCGCCACCCGTTGACATCAGCTTGAATTCGGGTGCCGGATCGCCGACCTCGAGCTTCCAGACCGGCTTCGTTTTGCCTGCCATGCATCCTCCAGATTGAGATCCCGATCCTCGGGGGCCGGTTCCGCCGGCCGCGGCGGGCGCCGCCCGATGTGCCCCGCGCCCGCGAGCATGCCGCGGGAAAGCACCGGTGATGGATGGGGACATGCGAGCGGGCCAGCCTACCTTCGCATCCCCGCTCCGTCAAGGCCGCGGCAGGCTCAGTTCATCGTGGCGAGGGCGCGCTTGGCGACGCGCAGAGCGGCGATCACGGTGTCCGCGTCGCGGGCGTCGGGGCGCACCTGGAGGTACCGGCCGAGGTCCGTGGCCCCATCGCCGTAGCGCTCCAGGCGCACCGCCAGCAGGCCGCGGTCGCGCAGCTCGTCGGCCGCGCCCGGCTGGGCGCAGACGAGGAGATCGGCGATCCTCCACGCCCGGGTCGCGTCCTGCCGGCCCAGGTAGAGTCCCTTCAGGTTGCGCAGCAGCCGCGAGAGGATCTCCCGCGGGGCGGCGGGCTTCAGCATGTCGGAAGAGAATGGCAGGGCGCCGCGGTACATCTCTTCCACGATCCGCGCGCAGTCCTCGACGGTCAGCTCCCGGCCGCCGTGGAAGGGATCGAGGAACATCCCAGCGTCCCTCACGGCGACGACGAAGTGCCCCGGCAGTCCGACCCCGTCGAGGGCGACGCCCGCCCGGCGGCCCACCTCGCGGTATACGAGCGAGAGCAGGATGGGAAGCCCGGTGCGCCGGTCCAGGACTTCGTTGATGAAGGAGTGGCGCGGGTCGTCGTACTCCTCGAGGTTCCCCTCGAACCCTTCTTCCTCGTGGAGGTACTGCGCCAGCGCGAGCGCCCGTTCCCGCGCCCCCTCCGCCGGCAGGCGCCGCGCGGCGCGCCGGCCGAAGTGGTCGAGGCGGGCGAAAACCTCGCCGGGCTCCAGACCCGGATACTCCACGGCGGCGACCAGCACCGCCGCCTCGGCGAGATCCCACTCCGTCTCGGGGCGGGAGCACAGCGCGGCCAGGCGGTCGCGGGGCGGGCTCACGGGGTCGGTCATCCTGGCTTTCGGTGCGGCCGAGGCGGCGCGGCGCCGCGCGGCCGCTCAGGTGCCGATGAGGACGTCGTCCTCCTCGACCTTCACCTCGTAGGCGGCCAACCTCGCGCTCGGGTTCGTCTTGTTCTGGCCGCTGCCGACGTCATATTGCCAGCCGTGCCACGGGCAGGTGACCGTCGTGCCATCGAGGAAGCCTTCACCGATGGGGCCGCCGCGGTGCAGGCAGGTGTTGTCGAGGCAGTAGAACTTGCCGTCCACGTTGAACAGGGCGTAGGTCTTGCCGCTCAGCTCGACCACTCTGGCGTCGCCGGGCTTGAGTTCGGAAGCCTTCGCCGCCTTGACGAAGTTCGCCATGTGAGGATCCTCCTGTAGGGCGTGTCTTCCGCGAAATGACCCCTCATGATATCGAGCCTGAGAGGAGGGAATCAACCTTGAGGTTGGCGACGCCTCCATCGTTCTCCTTTCTGCGGACGATCTACAGCCACGGGTGGTTCGACCTTCCTCCTTTCCACTGGGACGTGGAGACCGAGAGCCTGAGCCGCGTGCTCGAGACGTCTTCTGGCAGGGCGCTGCTCGTGACCATGCGCGAACCCGCTCCGGGAGCCGTCACGGTAAGGGTGCACCCGGCGCCGGGCGACGGATCGAGGCGGGAGGCCGCTGCGATCCGCGCTCAGGTGCGTCACATGCTCCGGCTCGACGAGGCATTCGATCCGTTCCACGACGCCTGCCGGCGGATCGAGGGGTTCGGCTGGGCGGTCGAGGCGGGCGCGGGGCCGCTGCTGCGGGCGCCCGATCCCTACGAGGACCTCGTCAAGATGATCTGCACGACCAACTGCACGTGGGCGCTCACGCGGGTGATGGTGGGGGGCATCGTGGCGAGGCTCGGTGAGCCGGTCGCGGATGCACGGCGCCCGTCACGTGCCCGCCCCGGCGCGGCCGGGACGGGCAGGGCGGACCCGCAGGCTGCGGCCGCTCGGCCGCTGCGTTCGTTCCCCACGGCCGAGGCGATGGCGGCGGCGCCGCTCTCTTTCTATGCGCGTGTGGCGAAGGCCGGCTACCGCGCCGGGTACCTCAAGACGCTCGCCGAGCGTGTGGCCTCGGCCGACCTCGTCCCGTCGCGCTGGCTCGACCCGGAGATGCCGGTGCCGGAGATCCGGCGCGAGATCACCTCCGTGAAGGGAGCCGGCCGCTACGTCGCCGACAATCTGCTGAAGCTCCTGGGGCGTTACGAGGGGCTGGGGATCGACGCCTGGTGCCGCCGCAAGTTCGCGGAGCTGCACGGAAGGGGACGGCGCGTCAGCGATCGATCCATCGAGCGCTTCTACGCGCCGTTCGGCCGCTGGCGCGGTCTGGCCTTGTGGTGCGACCTCACGCGCGACTGGTTCGAGGACGGCCTCCCCGTGGAACTGCGCCCCCGCCGGAAGTCCTGAAGCGCCTGCGGCGTTGCGTTAGGATGACGCTCCAGGGAGCCGGGATCCCCATGTCCACCACGCGCGATGTCCGCTGGTACCGCCACCGATGGAACACCGATCTGTCGTGGCGGCTGATCCTCACGATCGTGCCGCGTATCCCGTGGTTCTTGCGGCCCCCGATCCACTTCCTCGTGACGCTCGTCTGCTTCACGTCCATGGACGACGAGCGCCGAGCCGCCCGCCGCAACCTGGGGCGCGTCGTGTGCCGAGGGGGCCCGGCCGGGCTCCTTTCGGCCTTCCGCCTTTTCTACAACTTCAGCAAGTTCATGGTGGCCTACACCGATCTGCCTCCGTACGGAAGGGGCGGGATCGAAGGCCGCATACAGGGGCGCGACGCGACGGAAGCGCTCTTGCGCCGGCTCCTGGACGGCGGGCGCGGGGTCATCGTCCTGGGCATGCATCTCGGGCAGTGGGACCTGGCGCTGGCGCACCTGGCGTCGTGCGGCGCGCCCGTGACGGTGGTCATGAGGCGCGAGGACGGGGAGTTCGCCAGGTACGCGGCGGCCGTGCGGGATGCGGCCGGAGTGCGCGTCGCCTACGCGCGAGAAGACCCCTGGATGATGGTCGATCTTCTCGCGGCGCTCAGGCGCAACGAGATCGTCGCCATGCAGGGCGATCGTCCCTACGGGGGCCGGACGACCTCCGTGTCCCTCTTCGGCGCCGGCACCGAGATCCCGGCGGGGCCCGCGGAACTTTCGCGCGCCTCAGGAGCGCCGATCCTTCCCGCGGTTCTCGTGTTCGAGGGCCACCGGCGGTTCCGCGTCCTATCTGTCGAGCCGATCGATCCGGCCAAGGAAGAAGCCATCCCGGAGCGCGTGGCCGCAGCGATGGAATCGCTCATCGCGAGGCGCCCCTCGCAGTGGTTCAACTTCTACGACGTGTGGGCCGGACCAGCCGCGGGTGCATCCGCGACCCAGGAACCCGCGAGCCCGAGCCCGATGCTCGAAGCTGCCTCGGTTCGTGGAGGCGGAGCGCCGCCAAGGACTGGGGAGCCGGTGGGGCGTCCCGGGGCGCGCGGGCGATGACCCGAGTGGCCGTCACGGGTCTCGGCGTCGTCTGCTCCCTGGGTCGGGGCGTGCGTGAGGTGTGGGCGGCCCTCGTGGAGGGGCGGCGGGGGTTCGGCCCCGTCACATTGTTCTCACCTGGGTCGGCCTCGAGCGCGCCCGTCGCGCAGGTCGCCGGCTTCGAGGCCGCCCGCCGCGCCCGCGGCAGCCGCCTCGACCGGCTGATCCGCGCGGCGGCCGGCGAGGCGGTCGAGGAGGCGGGGGTCACGGGAAGCGCGGGGCTTTCGGGCTTCGGCGTCTCGCTCGGCAACTGTAACGGCGGAATGCTGGAGGCTGAGTCGTGGTACGAGGCCGAGACCGCCGCGGCGCGGGCGGCGGGAGGCTCTCGCCGGCCGCGACCGATCTCGGCGGCTCCCGCGCTGAGCCTGCCTCCCTCCTCTTCCACCGACGCGCTGGCGGCGCACCTGGGCGCGCGTGGTCCGCGCCTCACGAACACCACGGCCTGTTCCTCGTCCGCCGCGGCCATCGCGGCGGCGGCCGACATGATCCGGGATGGCGAGGCCGAGGGGATGGTCGCCGGAGGCGGCGACCCGCTCTGCCGCCTCACGTACGCGGGCTTCGCTTCGCTGCGCCTCATGGATCCCGCCGGGTGCCGCCCCTTCGACGGGAACCGCAAGGGGCTGACTCTCGGCGAGGGAGCCGGGATCCTGATCCTGGAGGCGTGGGACCGCGCGCGCGAGCGCGACGCCCGGCCGCTCGCGGAGGTCCTCGCCCATGGGGCCAGCTGCGACGCGCATCACATGACGAGCTGTCACCCAGAGGGCCGGGGCATGCGCTCGGCGATGGCGGAAGCGATGGCCCGCTCACGCGTGCAGCCCGGCGACGTCGGCTACGTCAACGCCCACGGCACCGCGACGCCCGTCAACGATGCGGCCGAGGGGAAGGCGATTGAGGGCGTGTTCGGGCGCGCGCGCCCGGCCGTCAGCTCCACGAAATCCATGCACGGCCACCTTCTGGGCGGCAGCGGCGCTCTGGAGGCGGTGACGACGATCCTCGCCCTCGTCCACGGGGCCCTGCCGCCGACGGCGGGCCTCGTGGCCCCCGACGGAGAAGCGGACCTGGATCTCGTTGCGGGCGCGGCGCGCTCCGCGACCGTGCGCCGGGCGGCCTCCAACTCGTTCGGCTTCGGCGGAGGCAACGTCGTCCTGCTCTTCGGCTCCGCGATGGAGCGGACTTGAGGCGCGTCGCGGTCACGGGCGCCTTCGTCTTCAGCGCGGCGGGCGCCGGCACCCAGGCCTTTCTCTCCGCCCTGCGCTCAGGCGACCCTCTGGGCGCCGAGGAGGATGTGCCGTCTCCGCGCGGAAGACCCTCGCGAGCCCGCGTGGCGCGCCTCCGCGGCTTCGAGCCGGAGAGGCTCTTCGGCCCGGGCGTCCTGAGACGCATGTCGCCGGAAAGCCGGCTGGTGACGGCCGTCTGCCTGCTCGCCTGGCGCGCCGCCCGCGCGGCGGAGCGCCCCCTGGCTCCTGAGCGCACGGGGACGTTTCTCGGAAGCGGGTTCGGATGCCTCGCCACGACGGCCGAATACCTGGGTGGGATCTTCCGCGATGGGATGGCGGGGGCGAGCCCCGCGCTCTTCGCCGAATCGCTGCCCAGCGCGCCGCTCGGCCACGCGGCGATCGCGCTCGACGCGCGCGGCCCCAGCATGGCCTTCGCGGGCGGCGACGCTTCCGTGATGCCCGCCCTCGCCGAGGCGAGCCGCGCGATCCGGCACGGCAGGATCGATCGGGCCGTCTGCGGCGCCTTCGAGCTCATGCCGGAAGATCTGCTGCGGATCCTCGCGAGGCTCGCCGCGAGGAGCGGACGCGTGCCCCATGTCGGCGAGGGCGCGGTCGCGCTGGTCCTCGAGGATCTCGATCAGGCCGTGGCCTCGGGGGCGCGGATCCTCGCCGAGGTCCTGGCCGTGGCGCTCTCGGGAGACCCCGCCGCGCGGCCCACCGGCTGGAGCGAAGATCCGAGGGCCTGGGCGGACGCGCACGCGAAGGTCCTGCGCCGCCTGGATCCGGAGGCCCCGCCTCCGCGCGCGGTCTTCCTGCATGCGCCTCCGTCTCGGGGCGCGGGCCGGGCGGAGGCGACGGCCGTCGCCGGCCTCGCCGCGGTGGAGAGGCGTGCCCCGCGCGCGCAGGAGCCGCCGGATCCCGGACTCGATCCCTCGGCGGCGCGGACGGCGTACCGGGGAGTCGATCCGATGGAGCCGGTGGACGTCCATCGCGTCTTCGGATCCTACGCGGCGGCGGGCGGGTTGACGGTGGTGGCGGCCGCGTTGCAGGCGGCGCACGCCTCCGCTCCGGCGCTCGTCAGCGCGGGCGCCTGGGGCGGGCTGACCGCGGCCGCCGTCATCGGCCCTCCAGGAGCCTGAGCCGATCCAGCTTGCCGCGCGGCGTGCGCGGGATCTCTCGGACGATGTGGATCGATCTCGGGATCTTGTGGGGCGAAAGCCTCGCCGCGAGCGCCGTGCGGATCGAGGCTACCTCACGTGACCCGCGAGCGACCACCCACGCCTCGAGCCTCTCCCCGCGAAGCGGGTCGGCGACGCCGAGGGCCGCCGCGTCCACGACGCCGTCGACCGCGAGGAGAGCGTGCTCCACCTCGACGGGGTTCACCTTCCGTCCGGAGACGTTGACCATGGTCGAGATCCGGCCGGCGAGGTGCAGTCTCCCGGAGGCGTCGAGGGAGCCGTGGTCCGATGTACGAAAGCGGCCGTTCGCGAAGTCGGGGGAACCCCGGGGGAAGTACGCGCTGCCGACCGCGGGGCCTGAAACGACCACCCGTCCCCGGCTGGATGCGGGACGGTCCGGATGGCGGCCTTCGATGACGACGCGCACGCCGGGCAGGGGCATCCCCACGCACCCCTCCGGAGCGTCGGCGCCGGGGCTGCCGTCGTAAGCGATGCCCCCCGTCTCGCTGGTTCCGTAGAACGTGCGCACGCCGACGCCGAAGCGATCGCGGAAGGCCTCGGCCGTGCGGCGCGGTAGCGGCGCGCCGGCCGAAAGGCACAGCCGCAGTCCGGATCTTCGCGGCGTGGCGCCGGGGTGCCGCGAGAGCAGGTCAAGCAGGTACGGCACCGCGGCCAGCACCATGGGACGTCTGGATGTCAGCGCCTGCAGGATCAACGCCGGGAGGGGCCGGCGCAGCAGCAGCACCGGTGTGCGCTGAAGCACGAGCGGGAGGATCAGGTGATCGAACCCGTAGGCGTGATTGAGGGGGACGACACCCAGGTTCACGTCGCCCGGCCTCAACCCGAACCTGGCGATCATGGCCCGTCCTCCGGCGATCAGGTTCCGGGCGCTCATCACGGCGCCGCGCGGCGCGCCCGTGGTGCCGGAGGTCAGCCGGATCGCGGCGGCCCCGGGAAGCCTCGCGCCTCGCCCGGGCACGGCTGTGACGGCGGGACGGCCGCGCGGCGCGGTGAGGACCACCTCGGGCCGGAACGTGCGGACGGCGTCCTGGACCTCCAAAGCGGAAGTCTCCTCCGGCACCGGCAAGACGCAGGCGTCCAGCGACCAGGCGGCGAGCGCGGCGACCACGAAGGCCGGCTGGTTCCCGATGGCCAGCATCGCCACGCCTCCGCGGCGGAGGCCGGCGCGCTCGAGGCGCGATGCGAGGACCTCCGCGCTGGCGCGCAGCTCCCCGAACCGGATCCAGTCGCTCCCGGGCCGCGAGCACAGAACGGGCCTGCGCGGTTCGCGGCGGGCGGCGTTCAGGAAGAGCCGGTAGAGAGCGTTCACTTCAGAGACTCTCCGCGGAGGCCGTCTGCCGCAAGCGAGGTAGCCCCCTACCGCACGCTGGGCGGAGGAGGGCGGGCGATGCGCGTGTGGTACTATCACGCGCCGTCGTCGTGAGTCGGAGCGGTCCCTCGAGGAGGTGATGTTGCTTCCACCCGCGATCAGGAAGGTCGATCTTCACGTCCACACCGTATTCTCCAGGTACCGCCACCTCAAGATCCTGCGGGCCCGCGACTCGTACAACGATCCCCAGAAAGTCTACGACCGCTGCAGGGACGTCGGCTGCGACTACGTCGCGATCACCGACCACGACACGATCGAGGGAGCGCTGGACCTGCTCTCGCGCCGCCCCGAACTCGAGCCGACCGTCATCATCGGGGAGGAGGTCGAGACTTACTTCCCCGACACGGGGCAGTGGGTCCACGTCAACGTCCTGGACGTGGACGAGCCCACGCACGAGGACCTGACGCGCCTCAGGCCCAGCATCTTCGAACTGGTCGGCTACCTCCGGAGCCGCGGCCTGGTGCACTTCCTCAACCACCCGATGCAGTCCTACCGGCTCCAGAAGGCGCCGATCCGCTACGTGGAGGACGTGCTCTCTCTCTTCACGCACATCGAAGTGGGCAACGGAACGCTCCCCGTGAAGCACAACCGGGCGGTGGCCGGGGTGATCGAGTACGGCCGGCGGCGCGGAGTCGTCTGCCACGGCGTCGGCGGAAGCGACGCCCACGGGCTCGGGCCCATCGGCGCCTACGTAACGCTGGCCGAAGGCGCCGACAAGCGCGCGTGGCTCGCCTCCGTGCAGGCGGGGCGGTGCCTCGTGCAGGGGCGCGAGATCGGCCTCGTGGGTCTCATCGGGCAGGTGTACGCCATCATCGGCCGCTACTATCTGAACCTCGACACGCCCCTGGGGCGCGACGGCATGACGCCCGTCAACTACGCAGCCGCGGCCGGCTTCATCCCTGTGTGCGCCTCCGGCGTGCCGCTCCTCCTCAACCTGGCGAACCACGTCGCCACCGTCAGCGCGAGCGGGATGGTGGGCTGGAGCCTCGATCGCGCGGAGCGGCGGGAGGCCGCGTCGGAGGCGCTTCGGGCGGTGGGGACAGGAGAGCCTGGAGGCTGACGGCCTGCAGGCCCTTGAGGCGCAGGCCGTCGAGCAGAGGATCGATGATCTGAAGCGAGAAGAACGATCCCCGCCGAGCGTCTCCGAGCCCCTCGTGAAAGAGCATGATGTCGCCGCGCTGCGCCTGGGGCAGCACGCGCCGGAGCACCCGGTCTCTTCCGCGCAGCACCGTGTCGAGTGAACGCACGGACCACGTCACTTGCCGCAGGTGGTGGGCGTCCAGCACCTCGGCGAGGTGGAAGTTCTTGTGCCCCATCGGCGGGCGGAACCACCTCGGGGCCTCCCCGGTCAGATCCGAGATCGCCGCCTGCGCGTCACCGACTTCCGAGGCGACCGCGCGCCGGCCCAGAAGCGACCAGAGCGCGGGATGGGAGTGAGTGTGGTTGCCGATGGTGTGGCCGGCGGCGGCGAGGCTCCGGACCAGCCTCGGCAGCGCGCGCGCGCGGCGCCCGACAAGGAAGAATGCGGCAGCAACGCCGTGCGCCGCGAGCCGGTCGAGAAGGACCTCGGTCTCGCCCTCGCTCGGGCCGTCGTCGAAGGTGATGGCCACGCGGTCTCCGTGGCCATCCCCACGCCGGATGTTGGGGGCCAGAGAGCGGCTCGCGGGCCGCAGCAGCTCGGAGGCCACTACCGCCTCCACCGCGCCCCACGCCAGCAGGGCGGGCCACCGGGCCCCCGGAAGCGCGAGGGCGACCGCGGGCAGGGCGTGCGATGCGAGAGCGATCCGGCCGAGGCGGTGCATGAGATGGACGCGCCCAGTATACCCCTCGCTCCTTGAAGGGAGCCCCCGCGATGAGTGATCTCTTCGAGCGGCTGGGGCGCTTCGCCGCCCGGCGCCGCTTCGCCCTCATCGCCGCCTACCTCGCGCTGAGCGTCCTCTTCGCGTGGCTCGGGTCGTCCATCCGGTTCGAGACGCGGCTCACGGAGCTTCTCCCCCGCGGCGTCGCCTCCGCGGATGATCTCCGCGATCTGCTGGAGTCCGAAGGGACGATCGATCGGCTGCTGATCTCGGTGGAGCGGAGGGAGGGGAGTGAGCTGGAGGAGGCGGCCTCCGCGCTCACCGCCGCGCTGCGAGCCACAGGGCTCTTCGAGGACGTGCGCTACGGCGTCGAAGAGGAGGAGATCCTTCAGACGGCTGCGTTCGCCGTGGAGCACCTTCCGGTTCTCATCAGCCCGGACCGAGCGGCGGAGGCGGCGGAGCGGCTGCGGCCGGATGCGATCCGCCGGGCGATCGCCTCCATCCGCAACCGGGCGGCGATGCCCGGCTTTTCGGGTGTCGTCAAGGATCTGGCGGCCCGAGATCCGCTCGGGCTGCTGCCGCTCGTCTCCGCCGGCATCGAGGCGGTTCCCGAGATCGCGCGCCCCGATCCGATGACGGGGCTCTTCCTCTCACCCGACGGCCGCCGCCTCCTGATCGTGGGACGGCCGGTCCTCCCTCCCACCGAGATCGACTTCAGCAGGCGCCTGATCGACGCCGTGGAGCGGGCCGAGGAGGAGGTGCGCGCCTCGCTGCCGGGAGGAGGGCGGCTGCGCTTCGATCACGCCGGCGGCCATCTCGTGGCGCTTCTCGACGAGAGGCGCATCCGGCACGACGCCGCGGCGACGAGCCTCTTCTCCCTCGCGGGCATCGCCCTGATCTACATCTTCGTGATCCGGCGTCCCGCGCTGTGGGTCGCCGTCCTGGTGCCCATCGTGATGAGCACGGTCTGGACGCTGGGGCTGGCGGCCGTGTATCCGGGACGCCTCAACCTGATCACCGTCGCCTTCGCGGCGATCCTCCTCGGGATCGGCGACGACGCCATGATCCACATCTACCTTCGCGAGCGCGAGGAGCGGCGCGCGGGCCTCCCGCCCGGCGCGTCGGTGGCCGCCGCGATGCGCTCCACAGGGCCCGCCGTGACCGTGGCCACCCTCACCACAGCGGTGGCGTTTGCCTCGCTTGGCTTCGTCCGCTTCCGCGGCCTCGCGGAGCTCGGCGTCATCGCGGCGATGGGCATGACGACCCTCCTCGCCGGCGTCTTCTTCTTTTTCCCGGCGGCGCTGGCGTACCTGGCGGCTCGCGGGGAAACGGCGCCGTCGCCCGCGCTGCGGCTTCCTCTGGGTGGGCTGCTCGCCGTGCACGGGTGGTGCGCCCGCCGCAGGCGAACCGTCCTGGCCGTCACGGCCGCGCTCACGCTGGTCCTGCTCATCGCAGCCTCTGGCCTTCAGGTCTCGTCGGATATCCGGTCAATCCGGGGGGAGGATCCCGCGGCCGCGGCGCTGGCCCGCGTGCTTCAGCCTTTTGGACGTGCGGCGGGCGCCGAGCCGCTGGTGGTCATCCATGGATCCAGGTCGGGGCACGCCGGCGCGGCTCCGGGCAGGGAAAGGATCGGAGGATCGGACGCGCCTCCGAGGCCCGGCGCAGCCGCCTCGGCGGACGTCGAGCGGGGCCTGGAACAGGCCGCCGCACTCGATCCGCTGTGCCGCGAGTGGGCGAGGACCGGCCGCACCGTGGGGTGCGACAACCCGGCTGCCTGGATGCCGCCGGGGAGGATTCAGCGGGAGCGCTTCGAGGCGCTCTCCGCCGCGCTCGCGGGCGGCGCTTCCGGAGCGTGGACGCCGGGGCCCGGAGGCGGACAGAAAGCCCCCATCTCCTGGTCCACGGTGGCCTCAGCGGTCGAGACGGAGGCGCGCGCGGCAGGGATGAACAGCACCTTCTTCGCGCCGTTCCTGAAGGCGGTGCGCGGCCACCACGATTTCGACGCGGTGCGGATTCCCCTGGACGCCTCGCGCTTCGGGGCGCTCGGCGTCCCCGTGACGAGAATCTACGCGGCCGACCAGGACGATCTTCCGCGGATCGCAGAGGCGATCCGCAGCCGGCTCGGCGGCCCTCCCGTTCGCATCGCTTCCGTCGCCCTCGTGGGCGCCGATCTGAGCCGGATCATCTCCGAGGACTTCGAGCGGGCCGCCTGGCTGGTGGCTCTCGCGGTGGTGCTCCTGATCGCCGTCTCGTTCCGCGGCGCGCGCCGATCCTTCCTCACGCTGGCCCCCCTGGCGCTCGGCACCATCTGGATGCTTGGAGCCCTCCGGCTGGCGGGCGTCGAGCTGAACCTGATGTCCCTCATGGCCATGCCCATCGTGCTGGGCCTGGGTGTGGACTACGGCGTCTATATCGTGGACCGCTGGATGAGGGAAGGGTTGGACGCGACCGGCGCGCTCCGGAGCGTGGGCCCGGCCGTCCTGATCACGGGGCTCACCACGGTGGCGGGGTTCGGAGCCCTCCTCGGCGCCGAGCTCGAGGGCCTCAGGACGCTCGGCCTCGCCGTCGTGCTCGGGACCGGCTGCACCCTCCTCGCGGCGCTGCTGGTCCTGCCGTTGCTCCTGCCGTCCCGCGATCAGGTCGCGGGGGGAGAATTGCGGGCCCCGCGGGCCTCGGGGCCGCTCTAGCCTTTCATCTTGAAGGATCGGACGGAGGCGCTTCGGCCCGGGTAGTCCCAGTCGCGGCCCTCGACCGTGCAGCAATCCACCTTCGATCGCGCCACGGTCAATTTCCGGCGGCCCGCCCGGATCCCGACGCTACGAGGCTGCAGAACACGACGGTGCGGCACATCCGGTACGTGTCGAGCCAGGGGCGGTAGTGGCTTGTCGCGCGGCCGTCCGCGGAGGGAACCCGGATAGGGATCGATGCGACGCGGAAGCCGCCCATCCCGGCGCGCATGAGCAGCTCCACCTCGGCGTCGTAAGAGCGCCGGCGGAAGGTGACGGCTTCGAGGAAGGCGGCGTCGTACAGCCGGAAGCCGCACTGCGTGTCTGGGAGCGAGGGGCCGCGGAAGAAGCGCACCGCCGCGCACGAGAACCGGTTGCCGAAGCGGCGGGTGCCCGACATGGCCGCGAAGGCGTCCAGGCGCGTTCCCACCAGGAGATGGGCGCCGGATCGTCTCCACTCCTCCACGAAGCGCGGGATGTCGAGCGGATCGTGCTGGCCGTCGGCGTCAAGCGTGACGACGGCCCGGGCCCCTCGCTTCAGGAGATCGGCGAAGCCCGTCGCCAGCGCCGCTCCTTTGCCGAGGTTGCGCTCGTGGCGCATCACCCGCGCGCCCGCCGTCGCGGCCGCCGCGCCGGATCCGTCGAGCGATCCGTCGTCCACCACGACCACGTCGCCGGCGTGGAGGCGGGCGCCGCGGACCACGCCGGCCACGGTGGCCGAGGCGCCGTAGGAAGGGATGAGGACGCCGATCATCGCGTCACGTCACGCGCAGCGTGATGGAGCCGCGCGCCAGCAGCAGGCCTCCGGAGCGCGCGCGGCAGTCGAACCGGAAGACGGGGCCCAGGCGACGCTCCAGCCGCGCCTCCACTTCCACCGCCGCGCCGGCGGGGGCGGCGCGGCGCCATCTCAGATCCCGGATGCCCGCCACGAAAGCGCCTCGGGCTTCATCAGGAAGCCCCAGCCCGGCGGTCTGCGCCATCATCTCGACGAGGAGGCACTGCGGGAGGAAGCCGGCGGCGTTGGCGAGGGGGTCCGGGCTGTCCGGCCGCCGGATGCCGCGCACGATGCCCGCGGCAGGGCCCGCGAAGGCGCCGGTGAGGAGGAGCGCCGGTGTGCCGTGCGGCAGGCGGGTCAGAGCCAGCGGCTCAGCGGCCGCCACGGTGCGCAGCGATGTGGCTCGCAAGGGAGCTCACGGAGGCGAACGCTCTCGCGACCACGTCCGGATCCTCGACGCGGATCCCGTACCGCTTCTCGACGCCGGTGACCAGCTCGAGGACGTCGATCGAGTCCAGCTCCAGGGCGCCTCCCACGAACGGCTCGTGATCGCCGATGGCTCCGGGATCGACGTCCTTCAACCCGAGGTGCTCGACGATGAAGGACTTCAGCTCGGATCGGAGACGATCGTCGGTTGGGGCGGCGGCCGGCTCGACGCTTGCCATGGGGGAGATTCTTATACCACAATGCGCGAAACGCTCGCAACCATGACGGAGGGCATCACATGAGGAACTCCCGGGGCTCCCTTCCCGCAGGGACGCGCTTGCGCCTGCTTGCGTGGTCCGTCGCGGCAAGCGTGGCGCTATTGCCGGCCGGCTCCGCTCTCGCCGAGGAGAAGTCGCAATCCATGACGATCCGCGAGGGCGTCCTCGACGAGATCGAGCTCAAAAGCCTGGGCCTTCCCAAGGACGTCGGGGTCATCGTCCGCAAGTTCAGCGCCGACCGCGCCGACCTCGGCACGGCCGAGAAGGGAGACAACCCCAAGCGCGTGGAGGCGGCGAAGATGATGCAGCGGGAGGCGCCGAGGATGCTGGGGGAGACCCTCGTCGAGACCCTCTCTCTCGGCGGCACTTTTGTCTTCGCGAAGGAATCCGAGGAGACCCCTCCCGAGAATGCCGTCGTCGTGGAGGGCCGGTTCACGATGATCAACCCGGGCAGCCGCGCCAAGAGGTGGGTCGCTCCAGGCGCCGGCAAGAGCGGCATCGCCGTCGAGGGGACCGTCAAGAACGCGAAGGGCGAGGTTCTCGCCGAGTTCAGGCACACGCGCCATTCCGGGATCGGCCTGGCCGGCGGCGACTACGTCAAGTTCCTCTCCGACGACACCAAGGACGTGGCCCGCGACATGGCGGTCTTCCTCAAGCGCTGGGCCACCGGAGGCAACCTCCACGAGGAGGCCAAGTAGAAGCCGGGGGACGCTTTCGCCCCGCGCCAGCCCTCATCCCCATCCCGGCGCGCTTCCACGCTCGAAAGCGCGGACGCGCGCACCCGCTGCGCCGCACCCCGCGAGACCAAGCGCGAGCCTCACGCTAATCCCTTGAACCCGTAGGACTAACGCGCGGGGCCTTCCTCCAACGGCCCCCGGCGGGGGCACGCCCCTTGCTCACTTCCCTGGTGGGGGACGGGAGGTACACCGTCTCCAAGGGAGGCCGTCATGAAAACCGATCGGGCACTCCGCAACCGTCATCACCGGGGACGCGTCGAACCCCTCGTCGCCTTCGTCCTCGGCATCGCGGCCGTCGCCGTCTTGGCGTCCGCCATCTGGGCGGCCGCCAGCCCGAAACAGAAGGCCGCGCAGTGGCCGCCGCTGGTCTCCGTGGAGGAGATGGAGCTGCTGAAGCAGGTCCGCGTGATCGCGCTGACGCTTCGGGCGCCGTGCTGTCCCGAGCTGTCCGTGGCGCAGCACGACTCGCCCCAGACGCTGGCCATGAAGCGCGACATCCGCGAGATGCTCGTCCAGGGGAAGGGGCGATCCGCGATCGTGAGCGCGCTCGTGGAGAAGTACGGCGATTCGATCGTGGGCGGGTCGTCCGGCCAGGGGTGGGGATGGGCGATGTACGTGGCGCCGCCGGCGCTGGCGCTGCTGCTCGTGGTGCTGCTGGGCCGCTTCATGGCCACGCGGCGGGGGAAGAGCCCACAGGTCTTGCACCTCCAGGACGACCGGTGGCCCCCCGACGGAAGGCCAAAGCCCACGGAGGACGCGCCGCTGAAGAAGGCCTCCTGAGGCCGTCACAACCTCCGGAGGTGGTGTTCTATAATCGGCGCTGCGCTGCCGCGCGCGGACCCACCGCGAACATCCTGGAGGCTCTGAGACCCCATGGCCCCAGCATCCTTCTGGGCGCGACGTGTTCACTCCCTTTCGGGCGTCGTGCCCATCGGGGTGTTCCTCGTCGAGCACCTCTACTCGAACTCCTTCTCGACGCAGGGGGCGGAGGCCTACAACGGCTACGTGGCCAAGCTCACGTCGCTTCCCTACGTGGTCTTCATGGAGATCTTCCTCATCGGGCTGCCCATCGCCTTCCACGCCCTCTACGGCCTGTGGATCGCCTGGCAGGGGCAGTTCAACGTCGTCTCGTACCCGTACGGCCGTAACTGGATGTATGCCCTCCAGAGGGCCACCGGCATCCTCCTCGTGGCGTACGTCGCCGTGCACGTGTGGGAGACCCGGATCGCGGCGGTGTTCGACCCGGCCATCAAGCACGACTTCTTCGGCCACATGCAGTCGATCTTCTCCAACCCGCTGTACGTGGCGTTCTACGTGGCCGGCGTGGCCTGCGCCGCGTTCCACCTCGCCAACGGCGTGTGGACCTTCCTCATCGTCTGGGGGATCACCGTGGGGCCGCGCGGCCAGCGGGTATCCTCCTACGCCTGCGCGGGGCTCGGCGTCGTCCTCTTCGCCATGGGCGTGAACTCCATCACGGGCTTCCTGCCGCGCGCGGCGGGATGGGCGTGAGCATGGCGAGCCCCAGGTTCATCGTGGTGGGAGGCGGGCTCGCGGGGTTGATGACGACGATCCGGCTCGCCGAGGCCGGCTGCAAGGTCGATCTCATCTCGTTCGTCCCGGTCAAACGATCGCACTCGGTGTGCGCGCAGGGCGGCATCAACGGCGCGGTCAACGTGAAGGGGGAAGGCGACTCCCCCTGGGAGCACTTCGACGACACCGTGTACGGCGGCGACTTCCTGGCCAACCAGCCGCCCGCCAAGAAAATGTGCGACGCCGCCCCGGGGATCATCTACCTCCTGGACCGGATGGGGGTGATGTTCAACCGGACGGCCGAGGGCCTGCTGGACTTCCGCCGCTTCGGCGGCACCAAGCACCACCGCACGGCCTTCGCGGGGGCCACCACGGGACAGCAGATGCTCTACGCGCTCGACGAGCAGGTGCGCCGCTACGAGGTGGACGGCTTGGTCAGGAAGTTCGAGTTCTGGGAGTTCCTCTCGGCGGTGGTGGACGGCCGGGGGATCTGCCGCGGATGCATCGCGCTGAACCAGGTGGACATGACGCTGCACGCGCTGCGCGCCGACGGATTGATGCTAGCCACCGGCGGTCCCGGCGTGATCTTCGGACGTGGGACCAACTCCACCACGTGCACCGGGACGGCCGCCTCGGCCGTGTACCAGCAGGGCGTGTATTACGCCAACGGCGAGTTCGTCCAGGTGCACCCCACCGCCATCCCGGGCACCGACAAGATGCGGCTCATGAGCGAATCGGCGCGCGGGGAGGGAGGGCGCGTCTGGGTCCCCAAGGACCCCCACGACAAGCGTGACCCGAAGTCCATCCCCGAGGCCGACCGGTGGCACTTCCTCGAGGAGTGGTACCCGGCTTACGGGAACCTCGTGCCGCGCGACATCGCGAGCCGCGCCATCTACAGGGTCTGCCGCGACATGCGGAAAGGGATCGGCGGGGGGGACATGGTGTACCTGGACCTCACGCACATCCCGCGCAAGGAGCTCGACAGGAAGCTCGGGGGCATCCTCGAGATCTACGAGAAGTTCGTGGGCGACGACCCCCGCGAGGTGCCCATGAAGATCTTCCCCGCCTACCACTACTCCATGGGCGGCATCTGGATCGACTTCGATCACATGACCAACGTGCCGGGGCTGTTCGCCGCCGGAGAGTGCGACTACCAGTACCACGGGGCCAACCGCCTGGGCGCCAACTCGCTTTTGTCCTGCATCATCGGTGGGGAGGTCGGCGCGGCGGCGATGATCCGCTTCGCCAACGGCCTCTCCGATCGGTGCGACGCCGCGAACGAGTCCCTCTATGCGGCCGAAAGGGCGCGCCAGGAGGCGATCTACGCGAAGATCGACTCCATGGAGGGGCCCGAGAACCCCTTCGTGCTGGGCGAGGAGCTGGCGGCCGAGATGCGCAACAACGTCACGGTCGTGCGCGAGGACGCGAAGCTCAAGGCCACCGACGCGAAAATCCTGGAGCTCATGGCGCGGTATTCGAAGATCGGCGTGCCGGACAGGGGCCGGTGGATGAACCAGTCGGTCATCCACGTCAAGCAGCTCTGGAACATGCTCGAGCTGGCGCGCGTCATCACCCTGGGCGCGCTGGCGCGCAACGAGAGCCGGGGAGCCCACTACAAGCCGGCCTTCCCCGAACGGGACGACGCCCACTGGCTCAAGACGACCAAGGCCCGCTGGACTCCGGGCGGGCCGGCCTTCGAGTATGAGCCGGTGGACGACTCGCTCATCCCCCCGCGCGTGCGCAAGTACGACGTGGACAAGAAGGCTCCCTGAGGGAGGCCATGGCGGAGACGGTGCGCGTCAGAGTCAAGCGGCAGGACGATCCGCGATCCGCCCCGCGGTGGGAGGAGTTCACCGTGCCGCGCCTGCCGATGATGAACGTGATCTCCCTTCTCATGGAGGTTCAGAAGAAGCCCGTCACGGCCGGCGGGCGCGGGACCACGCCCGTGGCCTGGGACTCCCACTGCCTGGAGGAGGTCTGCGGCGCCTGCACCATGGTCATCAACGGCAAGGTGCGGCAGGCCTGCTCGGCCCTCGTCCAGGCGCTGGCGGAGCCCATCACGCTGGCGCCGATGACGAAGTTCCCGCTCGTGCGCGACCTGGTGGTGGATCGCAGCCGGATGTTCGAGGACCTCAAAAAGATCCGCGGCTGGATCCCGATCCAGGGCACCTACGACCTGGGGGCGGGCCCGCGCATGTCACCGCCCGAGCAGGAGGTCGCCTACGAGCTGTCCAAGTGCATGACCTGCGGCTGCTGCCTGGAGGTCTGTCCTCAGATCAACCCGCGCTCCGAGTTCATCGGCCCGGCGGCCATCTCCCAGGCCCGGCTGTTCAACTCCCACCCCACGGGCCGAAGCAACGCGGCGGAGCGTCTCGAGGGGCTGATGGGGTCCGGGGGGATCAACGAATGCGGCAACGCGCAGAACTGCGTCCGCGTCTGCCCGAAGGATATCCCGCTGACCACTTCCATCGGCGAGATGGGCCGCCAGGTCACGCTCCACGCGCTGAAGACAGTTCTGGGCTGAGTGACGGGGAGGCCGGAGACGGTGCTGGCCGACGAGGGGTGGCTCACCGATCTGCGCACGGCCGCCGTCTGCGACTTCACCGGCCTTGGGATTGAGGACCTCCTCATCGCGGAAAACGTCTGCGGCCGACTTCAGGAGCACCGCCCATGAAGATGGAAACGTTCCAGATGGAGCGCATGCAGTCCACGTGGGAGAACCTCGTCGAGTTCGACCTCAGCGAGAGCGGTGTGCGGCCGCTGACGCTGCGGGAGCTCGTGGCGATGGGGTTCGACCTCGACGCCGCCCTCGACACGCCCCTCGGCTACAGCCAGTCCGACGGCACGCCGGCGCTGAAGGCCGAGCTGATGAAGATCTACCCGGGCGCGCAGCCGGAGAACATCGAGGTCACCAACGGCACCTCGGAGGCGAACTACATCGTGGCGCTGTCGCTGCTGCGCGCCGACGACCTCTGCGCTTTCGAGATCCCCAACTACATGCAGCTCTGGGGGGTGCCGCGCGCCCTCGCTCGCGAGGTCCGCACCTTCCGTCTGCGCCCCGACCGGGGCTGGGAACCCGACTGGGAGGAGTTCGACCGCGCGGTCGCCCCCGGCGCGCGCCTCGTGTACGTCAGCAACCCCAACAACCCGACGGGCTCCGTTCTCTCTGAAGGATCCATGAAGCGGATCGTGCGCCGCTGCGAAGAGACGGGGGCTTTTCTCCTGGCCGACGAGGTGTACCTCGGTGCGGAGCTCCACAGCGAGCGCACCCGCTCCTTCTGGGGGATGAGCGACCGCGTCATCGTCACGAGCGGGCTGTCAAAGGCGTACGGGATGCCCGGCGTGCGGATCGGCTGGATCGTCGCCTCCGCCAATCTCGTCGCCGAGTGCTGGACGCAGCACGACTACATCACGATCTGCCCGGGCAAGATCGCCGACGCCATCGCTCGGACCGCGGTCCGCCCCGAAAACCGCGAGAGGCTCTACGCCCGCACGCGCGCCATCCTCACCGCGAACCTCCCGATCCTGCGCGACTGGGCTCGCTCCCTCGGCC
>CAYNUH010000041.1:0-30164 GCA_964400605.1 uncultured Acidobacteriota bacterium | reverse complement strand
CGGCCTCGGAGGATAGATCCACTCCTTCTGCGCGATGTACTCCTTGAGGATGTCGTTCTGGATCGTGCCCTCCAGCCGCCGCCAGTCGGCGCCCTGTTTCTCCGCCACCACCAGATACATGGCCCAGAGAATCGCAGCCGGGGAGTTGATGGTCATCGATGTGCTGACCCTCTCCAGCGGGATCCCTTCGAAGAGAGCTTCCATATCGGAGAGGGAGTCGATCGCCACGCCCTCCCGCCCCACCTCCCCCTCGGCCATGACGTCGTCGCTGTCCAGTCCCATGAGCGTGGGCAGGTCGAAGGCGACCGAAAGCCCCGTCTGGCCCTGCGAGAGGAGGTAGCTGTACCGGCGGTTGGTGTCCGCCGCCGAGCCGAAGCCGGAGAACTGGCGCATCGTCCACAGTCGGCCCCTGTACATGGTGGGGTGGATCCCCCGGGTGAAGGGGTACTCGCCGGGCATGCCCGGGTCGCGCGCTGGATCCCACCTCCCCGGAAGGTCCTCAACCGTGTAGATCCTCTCGATGGGCAGGTCGGAAACGGTGGTGAACCTCACCTCTCTCTCGGCGCGGTCCTCCATCGCCGGGCCGAGGATCTCCGTGATCCACCGCTGCTTCTCGCTGGAGACGGCCCTGCCCCTGTGGCGTCCTTCCGGATCCTTCGGCATCCTTCGGCGTCCTTCCCTGGAGGGGAGCCCTCCGCCTTCAGGCGGCTTCGCCCGTCAGGCGGCGCGCGCCGCGAGCGGGATCGGTGACGCCCATGAGGACGTAGACGCCGCCCACGCGGACGTTGGTGATCCACGACTTCGTCCCGTCGAGGAGGTAGCGGTAGCCCTTTCTCTCCGCGCGCGCCTTCATGGCGGCGGCGTCGGACCCCGCGGACGGCTCCGTCAGGGCGAACCCGCCGAGGATCCCCAGATAGGCCAGAGAGCGGATGATCTCCATCGGGAACGTCCCGTGGCGCTCCAGCGCGCCGACCCTGGGGAGAATCTCGGCGGCGGCGAATTCGCGCACCGTCCGTTTCAGGATCTTCTGTTCCTCGCTCAGATCGAAGTCCACCGAAGTCAGCCCTTGAGGATGTTCGCCGCGATGACCATCCGCTGGATCTCCGAGGTGCCCTCGTAGATCTCCGTTATGCGGGCATCGCGGAAGTAGCGTTCCACGGGGTACTCGGCGATGTACCCGTATCCGCCGAAGATCTGGACCGCCTTGTAGGCCACCCGGTTGGCAACCTCCGAAGCGAAGAGCTTGGCCATCGAGGCGTCGAGGGTGTACCGCTCCCTCGTCTGCTTGGCGTGCGCGGCTCGGTAGGTGAGGAGGCGCGCGGCGTCGGTGTCGGTGGCCATGTCGGCGAGCATCCATTGGATGGACTGCTGTTCGCAGATGGGCTTGCCGAACTGCACTCGCTGCTTCGAGTAGGTCACGGCCTTGTCCAGAGCCCCCTGGGCGATCCCCAGGGCCTGGGCCGCGATGCCGATGCGGCCCCCGTCGAGCGTGTGCAGCGCGACCTTAAAGCCCTGCCCTTCGGGCCCCAGAAGGTTCTCCTTCGGCACCTCGCACTTCTCCAGCACGACCTCCACCGATCCGGAGGAGGTGATGCCCAATTTCGTCTCGGGCTTGCCCAGGGAGTACCCTTCGAACGCCTTCTCGACGATGAACGCTGAGATCCCTTTCGATGACGGCGCCGACGGATCCGTCTTGGCGTAGACGATGCAGGCGTCCGCCGCGACGCCGTTGGTAACGAACACTTTCGATCCGTTGAGGACGTACCGATCTCCATTGACGACCGCCGAGGTCCTGAGGCTTCCGGCATCGGAGCCCGAATTGGCCTCGGTGAGGCAGTAGGCGCCGATCTTCTCGCCGGCGGCGAACGGCGCAAGGTATTTCCTCCTCTGCTCCTCGGTCCCGAACTTCTCGATGGGATGGCAGTAAAGCGAGTTGTTGACCGAGAGGATGACGCCGAGCGAGGCGTCCACCCGCGAGATCTCCTCGATCGCGATGACGTACGAGAGGGCGTCCATCCCTGCGCCGCCGTGCTTCTCGTCCACCATCATCCCCATCAAACCGAGCCCGGCGCACTTGCGGACGTTCTCGTAGGGGAACTCGCGGGTGCGGTCGTAGCGCGCTGCAGTGGGCTCGATCTCCTCCTCGGCGAATCTCCTGAGGTTGTCCCTCAGCATTCGGTGTTCTTCGTCGAGTTCGAGTCGCATGCCGGGGCCTTCCGGGGGGTGGATGGAGTCCGTACCTTCCATGGTAAGCGGTTGCAGCGACGGAGGATAGCTCGCAAGACTAGCAACCGCTTTCGCGGGATGTCAAGGGCGGCGGGCTGACGCGGGCGGATTAGGCCTCAGCCCTCCGGCTCGATGAGCCCCAGGCTGCCGTCTTTGCGGCGGTACAGCACGTTCACCTCGCGGGACCTCTCGTTGCGGAAGACGAAGAATTCTAGATCGCTCTGCCTCACCTGCAGCGCCGCTTCCTCCACCGACATGGGCTTGCGCGGGAATGTGTCGGTCTTCACGATGCGCGGGGGCTCCTCGGCCTCCATCTCCAGGATTGAGCGCCGCCCGTCCGTGACGGGGAGGCGTCGTCTAGCCGCCCGGCGCGTGGATGCGGGCGCCGCGGCGGCGACCGCCGCCTGCGCCAGGCCCGCGCCCCGCCTCCGCCGGGCCTCGAACTTCTCCTTGTGCTTGCGCGCCTGACTCTCGAGCTTGTCCACGCACTTGCCGATGGAGGTGTACATGTCGGCCGTCACCTCCCGAGCGCTGAAAACGACGTGACGGCCATGAGCCACGATTTCCGCGATGTGCCTGTGCTTCTCCACGGTGAAGATGACGTGGACCTCCATGAGATCGTCGATCCACTTCTTGAGTTTGAGGATCTTCTCGCGGGCGAGCGTCCTGAGGGCCGGCGTCACGTTGACGTGCCGGCCGGTCACATCGAGTTTCATGACGGGCTCCGGGATCTCTTCAGAGGATGGGGGCTTTGCGTTCGTTGGAGGACGGGATCCTGAGTTCTCCTCGGTACTTCGCGACGGTCCGGCGGGCGATCCTGATGCCATGTTTTTCCGAGAGCCTCTGGACGATCACCGCATCGCTCAAAGGGCGGCTGCCGTCCTCGGAGGCCACCAGCTCCCGTATCTTTTCCTTCACCTTCAGGGAGGAGATCTCCTCACCCGTGGCGCCGGGGACGGCTGCGTGGAAGAAGTAGCGCATCTCGAAGATCCCGCGCGGCGTGTGCATGTACTTGTTGTTGACCACGCGGCTCACGGTGGATTCGTGCATTCCGATGTCTTGGGCCACGTCCTTGAGGATCAACGGCCGGATGTGATCCATGCCGTAGTCCAGAAAGTCCTTCTCGTACTTCACGATGCTCGTGGCCACCTTGAAGATGGTGCGCTGCCTCTCGTCGAGGCTCTTGATGAAGCGGTGGGCGGCGCGGACTTTCTCGCGGACGTAGCTACGCGCGTCACGATCGGTGCTCGGATCCCTCCTGTCGAGCATCCTCTTGTAGGTGCCGCTTATCCGGAGACGGGGAAGGCCGTCCTCGTTGAGGATGACCTTGTACTCGCCCCGCTCCATCTTGACTATGAAGACGTCGGGCATCACGTACTGGGACCGCCGGGTGTTGTAGCGGAGGCCCGGCGAGGGATCCAGATGGCGAATCACCTCCATCGCGACCTGGAGCTCGATCCCGGAGCAGCCCAGACGATGCGCGAGATCCTGGTACTTGTGGGCCTGGAGGAGGTCCAGGTGGTCCCTGACGATGCTCTCGGGGAGGCTCGAGTGCAGATCGAGGTGATGGATCTGGGTGAGGAGGCACTCTCTCAAGTCGCGCGCCGCGACCCCGGGCGGATCGAGCGCCTGCACGACGGCCAGGGCGCTCTGGACGTCTGAGGCGGCGTAGGGACCCATCGCCTGGATCTCGTCAGAGGTGGCGCCGAGGTAGCCGTCGTCGTTGAGGTTGCCCACGATCGCCTCGGCGATCTCCCGCAGACGGCCGTCGATCGGAGTGGCCTCGATCTGCCATGTGAGATGGTCCGTCAGCGTCTGCGGCTTGGTGAGCGTGGCCTCGAAGGAAGGCAGTTCAAGATCCTCCATGGGCGCCCTCGGCTCCCAGGAGTGCTGCAGGTAGTCCTGGTAGACCGCGTCCAAGTAGTCGTCGTCGAACGTCTCCTCGCCCGCGCCGTCGCCCGTTTCCCCCTCGGTGGGCGCGGCCGGCTCCTCCACCTTGTTTTCCCGCGTCTCCTTGTCCTCGCGCTCGGTGACCGTGACCTCGCTGCCCTCCTCGAGCACCGGGTTCTCCACGAGCTCGTGCGTGATCTCCTCCAGGAGCTCCAGCTTGCTGAGCTGGAGGAGCTTGATGGCCTGCTGGAGGGACGGCGTCATGATGAGCCTCTGGCTCATCCTGAGGTTCAGCTTCTGCTCTAGCGCCATGTCCGTCCCCTGCCGCTGTGCCCTTAGCCGAGCTGGAACTGCTCGCCGAGGTACACCTGCCGCACTTTGGGATCCGAGGCGAGCGCCCCGGGCGGGCCCGACTGGAGGATGGTTCCGTCGGCGATAATGTACGCCCTGTCGGTGATTTGTAAAGTTTCGCGGACGTTGTGATCCGTGATGAGGATCCCGAGCCCGCGCTGCTTCAGGTGGGCGACGACCTTCTGAAGATCGGCCCTCGCGATCGGATCGATCCCGGCGAAGGGCTCGTCAAGAAGAATGAACGAGGGGCTGGTGGTCAGCGCGCGCGCGATCTCGACCCGGCGCCTCTCGCCGCCGGACAGCGTGGACGCGCGCTGCCTCGCGAGGTGTGCGAGGCCGAACTCATCGAGCAGTACGCCGGCCCTTCGCCTCATCTCCTCGGAGTTCAAGCCCAGGGTCTCGAGGATGGCCAGGAGGTTGTCCTCCACGCTCATCCTCCTGAAGATCGATGCCTCTTGAGGTAGGTAGCCGAGGCCCCGGCGGGCCCTCAGGTACATGGGGAGGGAAGTGATGTCCTCGCCGTCGAGCATCACGCGGCCGCGATCGGGCCGGACGAGGCCGAGGATGCAGGCGAACGTCGTCGTCTTGCCTGCGCCGTTGGGCCCCAGCAGGCCGACGATCTCGCCCCCGCCTATGGTGAGCGCGACGTCTCGAACGACAGCGCGCCCCCTGTATGTCTTGCTGAGGCCCTCAGTGTGGAGGCTCCGGATCACTCTTTTTCCCTTCCCCGCTCCGCGGCCTGAGCGTGATCCAGGTCCTTCCGCCTGTTTCAGATTCGACGAGTATCCTATCAGCCCCCCCCTCGTAAGTCAACACCGTTCCTTTCACAACTTGTTGAGACGATTGATCTTGTATCGTTGCAAGCCGGCCGCGGCCGCTCAAAACGAAGCGGTCTTCACGCAGGGAGGCGACCAAAACGTCGCCTTCGCCGGCGCGAGTTCCCTGCTGGAAGCGAACGCCTCCCTCCGCCACCATCTCGTGGATCCCCTCCTCACCGGAGCCTCCCCGAACGGTGATGGTCGCGGCGTCGACGCGCAGGGCTCCCGACTGGGCGCGGACGGTCCCCGTGAATCGCGCCTCCGCCGTGTCGCGCGCGTAACGCATCTCGGAGGAGGAGACCGTCACGATCTGGGCCGCGGTGGCGTCCTTTCTCCGGGCAGGCGCCCGGGCGACGACTCCGCCGCGCGCCTCGATGGCGCCGCCATCATCGAGGAGATCGACCGCGGCGGCCTCCAGGCTGGCTCCTTCCTGCCAGATCCTCACCTTCTCGCGGTACCGGACGACCTTGCCGCCGCGGAGAAACGTCAGCGCCTCGCACATGCCGTGTACCGGGGCCCCACCGCCGCCCAGCAGCCCCGCCGACGGGCGCCCCGCCTGCGGCCCCGCCGCGCTCTCTGATTTCGGCACCGTCGTGGTCTTCACGCTTCCTCTGGCGCTCATCGTTCCCTCGCTGCGGCGCATCTCTATCCGCGCGGCGCTGATGGTGCTCCCCTCTCCGTCGACGCGGGCGGGTACCGTCGGCTCGCCCTCGAGAACCCAGGTTCCCGGCACGGCTTCATACGTCATTCGCGCCGCGGACAGCCTGCGGCCCGCCTCCTCCGCCGTGGCTCCCCCCTTCGCCTCCACGGATCCAACCTCCCCGCCGGGGCCCAACTGGGCCAGGATTGAGCCGGCCCTCACGGCCACCACGGTCCCTCCCCTGCCGGGCGCTCGGGGGACGCTGAGGGACGCCTCGTCTTCCGCCGCGAGGGAAACCGCCCGGCCGCCGTCGAACAGGATGGCGAGTCGCCCGCAGGTCAGCGTCCGCGCGCCCTCCACCGGGTCGGCGATCCCCATTTCCACGCGGCCCGAGGCCTTGACCGCTCCGACCTGACCGTCTTCGAGCAGGTCCACGGACAGCGAATCGCCCGCAAGGGTGCGGCCCCCATGCCCCAGCCAGCCCGCGGCGCGCGGCCCTCCCGGGCTCGTGGCCCTGAACCCGGCCGAGGCCAGCAAGCTGCGGATCCGGGGGCCTTCGTCTCTCAGGACCACCTCCAGGTCGCTGCCCGTGATCTCCTCCCCCGCGTCGCTCTCCAGCCTGTAGCGCTTGAAGACCACGCGGGCGGCCCCCTGGTCCAGCGCGGCCGAGTCGGCCCGGATGGAGCGGATGCCTCCCGGCCCGCCGGCCGTCGTGACCTCCACCGAGGAGAGGAACTCGAGACGTCGGCGCGCGACGACGTAGCGGAGCCCCTTCGCGCTCCCCGTCAAGTCGCCGCGTTCGAAGACAACGTCTCCCTCGGAGCTGATCTCCTGAGGCGATTCGCGGTAACGGATGTTCGGAACCTTCACCCGGAGACCATCCGCTCCCCTCACCTCGACGCCGTTTCTGAAGCTCCAGGCGCCGCCCGAGCCCCGTTCGCCGGAGAGCGCCAGGGGCGCCGACACCTCCGTGCGCTCCTGCCCCGGGCCGAAGAGCGTCACGACCACGTCGCGCAGCTCCGTGTTCCCCTCCCGGTACGTCAGGGCCTCCCGCGCCGTCACGCGGAAGGACGGCAGCCCACGGCGCGTGCGCGTCGCGTCGAGATTCAGCGCCCGCTGGGCCACCCCCTCGGCGGTCACGAGCGCCGTGAGCGGGCGGATGGCGGCGGGGGCGCGGTCGAACAGGGAGTAGATCAGGGCCGCTGCCACGAGCGTCAGGAGGGCCAGCAGCCCTGTACGGAGGACCCGGTGCGGTGCGGGCGGCACGCGGAGGGTCGGCCGCGGCGGCGCATCGGGCGCCGTGGAGCCCGGAGGGCCCCCTCGAGGGCGAACCTCGTCAGCGCCCGCGGAAGGAGGGCTTTCGCTTCTCAAGGAAGGCGCGGGTCCCCTCCTTCATGTCCTCGGTAGTGGTGAGGAGACCGAATAGGCCTGCTTCGAGGAACAGGGCCTGATCCAGGGGCATCTCCAGTCCCTGGTTCACGGCGTCGATGGCCATCCGGATCGCCACCGGGCCGCGGGAGAGGATGCTCCGGGCCAGCTTCTCGACCTCCGCCATGAGATCGCCCGCGCCAACCACGCGGTTGACGAGGCCGATCCGGTGGGCCTCCCGAGCGTCGATCCGGTCACCGGTCAGGATCAACTCCAGCGCACGCCCCCTGCCGATGAGTCGCGGGAGCCTCTGTGTGCCGCCGAAGCCCGGGATGATCCCGAGCGTGACCTCGGGGAGCCCGAGTGAGGCGCCTTCCGAGGCCACGCGCAGGTGGCAGGCGAGGGCGAGCTCCAGCCCCCCGCCGAGCGCGAAGCCGTTGATCGCGGCGATGGTGGCCTTGCTGCTGCGCTCGAGCCGGCTCAGCACGCGCTGGCCGTACAGGGAATAGTCGGCTCCTCCGCGGGGAGTCTGCTCGGCCAGCTCGCCGATGTCGGCGCCCGCGACGAAGGCCTTCGGCCCAGCGCCCGTGAGGATGAGCGCTCCCGCGGCGGCGTCTTTCTCGAACTCCGCGAGGGCCGCGTCGATCTCCATGACCGTCTCCCGGTTCAGCGCGTTCAGCTTGTCGGGGCGATTGACGGTCAGCCGCGCGAGGCCGCCCTCGACCTGGTAGAGGAGATTGCGGAAGCTCATCGCCGTGCCTCCTCCTTCGGCACGGGGGTGCCTCCCGTGAGGTAGTCGTTGGGGCGCGGCGGCTCGGTGCTCCAGTCGTAGAAGCCCCGGCCGTTCTTCTTCCCGTGGTAGCCGGCGTTCACCATCCGGCGCAGCAACGGCGGCGGCGCGAAACGCGCCTCGCGGAACTCATCGAAAAAGATCTCGGCGATGGCGAGCGTGGTGTCGAGCCCGACGAAGTCCAGCAGGGCCAGCGGGCCCATGGGGTAGCCGCATCCCAGCTTCATGGCCGCGTCGATATCGGTGATCGATCCCACCCCTTCTTCGAGCGCCCGGACGGCGTCCAGGATGTAGGGGACCAGGAGGCGGTTGACGATGAAACCCGTGCTGTCCCGGGTCCGGATCGGGACCTTGCCAAGGGACTCCACGAAACGGCAGGCCTCCTCCATGACCGCCTGCTCGGTGACGAGGGTGCGGACCACCTCGACCAGCTTCATCAGCGGGACCGGGTTGAAGAAGTGCAGCCCCACGAACCGGCCGGGCCTGGACGTCGCGGTCATGATCTCGGTGATCGAGAGGGAGGACGTGTTGCTGCCGAAGATCGCCTCGCGCCCGCAGACAGCGTCGAGCCGGGCGAAGAGATCCCGCTTCGCCTTCAGGTCCTCCACGACCGCCTCAATCACGAGATCCCGATCGGCGAGCGCGCCGAGGTCCGTGGTCCCGCGCAGGCGTCCGAGAACCGCGTCTCTCTCCTGGGACGTCACCTTGCCGCGATCGACGCCGCCCTGAAGAAAGGAGCGGATGCGCGACATCCCCCTCTCGAGGAGATCGCTGGAGAGTTCCAGCACGAGGGTGTCGTACCCCGACTGCGCGCTCGCCTGCGCAATTCCCGATCCCATCAGTCCGCAACCCAGCACGCCGACCCTCTTGATGCCCACCTCCTGGTTCCTCCCAGACTCGGCCGGGCCCCGGGGCCCGGCGAAGGGATCAGCGGATCGCCTCGACGATGATAGCGATACCTTGTCCGCCTCCGATGCAGGCCGAGGCGGCGCCATAACGGGCGCCGCGGCGTCTCAGCTCCAGGAGAAGCGTCAGCACGAGCCGGGTGCCGGTCGCGCCCAGCGGGTGGCCAAGGGCGACGGCGCCGCCGTTCACGTTGACGCGCTCCCGATCCAGTCCAAGCTCCTTCTCCACGGCCAGGTACTGCGCCGCGAAGGCCTCATTGATCTCGAAGAGATCGATATCGGAGAGGCGCAGGCCCGTCCGGCGCAGCGCCTCCCGGATGGCCGGCACGGGGCCGATCCCCATGATGCGCGGCTCGACGCCCGCGTAGGCCCAACCGGCGATCCGGCCGAGGGCCTTCCACCCCTCCCGGCGGGCCCTCCCCGCCTCGGCCACGACCACGGCGGCGGCGCCGTCCACGATCCCCGACGCGTTGCCCGCGGTGACCAGTCCGCCCTTGCCGAAAGCCGGTGGCAGGGCCGCCAGGGCCTCCAGTGTGGTCTCCGGACGCCGGTGATCGTCATCCGCGACGACTACCATCCGGCCCTTCTCCTTCACCTCCACCGGCGCGATCTCCTCCTGGATGCGCCCCCCGCGGTAGGCGGCCTCGGCCGCCTTCTGGCTGCGCAGGGCGAAAGCGTCGCACGCCTCGCGGGTGATCCCCTTCTCCTTCGCCAGCACGTCGGCGGTCTCGGCCATCATGAGCCCGCACTGAGTGTCCAGGAGGGCCGTCATCAGCGAATCCTCGAGCTTCCCCTCGCCGAGTCTGAAGCCGGCACGGGCTCCCCGGACCACGTGGGGGGCCTGCGACATGTTCTCCATGCCTCCCGCGAGCACGACCTCGGCTTCATCCTCCCGGATCAGATGCGAGGCGGAGACGATGGACTGGATGCCCGAGCCGCAGAGTCTGTTCACGGTCAGCGCCGGCACGGTGACGGGCAGCCCCGCCTTGAGCGCCACGTGGCGGGCGCCGTAGATGGCGTTGCCAGAGGTTTGGAGGGCGTTGCCCATGACGGCGTGGTCCACCGCCATGACGCCGACCTCGCTCCGTGTCAGGGCCGCCCGGGCGGCGGTCGCTCCGAGCTCGATCTCCGTGATGTTGCGGAAGCGCCCGTTGTACTCGGCCATTGCCGTGCGAGCGCCGTTCAGGATGAGGATCTCTTTAGACACCCGGAAGTCTCCGGTGGGAAAAGCAGGGAGAACGAGGTTCTTTCGCGGGCGTCGCGATTCTATCAGAGCGGCGGACGGCCGTTCAAGGAGCAGGTGCTCCGGCCTCCGCGCGTGGCTCCCCTCGGGAGCCTCAGGAGGCGGTGGTCATCGGCTCGACGCTCAGCGCCGCGAGACCTCGCGGCGTCCGAAGGGCTTGAGCCTGAGCCTGAAGTCCTCGCCTTCGATCCTGATGGGGAGACACATCTCGTGCAGGCGGGAGCGCACCGCCGCGCCGATCCGGTCGGTGAGGGACGGCCGCTCCGCGAGGCGGCCGCGCTCCTCGACGGCCCGCGCCCTTTCAACCGCGGCGCCTTCTTCGCGGCCCGCCCGACGCTGGGCTCCGGCGGGCTCGTCGTCCAGGTTGGTGGTGATGATCGTCACCCGCCTCTCGTTGTAGCGGCTGTTGACGATGTGCCCCACCATGTCCCGCACCCACTCCGTCATCCGCGTGGCGCCGAGATCGTCCAGCACCAGCACCTCCGTCCACAGCAGCGGCCTTAGGACGGTCATCTCGGAGATCTGGGAGACCGGATCGTAGGAGGCCTGGATCTCCTTGATGAGGTCCCTGAAGTCGGCGAAGATCCCCGGGACACCCTGGTCCACGATGAGCGAACGGAGGGCGCCCACCGCGAGGTGGGTTTTCCCGACGCCCGGCGGCCCCAGGAAGAGAAGACCGAACTCGGCCTCCTCCTGCACCTTGAGCACGCTGTAGGAGTCGACGAAGGCCCGCGCCTGCGCCCGCGCGCTCTCCTGGGACGCGTCCTGGGCGGAGAACGACGTGAAGTCGCACCCGCAGTAGCGTTTGGGGATCCGTGCCGCACGGAGCAGGTCTTGGGCCCGGCGGGAGCGACGGCAGTCGCAGACGCGGGCGAAGGAGCGGCCGGCGGCGTCCACCGTTATCCGAAACCCCGTCCCCGAGCAGCTTGGGCAGCGCCCCTCCGCGGCCGGCGGCGCGCGCCTCGTCTCCCGGGAAGGATGGTCGCTGGAGTTCAAGGGCATCTCTTTGATCGTGCGGCGGCAGCCGCGGGAGGCCGCTTCAGTTCAGGTAGCCGCGCAGGTGCTGGACCCTCTGCGAGCGGAAAAGTTTCTCCAGCGCCTGCGCCTCGATCTGCCGGATCCGTTCACGGGAGAGCCGGAGGATGTCGCCGATCTCCTTGAGCGTCATTGGATCCCTCTCTTGCCCGTTCTCGCCTAGGCCGAACCGGAGCCTCACCACCAGTTCTTCCTTCTCGTCGAGGTCGCCGAGACAGGCGCGGATGAGATCCTTGAGCGAGGAACGGAAGTAGTCCTCATCAGGCGCCAGGACCGAATCCTGCTGCAGCTTGTCGGCGAGGTGAAAGTCGTGCTCCTCGTCGATGACCGTGCTGAGGGAAACATTCTCATCGGCGACCCGGAGCAGGGCGGTGACCTCCTCGGGCGGGATCTGCAGCCGCGTCCCGATCTCCTCCGGCGTGGGGCTCCGCTCCAGCTCGACGGTGAGCTGCTGGATGGTCTTGCCGATCCGGTAGAGGAGGTTCGCCTGCTTCTGCGGCAGCCGGAACGCGCCGCTCTGGTCGGAGAGGGCATGCACGATGGACTGCCTCACCCACCAGACGGCGTAGGTGATGAACTTGACGTTCTTCTTGGGGTCGAAACGCTTGGCGGCTTCGATGAGGCCGATGTTCCCTTCGTTGATGAGATCCAGGAACGAAAGCCCGCACCCGCGGTATTTCTTGGCGAAGCTCACCACGAACCGGAGGTTCGCCTCCACCAGCTTGCGCAGGGCTTCCTTCGCATCCTTCTCACCCCGCTTGATCTTGGCGCCGAGCCTCTTCTCTTCGTCGGCCGTTATCCGGGGGAGCTTGGATATCTCTTGGAGGTATTTCTTGAGGCTTTGTGAGCTGCCGCCACCGCCGCGCTGCGGACGGTTCCCCTCGTCCATCCAGGACCCTCCGGGAGCCGGCGCCGCGCGGCGCCTGATCGTTCCCGTATCGACGTGGCGGCCATGATAGACCGCGCCATGGCGCAAGACAAACTACTTCTTCTCCTCCACGTCCACGAACTCGGCGTCGATGACGTCTCCGGACTTCGATCCCGCCTCCGGCCCCGCGCCGGGAGGTCCGGGCTTGCTCCCGCCCGCGCCGGCGGCCACGTTGGCGTACATCTTCTCCGCAACCCTGTGCTCCGCCGCCGTGAGCGCGTTCAGCGCCTTCTCCATCTCCTTGCCGCCGCCCTCCTTGATGGCCTTTCTCAACGCCGCGAGGGCCTCCTCGACGCGGGTTCTCTCCTCGGCGGGGACCTTGTCCCCGCCTTCCTTGAGCATCTTCTCGGTGCCGTAAGCGGCGGCATCAGCCCGGTTGCGCAGCTCCGCCTCGGCCCGCAGGCGCGTGTCCTCCTCCGCGTGGCTGGAGGCCTCGCGGGTCATCTTCTCGACCTCGTCCTTGTTGAGACCGCTGCTGGCCTCGATGCGGATCTTCTGCTCGCGGCCGGTGCCCATGTCCCTGGCGGTGACGTGGAGGATCCCGTTGGCGTCGATGTCGAAAGTGACTTCGATCTTCGGGACGCCGCGCGGGGCCATGGGGATTCCCTCAAGGCGGAAGTTGCCCAGCAGCTTGTTGAACCGGGCCATCTCCCGCTCACCCTGGTGAACCTTCACATCGACGGACGTCTGGCTGTCGTCGGCGGTGGAGAAGATCTCGCTCTTGCGGGTCGGGATCGTCGTGTTGCGGTCGATGAGGCGTGTGAAGACGCCCCCCAGCGTCTCGAGCCCGAGCGAAAGGGGGGTGACGTCGAGCAGCAGGATGTCCTTGACGTCGCCGGCCAGGACTCCCGCCTGCACGGCGGCGCCCACGGCCACCACCTCGTCGGGGTTCACTCCCTTGTGCGGCTCGCGGCCGAAGAATTCGCGCACCACCTGCTGGACGCGCGGGATGCGGGTGGAGCCGCCCACCAGCACCACCTCGTCGATCTTTTCCGGACCGAGCTTCGCGTCCTCGAGCGCTTGGCGGCAGGGGCCGACGCTGCGCTGGATCAGTTCCTCCACGAGCTGCTCGAACCTGGCCCGGCTGAGCTTCATCACGAGGTGCTTGGGCCCGGAGGCGTCGGCGGTGATGAACGGGAGGTTGATCTCGGTCTCCACCACGGTGGAGAGCTCGCACTTGGCCTTCTCGGCGGCCTCCTTCAGCCGCTGCAGGGCGATCCGATCCTTGCCCAGATCGATCCCCTGGTCCTTGCGGAACTCCTCCGTGATCCATTCGATGATCCGCTGGTCGATGTCGTCGCCGCCCAGGTGGGTGTCCCCGTTGGTGGACTTCACCTCGACGACGCCTTCGCCGACCTCCAGGATGGAGATGTCGAAGGTGCCCCCCCCGAAGTCATAGACGGCGATGGTCTCGTTCTTCTTCTTGTCGAGCCCGTAGGCCAGGGCCGCCGCGGTGGGTTCGTTGATGATCCTCTCGACCGAGAGACCCGCGATCTCGCCCGCGTCCTTGGTAGCCTGACGCTGAGAGTCGTTGAAGTACGCGGGCACGGTGATGACCGCGCGATCTACGGGATGGCCGAGGTAGGCCTCGGCGGACTCCTTCATCTTCTGCAGGATCTTCGCCGAGATTTCCGGCGGCGAATACGACTTGCCCTGGATCTCCACGCGCACGTCGCCGTTCGCGGCGCGGGAGACCTTGTAGGGAACGCGGCGGGTCTCATCGGGGACTTCTTCAAACCTTCGCCCCATGAACCTCTTGATGGAGAACACCGTGTTCATGGGGTTCGTGACCGCCTGCCTCTTGGCGACCTGACCGCAGAGGCGTTCTCCCTTGTCCGTGACGGAGAAGACCGACGGGGTCGTCCGGGTGCCCTCGGCGTTAGGGATGACCACGGGGGTGCCGCCCTCCATGACGGCGACCACCGAGTTGGTCGTGCCGAGGTCTATTCCGATGATTTTGCTCATGTTACGCACCTCCAACGGTTGGTTCAAAGCGAGGCGCTACTGTAAGAAGGTTCCCCAGGGGTGTCAAGAACGAGGCCGGCAGGACAGGCTCACTCGCCGGCGCCGGCGGCGGGGACCTGGGCGGCTCCCGAGGGGCGGGAGCCTCCCCGGTTGTGCCTCTCGACGGAGAGGTCCGCCCTCTCCCGTCCCCCCTCGGCGTACACGACGATCCGGTATCCCCCTTCGTCGGGCAGGTAGCCGAGACCGCGCCCCCAGGCGTCCTTGAGGGCCCCACGTGTGACAAGGCGTCCGTTGATCAGCTCGGCGAGGTCGTCGGGGTAGAAGCCCTTCTGGAGGTAGTAGACCTGGATGGCCTCGTCCACGCGCTTCACGTGGCTGCGTGTGATCGCCGTCAGGACCTTGTCCAGGAGCGGGTCCGGGTGCGCGGGCGGGATCCGGTTCAGGGGGTTGAATCCCATGGTGGCGAAGGAGACGGCCGCGGCGAGCACAACGACGGCGGTCAGCGCGCGCCACAGCAGCGGCGAGAAGGTGGAGCGCACCAAGGCGGGCGCGGCGCGGCGCGTCGATCCGGGCATGATCTCGCGGATCAGGCCTCGCGCCAGCAGATCGTAGAGCGTGCGACAGGTCTCGAAATCTCCCAACCCCGATCGATCGATGAGCTCCTGAACGCTCAGAATGCCGTCGGTGCACTCGTAGACGCGGGCCTCGGTCTCCGATACCACCACCGTCTCGCCCGGCGGCGCGTTCGAGCCGGGGCCCGCCGGGGCCGCTCCCGTGAGCGCGGCGCCCAGTGCGTCTTCCTCCTCGTCCTCCTCGCGCCTGATCTCGACGCCGGCCTGCGGCTTCGTCTTGGCGAATACAAGGTCCACGGAGCGGATCTTCTTCTCGATGATCGGCCACTCGTCGATCATCCTGATGCCTTCCATCAGGATGCTCTCGGCCGTCAGCGGCGTGAAGTGCTCCCTGTCGTACTCGATCGACTCGTCCTGCTTGAAGAGGTAGTCGCCGTCCTTCCACCGGAACAGGCGGTAGACCACCTGGGTGACCTGGAGGCGGAGCGCCTCCGAGAGGTCCTCGTGGGAGATGTACTTGGCTTCGATGAGGATGTTGCCGAGCCGCTGCAGGGTTCGCTTCTGGGTCTTGAGCGCCTCCTGCAGCTGCCGCTCGGAGACGCGCCCGGACTTCACCAGGACCGAGCCCAGGAGGTCCTCCAGCTTCTTGTGCTGTGAATCGGCGGAGACGACGTTGCCGTCCACGAACGAGACGGTCACCACATCGTCCGGGCTGCTGAGGGAAAGGACCCCCGTCTTCTTCTGCTGGCCGATGAGCTGGTAGATGTCGGCGAGGCTGAAGTCCTTGAGGGTGCCCTCGAGAGCCATCGTCGCGCGCCTCCGGACCGGACGCGCGCGATTATAGGGGAGCCGGCCGGCCGCGTCGAGGGAGGCCGGCGGAGGACGGTCAGGCGGGGGGCCTTGGGATGAAGATGTTCGCCGTGCTCCATAGCGCTGCCATGAAGCCCAGCGTGACCAGCGTCGTGACGGCCGGCAGATCCAGGACCGGCAACGAGGGAGGCAGGACAAGGAGCCTCCCGAGGGCGATGGCGGTGAGCGGGGCGAGCCAGGCCATCAGGATCACCACGCCCATGAGGGTCCGGCCGGCCAGCAGGTGACCCGCCCCGGGCATCAGGAGCGTCGCCATGCGCACGCGGCGCCGCCACACCCGGCCAAACCGTTCCACCTGGCCCATTTTCTGCGCGCGAACCTCGGGGGCGATGGCGTCCCTCTTCACGAACAGGTGGATGCACTGGGCGCAGCAGTCCTTCGCCCCGAGCTCCTTCTTGCATCTCCCGCAGAAGGGCTCCCCGCAGCGCAGGCACGTCTGGGCCCTCATCGGGGCTCGGCTCAGACCCGCCCACCCCAGGAGGAGCATGGCACCCAGGGCGCCCATCACCGTGGGCGAACGCAGGTGGTCGGTCATCTTCGAAGGAGCCGCGCGCACGCGGGCGCTCACCTCAGCCCAGACCTCGTCGGGCGAGGGCGACGCGGTGAGGGGCGCCGTCTCCTCCCCGCGGCCTCGGGCGTTCACGAGCGTCCGGGCGAGGTCCGGATCGAGCTCCTGCACCTTCTCGATGCTCGCTTCGGCGTCGGCGAGCCTGAGAGCCTCGCTCTGCGCCAGGGCCAGGTTGTGAAAGAAGAGCGCCCGGCGTGGGTCCGCCTCCGCGGCGCGCGTGTAGTACACGATCGCCTGCTGCGTCTGTCCCGTGCGCAGGTAGAGGTTGCCGATGTTGTTGAGCGCCCTCGCCTCGTCGTGGTGGATCCGTAGGACACCCTGGTACTCCTCGAAGGCCTCGCGGTGCAGGTTCGCGCGCTCGTAGGTGGCGGCGAGGAGGAGCCGCAACGGGACGTCCTCCGGCGTGGCGGCCCGCTGCAGTTCGCCGATGACTTCGACGCCGCCGGCTCCCTGCAGGGCCGACTCCACGGCCACGACCATTGGATTGTCGGAGGTTTCCGCCGCAACGGCCCCCCTCTCGGCCAGGGGTCCAGTGACGATGACGGCCAGACAGGCGGCAGCCGCGAGGGCTCTCTCGCCTCCCGACATGTAGCGGGCCAGCACGACGCACCAGTAGAGGATCAGCCACACGCCGCCAAACCAGGCCAGAAGAGGCGCGAGGAGAACCATCCATCCGGCGAGAGTGGCGGCTCCTTCGCTCCAGCGGGCGGGAAGGAGCTCTCCCACGTCGTGCCTCAGCATCGCCTGGTAGCGGAGGACCAGAACGGTCACCACGACCGCCGCTGCAAACCACAGTACGGCCAGGCCGATGAGGAACACGTTGGCGGCCCCTTCCCGCCGGAACGCCTGCCATCTCAGCGACAGGGCTTGGCGGTACTCTTTGACGAAGATCCCCACGCCGCGCCCGGCCCGCAGCGCCGCCCACGCGTAGCCCGTCTGCGCCTCCGCGAGCCGCGGATCGAAGCGCCGCGCGATATCGAAGACTTCGCGCGCTCGCTCATAATTGCCTTCGCGCAGGTGTTCGTACCCCTCGTAGGCGAAGCCCCGCGCGATCCACCCCACGCGCTCCAATCTTTCCGCGCGGACGAGCCGCTGCATGTCCTCGATCTTCGAAGCCGCGGCCGCGGTGTCGCCGGCCTCCAGATCCGCCTTGCGGGCGAACCAGAGCTGCTCCAGCGCGGCATCCCGGGCTGATGTCACCGCGCCCGCGACGCGAGAGGTCCTGGCATGGCTGGCGGGGCCGCCTTGCCGGGCCTCGGAGGCGGAGGGGAAAGACGAGAGCAGGAGGAGAACCAGCGTCGCGCGAAGCCTCGCGGGCATTCTAGACGTCGGAGGCCTTCGTGGCGTACGTCATCTGCAGCTCGGCGAGGAGCGCATCGAGGATGCGCACCTCCTCGGCGGAGAGGTTGCCGAGGGTCTTGCGCTTGAGCATGCCCAGCATCTCGATCGCGCCCCGCGCCGCGTCGAGGTCGGTCGCGGGGGGATCCCCTTCCCCCTCTTCGACGAGCCCCAGGTGGATCAGGCCGCTCTGGTAAAGCGAGACGACGAGATTGCCGAACGCCGGGTCCTGGCCGGTCGCGCGCTCTTCGCTGCCGCGGGGGGGCTCCATGGTGAATCCCTCGCCGCGGATCGCCGCCGGGGGCTCCGCCGGCTTTTCGCGCGTCGTTTCGGCCGAGGCCGCCGCGTGAGCCTCGGGCTCCCGCCGGGTGCCGTCCCGGGTGAAGGCGCGCCGGTCGGTGACCTTGATGGTTTCCCTACGGTCGTTGGGATCCGGCATGCCGCCTCCGTCGCGAACCCTCGTCAGACAGGCACCGTGCGCGCATGCTACCACCCGCTCTGCGAGAGCGGCAACTGGACCTCTCCCGCGCAGCGCAGCCTTGATGGACCGTCAGGGGCTGGCCTAGACTGGCGTTTTTCTCACAGGAGGCTCCCGTGTCGGAAGCATTCAGCAAGCTCGTTTCGGTGATGGCCAGGCTTCGAGGGGATGGAGGCTGCCCCTGGGACCGGGAGCAGACACTCGAGACGCTCCGGACGTATCTCCTGGAGGAGACCTACGAGACGCTCGACGCCATCGACCGCGCGGATTTCGACGCGCTCAAGGAGGAGCTCGGGGACCTGCTCCTCGAGGTCGTCTTCCTGAGCCAGATCTGCGCCGAGCGCAGCCTCTTCACCATCGAGGAGGTGGCCGCAGCCATCCACGACAAGCTGATCCGGCGCCACCCGCACGTCTTCGGCGGCGAGAAGGCGGAGGGGCCACGCGACGCGCTGGGTCGGTGGGAGGCCATCAAGATCAGGGAGCGGCAGGAGACCGGCGAGACAAGCGCCCTCTCCGGGGTGCCCGAGATCATGCCCGCGCTCCTGCGGGCGTTCCGGATCGGAAGCAAGGCGGCCATGGTCGGCTTCGACTGGGAGAACGTCGCACAGACCCTCGATAAGGTGGAGGAGGAGGTCAGGGAGCTGCGGCAGGCCCTCGCCGCCGGAGACGGCGCCGCGATCGCCGAGGAGCTCGGCGATCTGCTCTTCGCGGCTGCAAATGCCGGGCGGCTAGCGGGGTTGGATCCGGAGATCGCGCTGCAGGCCGCCAACAGGAAGTTCACCTCCCGGTTCCGCTACGTGGAGGAGGCGCTGAGGCGCCGAGGGCTCAAGCCTTCGGCGGAGATCAGAGACGACATGGAGCGCCTCTGGGAGGAAGCCCGGTCTCAGTCGAGGGGCTCGAGGTAGGCGCCTATCTTCCGGAACTTCTCGTGGCGCTGCTCGATGAGCGCCTCGGAGGTCATCGCCGCCAGGTCGCCGATCTGGATCTTGAGAACCTCGTCGACGATCCGGGCGCTCCCCTGGTGATCCACGTGCGCGCCGCCGGGGACCTCCGGGATCAGCTCATCCACGAGGCCGAGCTCGTGCAGATCCTGCGCCGTGTAACGGAGGTTGCGGGCGGCCTCCATCTTGAATTTCTCCTGGTCCTTCCAGAGGATGGCGGCGCACCCCTCGGGCGAGATCACCGAGTAGATGGAGTGCTCGAGCATGTTGATCACGTTGCCGACGGCGACAGCGAGCGCGCCACCGCTTCCCCCCTCTCCCGTCACGGTCACGATCACCGGCACCCGCAGCCGCGCCATCTCCCGGAGGTTGGTGGCGATGGCCTCGGCCTGGCCCCGTGCCTCGGCGTCCATGCCGGGGAAGGCTCCCGGCGTATCCACGAAGGAAAGGATGGGTCGCGAGAACTTCTCCGCCAGCTTCATGAGGCGCAGCGCCTTGCGGTATCCCTCCGGCCGGGGCATGCCCCAGTTGCGAAGGACCTTCTCCTTGGTATCGCGCCCCTTCTGGTGCCCCACGATGGCCACCGGGCGCCCATGGTAGAGGCCCCAGCCGGTCACGATGGCGGGGTCGTCGCCGAACCTCCTGTCACCGTGGATCTCCACGAAGTCGTCGATGAGGAAGCGGACGTAGTCGAGGGTGTAGGGGCGACGCGGATGTCGGGCGACGAGGGTCTTCTGCCACGGCGTGAGGTTGGAGTAGATCTCCTGCCGCAGAGCGGCCAGGCGCGCCCGCATGCGGGCGATCTCCTCCTGGGACTGCCGCGTGACCGGGTAGCCGGAGAGTTCCTCCAGGCGCCTCTCGATCTCGAGAATGGGCTCCTCGAAGGCGCTCTCTTCGGGGGAGGGGGCGGACGGTGTGCGTGCCATCGCGTGGGCCTTCACGCTAACAAAGGCTGGAAAGCAGTGTCAAGGCCGGGACCGAGTCCGCGGCGCCAGCGAGCGGACCAGAGCCTCCTCCCCCGAGCGGGTGCGCACCCGACCCTGGAGCCGCGCGTCGCGGATCGCGCGCAGGACCGCCCCGACGCGCGGGCCGCGGGGAACGCCGAGAGCGAGCAGATCCTCACCGCGCAGCAGAGGGCGGGACCTCTCCCAGGCCGCCAGGCAGTCCTGGACCTCGCGGCGCAAGGCCGGGGTGCCGGCCGCCTCCGCGACGCGCAGGGAGAGCGCGGGCCACGTCGCGAGCCGCCCGGCCCTCCGGAACGCGTTGTGGGCGCTTTCACCTGAGAGGAGGAGTGCCGCATCGCGGGGTGCGGCCGCAGCCGCGAGGACGCTCGTTCGGGCCGACCCCGTGAGCCCCACGCGCGCGCAGAAGCCGGCGCGGCGCCCCGCGGGCATCGCAGCGGCCAGGAGCGCCGCGAGGAACCGGGGATCCCCCGATCCCTCCCGAACCGCACGCCATCGCGCGCCCCTCCGGATGGAGGCGCGCGTCTCCTTCGACCAGCGCACGGGCACCCGAGCCTTTCCGAAGAGCGTCCGGCGCGCGCACCAGCCCGCCACGGCTGCGGGGTCGGCTTCGTCCCACATCAGGGACACCTCGCGCCCCAGCCTGCCCGGAGTGAGGCGCTCGAAGGCGCTCCGGGCCTCGGCCGCATCGAGGGCGAGGCGCCAGTTCGGGGCGGTGCGCAGCGCCAGGCGCACCGCGTAGCGCGCGGCGCGGAACGCCCGCGTGGGATCGTCCGCGAGGCTCAGGGGGTGGTGGAGCCGCAGCACGCGGCGGGAGAGGTCGTCGCGGCCGCCCGCAGGATCGAGGATTTCCCCGCGCGCCGGCCCCGTGAGCCGGACAGCCATCGAGTTGATGGTGAAGTCGCGGCGACGGAGATCCTCCTCGATGGGGGCCGGCGAAACGAGAGGGAGCGCCGCCGGGGACTCGTAGACTTCGCGGCGCGACATGGCCACGTCCACCCGCAGCCCACCCGGGCCCGCCACCCGGCATGTGCCGAACGGGCTGACCGCCCGCAGGCGTCCCCCCACCGCCTCGGCGATGCGGACCGAAAGGGCGGCCGCGTCGCCCTCCACGGCCAGATCGAGGTCCTTGAGCGGAACCCGCACGAGGAGGTCGCGCACGCACCCGCCCACCAGGTACAGCGCCTCGCCCCGGCGCGCCGCTTCGGCGCTCGCCGCCTCGATCACCCGGCGCATCGCGGGATGGCGGATGCGGTCCAGGAGGCTCCGTGCGGCGCCCACCCGCCTCAGGCCCTCGGATGGTGCGCCCGGTATATCCGGCGCAGCCTCTCCCGGTTGACCTGGGTGTAGATCTGCGTCGTGGAGATGTCGGCGTGCCCGAGCATCTTCTGCAGGGCGCGCAGATCGGCGCCGTTGTCCAGCAGATGGGTCGCGAAGGAGTGCCTCAGGACGTGCGGGCTCAGCCTCCCCTTCACGCCGGCCTGCACGGCGTACCGCCTGAGGTTCTTCCAGAACCCCTGCCGGGTCAGGGCGGAGCCGCGCCGCTGGACGAAGAGGCTGGAGGAGGAGCGGCCGGCAAGGATCTCCGCCCGCGCTCCCGCCAGGTACTCGCTCACCCGTATGCGCGCCTGGGAGCCGATGGGCACGACCCGCTCGCGCGATCCTTTGCCCCGGCACAGGACGTAGCCGAGATCGAGATGGAGATCTTCGATCCGCAGCGAGACGAGCTCGGAGACCCGCATGCCCGTGGCGTAGAGGACCTCGATCATGGCGACGTCCCGCAGCCCGACCGGTGTTGCGTGATCGAGAGCGTGCAGCAACCGCTCGACCTCCGCGGCCGGGAGGGCCTTCGGCAATCCCCTCTCCACGCGAGGCCCCTCGATTTCGGCGGTGGGGTCCTCCCGTGTGATCCCCTCCTGGCGGAGGAACCGGAAGAACACCCGCAGCGTGGCCAGCGCGCGCGCGATGGAGCGGGGCGAGAGCCCGCGCAGCCTGAGCTCGCGGAGGTAGTCCTGCACGTCGGTCCGGCGTACCGCGCCGGGGCGCCTGCGGCCCATCGCGTGCGCCCAGGAGATGAAGGAGGCCAGGTCCCGGCCGTAGGCCAATAGAGTGTTGGCGGCGAGACCTCTCTCCATCCTGAGGCACGACAGAAACGACTCGGCGGCGGCCTTCATGGGCCGAAGTCCCCCGCGGGGGTGGACTGGATGAAGAACGTCACCGGACCATCGTTGACCAGGTCCACCTCCATCATCGCCCCGAACACGCCCGCAGCCGCGCGCAGCCCCCGTGCTCGAAGCGCCTCCCCGAACGCCTCGCACACCGTCCTGGCCTCTTCGGGATGGGCGGCCCGCTCGAAGGAAGGCCGTCGTCCCTTCCGCAGCGAGGCGGCGAGTGTGAACTGCGACACGACGAGGACCTCACCGCCCACGTCGCAGACCGAAAGGTTCATCTTCGTCTCCCCCGGTGCCGGAAAGATGCGCAGCAGCGCGATCTTCTCGGCGGCGCCCGCCGCCAGTTCACGCCCGTCCCCATTCTCCACCGCCAGCAGCACGAGCAGCCCCCGCCCGATGGAGGCCGCGCGCCGGCCGTCCACGCGCACCTCCGCGCGGCTCACGCGCTGGACCACCAGCCTCACGCTCCCGCCGCCCGATTCCGGGAGGGACGTTCGAACGGGTTCATGGCCGAGAGGATCCGCCGCGGCTCGTCCCGGCCCAGCAGGCGGCAGAGTCCAAAGTAAAACCCTGCCGCGGCCAGGAGCGTGGCGAACAGCGCGATGGCGGGGCCCGCCGGAACGCCCTGGAGCCGGGGCGAGAGCCATGCTAACACGGGGGCGCAGAGCAGCCCCATCGCAGCCGCCGCGACCGCGAAGACGAGCGCGGGCGCGAGGAACGCTCCCAGCAAGGGCAGCCCGTAGCGGCGGCGGAAGGCCGTGACGAGGAAGACCATGTTGAGCGTGGCGGAGATGGAGTCGGCCAGCGCGACGCCCTCGAGCCCCATCCATGAGGAGAGCGCCGCGCACAGTATGACGTGCGCGCCCAGCGTGACGGCGGCCGTGATCACGGGGGTGCGCGTATCCTTGCGGGCGTAGAAGGCGGGCGCCATCACCCGGATCCCTCCAAGCGCGAAGAGGCCCCAGGCGTAGTAGAAGAGCGCGCCGGAGGTGGCCATCGTGGCCGCGGGAGTGAACGCCCCGCGCTCGAAGAGGACTTCGATCACCTCGCGCCGCAGCGCCACCAGCCCGGCCATCGCGGGCACCGTCACAAACGCCACGATACGGAGCCCGAAGAGCAGCGTGTCTTTCAGCTCCTCCGCCTGCTCCGCCGCCGCCTGGCGCGAGAGCGCCGGGAGGATCACCGTCGAGACCGCGATGGCGAAAGATCCCAGCGCCAGCTCGTTCACGCGCCCCGCGTAGTACAGCGCGGACACCGCGCCCTCCTCCAGAAAGGAAGCGAACTGGGAATCCACGATCAGCATGATCTGCGAGATCCCCAACCCGAAAACACCGGGGAGCATCAACCGCGCGACCTGCACGATCCCCGGATGCGAGAAGGACACGCGCGGGGAGGGGCGCCAGCCCCGTGACCACAGCGCGGGGATCTGCACGCCGATCTGCAGCGCGCCCCCCACCAGCACCCCCACCGCGAAGACGTACGCCGGCTCGGCGGCCGCGCGGCCGAAGAACCAGGCGGCCGAGATGATGGAGAGGTTGAGAAAGATGGGGGTGGACGCGGGCAGCGCGAACATCCCGAGGGTGTTCAGAGTGGCCATGGCCAGCGCCGCCAGCGCGATGAAGAAGACGTAGGGGAACATCAGCCGGTTGAGGGAGACCGTCAGCTCCCACTTGTCCTCGATCCCCGTGAACCCGTAGGCGAGGGCCTTCACCAGCCAGGGCGAGAACACGACGCCGGCGGCCGTGATCGCCGCCGCCACCACCGCGAGCGTCGTGAAGGCGAGGGAGGCGAACTCCCACAGCTCCCGGCGTCTCTCTCCGTGGGCGTAGTCCGCCAGCGTGGGGACGAAGGCGGCCGTCATCGCCCCTTCTCCCACCAGGCGCCGCAGGAGGTTCGGAATGCGGAACGCCACGATGAAGGCATCGCTGCTGTGCGCCGCGCCGAGGATCTGCGCCAGGAGGTTGTCGCGGACGTAGCCCGTGATCCGGCTCAGCAGCGTGACGAAGCCCGTGACGCCGGCGGAGCGCACGATCTTCTCGTGTGAATCCATGGTCGCTCCGCGGGCGGCTCTCCTTGACACGAAGGGGCCGTATGATACCCTCACGCTCCGGCAGCGTCATCCGACGCCCCCTACCCACGCTCCCCTGCCCGGGAGACCAACGACATGGCGAGCGTCAACAAGGTAATCCTGGTGGGTAACGTGGGCCGCGATCCGGAGCTGCGTTACACGCCCGGCGGCACACCCGTGGCGACCTTCACCCTGGCCACCAACGAGGCCTGGACCTCCAAGACCGGCGAGAAGCAGGAGCGGACGGAGTGGCACCGCATCGTGGTGTGGGGGAAGCAGGCGGAGATCGCCAACGAGTACGTGAAAAAAGGAAGGCAGCTCTACGTCGAGGGGGCGCTGCAGACGCGGCAGTGGGACGACCGCAACGGCCAGAAGCGGACCACGACGGAGATCAAAGCGCTGCGGTTCCAGATGCTGGGCAGCCCCGAGCGCGGCCGGGGCGCGGCGGCGGCGCCGCCACCCGAGAACCCCGAGGAGGAAGCCGCGCCGGGAGAGCCCTCCTTTCCCGAGGACGACATCCCGTTCTGACGCCGCGGATCCTTACCGGAACAGGGACCTCAGGGATGTGAGAAAGCCGCCCGCCTCGGCTCCCTTGATCTGATCCATCTCGCCCGCGTCCATCCACAGCCCACCGCAGGCGAAGCACTTGTCCAGGGTCACCTGGTGGTAGGTGATCTCTTGGAGGTCCAGGCCGCACTTGGGGCACTTCATGAAGTGCACCTCCTTCGCCTTGCGGCGCTGCTCCTCCGAGAGGCGGCGCGAATCCTCCTCGCGCATCCGGCGCGCCTTCTCGATCTCCTGCCGTTTGAAGTATTCCTCTTCGGCCGTGGAGGGCTTTTGGATGGTCACTCCGCTCCTCCGCTAGAGCCCCTGCGCCGACCCCTTCAGGTCCTGAAGCCTCCGGCCGACCCTGTCCGCGAGAGGTGAGTCGGGGTAGGCGTCCAGGATCTTCTGGTAGGCGTTGATGGCCTCCTGTCTCCTGCCGATCGTGTCGAGGCAGCGGGCCTGGTCCATCAGCGCCACCTCGGCCGGGAAGTGTTCGCCGGCCCGTTCGGCCGCGGTGGCGTAGTACTCGGCGGCGCGCTCGTAGTTGGCCCGGGCCTCTTCGATGCGTCCGGCGAGCATGCGCGACAGCTCCGCGAGGAGGGAGTCGTCCCCTCCCTCGATCAGCGGCCGGATCCCCTCGGCCGCCTCCCCGTGCCTGCCGAGATCCAGGAGCGCCGAGGCTCGGTAGTACCGCGCCCATTCGGCCGCCGGAGCGCTCCCGCGTTCCCGCAGCAGCCGATCGGCCGCCTCGATCACCCGCAGCGGCCGTTCCCTCGCCGGCAGGGCATCGGGCCCCGCGGCCTCCCCCGCCATGACGGCCTTGGCCGCCTTCTGGACCTCACCGAGCAGCACGAAGGCCTCATCCTGCCGGTATCGCACCCAGGAGAAGACGCCGATGGCCGCGATGATCACCACCACCGCCCCGCCCAGCCCCATGAGGACCGTGCGGCTGTTCTCCTCCACCCAGAGCGTGGCCCGCGTCACCCAGGAGACGAAGTCGTCCCCTTTCATGTCACGGCGTGTCAGGTGCCTGCGTCCCGTCGGCAAGAAAAGCCTCCTCCATGGAGTCGGCGCCGGAATACCGCGTGGGAACGGGCCCAAGCCTAATGGCCTGCCCGCCCCCTGTCAACGCGGCGGCTGCCTGAGCCATCCCCTGGTTCACGACCGGACGTCGAGTCAGAGGCGATTTGGGGATGGTGAGCGTATCGGCAGTGGTGCGCCTGGGGTGACTCGAACACCCGGCCTACGGATTAGGAATCCGCCGCTCTGTCCACCTGAGCTACAGGCGCGCCGCGGGGGACGGTACACCGCCGTAGCGGCCGATCGCAAGCCTTCTCGGCGCTCGGTGGTGGGCGACGTTGCGGCGCGGGAGCGGCACGAGCGCCGAGAGGGACCCTCAGTAGCGCACGAGGCTGGTGACGCTCACGCCGGGGAGTTTCGAGCGCCCCTTGAGGAATTCAAGCTCCACGACGAACGCGGCGCCGACGATCTCGCCCCGGAGTCTCCGGATCAACGATACGGCCGCCGCCGCCGTCCCCCCCGTCGCCAGCAGGTCGTCCACGACGAGGACCTTTTGCCCCGGGCGCACCGCGTCCGCGTGGATCTCCAGCGTGTCCGTGCCGTATTCAAGCGCGTACGACTCCCGAATCGTGGCCGCGGGGAGCTTCCCCGGCTTCCGGATCGGGACGAAGCCCGCTCCCAGCCGTGCCGCCGCCGCGGCGCCGAAGATGAATCCGCGCGATTCCACGGCGGCCACGAGGTCCACCCCGGCGGAAGCGTACGGCGCCGCGAGGGCCCCCGCGGTGACGTCGAACGCCGAAGCGTCGGCCAGCAGAGGCGTGATGTCCTTGAAGAGAATCCCCTTCTTCGGAAAGTCCGGGATATCACGGATGATCCGCTTGAGCCGCGCCTCGATGTCCATCCGCTCCCCCTCAGAAGGCAACGTCGAAGTCCGAGAAGCGCCCCGTCGCGGCCTGAGAGGTTTCCTCGACCGCGCGCACCAGGGCGCCACGGGGGCCGCGCCGGAGGTCCTCTCCCAGCCCCAGCAGCGCGTCCTCCTCTCCCTCCGCGAGCACCTCCACGCGGCCGTCGCGCAGGTTCCGGACCCAACCGGTCAGCCCGCGCGCGCGGGCGGCACTTACAGTGAAGAAGCGGAACCCGACGCCCTGGACGGCGCCCGAGATCAGAAACCGTCTGGCACTCACTTCAGGGATTCGTCGAGCTTGGCGAAGTAGTAGTCCTCGATCGTGCCGTTGGAGAGACGCTCGATCCAGATCCCCCGCCCTTCCTTCGCGTGCATGGCGCGCCCCTCGATGTAGGGGCGGATGGTCACGCGCGCTCCGCCCTTGATCTTGGAGACCAGGATCTCGAGCGAGAAATGCCCGTTGTCGAGGCTCCTGAACTGAACGATCGGGTAGTCCTTCGTACGGGGAGGAGGAGGCAGGGCCACCCTGCCGAAGCGCGCGGCGACGAAGTCGGTGAGCTGCGTCTTGATGGAACCGGCCGCCTGATCCGAAGCCTCGATGAGGACTCCATCGGCCGCGAGGACCTGGAGGAGCGCGGCCCAGATCTTCTTGATCCGCCCGTCGTAGATCTTCTCCTTGGGTGCCGGTCTCTCCCCCGGCATGTACTCGGAGGGGGGCCGCTGAGGTGGCCGCGCGGACTGCTTCGCGGCGCCGGGCTCATCCGCCTCAGCCTTCTCCTGCGCCTGGGCGGGCTGAGCCATCTCCCCTTGCTGCTCCGGCGGTGGGGCGCCAGGCGTTTCCTGGCCGCCCGGCTCCTGCGCCATCAGCGCGTTCGCCGCGAACAGCGAGGCCGCGATCGAGAGCGAGCCGCCGAGCGCCGATCTCACCGCCCTACCTCCTGGGTGACGAAACCGCGCAGCCTCTCCACCAGCATGGCTTCGGGCTCCATGTACCGCAGTCCCACGCCGTAGCGGCTGCGATCCCGGATCCGCGAGACGCGCACCACCTCCGCTGCGACTTCCACAGGCTTGGGCTGGCCGGGCAGGGTGAAGGAGATCTTCACGTTCGTGCCGATGTCCAGCGGCTCGAGGGTCTCCACGTAGATCCCCCCCTCGCTGATGTCCTCCGAGTAGCCGATGACCGACACGGCCTCCCCGCCGAGCCCCAGGCTCACTTCCATGCTCACCCTTGTCCTGAGGTGGACTCGGTAAGGGATCTCCAGGATCTTCACGACCTTCTCGAGAAGCTCCCGGCCGCTCACGGGCTTGGTGACGAAGTCCGTGCACCCGGCCTTCAGACATCGCTCCTGGATTTCGCGCGTCCGGTGGGAGGTGACGATGAGGACCGGAATGTGCCGGGTCGCCTCGTTCTCCTTGATCCGGCGGCACACCTCGTCGCCGGTCATCCCGGGCATCTCGTAGTCCAGGAGCACGATGTGGGGTTTCTCCTCGCGCACGATCCGCAGAGCGTCGTCTCCGGAGGTGGCGGTCAGGATCGTGCACCCGGCGCGTTCGAAGAAGGGACGCTCGAACTCGATGAAGAGCCGCACGTCGTCGACGAGTAGCACCTTGACGGAAGACATGAACCGCACCCCGGGATCGGGCGCTCCGGCGCCGAAAACCCGCGCCCGTCGCGTCGGACCCAACGATGGCACAAAGGCTCCATCCTCGCAACGGGGCCGCTCCGCGGCGTCCGGAACGGGGGGCGGGCAGCGCGCCGCGGCGGACCTCACCCCCCAGAAGCGGTCTCAGTGCCTTCTGCGTGAAAGAAAGGCACGGTGGGGGAGGCCGAGAGGAGAGGGCGGAAGGTGGTCGGGACGACTGGATTCGAACCAGCGACCCCCTGCTCCCGAAGCAGGTGCGCTACCAGGCTGCGCTACGTCCCGACCTGAGGAAGGAGCCGTCCGGAGTTTTCGAAACTATCGGATTCCCCCCGGAGAGTCAAGGAGCAGGCCCTCTCCGGTCGCTCAGAGGCTCTGGGACTCCTCCGGCCAACCCTCCTTCCCGATCAACCTGACAAACGAGCACGCCCCGTCGCGGAGCTCCGTGGTGCCGGCCTCGCTCCGCTCGACGAGCGTGAGGATCTGGTTCCTCTCCGTGCCCACGGGGATCACGAGGCGGCCGCGCGGCGCGAGCTGCGCGATGAGGGATGGGGGCACGGCCGGAGCCGCCGCCGCGACGAGGATGCGGTCGAAGGGGGCCTTCTCGGGCCAGCCGACGGAGCCGTCGGTGATGCGAATCTCGACATTGTCGAAACCCAGGCATCGCAGATTTGCGCTCGCCTTCTCCGCGAGCGCCGCGATCCTTTCGAGCGAGTAGACGCGGCCTCCGAGCCGCGCGAGGAGCGCCGTCTGATACCCCGTGCCCGTGCCCACCTCAAGGATGCGGTCGCTGCGGGCCACCTCGAGCATCTCCGTCATCTTCGCGACGATGTACGGCTGGGAGATGGTCTGGCCGGACCCGATCGGCAACGCGCTGTCGGCGTACGCCTGAGCGCGCAGCGCCTCTTCCACGAAAATCTCGCGCGGGATCTCGCGCATCGCCTCCAGCACTTGAGGATCGCGCACGCCGCGCGGCACGATCTGCCGCTCCAGCATCATGCGACGGCGTATCTCGTACTGGGCGGTGTCGTGCGCAGGATCGAGGCTCATCGGCTCCTCCGGCGCCGGGCACGGGGCGTCTCGCGCGACGCCCGGACGGCTCCGCGGGGAGCCTCGAGGCGCCATCGCGAGAGGGACCGGATCGCGGCGGCGTCGGTCATGTCCACGCGCAACGGCGTGATCGTGATGTGACCGGAGCGCAAGGCCGTGATGTCGGCTCCCGGCTGATGGTCCCATTCGGGGTAGCCGCCGATCCGGTAGAGCGTCTCGCCTCCCTCCCCCGCCTCCGCCGAGACTCCGTCGTGGTAAATCCTTCGGCCTTGTCGCGCGAAGGAGATGCCTCGAATCGGCCCCGCGGGGACGTTCACGTTGAGATAGACGTCCCGGGGCAACCCGTGGTCGAGGATCCGCCGCGCCAGCGTCCGGGCGAAGGCGGCCGCGCTCGCGTAGGCCATCGCGCGGGATCGCTCCTGCGAGACGGCGAAGGAGGGGCACCCCAGGAGCGTCCCTTCCAGCGCCGCGGCCACGGTCCCGGAATACGTGATGTCGTCTCCCAGGTTGATGCCGGCGTTGACGCCGCTCACCACCAGATCCACCTCCCGCCCGAGGATCTGGTAGATGGCCAGGTAGACGCAGTCGGTGGGCGTGCCGTCCACGCTGTAGACGCTTGGCGACACTGCCGTCACGCGCAGCGGCCGGTTCAGAGTGAGCGAGTGCGCCGAGGCGCTCATCTCGGTGGCGGGGGCCACCACCGTGACCGGCCCGAGCGGTTTCAGCGCCCGCGCAAGCGCCGCGAGTCCCGGCGCGCCAATGCCGTCATCGTTGGTGACGAGGATCTTCATCGGAGGAAGGTTGGTCGGGACGACTGGATTCGAACCAGCGACCCCTAGACCCCCAGTCTAGTGCGCTACCAGGCTGCGCCACGTCC
>CAYNUH010000040.1:0-30205 GCA_964400605.1 uncultured Acidobacteriota bacterium | reverse complement strand
CCCGTATGGAACTCCCATCCACAACACCTCGCCGGTTTTAACCGGCGCACGCGAAGTAGGCCACTATCGCCGGCGCTACCCCGTGGCGGGAGGGCTGCTGGCGTCCGGGGGCTCTTCGTCGTCGGGACGGATCAGCCGGGCCCGGGTGATGGCCTCCTCGCCGAAGCGGCGCCTCACGGTATCCTCGGCGCGGGCCGTGCGCTCGACCCGGAGGCGAACCGGATCGGAGAAGAGGTCCGGCTGATCCCGCGTTGCTTCGACCTCCAGGTTAGACACGCCCACTCCCAGGAGGCGGATACCCTTTCCGCCGAGTCCGATCCTCTCGCGGAAGAGCGCGGCCGCGGCCGCTTGGATCTCCTCCGTGAGGTTCGTCGGCGCCGGAAGCGTCACCGAACGCGTCCAGGTGGTGAAGTCGCCCGTCCGGATCTTGATGTGGACTGTCCACCCCCACAAGCCGTCGTCGCGCAGCGAGCGCGCCACGCCCTCGGCGCGGGCGAGCATCTGACGGCCGATCTCGTCCGGGTCCCTCAGGTCCACCGCGTAGGTCCGCTCCTCGCTGATCGACCTGGGCTCCCGCAACGCCTCCACGGGACGCTCGTCCTTACCCACCGCCAGGGCGCGAAGGTGGTCGGCCACCTTCTCCCCGAGCCGAGAGACCAGCCGCGAGCGCGGGGCGCTCACGATGTCGCCGATCCGCCTCAGCCCGACGCCGTGCAGGAGTTCTGCGGTCCTGGGACCGACACCCCAGAGCCTCTCCACCGGCAGCGGCCAGAGCCGGGAGCGGACGTCCTCCATGGCGATCACGACGAGGCCATCGGGCTTCTCGAGATCCGAGGCGACCTTCGCCAGGAACTTGTTGGGAGCCACGCCCACCGATCCCGTGAGGCGCTCCTCGGAGCGGATCCTCTCCTTGAGGCGGGCGCCCGCCTCGCGGCCCGCCGCCAGGTCGCGGGCGATGCCGGTCAGATCCATGAAGGCCTCGTCGATGGAGAGCGGCTCTACCACGGGCGTGAAGTCGTCCGTCAAGCGGCGAATCCGCATGGAGGCGGCCGCGTAGAGGTCCATCCGGCCCGGAAGCCAGATCGCCTCCGGGCAGAGCCTCTCGGCCGTCACGGAGGGCATGGCGCTGTGGACGCCGAACCGGCGCGCCTCGTAGGAGCAGGTGGAGACGACGCCGCGGGCGCCGCGGTGGCCGATGATGAGGGGTTTGCCGGCGAGCGAGGGCTCCTCGCGGATCTCCACGGCCGCGTAGAAGGCGTCCATGTCGAGATGCAGGATGACGCGGGGAAGGGTCACGCCTTCGAGCGCCGGGCGGCTTCCTCCTCCGGCGTCGGGACGTGCGTCACGGCCTTCGTCACCGGCGTCATGTAGATGAAGCCCTTTCCCGGGAGATCGAGCTGGCCCGCCTCCACCATGGCCTCGAAGATCCGCTCGGCCTTCTCGGACGAGGCCACGATGTCGATGACCTCCTTCTCGGGGCTGATGGCGATCCTCAGGAGCAGGCCCAGCCGCTCACGGATCCCCGAGCCGCGGGCGAAGGTGATGGTGGCCGCCGGGGCCCCGGCGCGCATGGCGGCCCTGACGACCTCGTCGGCCCGGCCGCGCTCGACGATGCAGGTGATGAGCTGCAGGTTGGTGAGGTAGCGCCTTCCCTTCAGGTCGGTCATCCGGCCAGGCTCCCTTCCCCTGCGGCGCGCGCCTGAGGCCGAGCCACCAGGCCCACGAGGAGCACGGCGATGATGGGGCCCGCGGTGGCGAGGCTGAGGATTCCGAACCCTTCGACGACGCCTGGAATGCTGCGGCCGAGGCCCAGCCCCAGCGCCACCACGAGCGGGACGGTGAACGGCCCCGTGGTCACCGCGCCGCTGTCCCATCCGATGCTGGCAAACTCTTCGGTGGACAGCAGCGTCAGCACGAGCAGGATCAGGTAGGCGGGGATGAGCAGGTGGGCCAGAGGCCATCCGAAGACCACCCGCGCCACTCCCGCCGCCATTCCGAGCCCCACCCCGAGCGAAACCGTGTGCATGAGGACCGCCTTCCGGATGGCCCCCACCGTGATCTCGTGAACCTGCGTCCCGAGCGCGCCGAGGGCCGGCTCGGCCAGCGTCGCCCCGTATCCCAGAAAGAAGGCGAAGATCAAGATGACCCCGGTCCCCCAGAAGCCTCCGTAGAGGGGCCCGAAGGGCCGCGGAGGCTCTCCCATCAGAATCTGCGAGAACGCTCCGGGCGCCGCGTTGCCCACCTGATCCCCGAGCGGGGTCAACCCCTCGAGCAGTCCGAGGTTGAAGAGGATCAGCCCGAGGAGCGCGAAGGCGAGCCCCAATCCGACCTCGTCGCCTCGCGCCATCCGCTCCCGCAGCACGAAGATCTGGACCACAAAAAGGAAGACACACAAGGGCAGGATCGCCTGCGCCGATGCCAGCACGACCTGGACCGGCAGGGTGGCGAGGATCCGATCGAGCCAACCGTCAGGGGCTTTCGTCACCGCCGCCGCGGACTCCAACCCGAATCCCAGGTAGTGCAGGGCGAATCCGAGGGCGAAGACCGTCAGAATGGGGAAGATCGAGATCAGCGTCACGGCCCCGAAGCCGGACATCCCCGCATCCGAGCGCCCCGAGGCCCGGCACACGCCCAACCCCAACCCGAGCACCAGGGGGACCGTGATGGGACCCACGATGACGGCGCCGAAGTCCCACGCGAGGCCGATGATGGTGGAGAGTTCGGGGACGGTGTGCGCCCAGGCGGTCAGCGCGATCACGATCGCGATGAGGGGGACGAGGAGACTCTTGAGCGACCAGTTCCCCAGGAACCGAAGCGTCCCGAAGATCACCGCCATTCCCACGCCCAACCCCACCAGCACCGCCAGCGGCGTCGCGTAGCGGTTCAGCAACGCGTGAAGGAGAGGCGCCTTCCCGGCCTCGATCGTCGATCCCGCGGCCTTGAGCGCGCCGATCGCCGGCTCGGCGAACGTGGCCCCCACCCCCACGAGGAACGCGAACCCGATGATGGTGGTCAACGAGGATTTGCGGGGCAGAGAGTCGCCGATGGTCTCGCCCACCGGCATGAGCCACAGCCGCAGGCCCTCCATGAAGAACATGAGGCCCAGGACGACGCCCCCCACGGAGACGGCGATGGAGGCCGCGTGGGAGATCGCGTTGCGAAGGATCGCGATCTGGAAGATGAAGAGGTACACCACGACGGGGAGCACGCAGCGCACCTGCCCCTCTATCCTGGAGCGGAAGTGGAGCCAGAGGATGCGCACCGCGTCTGCGAAGGTGACGCGGATCCGGCCTTCCCCGTGGATCTGCTCGTATTTGCGGATGACCTCCATGCCGATCTCCGCGGGCGTCTCGCCGCGAGGTGGCGCTCCCGGCCTCCCCGGAGCGAGCCACCATACACGAACCCGTGCGTGATCCACAAGAATCGGCGAAGGGGGCCCGCCATCACAGCGGCCGTTCGAGGAGCACGTGCAGCAGGTTGTCCTGGAAGGTGATGTTCTCGGTGAGCAGCCGGTGGCTCACGCAGACGAACGTCGCCGAGGCGAGCGGCAGCGAACTCCCTTCGGCCCCACCACCCGCGGGCCTCCCCAGAAGACTCGCCCGGGTGACGCTGCCGTCGCCGGGCTCCAGCATCAGGTCCTCCAGGCGCACGGTGCGCACCCCCTTCGGGATCGACTCGGGATCGAAGTACGTCCTGTGCCGAGTGCCGTCGAAGATCACAACGGCCCGGGCGGGCGTGGGCGTGCAATCGCCGCCGAAGGCGACGTAACGCACCGGGTCGGGTGAGGCGCTTTCCACGCTCAGCGCGCGAATGAAGCGGCGCGCCCGCGTCAGCGCCGACGAGGCGAAGCGTTTCCATCCCTGGACATCCGCGTCGAACCGCTTGGCACCCTCCACCGGCCCGAATCTCTTCACGAGGTCCCCGTCGTGGGCGGCGAGCCGCTCGGGATCGAAGACGGCCCAGCCGAACCGCTGCCACGTATCCACGTCGAAGAGGTCGGCGGGGAGAGGGTCTCCGGCCCCGTCGAGCAGAAGAGGGGCGCCGGGGTGAGGCAGGAGCTGGTAGGCAGCGGGCATGGTGAAGACCGCCTCGGGGGGCAGGAGGCGGACCAGGCGGGTCCCTTCGACCAGCGACCGCAGCGCATCGATGGTCCCCGAATTCGGTGTGCCGAGGTGAACCACCGTGTGCACACGGCGCGCGCCCTCGAATGTCGGCTCGGGAATGTCCGTCCCCAGCACGTCCGCGCCGCCGTAGCGGACGTAGTAGCGGGCCAGCAGCCCCCCCAAGGAGTGGCCCAGGAGGTCCACCTTCCCGTGCGGATCACCGCGGGCCTCAAGGATCCTCTCGATCGCCCGGGCGAGCCGTGCCGCGGTCTCCGCGGCGTCTCGCCGCCAGTCGTAGTCGAAGGCGAACAGGTCCTCTTCCGGGCGTGGGTTGTGGATGTCGCCGGGGGTGTACCCCCCGACGTCGCGGAGCGTGTTGAGGACGCGCGCGTAGTACTCGCGCCCCGCCACCTTGTCGAAGATCCCGTGCGGCCGGAGGTTGTCGCGGTTCTCGAGCGGGTCGTCGGCGTCGGTGGGGAGATCGAGCAGGTCCCACTCCGCGTCCCACGGCCGGTAGAGTCTCGTGATGAAGGACGCCGCGCGCCCCCACACGATGCGGCCGGTGCCCTCGTCCCGCAAGCGGGACCCGAAGACACCCGGGATGAGGATCACGGGCCTCAGAGGCTTGCCCGCGCCGCGGTACACCCGGGCCAGATCGGGCTTCTTGTCGGCGAGGACGACCACGGCGGGCGGGGCGATCAGCGCCAGGGCGGCCGCGGCGATGATCCGGGCACGCCTTCGGACGGCGCGCGGGCCGGTATCACTCACACCGGCTCTCGACACCGGCCGTGAAGTCGTTCTCGTCGTCGCCGACGCCCTTCACGAGCGCCGTGAGCGTGAGCACCAGCGTCGCGCAGGGATCGGGGGCGGGATCGATCTTGAAGGAGCGATCTTCCGGCGCCACCGGAAGCGCGATGGCCAGCCAGTTGCGCGCGCCCGGCATCTGTACGGTGTCCTTCATCTTCCGGGTGTAGATGGTGATGTCGTAGCGCACCCGCAGCCACGCGGGAGCGGCCGGGAGGGCGCCCTCGAAGAGGGTCTTCTTCGTGTTCTCGCGGATCAGCGTGTCGGGGTCGGAGGCCTTGCGTTCCTCAAGGTCCTTCTTGCTGATGTCGTAGACGCGACCCGGCAGATGCTTCCCTTCGATGGGCCTGCCAAACGTGATTTCCTTGAGCAGGGGCAGCGTGGAGAAGTCTGGGAGGTTCGACTTCGCATCCACCGGACCGTCGCCGAAGAGTCCCACCCTGACGTAGTAGATCCCCGCATCAGGATCCTGCACCCGCACGGGAGGGAGGTCGTTCCGGAAGATGACGCGCGTCACGATCTCCCCGGCGCCGGCCAGAGGCGTTGCGGCGGCCAGAGCCAGAGCCAGGACCGCGCCGGAACGGCCGGCAGGGCCCCTCATCGATCCTGCGGCCCCATCGCCTGGACGCGCCTCGCAAGCGCGGGATCGTCCGGGAGGAGGCCGGCGGCCGGCAGGCGCGGGACCAGGAGGAGCCACGTCGGGTTCATCCGGAATGCCCTGGCGAAAACGGGCAGCGCCGCGAGCGCCTCGGGGGCGCTCTTCCCTTCCTTCATGAGGGCCAGCCCGCGCGGGCCGTAGGAAGGCTCCACGAAGGACTGAGTCGCCACGGCGCCCACGCCGGCTTCGGCCCACGGCACGAGGGCGCCCACCGAAAACCAGTGGGACTGCACCGCCACGCCGAAATCCCCCGTCTCGGGATCGCGCGCCACGATCGAGTACGTGTGCACGGGCCGAGCCGGCACGGGCCGTCCAACGGAAGCCTCCATCGTCGGGTCGGCGCGCGCGCATGCGGCCTCCTCCGGCGCCGCGCCCGCCAAGCCCGTGACGATCACCGCGGCGAGGATCGCCGCCGGAATCGCGGCGGCCGAAAGAACCCTTCGATCGGGCATCCCTCCCTCCCCCGCATGACGCGCAGGCTTCGTGGCCGAGAGCGTATTCCCGCCCATCCGCTGAACGGGGCGGACTCCATGCGCTTCGTCCCCCCGGCGCATCATCGGTTGTGTTTCCACGCGACGGCGCCGCACCGCGCGGCTCCTGCCCGTCCTGGACCGGCTCGTGAGCGGCGGGCGTCTCTCCGACCGTCCGCTCCATGAGCCGGTCGCCGTCGCTCCATCCCCCGGCCCGCCAGCGGCGGGCGCCTTGTGCCCGTCCGCTGCACGGGACGTGAATTCTATCAGGAAGCGCTTCCAGAAGGCCCGCCTGCTACCATGGCACCCCGGCGAAGGGTTGAGCGGGCCCACCGCCGCTCGCTCCGGGGGAGGATGACGATGGCCGATATCCACATCGAGAGGCCGACGAGCCTGCCTCCTGAGGAGGCGCTGATGAAGTTCGAGTCGGAAGTGCTGAGCCTTCCCAACCTCAAGATGTTCGTCGAGTCCTACAAGGTGGAGGGGCGCACGGTCACGTTCGGCGGGAGCCGCGGCGTGAGCGGCCGCGTGGAGGCCTCGCCGGGGAAGGTGGCCGTGGACGTGCAGCTCTCCGCCTTGGCCTCCATGATGAGGCCCCTCATAGAGTCCAGGCTGAACGAGATCCTGGCCCGGCTGTTCCCCGCCTGAGGGCGCCCTCGCCGCCCCCGGAGCCGGCGCGCCGACGAGGTCACCGCCCACCGAGCACCGCCCAGCGCCTCCCGTCCGGAAGGAGCCCGGAGCCGGCCGCGGCGGCCCGCGCGATGGCCTCCCGCACCTCCTCCGGGCCTTCGAGGGCTGTGGTGAACCTGCCGTTCGCGTACGCGATGAGGCGGAAGGGGCCCGTCGCGACGGCCCGCGCGGCGTCGGCCCCGGTCAGCCGCTGCGCGCGCCAGGATTCCTCGCCGCCGCACAGCGCGTGCAGCGTCTCCGGCTCCGCGAGCCCCTCCAGCCCGCCCGCGCGGACGAAGATGGGCGGGAAGTTGCGGACTTCCCACGCCACCTCACGGTTCGCCGCCTCGCGCATGGCCTCGACGCCCCGCAGCGAGGGCGCCCACACCACGACGAGGGGCGCCGTCCGATCGCTCCGAGGCAGCGCGGCGCAGAAGGCGTCGCGCAGCGATCGGTGAATGCGTCCCGCCTCGTCCAGGAAAGCCTCGTCGTTGCGGACCCCGGCGGCGAGATGCAGGCACAGCAGCGCCATCACGCCCCCCGCGGCGATCCGGGCGCTCCGCCGCAGGGCCGGTAGCACCGCCGCGATCAGCGCCGCGAGGACGAAGGCCGCCCCCACCAGGGGGAGATACCTGTAGCGTGGGGGTTGGTGCTCGATGAGGACCGTGGGGAGCGTGCCGAGGATCATTGTCAGGACGCCGAAGCGAGCGACACTCCCTCCCCGGACGGCGACGGCGAGCGCCAGAAGCCCCGCCGGCGCCAGGAGCCACGCCGGAGGTGGATCGTGGATCGGCAGCCCCGCCGCGCCCAGGAGAGATCCCGCCATCCGGCCGAGAAAGCTCCAGTCCAGCCGGTAGTAGAACTGGTGCTCCGCACGCACCGCCCACAGGACGCCGGCGTGGATGGCGGTTTCGGACGCGAGCCCCGCCGCAACCGCCCACGCGCGCGCGGGAGGCCGCGCCCTCCCAACGAAGAGAAGCACCCACACGGCCGCCATCGGCGCCACCATGACGCCACTCTCTTTGGAGAGGATCGCGAACGTCCCCGCCGCCAGCGCGGCCGCCGCCGACCCCGCTCCCCCTTCCCTCAGCCAGCGGCGCTGGAGAAGCAGCGCCGTCAGGATCCCGGTCACGACCATCACGTGCGGCCTTCCGCCCAGCCAGAGCACGGCCTCGTCGTGCCCGTAGTTCACCCCCCACCAGGCGGCGGCCCACCACGCGGCCGCGCGGGACCGCGTCACGGCGGCCAGGAGGCGGTGGAGCAGGGCCACGTTGATCATGTGGAGCAGCAGCCCCGTCAGGTTGTACGGCCAGGTCGCAGTGCCGCCGAGAGCCGCGTTCACGCCCACGGCCGCGTTCGCCGCGGGGGTCACGAAGCCGCTGAACAGCGAGAAGACGAGCCGGGGGGTCTCGCGGACGCTGAGAGCGAACCTCACCCACTCGAGATCGTCGCCGACGAGGTCGTTGTCGAGGCCGGGAGCGTAGGCGGCGAGGACCACCGCCTGCAGGAGCAGCGCCAGGAGGAATCGGCGCCGGATCAACCCGAGAGGATCTTGTTGCGCAGGATGATCATCTGGAGCGCGAGGGAGGCCTTCTTGCTGAGGCGCTCGAAGGCCTGGAGGTCGATCCCCCGCAGATCATCATCTCCGGCCCCGTCGCCGTAAAGCACCGACGCGGTCTTCTCCTTGATCGTTATGGGGACCAGGAGCGTAGCCTTGGGCATGGGTATCTCGAGATCCTGGTAGAACCGGCGTATCGAAGGCAGAGGCGGGACCGCCCCCACGTAGTGCTTGCGCCCGTCCTCGATCAGCGAGAACAGCGAGTCGCGAACCAGGGCGACGTTCATCCCTTTGATCCGGCCGGGCGGGATGCCGTCTCCCGACCCGTCCCAGCCGATCGCGTGGTCGCCGCGCATGATGAAGAACGCGCTGCGCTTGAGGAACCGGCCTGCGTAGGCGAGGACCGCTTCGGCGACCTCCTCCGGCGAGCCGCACGAGGCCAGCTTGCGGGAGGCTTCCGCGAGCTCCTCCTCCGCCGTTCCCCGGGGACCCGCGGTGCGGCGCGGAGCCGTCTGGGGCTCGCGGGCCTCGGGAGGGGTCGCGCTGCCGGCCGTGGGGGTGGAGGCCTTCCGCTCCATGGCCTCGGCGAACTCGCGCCACGACCGGCCGTAACCGTACTTCTCTCCGTGGTCCACCACGGGCCTGGCCTCCGGCGCGGCGGTAGGCGGCGGGGCGGCGGCCGCGGGGGCCTGCGCTCGCACCGGCGCGGTCTCGTCCTCCGCCTCGGCGGGTCCGTCCCATCCCTCGTGGGAGGGCTCTGCCTTCGAGCCGGCGGCGCCGGCATCGCCTTTCGAACGCCGGCGGCCCATCTCCCGCGCGAGCGTGATGTAGCGCTGGCTGCGCGGGATGTTGTAGTACTTCTCGAGAACCTGGAAGATGCGTATCTCAGGAGCGACCCACGGGTCGATCTTGTACCCCGTCACGAACGAGATCTCGTCCAGGGCCATCAGGTTCTTGGGGTCCATCATCGCGAGCTGCAGCGTCTTCCCGTCGAGGCGGATCGGCACCACCTTGTATTTCTCGACGAGCTTGGCGGGGATGCAGCGGATGACGCTGTAGGGGACGGCCTGGAGAATGTCGAAGCTCGCGAAGGGGACGTTGAACGCGCGCGAGAGCGTCTCCCCGAGCGTCTCTTCGTCGAGGTAGCCCAGCTCGATCAGGCTGGTGCCCAGGTGGCCGCCAAAGATGAGCTGCGCCTTCAGGGCCTTCTGGAGCTGGGGCTCCGTGAGCCGGCCCCCTTCAAGGAGGATCTCGCCGAGCTTCTTGGACATCCGTCTCCGTCGGTCCTCGGCTTCCTGATGATCGCCTCGGGACCATCCGCGGATCCACCCGCCGATGCCGGGCCCAACCCCAATATACGGAAGGGATTCCGGGCGTCAAGAAGGCCTTGCCCGCGCAGCCTCCACCACGGAGACGAAATAGCGGTGCACACGCCCGTCGCCGGCCAGCTCCGGGTGGAAGGTGCCCGCCAGGACCCTTCCCTCGCGCACCAGGACGGGCTCTCCGGCGCGCTCGGCCAGCACGCGCACCCCCTCCCCCACCCTCCGGATCCGCGGCGCCCGGATGAAGACCATCGGCAGCGGCTCATCTCCCAGGGCCGGCGCAGCCTCCACCGTCTCGAACGACTCCTTCTGGCGCCCGTAGGCGTTGCGCTCCACGTCGATGTCGATGAAGTCGAACGACGGCTGCCGCGGGCCGGCGACGCTACGCGCCACGAGGATCGCCCCGGCGCACGTGCCGAAGACCGCTCCTCCGCGCGCATGGAACCGGCGCAGCGCGTCTGCGAGCCCCCGCTCCTCGATGAGCCTCAGGAGCGTCGTGCTCTCGCCTCCTGGCACGATGAGTCCGTCGAGATCGTCGAGCTGGTGCGCGTAGCGCACCTCGATGCCCGCGAGTCCCTCCTGGCTCAGGGCCGCCAGGTGCGCGGCAAAGTCGCCCTGGAGCGCCAGCACCCCCGTCCTCGCAATCACCAGCCTCGCCTCTGGAGCAGATCCTCTTCCCGCAAGGTCGCGATCTCGATGCCCGGCATCGCCTCGCCCAGGTTCTCGGAAACCTCCACCAGAACCTTCGGGTCGTTGTAGTACGTGATGGCGCGAACGATGGCCTCCGCCCTCCGGGCGGGGTCCTCCGACTTGAAGATGCCCGAGCCCACGAACACGGCCTCGGCGCCGAGCTGCATCATCAGGGAGGCGTCCGCCGGCGTGGCGATCCCACCGGCCGCGAAGTTGGGCACCGGGAGCTTTCCGTCCCTGGCCACCTGACGCACGATCTCCACGGGGGCGCCCAGCTCCTTGGCCTCCGCCATCATCTCGTCGTCCCGCAGGGTGGTGAGCCGCCGCATCTGCTCCATGACGCGGCGCATGTGCCTCACGGCCTCCACGATGTTGCCCGATCCGGCCTCCCCTTTGGTCCGGATCAGGGCCGCGCCCTCGCCGAGCCGCCGCAGCGCCTCGCCCAGGTCGCGGGCGCCGCACACGAAGGGGATCTTGAAGGCGTGCTTGTCGATGTGGTGCTTCTCGTCCGCCGGCGTGAGGACCTCGCTCTCGTCGACGTAGTCCACGCCTAACTCCTGAAGCACCTGCGCCTCTGCGAAGTGTCCGATCCGGCACTTGGCCATGACGGGGATGCTCACGGCTTCCATGATCTCGCGGACCTTCCTCACGTTCGCCATGCGGGCCACGCCGCCCTGGGCCCGGATGTCCGCCGGCACCCGCTCCAGCGCCATGACGGCCACGGCGCCCGCCTGCTCCGCGATGCGCGCCTGGTCCGCGTTGACGACGTCCATGATGACGCCGCCCTTGAGCATCTCCGCAAGGCCCGTCTTGAGTCTCATCGTCCCTTCGGTCATTTCCGTCCTCGCTCTCCTATGAGGGGGCGCTGCGCGCTGCCCGCGCCGCCTCCTCAGATGATGGAGAGAGGCTCCGGCAAGCCTGGTGCGACCGCCGCGCGCCTCTCCCTCAGCCTGCGTCTCAGGATCGAGCCCAAGATCCGGATCCCCCTGCGGATATCCGCGGGGCCGGCCTGGGCGAACACCAGCCTCAGGTTGTTGTGGGTGCCTCCGTCCACGTAGAAGGTGTCTCCCCGTCCCACCAGCACGCCCTTGCCCTGCGCCTCCATCGCCACCTCGTCGGAGTCCAGGCCCGGGGGCAGCGTGACCCAGACCACGAGGCCCCCCTCGGGACGCGCGAAGCGGGCCTCGCGCGGGAAGTGCCGCCGCATGGCCTCGATCATCGTGTCCCGTCTCTCCCGGTAGGCGGCCAGGACGCGCCTCAAGTGGCGGTCCAGATCGCCGCGTCTGCAGAACTCGTAAAGGGCCCCCTGCAGCAGCAAGCTCGTGTTCCAGTCGGCAATCTGCTTGAGGAAGCCAAGCTTCTCGGCGACCTCCCTCGCCGCCGCCAGCCAGCCGATCCGGATGCCGGGGAGGAGCTTTTTGGCGAATGTGCTCATGTAGATGACGCGGCCCCCATGGTCAAGCGTCTTGAGGCAGGGGACCTCCTCGCCCTCGTAGCGTAGGGCGCCGCCGAAGTCGTCCTCGAGGATCGGCACGCCGTGGCGCGCGGCGATGTCGAGCAGGGCGCGCCGGCGCGAGACGCTCATGGTGCCGGACGTCGGGTTCTGGAAGTTGGGTATCAGGTAGAGCAGCTTGACGCCGCTGCGGGAGACGGCCTCCTCGAGACGATCCGGGATCATCCCCTCCTCGTCCACGGGCACCCCCACCACGCGCGCCCCGTGCGACTGGAAGACCTGCACCGCGCCCGTGTACGTGGGGTTTTCCACCGCCACGCGGTCGCCGGGGTCGAGCAGCGCCCGGGCCACGAGGTCGATCCCCTGCTGGGATCCGTTCGTGATGACGATCTCATCCTCGTCCACCGCCACGCCCCGCTCACGCTGCGATGCCGCGATGTAACGGCGCAGCGGTGGGTACCCGCCGGCGGCCCCGTAGCCGAACAGCCGGCTTCCCTCCCGGCGGATGGCCGCCTCGATGGCGCGGCGGAAGGCGTCCACCGGGAAGAGCGAGGGATCGGGAAAGAGACTCGAGAAGCTGATCGCCCCTTCGGCCGGTGCCGCGCCCGCCCCCACGGGCGTCAACCGCGCCGTCCTTCCCGCGAAAGCGGACGACCACAGGATCCCCCGCGGCGCCGGCTCGTCGCTCCGCCGGGACGCCGCCGCGGGCGCTGGGGCGGCCAGCACGAAGCTCCCGCGGCCCACCTGCCGCGACACGAGCCGGGAGGCGTCGAGGTCGGCGTACGCCCTGGAGACCGTCATCCGATCGACGCCGAGCCGGCGGCCCAATGCGCGCTCCGCCGGCAGGCGGGCGCCCGCGGCGATCTCGCCACGCAGGATCGCGGCGCGGAGAGCGTCGGCGATCTGCTTCGAGAGCGGGAGCCCGCCCTCCCGGTCCAGCGCGATCTCGATCAAGCGTCCCTCGCCGGGGCTCCGGCCGCCCCCGTTTCTCCGGGGATCATGGCTGCTCCGGTGCTGCCATTATATCCACCGAAGGACCACGATCAAGAACTTGGGTGTCGAATGGATGCATCCATTCGCCCTCCCCCTCCTTCCCCGCGCTCGGGCTCGGGGCCGGGGCGCCGTGGGCATCGTCGAGTGGATCGGGTATAGTTTTGGCAGTTCGAAACCAAGGGACCCTGCAGGAAGCTACTTCCGATGCGCCCGGGCACGTCAATGGCGGGGATGGGGAGGCACAGCCGGCGATCGGGGCGGAGCGGGTTCGCCCTGGCCCTTGTCGTGTGCGTCCTCGCGGCTCAGGTCGGCGCAGAGACCCAGGACATCGAGCCGAGGCTCCGGAAGGCCCGGGAGTCACTCGACGCGGGCCGCCTCGACCGGGCCGATAAGGAGATCGTGCGGGTCCTCGCGGAGTCGCCGGGCAGCGCGGACGCGCACCGGCTGCTGTGTGAAATCCGCCGCGTGCAGGGACGCCGTGACGAGGCCGTGGCCGCGTGCCGGAGCGCCGCCGACCTCGCGCCTTCGAGAGCGGACCTTCGCCTGGAGCTGGGCGACCTTCTCGCCCAGCGCGACGACGGCGTGGACGAGGCGCTGCGGTCGTACCGTTCGGCGGCGGAGGCGGACCCGAACAACCCGCGCCCCCATGTCAGCATGGGGAGCCTCTACGAGCGGCGTGGGCGGCTGCGGGAGGCGGAGGCCGAGTACCGCGAGGCGCTGGCGCTGAACCCCAATGTGGTGCAGGCCAACGCCGGGCTCGGCGCCGTGCTCTTCACGACCGGCCGCCTCGCCGAGGCGCGCGGCTACCTCAGCCGGGCCATCGAGCTGAGACCGCGCGACCTGCGCTCGCACGTCTTCCTCGGGCTCTCCCTCAACCACGAGGGGCAGCTCGACCTCGCCCTTCAGGAATTACGGGCCGCGGCCACCATCGACCCTCATTCGGCGAATGCGGCCGCGGGCGTCCAGGAGCAGATGCCCCGCTTCGAGCACCTGCGCGCCACCTTCGCCCTGCAGATCGAGTCCAACCCCCGAGACGCCAGCCTCTGGCACAACGTGGCCGTCATCTCCTACTACCTTCGCGACTACGAGTCGGCCTGGAAGCACCTGGTCCGCGCCCAGCAGCTGGGCTATCCCGTGGACCTGGGCTTCAAGGAAGTCGTCTACGCGCGCTGGAGGCGGCTCGGCGATCGGTAGGACCCGCTTCGACGGGCCTGATCGCTCCTCTCAGCGGCTCCAGTAGTCGCGCCTGGATCGCTCTCTGAGGATCATCCTCCGCCCATCGAAGGCCTCCATGCGGACCAGGGCTCTGGGGAAGGCGGACTCCACCCAGTACGACGTCTCCTCGCCGGTGCCGCGCCTCAACACGAATCGGCGCGCGCGGAAACGGCCCGCGGGCGACGTCACGTCTTCCAGCGCGCCCGCCGTCAGCGTGGCCTCGTGCAGGCTGACCGCTTTCGCCGTGTTGTCGATGATCGGATCCGCGACCCGCAGCGGCACGCTGCCCCCCTCCGGAATGGCAGCGGCCCGCACCACCATCAGGATCTGTTCGTCCAGGAGGCCGTCCTCCCCCGTCGGCAGCGGTTGTTCGCCGTCCCCCTGCGAGTCGAAGTAGGAATGGGAATGGATCCGGGGCGTGCCTCCCCAGCTCACGATCTCCTTGAAGGTGTTGCCGCACCATTCCTGGCTCCCGACGGTCGCCTTGACGAGGCGGCGGACGTCGTCCCTCCGCACGAAGAAGGATCCCAGGAAGTGGTAGGCGTAGTTCTCCGTCGGCACCGTGGCGACGAGGTTCATCTTGAGGACCGTGGTGAGCGCCCTCCCCTCGTGCGGCGGGTCCGCCTTGACGTGGCTCGCGTCGGAGAGGTCCTCCTTCACGACGATGAGCAGGGCCGTGTGGGGGCGGGTCTTCCCGTAGATGACGCGCTCGGCGTCGTAGACGCTCACCTCCGCGAGGCCGTCGTCCCAGATGGGATCGGCGCTCCAGGAGGGATCGATCGGGAGGGGGCCGCCGGCCGCGGGCGCGGCCGCCATCGCGGCGCCGGCCGCGGCCGCGGCCGCGGCCGCGAGGAGGAGCCCTCGTGCCTTCGAGATCATGGGAAACGCTCTCCGCGGCGACCGCGCCGCTGCACACGGCTGCAAGGTTTGCGCCGGTCCTCTCGAGGCCTGACGCATTATAGCCGCCGAGGGCCCCGCCTCTGTTGAGGATCCACGGGGCCGGCGCTAACCTTTCGCATCGACGAGCGTCGGCGCGCTCTTCCGACCGGCCCGCGTGCTCGCACGGTCGGCCCTCTGGAGCCGGATGGACCCATGCCCCACGGAGACAGCGACGCGGTTGGCGTGACGGCCCGCACTCTGCCGCTGGCGACAGCCCGCATCCGGAGTCTCCCCCGGGTCGTGACGTGGGGCGTTCTGGCTCTGGCGGCCGCCCTTGGGGCGCTCGCCCTCGCGGGGCGCACCCGCGGCCGGATCCCCGTCGAGATCACTTTGGTGGTCCGCGGGCCGGTGGTGGCGGCGGTCGCGAGCATCACCACAGGCACTGTCGAAAGCGAGCGCGAGGTCCAGGCGGCCTTCCAGATCTCCGGCACGGTGGCCGAGGTCTTCGCTCGCGAGGGGGACCATGTGGCGGCGGGCCAACCCCTGGCCCGCCTCGACGATCGCGAGGCCCGCGCGAACTTCGATCTCTCTCGGGCGAACCTGGCCGCCGCTGCCGCGAACCTCGAGAGGGCCCGCGCCTACGAGAAGCTGCGCGCCGCGACCATCGAGACCGACGAGGCGGGCGCGGCGGCGGCGGACGAGCGGAGCCGGGCCGATCTGCTGAGATTGCGACGCCTCTTCAAGGAGGGGATCGCCTCCCAGCAGGACCTGGACCGCGCCGAGGCGGAAGCCCGCATCGCCGAGGCGGCCGCGGCGGCGGCCCACGCCCGCCGGGGCGAGAAGGAGATGGCCGCGCGCGACGTGGCCGCGGCCGCCGCGGCCGTCGAGCAGGCGAGGGCCTCCGTCGAGACCGCCCGGGTGGCGCTCGACCGCTGCACTCTCACCGCCCCGTTCGAGGCGGTCGTATCGTCGCGGGACGTGCAGGTGGGACAAACGGTCGCCCCCGTCATCCTCGCCACCTCGCCTCTCTTCACCCTCGTGGACCGCCGCTCATTGCACGTCCGCGCCTCCTTCGACGAAGTGGACGCCGCCCGGATCCGTACCGGGCTGCTGGCCCGGCTCACTCTGGACGCGTTCCCGGACCGCGCGTTCGACGGCAGCGTCGCCGAGATCTCCCCCGTGATCTCCACGACCCGCCTCGAGAACCGCAGCGTGAGCGTGAAGATCGCCTTCGCCGGCGACGTGGCCGGCGTCATGCCGGGGATGTCGGCCGATGCCGAGATCCGGATCGACAGGAAGGACGCCGCCGCCTTCGTCCCCTCGGACGCCGTCATGGATCGCGAGTCCCGCCGGTACGTCTACGTGGTGGACGGCGGTGTCGCCCGCCGCCGCGAGGTGGTGACGGGACTGTCCAACTGGGACGTCACGGAGATCGTCTCGGGCGTGGTGGACGGCGATCGAGTGATTGTCACGCTCGACATTCCCGACCTGCGCGACGGCGCCGCGGTCAGGGTGGCCGGCACCAGGTCCGCCGCTCCGTGACGCCCTCCGAGACCGCCGAGCAGGCGCTGCGGTCGCTGCGCTCCAATCCCCTCCGCTCCTTCCTCACGACCCTGGGCCTCCTCATCGGAGTGGGCTCCGTCATCCTTCTCGTCGCCCTCGGAGAAGGCGCCCGGCGCTACATCAAGAGCCAGGTCGAAGAGATCGGCAGCAACCTCCTTATCGTCACCCCCGGCAAGTTGGAGACGCAAGGGGGACCCGCCTTCCCGGTCGGGAGCGTGAACCCTCTCACGTACGAGGACGCGATGGCGCTCCGTCGCCAGGCGCGCGACACCACCCATGTGGAACCCATCGTCATCGGGACCAGCCGGGTGAAGTTCGGCCGCCGCTCGCGGGACGTCCCCGTCCTCGGCGTCACCGAGGCGTTTCCGGCCGTCAGGAACCTGAACGTCGATATCGGGAGGTTCGTCAGCGACGAGGACGTGGAGGCCCGCCGGCGCGTCTGCGTCATCGGGCGCAGGGTGCGAACGGAGATTTTCGGCGAGAACAACCCGCTGGGGGCCTGGGTGGGCCTCGGCGACATGAGGTTTCGCGTCGTCGGGATCATGGAGCGCACAGGGATGCAGCTGGGCATGGACATCGACGATCTGGTCTTCATCCCGCTGCGCTCCGCCCAGGACCTCTTCGACGTGGATCGGCTCTTCGAGATCCTCGTCAAGGCGCGGAGCGAGGAGGCGATCGACCCCGCCGTCGTCCAGGTCCGCCGGATCCTCATGAGCCGCCACGACGGCCACGAGGACTTCTCCATCACGTCCCAGAACGCCATCCTGTCCACGTTGATGGCCATCCTCACCACCTTCACCTGGATCCTGGCGGGCATCGCAAGCATCTCGCTGCTGGTGGGCGGCGTCGGGATCATGAACATCATGCTGGTGTCGGTCACGGAGAGGACGCTGGAGATCGGATTGCGCAAGGCGGTGGGGGCGAGGCGGTCGGACCTCCTGAGGCAGTTCGTCGCGGAAGCGGTGGCGCTGAGCCTGCTGGGCGGCTTCGCGGGCATCCTGTTCGGCAACGGAGGCGCACTGCTCATCGGCTTCACGCTGCCCGTGCTGCCCATCGCCGTGACGGCCTGGTCCATCGCGCTGGGGTTCGGCTTCTCCGTGGCCGTGGGCGTCTTTTTCGGGGTGTACCCCGCCTACCGCGCCTCCATCCTGGACCCCATCGAGGCGCTGCGGCGCGAATAGCGCCCGTCTCGGCGGTGGGGCCGCCGGGGCGCTAGTCCACCTGCAGGATCGCGAACTTGAGGTAGCGGGTCTCGGGCATCGCCGGAAGGATCGGGTGGTCCGGCGCCTGCGATCGCCACTCCAGCAACCGGAGCGACCGGTCCACACCGATGGCCGCGTCCTGGATGCAGCCGAGAAAGGTCTCTTCCGTGATGTGGTGGGAGCAGGAGGCGGTGGCGAGGATGCCGCCGCGGGTCAGGATGCGGATGGCCTTCCGGTTCACTTCCGTGTAACCGCGTTTCGCGGCCGGCACGTTCTTCCGGGAGCGCGTGAAGGAGGGCGGGTCGAGCACGATCAGGTCGAACCGCTCACCCGCGGCGTGCAGGCGGACCAGCGCTTCCGCGGCGTCCGCGGCCTCGAAGGCGCAGAGCGTCTCCAGTCCGTTCAACGCCGCGTTGCGCGCCGCCCTCCGGACCGCGTCCTCCGCCACGTCGAAGCCGACGGCCTGCTTCGCGCCCGCCCTCGCCGCGTGGAGGGCGAAGGCGCCGTCATGGCAGTACATGTCCAGCACGCGCGCCCCGGGGGCGAACCGGCGCAAGGCGGCGCGATTCTCCCTCTGGTCCAGGTAGAACCCCGTCTTGTGCCCCCTCAGGATGTCGATCTCGAAGGTGAGATCGGATTCGCGGATCCTCAGCGGATCGGGCACCGTCCCGCGGAGCACGCCGCCCGTCATGGGCAGCCCCTCGAGCGATCGCAGCGCCGACTCGTTCCGCTCGACGATCACGGCGGGATGGAAGAGTTCCTGAAGCGCGTCGCAGATCCGATCCTTCACCAGATCCATGCCCACGGAGAGCGTCTGGATGACCAAGGCCGGACCGTACCGGTCCACGATGAGGCCCGGCAGGCCGTCCGACTCACCGTGCGCGAGGCGGTACGCATCCGCCCCCGGGTAGAGGCGATCGCGCAGCGCGGCCGCCTTTCGGAGGCGCTCCTTCAGGAAGGCGAGATCGAGCGCGGAGTCGGTGCGCGAGAAGATCCGCGCCGCGATCAGGCTGTTCGGGTTGTAGAGCCCGTACCCGACGAGCCTGCCGTCCGCCCGGCTGACGGCCACGACCGCGCCGGGGGGAGGCTCACCCTCGATCCGCTCGATCTCGTTGCTGAAGACCCACGCGTGCCCGGAGAGGATCCTCCGCTCCTCACGGCGGCGCAGGATCACCACGCCCGAGGCCCCGCTCACTGCGGCGCTCATGTCTTTCTCCCGCTTCCGGGCCCGGGCGGCCGCGGAAATTGAGGCGGATGGGTCAGGCGAGGAACCGCTCGATCTGGGCGGGCCCTTTCAAGCGGCTGAGGATGGCGTTGAGGGCGTCCGCCCTCTTCTTGCTCAGCAGCCGCTGCCGGGCGTCGTCCCTGACCTTATCGAAGGGCTCGAGCCGCCCGCCTTTGATCTCGTAGACCTTGAGAAGGTGGTAGCCGTCCTCTCCCTCGACGATGTCGCTGACCTGGCCCGGCTTGAGCGCGAAGGCCGCGCGGTCGAGCGCGTCGGGGAGGTTGCCGCGCTTGAAGTAGCCCAGGCTGCCGCCCTCCGGCCCCGCCTGGTCCTCCGAGTACTCGCGTGCCAGCGACTCGAAGGATCGGCCCTGGTGGAGCTTCTCGAGGGCCTGTCCCAGCTTCGTGAGCGCGGCCGCTCGCCTCTCCTGCGGCCAGCTTCTCGGGGCCTCCACGAAGATCTGACCCACGCGGACCCAGGGATCCGGGGTGAACAGCTCCGGCCTGGTCTCGTAGAAGGCACGGACCTCGTCATCAATCGCCGTGAGGCTTGCTTCGACCTCGGCCTTGACGAAGCGCTCCAGGGCCAGCTGCCGGCGGCACGCGTAGAGGATCTCGCTCTTGGAGTGGCGCCGTCTGCGCCCCTCGGCGAGCAGTTTCCCCTCCGAACCAGCGGTCTGGGCTCGTTCCGTGAACAGCTGCATCACGTGCCCGGCGGGTGGATCGTATCCGCGGCGCACCGCCTCCTGGAACAACAGCTCCTCGTCGATCGCCTTCTCGAGGGCCTTCATCCGGGCCGCCAGGAAACGCTCCACTTTGTCGGGATCGTCCTCGGGGATCTGTTGCCTCACGATGTCCAGCATCTCATCGTATGTGGCTTCGTAGATCGTGACGCCGTTCACGACCGCGATCGGGGCGGAGAGGTGCTCCTCGGGAACACCCTCGATGGAGACTCCCGGTGAGGAGGAAGCTCCGTCGGGCGCAGGCTCTCCGGTCGGTCCGCACGCTCCGAGCGGGAGCGCGGCCACCGCCGCGAAGGCGAAAAGGACGATGGGCTTGCGTGCTGACGGGATCGTCAAGGGGGCGCGCGTCCTCATGGCGGGAGCCGTCATCATAGGGAGATCGAGCCCTCCTTTCAAGGCGCGGCCTCTCCCGATGCCTGGAGCCTCTCGACGGCCTCGGCGGCTTCGCGCGACGCGGGATCGAGCCGGAGCGCATCCCGGTAGGCCAAGAGCGCCCCGCGAGGATCTCCGGCGCGCTCGCGCAGCCGGCCCGCGTACGTGTGGAGCAACGTGAAGGCGGGAAACACTCCCCGGCCCCGATCCAGCTCCTCGGCGGCCCGCCGCGATTCCCCGCGGAGGGCGTACGCCTCCGCGGCGATGACGTAGTCCTGGGGCCTGACCAGGTCGAGGTCCGGGTAGTTCACTGCGGTGTTGGCGGCGATCAAGGCCGCCACCAAGCCGGCCGACGCCCCCAGAGCCGCCCAGCGGCGGCGCTCCAGGAGATCCATCAGCCCCGCTGCACCCCTCCCGGCGAGCACGAGAACCGGGATCAGGTACGGGATCCGAAACCGTGCGATCACGTAGAAGGCCACGGTGGCGGCGATCCCCGCCGCCAGGAAAAGATAATGAGGCAGGAAGCGGCGCCAGTCTCCCAGGGAGATGAAGAGCCCCAGGACCGCCAGGGGCGCGACGGTGTAGAACGTGGGAAGCCCCCACCTCAGGACGTGCGAGTTGGATCTGAAGTACGCGTACGAGGCGTTGTTGGGCATCTCGAAAGGGGCCAGAAAGTACCCCAGCTTCTTGATCTGCAGCCAGACGAGGCCGCCGAGACGGCCTCGCCACGTCCCCGCCACCTCGGCGACGGTGGGCAGCAGCCGCGCGCGCGAGCGGGAGAGCACCTCCCTGGCGTAGCCCGTCACGCGAGCGTCGTCGCCGTCGAACCAGCCGATGCCGACGTGGTAGGGGTTGTTTCCGTTGATGAACTCGATGGCCCCTCGCGTCGTCGTCCGGAGAGCGGGCGCGCCAACGGCCACGTTGCGCGCCACCGCCGGAAGCAGCGCCGCGGAGAACCCGGCGGCGACGGCCAGAAGCGTCCCGGCTCTCTCCTTCACCTCCCCCCCGAAACAGATCCAGAGCGCCAGGAGCGGAAGGAAGAGCGCGATGTTCGACTTCGTCAGGTACGTGGCGCCCGCCAGGGCTCCCGCTCCAGCCCACCACTTCCAGCCGGCGCGTCCGCGAGCCTCTTCGAGGCAAAGCAGGAAGCCGGTCGTGAGGGCGACCAGAAGGGTGTCGCGCAGCAGCAGCGACTCGTAGAAGAGGAAAGGGCCGTAGAGCGCGGCCAGGATCCCCGCCGCCAGCGCCGCGCGCTCCCCCCCCAGCCGCCGTGCCAGGAGGTAGACGCCCGCGGCGGCGAGGGCTCCGAGGAACAACTGCACCGCGATCACCGACTCCGGCCGGCGGGGCGCGACGAGGTAAACCATCGCCAGAGCATACGGATAGAGCGGATCCTGGTGGAAGACGCGGGGGCCGTACCACTCGAGCCACGTTTTCTCTGGGGCGATGCCGCGCTGCCACGGGTGGTACGGGTGGAAGTCCTCCCGGCCGAGCCAGTCGCCCTCGACGATCCGCAGCGCCCACCGGTGGAAGGTCTCCATGTCCGAGATCGGGTCGCCGTTGATGGCGAGGCAGCCGGTGTCCCAGATGGGGATCACGTAGAGGATCCGGACGCCGGCGGCGAGAACGAGAATCGCGAGGGCGCGCGTCAGTGGCGTGACGTTGCGGAGGGAGGTCACGCGGGCAGCGGTATCACAGCGCTCGCCGGCGTGTCAACGCGGCGCGGCATCAGGGAGACTTGATCTCGATCTTCCGGATGGCGACCGGCTCGATGGGCCGGCCGCCGAATCCCCTCACGCTTGCCGTGGGGACGGCGCTCAGCGCGTCCAGAACCTCGAGACCGTTGCGCACGTACGCGAAAAACGTCTGCTTGCCCGCATACGCGGCGTTGGCCTCCAGCAGGATGAAGATCATGCTCGCGCTCGTCACCGAGGTCTCGCGGCGGGCCGCTCCCACGAGCCCCTTGCCCGGGCGGATGCTTTTGTCGATCTCGCCCCCGAGCACCTGGTTCCACCCGCCCGTGCCGTCGCCCCACCGATCACCTATCTCGGCCTGCACGCCGGGGATGATATTGTTGAACGGCATACCGTCATAGAAACCCGCGCGAGCGAGCGCCACGAAGTTCCGCACGTGCTCGGGCGCCTGCTCGGGCATGAGGACCAGTTCCAGCGTGCCCAGATCGGTGGTGACGACCGCCACCCGATCCTTCTCGCGATCGTACGGGGCGGCGCGGACGATGACGTAGGAGGGGGAGGCCCATTCGCCGCACTCCCAGGCAAGGCCGTAACGGCCCGTCTTCCTGACATCCCGGTAGAGCTCGTCCAGGCGGATGTCGATTCTCTTCTCCTCCCCGCCCGACAGGGTGAGCGCCTTCAGCGGCAACCTCTTCCGGGAGCGCTTCAGCTCGGCGCGGTCGGTGGACCTCACCACGCGGAAGGGGGCGGCCGTGAGGCACTCCTCAGGGACGGTCACCGGGACCCGGGCTGGATTCTTCAGGATGAGCCGGATGAAGATGTCTTCCCCGGCGGAGTAAACGAGGCGCGGGATGAGCATCTGCGGCTCGACCCGCGCGATCAGACCGAGATCGAAACGGCGCCTCTCTTCGGCTCCCGCGGTCGTGCACGCCGTCAGGAGAAGCAGCGTCGCGATCGTTCGGCGCGGCCTCAGGGCGAGCCCCCCGACCCGGGTGCCGGTTGGGAGGCCGTGCCGGCGGCCGACCCCTGCGCGCCTCCGGCCGCGGCGGCCCCGCCTGCCTCGGGGGCCTTCAACGCCGAGGCCGTCTCCACGAGCTTGCTGGCGAGTCCCTTCTCGACCTCGTAGATGGCCGCCGAGGCCGTTGATCCGATGAGGATCCTGCCGCCTTCCTCCGCCCCCACTCGCACCTCGACAGCGGCGGCGGCCTCACGGGCCTTGAGCCGGAGCGTCAGCGTGGGCGCGGCGGTGCCGATTCCCTTCTTCGCGGCCTCGGGTCCCTCACGGTAGGAGGAGGCGCGTGCCGCATCGAGGGCGTCCAGAAGGTCGTCCACAGCCTTCCGGTCCAGGACGGGCCCGTCGATGGCTCCCCATCGCCAGTTGGACTGCTCGTCCTTAAGCACCACCTTCTCGCCCGCGGGCGTGAGCGCCCGGATCTCGGCGAGCTCCCAGCGGTCCACCGGCGCCACGCGGGGGTCGCGGTAATCGTCCGCGCGCACCGGAAGCTTGTCGAGGGCGTCCCCCTTCACCCTGAAGATCTCGGGCATGTCGGGGCGGCGGGCGCGCACCAGGCCCGAGTCGTCCTTGGAGGAGAACTCCACCGTCACGGACCGGCCGTCCTTTTCCTCGAGCCGGAGCGTGGCCTCCGGACTGGCCAGCCCCACCGAGGAGAGGGCGGTGCCGTCGGGCTCGAACCCTTCCGCCCTGAGGGCCGTCAGATCGTAAAGGAGGTTCGAGACCTTGGTCCGCTCCGCCGGGAATGCGACCGGCGATTCCAGCCGCCAATCCTCACCTTGCTTCGCGAAGGCCAGCATCGAGCCCCCCCGCGCCACCGTGAAGCGGGAGACGTTCCAGGAGTCCAGCCCCACCACTTTCTTGTAGCGGAGGGTTTCGGCTGTGGTCTTCAGGAACTTATCCACGGAGGCCGAGACGGTGATCACCTCGGGCGCCTCCCCCAGCCGCGCGTAGTACGCGGAGCCGATGGGCGACTTATCGCCGACGGCCAGCGACACCTCGGGCTTCCCCTCGCCCGGATGAAGGACGATGCGCAGCGCCGGCTCCCCCAGCTTGTACTCGCCCAGGTCTTCGGGGCGGACCTGCATCCGGTGGTCCACCTCCAGCCAGGACAGCGTGGAGAGCAGGCCCGAGACCTCCTCGCCGTCGGCCCTGGCGTTTGTGGGAGCGGTCAGCTTCCAGTCGCCTCCCTCCCGGCGGAGGCTCACGGTGCCCTCGGGCCGGATCAGGTCCAGCCCGTCCGCCTTCTCCTTGTCGAACTCGACGACTTTCTTGGCCGCTTCCTCCGCCTTCAGCCGCCCCTCCTCGCCGCGGTATTCATAGAAGTAGATCCAGGCGACGAGCCCGCCGAGGACCGCCACCGCCAGCAGCGTGTTGCGGAACTTCACAGCTTTCTCCTCCGGTACCAGATGATCCCGCCCGCCGCCGCGGTCGCCAGCGGCGTCACGAAGGTCAATCCCAGCAGCAGGAACTGGCCCCGGGCGGTGATCGTCACGGGCTGAGGCTTCTTCTCCTTCGACCTGATCGAGATGAGATCCGACTCCTCGGTGAGCCAGGCCACGGAATTGAGGAAGAAGTCGGCGTTCGCCGAAAGGTTCACGTAACCGTTGGAGGCGAAGTCGCTGTCGCCGAAGAGAAGCAGCCGCCGCTCCTTCGCCGGCGCGGCTGCCGCGCCGTTGGGATCGGCGGGGGCGGGGACACTTTCGCCCGCCGGCGCGGGGGCAGCGTTGCCGGAGGCGGCGCCCACCAGCCCCACGGGCCCCGCATGGTCCTTGCCGGGCTCGAATACAACCGTCTCGCCGGTCTCCCCCCAGGCGCTCTCGCCCGTGCGGGCGATGACCCGCGAGGCGACGCCGCTCTCGCTCCCGGTGATCGTCTCCACGGAGGAGGCCACGGGGAAGAAGCTCACCACCCCGCTCTCGCGCAGCTCCTTCGTGACCGGGTGGTCCTCGTAGGAGGTCACCACCGGGACGAACTCGTCGCCGCCGATGGCGCGGGAGAGCCGATCCACCACGATGTCGCGATCCACTTTGAGGCCGTACCGCGCGAGCAAATCGTCCAGCCCCGTGTCGGACCTGGGATCCCTCTTCAGCACCAGGACGCGGCCCCCGCCGGCGAGGTACTTCGAGATCGAGTCCGCCTCGGCCGGCAGAAGGGCGTTGCGGGGCCCCGCCACGACCAGGGCGCTGCATTCGGACGGCACCTCGGGAGCCTGCAGCAGGAGGACGTCCTTGAGCTCGTAGTTCTCCTTCCTCAACGCGTCCGCGACGGCCGTGTAGCCCTGTTCCTTCCCGTCGGTGGTGGAGGCTTCGCCGTGCCCGGTGACGAAGCAGACCACCTTCTTGGACTTGCGCGTGGCCTTCACGATGGCGTTGGTGAGGTCTTCCTCGCTCAGGGTCGTGATACGCGCCTCCCCCGTGTCCGCGAGGATCACGATGGTGCCGTCCTGGGCGATCTCGTAGCGGCGCGCCTCGCCCGGCGCCTTGCGCGGGTCCACGAGGCGGATCTTGAGGTGATCGGTCTGATAGCGATACTCCTCCGTCAGGTCCTCGAACCGGCGCCGCTGCTCGTTCGCCTCCGTGAAGAAAGCGAGGAGCTCCACGTCCTTCTCGAGGAACTTGAGGATCTTCACCGTCTGGGGGGCGAGAGTGTGGATCCCCTGCTCGCTGACGTCGAACCTCTTGTGATGGCGCGAGGCGATGAAGTTCGCGGCGCCCACGATGAACAGAACCACAAGGGAGTAGAAGACGGCGTTCGTCCCGTATCGCACGGTGCGCCCGCGCAGGATGTTCCCTAGATCCTCGAGGTTGAGGGCCACGGCCGCCACGGTGAGGACACCGCCCGCGGCCATCAGGACGTAGCTCCACACCTGGTGCTCCGGCGCGAAGCTCAGCATGCCGGCGCCGGAGGCCATCAGGATGAGCCCGGCCAGCCCGGCATAGACCCAGAAGGGCTTCATGGCCTCACCTCCACCGCCGGGACTCGACCGCCCGCTGCGTCAGGAACAGGTTGAAGGCGATGAAGGTCAGGAAGAAGACGACGTTTCTGGTGTCGATGACCCCCTTCAGGAAGTCGTCCATGTTCTCGGTCAGCGAGATCGCCCGGAGGAGCTCGCCGAGGGTGCCGCCGGCGAGCTGGCCCGCGAAGCCCACCACCCAGAGAATGAGCAGCAGGACGAAACTGGTCACCGCCGCCACGATCTGGTTCTCCGTCAGCGACGACATGAAGAGTCCCACCGAGAGGAAGGATGTGACCAGCAGCAGGAAGCCGAGCAGCGTCGCGAGCAGCGGCCCTACCGGAGGAGGGGTGCCCGCGCCCCACAGGAAGAGCGGGTACTGGAGCGTCAACAGCATGAGGACCGTCAGGAACGCCAGGGCCCCGGCGAACTTGCCCAGAATGAGCTCCGAGGACTTGATCGGCGCCGTCAGGAGCAGCTCGGCGGTGCCCTGCTTCTTCTCCTCCGCCAGCAGCCTCATCGAGATCAGCGGCACGACCAGGAGCAGTATCACGTTGAAGTTGGAGTAGAGCGGCTCGATCAGCGCTGTGTGGATGTTGAGCTGCTCGGCCAGGAAGGGGTTGCTGCCGGCCTGGAGCGAAGCCTCCGAGTACGACCAGACGAACAGGTAGAAGAAGAACCCCTTGATCGCCAGGAAGAGCCCGATGAGCACGTAGCCGAGGGGCGACACGAAGTAGGCGCGCAGCTCTCTCTGCGCGATGGCGAGGACAATCCTCACATCACACCCCCTTCCGCCGCCGTCGCCGCCTGGGGCAGCCGCCGCGTCGCCTCCAGGTAGATCTCCTCCAGCGTGCGCGTGATCGGCGTCAGCTCGAGAAGGCCCCATCCGCCGCGCACCGCGGCGGTCGCGATCTGCTCCATCACAGAGTCCTGCTTGCGCACCTCCAGGATGTAGGTGCCATCCCCTCCGGCCGCTTCGACGGAGAGGACGTCCGGGTGCTGCCGGAAGCCGGCGGCCGCCGCGTCGCCGTCGCGCGCCACGCGCAGGCGGATCTTCTCGCTGCTCGCGCCCGCCGCCGCCGCCAGTCCCTCCAGGCTGCCCTCCTGCACGATCTCCCCGTACGAGATGATCGCCACACGGGAGCAGGTGACCGTGACCTCCGGGAGGATGTGCGTGGAGAGGATGATCGTGTGATCGCCGCCGAGACCCTTGATGAGATGCCGGATCTCGATGATCTGCTCCGGGTCGAGCCCCACGGTGGGCTCGTCCAGGATGAGCACCGGCGGGTCGTGGAGGATGGCCTGGGCCAGGCCGACGCGCTGCTTGAAGCCCTTGGACAGGTTGCCGATAAGGCGGCCCGCCATGCCGTTGAGGCCGCAGCGCTCCAGCGCCGCGTCCACCCTCGCCCGGGACTGCCGCGACGGGACCTTGCGTATCCGGGCCACGAAGTCGAGAAAGGATCGCACCGTCATCTCGCCGTACAGCGGCGGATTCTCCGGGAGGTAGCCGATGCGTCTCTTCACCTCCATCGGCTTCTCGAACACGTCGTAGCCGTCCACCCGCGCCGTGCCCGAATCCGGCGGCATGTAGCCGGTGATCACCCGCATCGTCGTCGTCTTCCCCGCGCCGTTGGGACCGAGGAAGCCGAGGATCTCCCCCCTGTCCACCTTGAAGGAGACCCCCTTGATGGCCGGCCTTCCACCGAAGGCCTTGGTGAGGTTCAGGACCTCGATCACGGAAACCAACCCTCCCTGGCCTGGCCGAATCGTTGTTTCTTTGGGTAAGCCCTGTTTTTTCAGTGAATTAACGAGCCGTAACTATAGCGAGGGCTTTCCGCGGATGTCAAGGCGCGGCCGAGGATTCGTGGGGCGGCCGCTCCACGTCGCCTCCTTCTGCGGCCTATGATGGCGCCGGCCGGGACACCGGCGGCGCCTCCCCCTGGCCTCCCCGGCGCGGCCCGGTGACCACCCCCACCATGCCCAAGCCGCTGGAACCGGTCCTCGACGAAGAGCGCCAGGGCCTCGACTCGCCGCGCTCGCGGCGCGCGTGGGCCGCGCTTGCGCTGGCGGCGGGCACGCTCTTCGTCATCCTCGCGTTCCACGCCGCCTCCCTCGAGACGCCCACCGTGGACGAGTTCGCCCATGTCGCCGCCGGGGCCGCGCACCTGAGGCACGGATCGTTCAGGCTCTACGCAAAGACCCCTCCGCTCTTGACGTCCGTCATGGCTCTGCCGCTCGTGATGCGAAGCGACGTGACCGTGCCACCGCCCAGGGACCTCTCCCTGTCGTGGGGGCCGTGGTCCTACGGCTACCAGTTCATGCAGGCCAACAGAGACGTCTACCTGGGGCTCTTCCTCGCGGCGCGTTGCGTGACGATCATCCTGGGGTGCCTGACGGGCGCCGTTCTCTTCGCCTGGGCGCGGAGGGTCTTCGGCGTCCGCGCGGCCGCCGTCACGACCGCGCTGTTCTTCCTGAACCCGGTGGTTCTGGCGCACGGACACCTCGCGACGGTGGACACGGGGTGCATGTTCACGATCTTCCTGGGCGTGTTCGTCCTGCACCGTGCGTGCGCGAGGCCCTCGTGGGCGAGGGTGACCCTGGCGGGCATCGTGTGGGGAGTGGCCCTTCTTGTGAAGTTCACGGCCGTCCTCATGCTCCCGATCTTCGCCGTCCTCATCGCCGTCCATCGACGCGATCGCCCGGCCCGCGGGGCCGCCGAGCTCGCCGCGACGGCGCTGTGCGCCGTGATCACGGTCAATGCCGGCATGGGCTTCAAGGGATCGTTCCTCCCCGCCGGCGAGTTCGAGCCCCGCTCCTCGTTCGGCCGGTCGATGCAGAAGATGATCCCGCACTTCATGCCGGTCCCTCTCCCGGAGGATTACGTCGTGGGGTTCGACACGGTCAAGTTCGACACCGAGAAAGGGGAGTTCGGATCCTACCTTCTGGGGCGGTGGTCCCCCAGCGGCTGGTGGTACTACGACCTGGTCGCCTTCGTCGTGAAGACGCCGCTGCCGATCCTCCTCCTCCTCGCGCTCTCGCCGCGCTTCCTCCTGCGGCGCCGTCTTCCCCCCAGGGAGAACCTCGGCATCCTCGCGCCGCTGGGCATCCTGATGGTCATGATGACGGCGTTCAACCGGATGGACATCGGCATCCGCTACCTGCTGCCGATCTTCCCGTTCCTCTACCTGCTCACGGCCTCCGTCTGGGAGCGGCGCCCGAAGGGCCGCACCTGGCTCTGGCCCGGCGCGGTCGCGGCCGCCTCGCTCGCCGGGGCGCTTTCAGTCCACCCGGACTACCTCACGTACTTCAACCTCGCCGCCGGAGGTCCCGCCAACGGCCATCGCGTCCTGATCGATTCCAACCTCGACTGGGGCCAGGACCTCTACCGCGTGAGGCCGGCCGTCGAGAGGCTGGGGTACGACGGGGAGATTGCGCTGCTGTACTACGGGCACGTCGATCCGGCGCTGTACGGCATTCGGTACGCGCTGGTGCCGTCCTGGGAGATCGAATCGGTGATCGTGGTCAGCGTGAACTACCTGATGGGCTATCCCTATCCGGCGACATCGGCGGACGGACGGATCGTGCCGATCAAGGCCGACCATCTGGCCTGGCTCCGGAGTCGCGAGCCGGTCGCGCGGGAGGGCTCCATCTGGATCTTCGACACCCGCAAGGGGATCGGCGCGGCACCCTGAGCGCGCGTCGCGGGAACGCAGGTCGCGTGGAGGAGATCCGGCTCTCCTCGCGTCCGGCGCGAGCGCGGGGTCAGCCGCGTGAGCGTGGCGGTCGCGTAGCCGCGCCGCCGACAGGACCGCCGGCCGGCTCGCCGGGCCGGATCCGATACGAGAGGGCGGTGACGCTCCCCGGCGGAAGGTGCTCGTGAAGCCGGCTCAGGACCTGGGGGGCAAGCCGTTCGAGCTCACGCACCCAGACGGGGTCGCTGACGTCCACGACGAGCCGGCCGCGCGCGAAGAGCGCCGGCTTCGTCACGCAGCCGAGCGTGGGCCCCACGGCGCGACCCCAGGCGCTGAAGACCGCCAGGCGCGAGAGAGGCGTGTCGCGGAGAGTGCTTCCTCCGGCGAGATGGCCGACCGCCTCGAGGCTCAGGAAGCCGCCGGGCCTTCGCGTTCTCGCCATCTTCCCCATCCCCGGGACGATCCCCGGCGCGCGCGCCCCCACGCAGGAAGCGCGCACCGTACCGTGGGCGCCGCAGCGCGTCAAGGCCGCCGCGTGCCGTCGGGTTCGAGCGGTCAGGCGGCATCTTACCCCACCGGTCCGAGGCTCCCCACGATGTACGAGTTGCCAAGGCCATGAAAGCCGATCTGGGACAGCCTCAGCCCCGCAACGAAACGGACCGACAGCAACGCAAAGCCGAGCTGAAGCGGAACGAGGAGCACAAGGGGGACCAGCGGGTGGAGCCACCTCACAAGGACGAGCCGGACCGCCTCGAGGACAACCGCGATGAACAAGAGACGAGCGCCGGCCGATGCGTCGCACGCCGACGCGGACTTCTTGTCGAAAAGGAGGAGGTGCCCCCGTACGTGGACGCTCAGCCCCCGCGGTGTGGGCCGAGGCTGCGCCTCAACCGTGACCATACGCAGCCCCTACCTCCCCCGTGGACAACCTCC
>CAYNUH010000039.1:7306-32011 GCA_964400605.1 uncultured Acidobacteriota bacterium | reverse complement strand
GTTGACGGCTGTCGTCCGCTACCTGAGGTAGATGCGGAACGTCCGTTGCCCGGTGTTGAATCTGACCTCGAACCACTCAAAGAAGCCGTGATGCCCGAGAAGCGGTGGCGTGGCGTTGGCCTCAGGAGAGAACAAGATCCGGGTTGGCCAACCGTATCTTGCGCTCGGAAGTATGAGTCTCACATCGACCGCATGGCCTGTGGATCGAGTGCCGCCTAGCCCTATCACGACCGATTCTGGGCCCCTTCGCCAGTCGATCCCCAGCGCATCCGCATACTGTGTCCCAAACAGGGTAGTCGCACATCCAGTGTCCAGTATCGCTGGCACAGCACACGATCTGTTGCCAGCAACCAATTCAACTTGGATGAATGGCATCCAGGTTTCTGTTCTGTCCGGGAAGGCTGGAGAAGGGGTAGCGGGTGCGCGTGTGTACCTGACTCGGAGATCTACCCGAGCCACGGAACCAGGGCGCCGTAGTCTTCAAAAATTCTCGTGATTACCGGTACAGAGACCCCGAGCTCCTGCGCGGCCTGGAAGACGTCCGAGGCGGTGTCCCCAACCGCAAGGATTTCGTCAGATCCTGGGCGAACTGCTACCCACTTGCCTGGGTGTTCGCGGGACAGTGCCACGAGATCGATCATGACTTCTTGGGTAGCAGGCACTTGACATTCTCCGACACAGCGCGTGTCGTACATCATACGTCTCGTCTACGCTTAGGGCAAGCAGCCTCTCACATCCCCCCAATCTCCAAACTGAGTCACTACCTGCCTCAAGGGTCTCGGTTTCCAAACTTGACCACTACCCTGCGGTGGGCAGCGGAGCCAGGAAGATCCGCAGGCACTCCTCGCGCGTGAGGGTTTCGGGACGGCGGCCGGGCTCAATCCCGAGGTCTTGCAGACGGGCGGCGATGACCTTGAGGTCGCTTCCCCAGGCGCTGGGGAGGTTGTGCGGCAGCGTTCGGCGCCGCTGTTGGAAGAGCGATCGGATGAACGCCGGATACACGCGCTCGTAGTCCGCGCCCAACTCGCGCGGCTCGCGGAAGGGCATCACCACCACCGCGCTGTGGACCTCGGGTCTGGGCGAGAAGGACCCCGGCGCCAGCCTCATGACGCACCTCGGCTCCGTGAAGTACTGGGCCAGAACGGACAGGGATCCGTACACCCTGCCGCCCGGCGCCGCGCAGATCCTGTCGGCCACCTCGCGCTGCAGCATGACCGTGATCTCGGAGAAGAGACGGTGGGCGAAAAGCAGCCTCGCCACGATCTCCGTGCCGACGGAGTAGGGGAGATTGGCCAGGACCCGAGCCTTCGGGAAGCCGCTGCTTCCGAGGTGCGGGCCGAGGAGGGAGTCCAGGTCCACTTTTCGGGCGTCGGCCACCGTCAGGTGAAGGCGCCCCGCGCCCGGCGAGTGTCCTGGATGACTGGCCGCCGGACCCAGGCTCCGCGACAGATCCTCGGCGAGGTGCCTGTCCTTCTCCACGGCGATCACGACGGCGCCCGATCTCAGAAGTCGCTCGGTGAGGACACCTCGCCCGGGGCCGACTTCGAGGATGGGCTCGCCCGGCCGGGGGGCGAGGCTGGCGACGAGTTGATCGGCGGCCTCGGCGTTTCTGAGGAAGTGCTGGCCGAGCGCCTTCCGTCTTCGCGAGGGTCTTTGCGCCCGGAATACGGGAGGGCGACTCACCGTTGATCGATCCGCCGCCGGGCGGCTGCGAGCCCCCGCGCGGCGCTCCGGAGAAGGCCGCGGCGAAAGTGCCGGACGGGTTGCGGCGCAGAGGGCCTCTGGTATAATCGAAGTCCCGCCCGCGGGGCGCCGGTCCCGGGGCCCCCATCGAGTGACACGCCGAGCCGTGATGCCGGGGCGGACGCGCCGGAAGGAGCGCCGAGATCGATGAGCGAGAACATGGTCGTCCTCACGGACGAAAACTTCGAATCCGAGATTGGGCGGAAGGGCGCCGGCCCGATCCTGGTGGACTTCTGGGCCACGTGGTGCGCGCCCTGCCGCATGATCGCCCCCATCCTGGAGAAGCTCTCGGCGGAGTACAAGGCTCAGGCCAGGTTCGGGAAGCTGGACGTGGACAGCAACCCCGCCACCGCCACCAAGTACGGCATCCTGAGCATCCCCACGCTCCTCCTCTTCAAAGACGGCGCCATCGCGGACAGGATCGTCGGCGCCCAGTCGAAAGAAGCCATCTCGGGGATGATCAGCCGCCACATCGCTTGAGCATACCTCCGGGGCGGGGTGGCCTGTGCGAGGCCTCGCGGCGATCGCCCTCCGCTCCCCCGTTCCGGCACCACCCGTTCTACTGCTCGCGGGCCCTTCCGCCTCGAAAGGCCTCGGCGGAATCTCGCGAGCTTGGCGGGAACCCTGACCCGGGGAAGATCAGCACGTCCGACGTCGAGCGGCAGAACCTGACCCTACGGATGCAGATCCGCCGGATGACGCGCCTCACGAACGGATTCTCTAAGAAGCTCCGGAACCTGCGGGCAGCCGTCGCGCTCTCTGCGGCCCACCACAACTTCTGCCGCGTCCATGACACCCTGCGAGTGACGCCCGCGATGCAGGCGGGGCTCACGGATCGAGTGCTGTCCCTCGCGGATCTGCTGGCGGTCGTTCTGGCGGAGGGAAGAGAGGACGCGGCCTAGAGGCCCGCAGTCGGGGTTGACTGTCAGACACAAGGGATTTAAGATACTTGCGATTAGGAGAACCCCCTTGACTCTGAAGGAAGAGCAGGCTGCTTTCGAGAAGCAGCTTCCTGAACTCATTCAGGCCCATCGGGGAAAGTATGTCCTCTTCAAGGATGGTGTGCCTGTAGAGTTTTTTAGCGACTCGGATTCCGCTGTCAGGGCGGGTCTGAAGCGCTTTGGTGCAAACGCGGTTTTCCTGGTTGCCCCCATCGAGGAATCGCGGCCCGGTCCGATCTCGGTCTCTTGGGAGGCCGGGGTAATGTTTGGGTAACGCGGCAAAACGGAAGGCCAGAGAGAAGAGAGTCAAGAAGCAACTGGCTCTGGCTAGACACCACGGCAAGAGGGAGCCAAGCCCTCCTCGCCAAGCCCGCGTAAACTACGATACTCCAAAAACGTTGGTCGTCTGCGGCCCACTGCTGAAGGCATCGTGGGCTATTTCCGCTGCTCTTACTGACCATCTCACTCAGAATGGCCAGCCGGTTCCTCGTCCCGTTGTCGGGTTCATGCTCATAGACACCGGCGCCACCAAGACCTGCATGGCGCTTGACGTTGCGCAGGAGTTGGGTCTCCAGGCAATCCGCATCGAGAAATCCTACGGTGCCCACGGATTGCAGGAGAACGAGGTTTTTCATGCGCGGCTACAGGTCGGTTTTGCTGGGCCGGCGGGTAACCGCTTGGATGTGTGGGCTGAGCGCGACGCGATCGGCGTTAAAGACCTTGGCAACTTCATGGCCTCACTTCAGCTTACGCACGGGGATGATTTCCCCAATCGCCTCATAGGGCTCCTCGGCAGGGATTGGCTGATGCACGGGACCCTCCTGTACGAAGGAAGCAAGGGTCGTTTCGAGTTCAAAGTAGACCTGTCGTCCTTGAACGTACTCCAGCCCGGTTCAGAACAGCCCTCTCCGTCAACCCCTCCTAACCCCTGACAGACTCGGAGTGGACAAGCCTCACGCTTCTCCGGTTCCTACCCATCAAACCCGAAGGGTGTCTTACTTCAGACAGCACCGCGTCGGCGGGTAGTTTGCCCTGAGGTCAGATATCCTTAGGGTCGCGCTTCAGGCTCGTGATCCGCAGCCGGCCCGTGGAGGCGTCGGCCACCACCGTGCGCCCGTAGGCGCCGCCGATGTCCAGGCCGGCCACCTCCAGCCCCTCGCGCCTCAGCCCTTCCAGCGCCGCGCGGATGTTGCGCTCTCCGAGCGTCTCGCGGTCCGTGACGGGCGAGGCCGCGAACATGTGCGCGCCGCCCGCCACCTTGGCCACGAGAAGTTCGCGCCGGCCCCCCATCTCGAGGATGCTGCCCAGGATGGCGGCGATGGCCGTGTCGGCGTACTTGCCCGCCGGGCCGCGGGGGCTCCCGGCCGCTGGGGCGGGGAGCAGCACGTGCGCGAGGGCCGCGATGCGGCGCTCCGTCTCGAAGATGAAGATCGCGATGCAGGAGCCAAGGCCGTAGATGGCGAGCTGCGCGGGCGCTTCCCTGACGAGGAACTCTCCCATGCGCACGCGCTCGACCGCCAAGCCGCACCCCCTCACGGGCCGGACTGTTCGCGCAGCGCCGAGAGGATGAGGGGAAGAGAGGCCGGGTCGGGCATCATCAAGAGATTGCCGGTGAGCCCCGGACCGGAGCGGATCTCGGTCTGCACGACCAGGGCCGCGTCGCCGCGCTGCCCCTGCTCGATGAGCAGCACGTCCACCACCGCGCCCGCCATGTCGTTGGCGAGCATCGGGACGCTCGGGATCAGGCTCATCCGCAGCGCGGCGCTCATCGCGTTCAGGTAGGCGCAGGTCACGACGTTGCCCAGCTCCGTGAGGCCGGAGCGCTCGAGCTCTTCCATCTGATCCAGCGACGCCAATCCGGGCGGGAAGAGGACGCCGATTATCGCGAGCGTCGCCTCGGGCGCCATGGCCAGGAGCACGTTCGCCCGGGAGTCGCCGTAAACCTTGAGGTGGATGCCCACCACCGGAGCCTCGGGGCCCCCGAGGAGGCCGGGGACATCGGGGAACGCCACCGTCTGCACCCGCGAGACGGCGAGGTTCATCTCCACGCCCGTCATCTGCCGCAACGCCTGCTCTGCGGCGCGGGCGCCCTGGACGCCGATCCGCCGCAGGCTCTCGAGGTCGCGGGCTGACAGGATATCCATGAGTGGGTTGGTCTCCGTGAGGGCTCAAACCCCCGTCATCTGGCGGTGAAGGTTCGGCACGTCGAGGATGAGGGCGATCCGCCCATCGTCGAGGAGCGCGGCGCCGCTGTACTCGCGTAGATGCTCGAGGGGTTTCCCGAGGGGCTTCACCACCAGCTCGCGCCGCTCCAGGATGGCGTCCACGGCCAGCGCGCCTCGGGCGGATTCGGTCCGGAAGAGCAGGACGGGCAGGCGGGCGGGCATCTCCCGGCCGTCTCTCGCCAAGCCCAGCGCCTCGTCCGGCCTGAAGGCGTACAGCAGCGTCCCGCCGTCCTCCAGGTAGAAGCCGTTGCGCGCCCGCCGCACCGCCTGGCGCGAGGCGAGCAAGGTGCGGTAGGTGACGGAGGCCGGCACGGCGAATACCGAGTCGGCCACCTCAACCAGGAAGGCGTCGATGACGGCCACCGTGAGGGGCAGGTCCAGGAGCACGGTGACGCCGGCGCCGCGCCCCGACTGGAGGTCCATGTGGCCGCCCAGCTTCTCGATGCGGGTGCGGACCACATCCATGCCCACGCCGCGCCCCGAGAGCTCCGTGGGCGTCTCCGTGGTGGAGAACCCCGGGATCGTAGTGAGCAGGAGGATCTCGGCGGGCGCAAGCGCGGCGGCCTCGGAGGCGGAGAGGAACCGGCCCTCCACGGCTTTGCGGAGGATGTTCTCCGGGTCCATCCCCCGGCCGTCGTCCTCGATGCGGATGCGGACGCGGTCGCCCTCCCGCGAGACGGCGATGAAGACGCGTCCCGTGGGGTCCTTCCCCGCGGCGATGCGTTCCTCCGGCGGCTCGATGCCGTGGTCCACGGCGTTGCGGAGGATGTGGTTGAGCGGATCGAGGATCTCCTCCAGTACCGCCCGGTCCAGGGCCACCTCGGTGCCCGAGATCTGGAGCGCCACCTTCTTGCGGGTCTGGCGGCCCAGCGCGCGCACCGTCTGGTTGAGATGCGGCACGAGGTGCTCGAACGGGAGGAGGCGGATGGTCATGACTTCCTCCCGCAGCTGATCGATGGCGCGCGAGAGGCGGTCGTGGCTCTCGAGGGCGGATCCGATGTCGCGATTCCTCAGCGAGGCCGCGAGGCTGCCGCGCCAGGTGATGAGCTCGCCGAGCGTGTCCAGGAAGTGATCCAGCGAGGCGGTCGGGATCCGGATGGTGGAGGGGAGCCCCGGCTCCGCCTCCCGCACCCCCGCGTCGCGCCTGGAGCCCGCATCCGACGGGAGGAGCTCCTCCATCAGGCTGTACGACGCGACATCCAGCAGGCCTTCCAGCCCCGCGGCAAGCCTCTCGCGGGACAGCGCGGTGGAGAGGAGCACGGTGAGCGATCCGTCGAAGGGAGCCTTCCCCAGGCTCTCGCGGGGCGGGGTGGAGGTCAGCACCGTGCCGAGAGTCTCCATCTGGCGCAGCGTGAGCGCCGCGCGGGCCGCCGGCAGATCGGTCTCGGGATCAATGAGAAGCCGGCATCGGTAGACGGCGGCGGGCGCCGCCGGGGGAGGCTGGGCGGGCGCGGCGGGAGGCGGCTCCCTCGCGGGCTCTTCCGCGCGCGACGCCGGCGCGGCGGAAGCGGAGGGGCCGCCCTTCAGGGAAGCCGCCATCTGCTTCACGCGGGAGACGAGCGACTCCTGCTCCGGGAACTCCTTCGAGCCGGCCGAGGCGCTCTCCACCAGCCTCGAGACGACGTCGAGCCCCTCGAGCACGAGGTCCGCCATGCCGGACCTCCCGGCCAGCGCCGGGTCCTTCCGGATCTCGTCGAAGAGATCCTCCACGGCGTGGCTGAGATGGGCGATCTCCTTGAAGCCCATGGAAGCCGCCATGCCCTTGAGGGAGTGGAAGTGGCGGAACAGCGCGTTGAGCCCCTCGGGGTCCGCGCCGCCCCCGGCGAGGCGGGCGATCTCCCGCTCCGCCTCCTGGAGGTGCTGCCGTGCCTCCGAGACGAAGAGATCGAGATACCGGCTCATGTCCACGCGGGGTTCACCTCGCTCTCAGAACGTTGTCCACCACCCTGAGGACCTTCTCCGGAGTGAACGGCTTCACGATGAAGTCCTTGGCGCCGGCCGCGATGGATTCGATGACGAGGGCTTCCTGGCCCAGCGCGCTGCACATCACCACGACGGCGGATGGGGATCGGCTCAGGATCTCGCGCGTCGCCTCGATGCCGTCCAGCTCCGGCATGACGATGTCCATCGTGACGAGCTCCGGCTTGAGCTCCTGAAACCGCTCGACCGCCTCGCGTCCGTTGGACGCCTCCCCGACGACCTCGAAGCGCCCCGAGTTGGTGAGGATGTCCCGGATCATCGAGCGCATGTAGAGCGCGTCGTCCACGATGAGCACGCGCGTGGCCATTTCGAGTGATCTCCTCTAAGGGCGCTGCCGGAATCGCTCCAGGACGCGCGCCTCGCAGTGGGCCGCCAGTTCGGCCGTCGGCAGGAGGTGGACCAGCTCCCCGCGGAACTTCAAGAGCGCTCCCAAGGGAGGGCGGGAGAGATCCCCCGAGGCGCGGGAGGCGGCCTCCGGAGGGGGCGCACCGGCCACCTCGGTCTCCTCCCCGCGGCCGATGTCCACGCGCGATCGCGTGAAGAGCGCCAGGTTCTCGCGGGGGGCCGCCAGGACCACGGCGTGTCCCACGCCGCCGCGGGGCGCGGCCGAAGGCTCGCGAGCGTACAGGACGTCCAGGTCGATGAGCGTCACGATGCGGCCCCTGATGTTGGCCACACCGCGGAGCATGGCGGGGGCCCGCGGCACCGGCGTCACGCGCGAGACGCGGGCCACCTCGCGGATCTCCCCCAGGGACACCGCCAGCGTGTCCCCGTCCACGCGGAAGTGAACGAACATCCCGGCCGTCATCTTTCCTCCCCGTCACATCTTGAAGATCGAGACCAGATCCTTGAGCGTGTCGGAGGTGCGCGCGAGCTGCGCCGCCGACGTGTACATCTCCTGCATGGAGGCCGTCTGCTGCTGGGTCGCGGCGGAGGCCTCCTCGGTGCCGGCCGCGTTCGATTCCGCGATGCGGGCGATCTCCTCGATGGCCTTGACCAGCCCCTCCGCCCCGTGGGCCTGCTTCTCCGTCAGCGCCGAGATCTCCTGCACGCGCGAGACCACGTCCCGCACGCCGGACGTGATCTCGTTGAGCGATCGGCCCGCGGAGGTGACCACGTTGCGCCCTTCCTGCGCCGCCTGGTGGGTGTCGGACATGGACTGGATGACCTCCGCCGAGCCGGTGTTGATGTCCTGGGCCAGCTTCGAGATCTGCTCCGCGAACACGCGCGCGTTCTCGGCGAGCTTGCGCACCTCCTCCGCGACCACGGCGAAGCCGCGGCCGTGTTCCCCGGCGCGGGCCGCCTCGATCGTGGCGTTCAGGGCCAGCAGGTGCGTCTCCTGCGCGATGTTGGAGATGAAGACCACGGTCTTGTTGATCTCCAGGGCCCGCTCCCGGAACCCCTGCACCGCCGAGGCCGCGCGCTCCACCTTGTCGGAGACCTCGTTGATCTTCACCACGGCGGCGACGGCGTACTCGCTGCCCTGGCGCGACATCTCTTCGGCCTCGGCGGCCAGCTTGGACGCCGCGCGGGCCTTCGCCGCGATCTCCTCCGTGGACGCGGCGACGGCGCGGGTGATCTCCTGGGTCCGGTTGACCATGTCGGCCTGCGTCTCGGCCCCGCGGGCGATGCTCTGGACGGTGGTGGAGATCTCCTCCGTGGAGGCGTTCATCTCCTCGGCGGTGGAGGAGAGCGACTGCGCCGACTCGAAGATGTGCTGGGAGGTGGACTTCACCTCGGTGACGACGTTGAGCATGCTGTTGAGCATGGTGTTGAAGGAGTTGGCCAGCTCGCCGACCTCGTCGTTGGTGCGGATCTCCACCTTGCGGGTCAGGTCACCCTTGCTGAGGGCGGCGGAGGCGGCCGCCAGCTCCTTGATGTTGCGGGTGTAGTAGCGGGACAGGATGAGCGCCGCCGCGCCGCCCGCCAGAATGTTGAGCGCGATGATGAAAATGGTGGACCATACCCCGTGCTGTCCGAACCAGTGCGGCCAGAGGTAGTTCACCATGTTCAGCGCGCTCACGACGAACGCGACACCCAGAAAGCCGATGAAAAGCTTCCGCTGCATGCCATCCCTCTCAGAGTCTGCGGTACACCCTTTCCTTCACGTGGACGATCTCGAACGCTCCCTTCGCGGAGCCGGCCACTCGCTCCACGCGGCCGAGGGCGAGATAGCCTCCCGGGCGCAGCCCCTCGGCGAACTGGGCGATGACGCGCTGCTGGAGGACCGGCTCGAAGTATATGAGGACGTTGCGGCAGAGGATGAGATCGAACGCGCGCGCCGCCGGCTCCACCAGCAGGCTCTCCAGCCGGAACCGGACGAGGGCCTGCAGCGCGTCCGCCGGCCGGCAGACTCCCCGGGCGGGATGGGCCACGAACCAGCGCCGCTGGATCTCGGCGGGAACGCTCCGAAGAGCGGCGAGCGGGTACTCCGCGCGGCGGGCCGCCGCGACCGCCTCCCGGTCCACGTCCGTTCCGATGACGCGCACGCGGTCGGGGCCGGCCGAGGGGTCCCGGGACGCCAGCAGCGCGGCGAGGGAATACGCCTCCTCCCCCGTGGCGCACCCTGCAGACCACAGCCGCACCGTCCGGCCCGGCGGGGCCACGAGGATCTCGGGGAGGACCTTGCGCTCGAGGTAGGCATAGAGGGCCGGGTTGCGAAAGAAGCTGGTGACCTTGGTGCTGAGCGCCGCGAGGAGACGGCCGGGTTCTGCGGGATCGGAGGCCAGCAGCCGGGCGTAGGCCTCGGTGCCTTCGGCCCGCAGGGCGCGTATCCGCGCCAGGATCCTCCGTTCGACGTAGGACCGCTTGTAGTGGCCGAGATCCACTCCCCGACGCCGGCGCACCAGGAAGCGAATCCTTTCGTAGTCGGCGTCGTCATCGCCCAGCATCGGCCTTCACAGGCGCGGCATTCTACCATGCCAGATCCCCGGGTCAAGACGTAAACCCTTGACGCCATTGGAGATTATCACTACGATCGCTGGCCGCCGCGGCCGGTCGGAAAGATAATGGGAGATCGGGCCCCCTTCAACACCCTCCGGCCGAATTCTTGGGCCGGAGAGCGGCGCGGGCGCTAAGCTCGGTTCCGCGGCCGCCGTTCAGGGTACCCGGCCGAGCGACCATGACCGCGGGCTCGTAACGGAGAGACGATGGCGACGGACATCCAGGCGATCAACGACCTCGTCCGCAGGGAGGCGGCCTTCGTGGAGGCTCTCCTCGCCGAGATGCGAAAGGTGATCGTGGGCCAGAGAGGCCTCCTGGATCGGCTCCTGGTGGGGCTCCTGGCGAACGGTCATCTCCTGCTGGAGGGCGTCCCGGGCCTGGCGAAGACGCTGGCGGTGAGGACCTTCGCCGATGCCATCGACGCGCGCTTCCAGCGGCTGCAGTTCACCCCGGACCTCCTGCCCGCCGATCTCATCGGCACCATGATCTTCAACCAGAAGGACGCCGTCTTCGCCGTCAAGAAAGGTCCCATCTTCGCCAATATCATCCTCGCCGACGAGATCAACCGCGCCCCCGCGAAGGTCCAGTCGGCGCTCCTGGAGGCGATGCAGGAGAGGCAGGTCACCATCGGGGAGACGACCTTTCCTCTGCCGGATCCTTTTCTGGTGCTGGCCACGCAGAATCCCATCGAGCAGGAGGGCACGTACCCGCTGCCCGAGGCGCAGGTGGATCGCTTCATGCTCAAGCTCCGCGTGGACTATCCCTCGGTTGTGGAAGAGCGGGAGATCCTCGAGCGGATGACGGGGGCGTCGGTGCCGGCCGCCTCCCGCGTCATCACCACGCAGGCCATCGCCTCGGCGCGCAGGGCCGTGGCCGAGGTGTACGTGGACGAGCGTATCAAGGACTACATCGTCGCCATCGTGCACGCGACCCGGCGTCCCACCGAGCACGGACTGGACATCGCCTCTCTGGTCCAGTACGGCGCCTCTCCGCGCGCGACAATATTCCTGACGGTGGCGGCCAAGGCCCACGCCTTCATCCGGGGCCGGGGCTACGTCACGCCGGAGGACGTGAAGGCCATCGGCCCGGACGTTCTCCGCCACCGGCTGATCCTCACCTACGAGGCGGAAGCGGAGGAGGTGACCTCCGAGGAGATCGTCCGGCGCGTCTTCGACGCCATCGCGGTGCCCTAGATGGCGGTGAGAGGCGTGCCGCCCGAGGTGCTTCGCGCCGTGCGGCGCATCGAGATCCGCACGCGCCGGCTGGTGCAGGACTCCATGGCGGGGGAGTACCACAGCGTGTTCCGCGGCCGCGGCATGGAGTTCTCGGAGGTCCGGGAGTACCAGATCGGCGACGACGTGAGGAGCATCGACTGGAACGTCTCCGCCCGGATGGGCCGCCCCTTCGTCAAGAAGTACGTGGAGGAGCGCGAGCTCACGGTGGTTCTGGCGGTGGACGTGAGCGGATCGGAGGAGTTCGGCAGCGTCTCCCGCACCAAGGGAGAGCTGGCGGCCGAAGTGGCGGCGCTGCTGGCGTTCTCGGCGATCAAGAACAACGACCGCGTCGGCGCCATCCTCTTCACCGGGCACGTCGAGAAGTACATCCCGCCCAAGAAGGGCAAGACGCACGTCCTGAGGGTGATCCGCGAGATCCTCTCCTACGAGCCCGGCGACAGGAAGACCGACGTGGCGGCCGCGCTGGAGTACGCCGCGCGCGTGCTGTCGCGGCACTGCGTGCTGTTCCTGATCTCGGATTTCCTCGCCTCCGGGTACGAGAAGCCTCTGCGGATCGCCGCGCGGAAATACGACCTGGTGGCCATCGCCATCGACGATCCGCGCGAAGAGGGTATCCCGCAGGTCGGCCTCCTGGAGGTGGAAGACGCCGAGACGGGAGAGCGCCGCGTGGTGGACACTTCGGATCCGCGGCTGCGCGAGGAGCTCGCGCGGCGCGCGGGCTTCCGCCGGGAGACTCTGGCGAGGGGCCTGCACGAGGCCGGCGTGGATCTCGTGCGCCTCTCCACCGGGCGCCCCTACGATGTCCCCCTCATCCGGTACTTCGAAGAGCGCGCGCGCCGGGCGCGGTAGGCCCCTCGCGCCGGCGATCCTCCTCGCCGCCGCGGCGGGAGCGGCCGCTTTCGCGGCCCCCGCCGGGGAGGCGCCCTCCGTCGAGGCGCGCCTCGACAAGGACCGCGCCGCCGTCGGCGAGCCCATCACCATGACGGTCACGGTCCGCCTCGCGCCGCCTCTCCACTGGGAGGCGAGAAGCGTGGGCGACCGTATCGGCGATTTCGACGTGGAGCAGGTGCAAGGCCCCGGGCCCGCGCCGCACGCCGAGGGGGCGGCCGATCCGAACGCCGCTTCGCCGGGGCCGGCGGCCGCTTGCTGGGTCTTCCGGCTGACGGCCTTCCGGCTCGGCAAGCTCCAGATCCCGCCTATCACGCTGCGGGGCCTGCGTGAGGGAAGCCCGGAGCCGGTGTCCGCGGTGACGCAGCCCCTCGACGTGGAGATCGTGGCGACCGTGACCGATCCGGAGGGGAAGCCCGCGGACATCCGCGAGGGGTTCGGCCTGCCTCCGGACCGGAGCGGCTGGATCTGGGCCGGCGCGGGCCTCGTCGCGGCCGCAGGCGCGCTCCTGCTCGGAAGCCGGCTGTGGCGGCGGCTTCGCCGCAGGGCCATCGACACGCCGCGCGGCGCGCCTCCGGCGCCAACCCGGCCGGCCTACGACCGCTGCCTCGAGGCTCTGGAGGCGCTTCTCAGATCGGGACTCCTCGAGGCCGGGAAGATCAAGGAGTTCCACGTCGCCCTCTCCGAAATCGTGAAGAGATACCTGGGCGAGGTGTACGGCTTCGACGCCATCGATCGCACCACCTGGGAGGCGATGCGGGACCTCGCGGCCACCGAGGCGTCCGCTTCCCTGCGGTCGGAGACGGGGGTTTTCCTCTCGGAGTGCGACCTGGTGAAGTTCGCGAAGCACCGGCCGGGGCCGGCCGAGGTGCAGGAGACCGTGGCGCGGGCGCGGAAAATCCTCGATCTCGCCCGCCCGGCGGTCCTCCCGGAGGCGGCCGTGGGAAGGGCGTCGTGAGCTCCTTCCGTTTCGCCGACCCCTGGCTCCTCCTCGCGGCAACGGTCCTCCCCCTGCTCGTGTGGGCCCGCATACGGCAGGAGAGGCTGAGACGATCGACGTTCCGCTATCCCGATCTGGGGATTCTGAGAGGGGCGGGAACGACGGCGGCCGCCAGGCTGCACCGTCTCCCGGCGGCGCTGCGCCTGACGGCTCTGGCGTTCCTGGTGGTGGCCTTCGCGCGACCTCAGTCGGGCTTCGACGAGGAGGAGGTCCTCACGCGGGGGATCGACATCGTGCTGGCCCTCGACAACTCCACCAGCATGGCGGCGGAGGACTTCCGGCCGAAGAACCGCCTCGCCGTGGCCCGGGAGGCGGTGGCCGCGTTCATCCAGGGGCGCCGCACGGACCGGATCGGGCTCGTGGTTTTCGCGGGCCGGGGCTACACCGCCTGCCCGCTCACCCTCGATTACGACGTGCTGCTGGAGGTGCTCTCGGGGGTGGACCTGGCCGTGCGCGACGAGGGGACCGCCATCGGGATAGGGCTCGCCATGGCGCTGAACCGCCTGCGGAGCGGCGGGGGAGTCAGCAAGGTCATCGTGCTGCTCACGGACGGCCGGAACAACCGGGGCGAGATCGATCCCTCCACCGCCGCGGCGCTGGCGCGGACGCTGGGGATCCGCGTGTACACCATCGGCGTCGGCACCCGCGGCGAGGCGCCCTACCCGGTGGAGGATCCCGTGTTCGGCAAGCGCTACATCTACCTGCGCGCGGACATGGACGAGGACTCGCTCCGCGGCATCGCGGAGTCGACCGGGGGCCGGTACTTCCGCGCCACCGATCGGGAGTCGCTTCAGGAGATTTTCGGCGCCATCGACGCGCTCGAGAAGACCGAAGTCAAGGTCAAACATTACACGCACTACACGGAGCTGTTCCCGTACCTGGCGTGGCCCGCCGCGGCGGTCTTCCTGCTGGAGCTGGGCCTCGCCGCGACCTGGCTGAGGAGGCTCCCCTAGATGAGGTTCGCGGATCCGGGCGTGCTCTGGGCCCTGGCCGGAGCCCCCGTCCTCCTGGCGGCGCTCGTGGCGTCGATCCTCGCCCGCCGCCGCGCGCTGAAGGCGCTGGCGGAGCCCCGTCTCCTGGACCGGATCGTGACCCAGGTCGGGATCGAGCGCCGCGTGCTGAAGGCTTCCCTCTGCTGCGGGGCCGCGGCGCTCCTCATCCTGAGCCTGGCGCGCCCTCAGTGGGGGATGACGCTGGACCCGGTGGCGCGCCGCGGCGTGGACGTCGTTCTCGCCGTGGACGTCTCCGCCAGCATGCTGGCCGAGGACGTGCGCCCGTCCCGCCTGGAGAGGGCCCGCAGCGAGGCGGGCCGTCTCGCCGAGATGCTGCACGGCGACCGGATCGCGGTGGTGGCCTTCGCGGGGTCGGCGGCCAGGCTCTGCCCGCTGACGCTCGACCACGCGGCGGCGCGCCTCTTCATCGACGCCCTCGACCCCGGCATCCTCGGAGAGGCGGGCACTTCCCTGGGGCTCGCCGTCCGGGAGTGCACCTCCGCCTTCAGCGGCCGCGAGAAGCGCTTCAAGGCCGCCGTGATCTTCAGCGACGGGGAGGACCACGAAGGCTCGATCGAGCCGGCCGCCGCGGAGGCGGCGGACCAGGGGGTTGTTATCCATACTGTGGGGGTCGGGACCGCAGCGGGCGGCCCCATCCCTCTCAGGGACGAGAAGGGCGCCGTCGTGGGGTACAAGGAAGATCGCGAAGGAAGGGTGGTCACGAGCCGGCTCCAGGAGGAAGGCCTCGCGGCCGTCGCGGAGGCGACCGGCGCGCTGTACATGCCCTCCACGGCGGCGGGAGGGGAGATCGAGAAGATCGCGGAGGCCATCGGCGCCATGGACAAGCGCGAGATGCAGCAGCGTCTCCTCACGCGTTTCGAGGAGCGCTTCCAGGTCCCTCTGGCGGCGGCGCTTATCCTCCTCATCGTCGAGGCGCTCATCCCCGATCGGCGGAAGATCAAAGCCAGGGCTGGGGCGGCGCGCATTGCGGCGGGGCTCCTTCTCGCCGTGACGGCGGCGCCCACGCCTGCGGCCTTCGCCGCCTCCGCGGCCTCGCTGGTCGAGGAAGGGAACCGTCACCTCAGTGAGGGCCGCTACGACGAGGCGTTGCGGCTGTACACCCAGGCGCAGATCGATCAGCCCGACACGCCGGAGATCCACCTCGACATCGGCAACGTCTTCTACCGCAAGGGGGAGTTCGAGAAGGCGCGAGAGGCCTACCGGCGGGCCTTCGAGGCGCGCGAGCGCTCCCTCGCGGAGAGCGCGCGCTACAACGCGGGTACCGCCTCGCTGGCGGGCGGGCGCCTGGAGGAGGCGGTGGACCATTACCGTGAGGCGCTCAAGATGAATCCCGGCGATGCCGACGCCCGCAGGAACCTCGAGCTCGCCCTGCGCCGGATGAGCGAGAAGCCGCCGCCGGCGAAGGGATCGGATACCGAGAAGCGGCAGCAGCAGGCCGAGGCGCCGCCGGCCGGCGGGGAGGGCGATCGGAAGGAGCAGCCCGAACCGGCCCCGCGGCCGGGCGCCGAGAAGAAGCAGGGCGGCGAGGAGGACTCCGCCCGCGAGGAGCCGGGCCCGCCACAGCGATCCGCCGACAGGAAGGAGCGCCAGGAGGCGGAGAGGATCCTCGACGCCCTCAAGGGAGAGGACAAACCTCAAGTGGATGCTCGCCGCCGGAGGCGCCCCGAGCGGCCCCCCGCCAGGGACTGGTGACATGAGACTCGCCGGCTCGGCCCTCATCGTGGTTCTCGCCGCTCTCTCGGCGGGCCACGCCGCCCAGGACGTGGCGGTGCAGGCGGGGGTGGACGCGGATCGGATCGGCGAAAACGACTCGCTCAACTTCACCATCGAGGTGCGGGGAGGGAGCCTGCCCGCCGTCGAGGAGCCGGACCTGTCGGCCCTGCGGGATTTCTCCGTCGCCTCGGGCCCCAACCAGTCCACATCTACGTCCATGGTGTGGAGCGGGGGCGGGGCGAATGTGACCACGGTCAAGAAGTACGGCTACGTGCTGCTTCCCCGGCGGCGAGGGACGCTCACCATCCCTTCCTTCGCCGTCGTCGTGGCGGGCACGCCGTACCGGACCCGGGAGATCGCGGTTGAGGTGGCGCAGGGAAGCGCGCGTTCGCAGAGCCCGCCGGGCCCCTTCCAGCCGGGTCCTTTCTCGCCGAGGGGGGCCCGGCGCGACAGGCCCCCCGCGGGCGACGTCTTCGTGGAAGCGACCCTCGACAAGAAGGAGGCCTACGCCGGCGAGCAGGTGCTGCTCACTTACAAGCTCTACACGCAGATGGAGCTGGCCGCGCTGCCTCAGCCGCGCCAGCTCGCCGCCTACACGGGGTTCTGGGTCGAGGAGATGCCCGTGGATCCCCGCGCGACCATCCGGAGGACCGTCCAGCGCGGCAAGGAGTACCTCGAGATCACCTTGATGAAGAAGGCGCTCTTCCCCACCAGGAGCGGCGTCCTCCCGATCGAAGAGACGACTTTCGAGATCCTGGTCCGCGCCGGCACCGACGATCCCTTCGGCGCATTCCTGAACCCGGCCCGGCCCCTCTATCGCAGGACACCGGCCCTGACGCTGACTGTCCGGCCGCTGCCGGAGGCCGGGCGCCCCGCGTCCTTCCAGGGGGCGGTGGGGCGCTTCACCCTCGCCGTGGCCGCCGATCGGAGCGAAGCGCAGGTGAACGACGCGATCGGCCTGACCGTGAAGGTGCAAGGCGACGGGAACGTGCGCACCATCGGCGAGCCGCTGCTGCCCGATCTGCCGGACTACAAGCGTTACGAGCCAAAGGTTGAGGAGGAGCGGCAGGTCGCCGGAGACCGGATCCGCGGGACGCGCTCGTGGGCCTACGTCCTCGTGCCCCTTGCCGCGGGCGACAGGACGATCCCGCCGGTCCGGTTCGCCTACTTCGATCCGGCCGCGGGGGCCTACAAAGAAGTGACGGGCGGGCCGCTCTCGGTGAAGGTCGGCCGGGGCGGCACGCCTCAGGGCGAGGCGACGGCGTCCGTCCGCCGGGAGGTCGTCGCGGTGGGGCGCGACATCCGCTTCATCAAGCCGGCATCGAGCCTGGGCGCTCGGGGCGGGCTGCGGGGGAGCGCCTGGTTCTACCTTCTCCTCGCCGTTCCGGTGGCCGGCAACGCGGCCCTGTACGCGCATCTGCGGCGCCGGGAGCACCTCGCCGCCAACGCGGGGCTCTTCCGCGGCCGTAGGGCGCGGTCCGCGGCGCGCCGGAGGCTGAAGCAGGCGCGCGGCCTGATGGCGCCCGGCCGCGAGGAGGCGTTCTTCGCGGAGATGGATCGCGCCGTGACGGGCTACCTCGCGGACAAGTTCGACCTCTCGGCCTTGGGGCTGACGCGCGACCGGATCGGCGAACTCCTCGCGCGGCGCGGCGTGCCGGAGGACCTGTCGAGACGGGCGATCGCCTGCCTCGAACGGTGTGACCTGGGGCGCTTCGCCGCCCGCTCCGCCGCGCGCGAACAGACGGCGGCCCTCCTCGAGCAAGGGGAGGACGTCATCGCGTCCCTGGAACGCTTCCTTGGGTAGCCGGACCGCCGCATGGGCGTTCAGGATCGCGGTTGCCGGCGCCGTCTGCGCCTCGGCGTGCGCGGGCGGCGCGGACACGGCAGCGGCGGCCCGTTTCGCCGCGGCCAACGACGCCTACGGCAGAGGCGCCTACGCGGAGGCCGTTTCCGCTTACGAGGAGCTGCGCGCCGCGGGGTTCTCGACCGCCGCGCTGCACTACAACCTGGGGAACGCTCTCTTCAAGACGGGGCGGCTGGCTCCGGCCATCGCCGCCCACGAGCGGGCGCTGCGGCTGAGCCCTCGGGATCCGGACATCCGCGCGAACCTCGACTACCTGAAATCGCTCACCGTCGATCGCCTCTCGCCGGCCCCTTCGCCTCTCACGGCGCTGGGCGTTGCGTTCGTGCTCGATCTCACGAGCCCCGATCAGGACGCGATTGTCTTCCTGGCGACCTGGCTCCTGGCGGGCGGCGCCGTCGCCGGGGCCCTGGCCGCCGGCCGCGAGCGCGCGAGAAAGGCCGCGCTCTACGCGGCCGCGACGTTCCTGGTGCCGGCGCTGCTCTCGGGCGCGAGCCTCGCGGTCAAGTCGTACCTCGAGTCCACGCGGGCGTACGGGGTCGTCCTCGAGCCGGAGGCCAACGTGCTGAGCGGCGCGGGCGAGGAAAACCCCACCCTTTTCACCGTGCACGAGGGGCTCAAGGTGCGCCTCCACGCCCGCTCGGCGGACTGGGTCCAGGTGTCGCTCGAGAACGGGCTGACCGGCTGGCTCCCCGCGGCGGCGATCGAAGTGATATGACCGCCCTGGGCCTCTACATCCACATTCCCTTCTGCACCCGGCGGTGCGATTACTGCGACTTCTTCGTGGCCGTTGGGCGAAGCGAGGATCACGCGCGTTTCGCGGAGGCGCTCGAGGCGGAGATCCGCGCCGCGTCGTCGTGGCTGGATCCCGAGGAGCGCGCCGCCGACACCGTCTACCTGGGCGGCGGCACCCCCTCCGTCCTCCCCACCGCCCGGATAAGGGCGCTCGTCGCCGCCTGCCGGGACGCCTTCGACGTGAGCCGCGACGCCGAGATCACGCTCGAGGCCAACCCGGAAGGGATCACGCCGGCTTCCCTCGAAGGGTGGCTGGCCGCGGGCGTCAACCGTCTCAGCGTGGGGATTCAGACGCTCGACGACGAAGCCCTGAGGCGGCGCGGCCGGCTCCACTCGGGCCCGGCGGCGCTCCGCGCGCTGGGCATGGCGCGCGAGGCGGGCTTCGTCAACGTGGGCGCCGATCTGATCGCGGGCCTGCCGGAGGGGGCGGGGCGTCCGGCCGGGTTCCCGGATCGGTTCGCCGAGACGGTGCGGACGGTCCTCTCACGGCGCCCCGATCACCTGAGCGTGTACCTCCTGGAGACGGACAAGGACACGTCGCTCATGCGCGCGGTGAGGGAAGGACGGGAGGCGCTGCCGGAAGACGACGACGTGGCGGCGGCGTACCACCTCACGGCCGCGGCGGCCGCGGCGGCCGGCTACGAGCACTACGAGATCTCGAGCTTCTGCCTGCCGGGACGCCGCTCCCGCCACAACCTGAAGTACTGGACCGGCGACCCTTACCTCGGGTTCGGGCCCTCCGCGCACTCGTACTTCCGTTCGCGCCGCTTCTCCTCACCGCGGGATCTGGACGCGTACCTGGCCGGTGCGGGCGGCGGCCCCGAGCGTGATCCGGGGCTCGACTACACGCTGCGCGACCGGGAGAGCGAGGCTCGAGAGGCGCTGGTCTTGAACCTCCGTCTCACGGAGGGAGTGGACCTCGACCGTTTCGCACGCAGGTGGGGGATCGACCCGAGGGAGTGGGTCCGGCGCGACATCGCCGACGTGATGGAGGCCGGACTGGTCCGCCTCGAGGGGAGCCTTCTCCGGCTCACGCCGCAGGGGCTCGTGCTGGCCAACGAGCTTTTCTGGCGCCTCGCCCCGCATTCTTGACCGGCTCCGGGGCGGTCCCTAGAATCCCTTCCAGTCAAGGCACTTACGAGCCCGCCACTCCGCCTCACAGACACGGAGGTCCCTTGGATTTCAGCCTCAGCGAAGAGCAGGTCCTGATGCGCCGTATGGTGCGCGAGTTCGCCGAGCGCGAGATCCGGCCGCGCGTCCGCGCGATGGACGCGGCGGGAGCGTTTCCCCGCGACCTCTTCCGCAAACTCGGGGCGATGGGTTTCATGGGGGTCTGTTTCCCGCCCGAGTACGACGGCGCGGGGCTCACCGTCGCGGACTACGCGATCATCGTCGAGGAGATCTCTCGCGTGGACGGCGCTATCGGGCTCGGCGTGGCCGCCCACAACTCGCTGTGCGCGAACCACGTCTTCCTGTTCGGCACCGAGGAACAGAAGGGGAAGTACCTCAAGCCCCTGGCGCGGGGCGACTTTCTGGGCGCCTGGTCGCTCACCGAGCCGACGGCCGGCTCCGACGCCGGCGGGACGCGGACGCGCGCCGTGAAGGACGGCGATCACTTCGTGATCAACGGCTCCAAGACCTTCACCACCCACGGATCGGTCGGCGACGTGTGCGTGATCTTCGCCGTGACCGATCCATCCCGCGGCAAGCACGGCATCTCCGCATTCGTGATCGAGCGGGGCACGGAAGGGTTCCGCCCCGGCAAGATCGAGGACAAGATGGGGATGCGCGCCTCGGACACGGCCGAGGTGCTGATGCAGGACTGCCGCGTGCACCGCTCGCAGCTCCTGGGGAGCGAGGGGGACGGATTCATCAACGCGTTGCAGATTCTCGACGGCGGACGGATCGGCATCGCCGCCCTCGGGCTCGGCATGGCGCAGGGGGCCTTCGAGGCCGCGCTCGCGTACGCCAAGCAGCGCGAGCAGTTCGGCAAGCCCATCGCGTCGTTCCAGGCGGTGCAGAACATGCTGGCCGACATGGCGATCGACATCGAGGCCTCGCGGTGGCTGACGTACCGGGCGGCCTGGATGAAGCAGAACGGCCTCAAGGTCACCGGGGCCTCGGCCATGGCCAAGCTACGGGCGTCCGAGACCGCGGTGCGGGTGGCCGATCGCGCGGTGCAGATCCTCGGCGGGTACGGCTACACGAAGGACTTCCCCGTCGAGAAGTTCTACCGCGACGCGAAGCTGTGCACCATCGGGGAGGGGACCTCCGAGATCCAGCGTCTGGTCATCGCGCGCGAGGTCCTGGAGGGGGTGTGAGCGGCCGGCCGGCCTCGGAGATCGTCCGCGGCGTGCTCGCCGGTGATCCGGCCGCGGTGGCCCGCGCCATCACGCTGGTGGAGGACGGCGCGGCGGGCGCGCGCGAGGTGCTCAAGGCGATCCACCCCAGGGCCGGACGCGCCGCCATCGTGGGCGTGACGGGAGCGCCCGGCTCGGGCAAGAGCACGCTCGTGGATGCTCTGGCCCTGGCGTACCGCTCCTCGGGCGCGCGGGTGGGCATCATCGCAGTGGACCCGTCCAGCGCCTTCTCGGGAGGCGCCATCCTGGGCGACCGGATCCGGATGCAGCGGCACAGCGCCGACCCGGGTGTCTTCATCCGGAGCATGGCCACGCGCGGCCACTTCGGGGGTCTCGCCCGTGCGACCAGCGACGCCGCCGACGTTCTGGACGCGGCCGGCTTCGAGGTGATCCTCGTGGAGACCGTCGGCGTCGGCCAGGACGAGGTGGAGATCGTGAAAGCCGCGGACTGCGTGCTGGTGGTTCTGGTGCCCGGCCTGGGCGACGACATCCAGGCCATCAAGGCGGGGATCCTGGAGATCGCCGACGTCTACGTGCTGAACAAGGCCGATCGGGAGGGTGTGGACCGCCTGGAGGCGGAGATCGCCACCTTGCTGTCCCTGGCGGAGGAGGGGGGCGCCCCTCGCCCCCCCATCCTCCGGACGGTGGCGACGACGGGGGCGGGCGTCGAGGCGCTGAACCGCGCCGTGAGGCATCATGGGGACGCCTCCCGGGCGTCGGGTGCCGCGGAGGCGCGGCGCCGTGAGCGGAGCCGGTGGCGGCTTGTGGACCTCGTGCGGGAGCGGATCCTCTCCTGGGCCGCGGGCGGCGCCGCAGGGGAGGGCGCCCTCGACGCGGCGGCGGCCCTGGTTTTCCGCCGGGAGGTGGATCCTTACGAGGCCGCCGATGCCGTCCTCGGCGCCTTCGCGGCGAAAGGCTTTCGGGGGCCCGCGTGAAGATCCACCACATCGGTGTGGCGGTCCGCTCCCTCGAGGAGGGCCTCGCCTTCTACCGCGACGCGCTGGGGCTCGAGGTGACCGCCATGCAGGAGGTGCCCTCCGAGGGCGTCAAAGTGGCGTTTCTCCCGGCCGGCGGGCCGCGGATCGAGCTTCTGGAGGCGCTGGGCGACGACTCCCCGGTGGCGCGCTTCATCGAGAAGAGTGGAGAGGGGATTCACCACATCTGCTTCGAGGTGGCCGACATCGAGGAGGCCGTGGCCGGGCTGCGGGCCAAGGGCGCGGAGATCATCGAGCCGGCCATCCGGATCGGAGCCGGAGGCCGCCGGATCGCCTTCGTCCACCCGAGGTCCACACGGGGCGTGCTGGTGGAGATCAAGGAGACGGAGAAGGGGAGCGCGGGGCTCCAGGAGTTCCTGGACCGATGATCGGAGGCGAATCGACCTGCCCCGGCTGCGGCGCGCCGCTGCGCCTCTCGGAGGGGGCCAGCCGCAAGGCGGGCAAGCTCGTCTACGCCTGTCGCACGTGCGACAAGCGGTACTCGCTGCGGCCGCGGGAGGCGGGGCTGGTGGAGGAGGATTCCGTCGAGGACTCGGGAGCCCGCACGGCGCGGATGCCCGCCTACCGCCGGCGCGCGGAGAGCGGCGCCGAACGGCTCACGGAGCAGCACCGGCCCTCGACGCGCTCCGCGCTCCCGGAGGGACTCGCCCTCGTGCTGGATGTCACGGACGGCCCCCAGCGCGGGAAGTCTGTGCGCGTGGGGCACTCGCGCAGCGTCGTCGGCCGCGAGGAGGGGGAGATCCGCATCCGCGATCCGCTGGTGTCCCGCCGCCACGCGGTCCTCGAAGTGTTCGACGCCGAGACGATCATCTTGAAGGACCTCGCCTCCACCAACGGCACCTACCACAACGGGCGCCTCATCGACCACTGCAAGCTGCAGGACGGCGACGAGATCCGCTTCGGATCCACCATCCTGAACGTCGTCATCGACAGCGTCGCTTGAGCCCGGGGCGCCCGCGGCGGCCGTCTGCGTTCGCCGCGCGCGGCGCTCAGGCGGCCGAGATGACCTTGTCCTTTCCCTCGCGCTTGGCCTGGTAGAGGGCCGCGTCCGCCTTGCGGAGCAGGTCCGAGGAGGAGCGCCGGGCGGACTTGGGGTAGGAGGAGATCCCGATGCTGATGGTGGTGCCCACGAGGCGGCGCGCCTCCCGGATCCGGATGTCCGAGACGGTGCGCCGGATCCGCTCCGCGATGACGATGGCTTCGGTGGGCTCGGTCTCGGGGAGGAGGACGGCGAACTCTTCCCCGCCGTAGCGGCAGGGGATGTCGTGGGACCTCAGGTTCGTCTGGATAACCTCTCCCACCCGGCGGAGGAATCGATCTCCGGCCAGGTGGCCGTGCTCGTCGTTCAGGCCCTTGAAGGAGTCGATGTCCATCATGAGCACGGAGAAGGTGTGGCCGTAGCGCCGGGCGCGGTTGAGCTCCTCCTCGATGCGCTGGTGGAAGTAGTCCTTGAGGTAGAGCTTCGTGAGCTGATCCACGGTAGCCATCTCGTAGTAGCGCGCGTTCTCGATGGCGATGGCGGCCGTCTGCCCGATGGCGGCCAGCGTCTCCTCGTGGCGAGGCGTGTAGGCCCCGGGGCGCGGGCTGGCGACGCTCAGGACGCCGATGACCTCGTTGTCGAGGCGCACCAGCGGCAGCGCCAGCACGGACCGGAGCCCCGAGTCCATGTCGGAGAGGTCAATCCGCTGCTCCTGGCGGGTGGCGGCGAGGTCGGCGATGTGCACCGTGCGGCCGCTCTTGATGACCCAGGACACCGCGTCCCGCCCCAGGGGCTCGACGCGCGTCTCGCGCTTCTGACCGTTGCGGACCACGTAGGCGTACTGGATCTCGGATCGCTCCTTGTTGTACAGGGCGATAGCGAAGGAGGCCGAGTCCACCAGCCGGGCGCACTGGGCGTGGATGGTCTCGAAGACACGCTCCAGATCGAGGCTGGAGGCGATCTCCCTGCCGATGCTGTTCAGAGCTTCGAGCTGCTGCGCGCGGTGCACCAGCTCCTCGTTGCTGCGCCGGACCTCCTCGTGCGCGAGGTTCAAGTTCTTCAGCAGGACGCTCGCGAAGAGCGTCGTGGCGCCGAGCAGGGTGAAGGCGGCGAAGCCGGCCTTGGCGTGCATGATCACCATCACCGCCGCCAGGGGCACCGTGTAGGCGATCTCCATGAGGAAGATGTAGGTGTAATGCCGCAGGTAGGCGACCACCGACTCGCCCCGGACCCAGACCGAGAGGGTCATCAGACACAGGTTGATGAGGTTGAGGAGCAGGAAGAGCGCCGCGAGGGAGGCGATCAGCCTCAGGTTCAGCCCCGGAAACACAGAGGCCTGGGCGCCCGCGGCCGCCGCGAACGCTTCCCCCGCCGCCGTCATGGCGATGAGAATGGCGCTGTTGATCATCACCACGGCGAGGTTGCCGACGAACGTCGGCTCCTCGCGGCTCCGCATGACGCTGCCGAGAAGGGCCGTGCCGGCCCCCACGAGCGCCGTGGCCGGGGATGGAAGAACCAGCAGCGCGGTCATCAGGTACGCCATGTCCAGCGAGACGCTGGTCTTGGGGAAGATGGAGAAGGAGAACCGCCAGGACAGCGCGGCGAGGAGCGTGAAGACGATGATCGGCTTCCCCTGGCCCGCGAGGGACGCCTCCCGCTCGAAGACCAGGAAGGCCAGGCCAAGGTATCCCGTCACGCCCAGGGTGCAGGCGTAGAGGACGAAGGGGGTGCGGCGTGCGGTGTCCATGGCTTGTCGCGCCGCGCGGCCGGGGCGGGAAAGGGGGCGCGAATCGAACGCCTCCAATATTACGGGCGGAGGTGCCGAACGCAAGCGAATGGCTTCTTCGGACGGCGCCTTGACGGGCGGAAGGGGTCGGCTACAATACCCGGCCCGCGGCCCCATCGGACCCTTGATCGCGCTTAACCTGAAGAACCCCGCCTTCCGTCCCAGCCGGGAGATCACGCCATGCGACGCCTGCCCTCACTCATCCTCTCGGCTTCGCTGGCCGCGGCGCTGCCGACGCCCACGCCGCT
>CAYNUH010000039.1:0-7206 GCA_964400605.1 uncultured Acidobacteriota bacterium | reverse complement strand
GGCGCGCCCATCGCGTGGCGCCCCTTCGGCGAAGACGCGTTCCGGGAGGCGGCCGCCTCCAACCGCCCGCTCCTTCTTTACATCTCGGCCTCCTGGGAGTATCACGACCGGGTCATGTCGGACGTGACCTACGCCGACCCGGAGGTTGCCGCGCTGGTGGCGTCGTCGTATGTCCCCGTGCGGGTGGACACGGATGAACGGCCGGATGTCTTCGCCCGTTACGGCATGGGCGGCTGGCCGACGACCGCCGTGGTGCTGCCGGACGGGCACCCGATGTACTACCCGGACAAAGAGGGCAAGACGAGGAGGGCGGGCGGCACCTTCTATTCCCCCGAACTCTTCCGCGCCTACTTCGGCCAGCTTGCCGGGTACTACTCCGCCAACGCGGAGATGGTAAAGAAGGTCTCCGAGGGAGTGGACGGCGCGATCCTGGCGCGACGCAACGTCGATCGAGGGGACGTCACGGACGAGTCGCTGGAAGCCGTGATCGGGATGGTGCTCGACGCCTACAAGGATCGGCCCGTGGGTCCGGCCCCTGGCGACCGTCATCCCGACTTCGAGATGGTGGATCTCACGTTCCTGTACTGGTTCCGCAAGGCGGATTACAAAGTCCTGGACATGGGGCTCGGCCACCTCACGGACATGGCGCGCGGCGGGATCAACGACAGGGTGGGCGGAGGCTTCCACCGTTACGGGCACGATGCGATGTTCATCGTGCCGGCGTTCGAGAAGCTGCCCTCCCTCAACGCGGAGGCCATCACCGCGTACGTCAACGCCTACGAGCTGACCGTCAACGGACGCTTCCTTCTCCCCGTGGAGGGGATGCTGGCGCACGTTTTGAAGCACGGCATCGATCCAAAGACGCGAGCGTTCATCGGGGGGATGGCCGCCGGATCGTCCGCCTCCGACAACGGCGACTACTACACCTGGACGGCGGACGAGGTGCGTTCCCTTCTCACGGAGGAGGAGTTCAAGATCGCCTCCGCGGCCTGGGACATCGGCCCGTTCGGCGAGATGGTGGACTCCGCCCCGAAGCGCAACGTGATCTTCCTCGCGGAAGGGCCCAAGGTGCTGGCGCCCCACTTTGAGATCGAGGAGAAGAAGGCGGAGCAGATCCTCGATTCGGCGCTTCAGAAGCTGCGCGCCGCCCGCGAGGCGAGACCCGCGCCTCCCGTGGACCCGACCACCTACGGAGACTGGAGCGGGATGATGGCGTCGGCTTTCTTCCTCGCCTCGCGGACGCTGCACCGTCCCGACCTGGCCCGGAAGGCCCTGGACGCCCTGGACGTGCTGATGGCGCGATGCCGCGACGAGAACGGGTTGATTGCGCACGTCTGCCGCCCGGAACGCTCCGAGAGGGGCCCGCAGGGCTTCCTCTCCGATCAGGCGCGCGTGGCCTCCGCCCTGCTGGACGCGCATGAGCAGGAGGGCTCCGCCGCCTACCTCGCGGCGGCCCGCGGCCTCGCCGATCGGGCGCTTCAGGCCTTCCGGGAGACCCTCTCCGGGGGATTCTCCGACCGCGTGAGCGACCCCAACGCTCTGGGACTCATGGCCTGGCCGGTCCGCGATCTCCGGGAGAACATGGCGATGGTGAAGGTCCTCCTCCGGCTCGGTCACATCACCGGGGAGGCGGCCTACACGATCCAGGCGCGCAAGGCGCTCGAGTCGTGGGCGGACGAGTTCGCCGCGTTGCGCGAGCACGCGGCCCCCTACGCGGTGGCCTCCCAGATGCTGCGCCAGCCGCCGCTCGAGATCCTCATCGTGGGAGACGCCTCCGACCCCGCCTTGGAGAAGGGGAGGGAGCGCGCGCTGAGCCTCTATCACCCCTGGAAGGTGGTCCGCCATGCCGGCGCGGCCGAAGGGGCGCCCCTCTTGAGGAAGCGGGGACTGACGCCCCTCTCCGGGGCGCAGGTGGCCTTCTGCGTGGCCGCCGAGTGCGGGGGGCCGTTTCCCGCGGCCGGTCCCCTGCGAATACACCTCGAGGCGTTCCTGAACCGGGGCCGCGCCGCTCCGGAGGGCGCCGGCCCGACGGGCGGGGACGCCGGGAAAGCGGGCAAGAGATCGGGAGGCGAGTGAGCGTGGTCGAGGCGGAGATCGGGATCCTCGGCGGCACCGGCCTCTACCATGCCTCGGATCTGGAGGGGGCCCGGGAGGTCCGGATGGAAACCCCGTTCGGCGCTCCCTCCGACGCCTACGTGTTGGGAACATGGCGGGGCCGCAGGGTGGCTTTCCTGGCGCGGCACGGCCGCGGGCACGTGCTCATGCCAACGGAGATCAACTTCCGGGCCAACATCTACGGCTTCAAGCTCCTCGGCGTCTCGCGCGTCATCTCGGCCAGCGCCGTGGGGAGCCTGCGGGAGGAGATCCACCCGGCGGACGTCGTCGTCCCGGATCAGTTCTTCGACAGGACCCGGCTGCGCCCTCAGAGCTTCTTCGGAGGCGGGATCGTCGCGCACGTTTCGCTGGCCGATCCCACCTGCGCCGTGGTGCGCGGGGAGCTCGGCCGCGCCGGCGCGGCGGAGGGCGCGCGGCTCCACGCGGGAGGGACCTACATCTGCATCGAGGGGCCGCAGTTCTCAACCAGAGCCGAGTCGGAGGTGTTCCGCAAGATGGGGGCCTCCGTCATCGGCATGACGAACCTCCCCGAGGCCAGGCTCGCGCGCGAGGCGGAGATCTGTTACGCCACCCTGGCGCTGGTGACCGACTACGACTGCTGGCACGTGACCGAGGAGGCGGTCTCGGTGGAGGCCGTCATCGGCTACCTGCGCCGCAACGCGGAGACGGCCCGCCGGATCATCGGCCGGGCGGTGGAGGCGTTGCCCGCGGCACGCTCGTGCGCCTGCGCCTCCGCGCTGGCCTCCGCCATCATCACCGACCCCGCGGCCGTCTCCGCCGACGTCCGAAAGCGCCTGCGGGCCCTCGTCTCGAAGTACCTGCCGTGAGCGTGATCCTCGCCGTCGGCTCCATCGCCTACGACAGCGTCGAGACGCCGGCGGGCGCGCGGCAGGAGATCCTCGCCGGATCGGTCACCTACTTCTCCCTCGCCGCCTCCCACTTCGCGCCCGTGGCGGTGGTGGCCGCTGTCGGGGAGGATTTCAAGCCTCAGGACCTCGACCTGCTGCGTGGAAGAGGGGTTGACGTGAGCGGTGTGGCTCGGCTGCCGGGGCGGACCTTCCGGTGGGCCGCCCGCTACTCGAAAGATCTCAACGAGAGGACGACTCTGAGAACCGAACTGGGCGTCTTCGCCGAGTTCCGCCCGCGGATCCCGGCGTCGCACCGGCGGGCGCCGTACCTGTTCCTCGGCAACATCGACCCCGACCTGCAGCGGCAGGTCCATGAGGAGATGGCCGCGCCGCGGCTGGTGGCCTGCGACAGCATGGACTTCTGGATCCAGGGAAAGCGCGAGGCGCTTCATCGGACCCTTGCCCTGATCGACCTGCTCGTGATCAACGATTCGGAGGCGCGGCTCCTGGCGGAGGAGGTCAACATCGCGGCCGCGGCGAGGCGGATCCTCACGATGGGCCCGAAGGCTCTCGTCGTGAAGAGGGGAGAGTGCGGGGCGGCCATCTTCGGACGGGACTTCACGTTCTTCGTTCCGGCCCTCGTTCTCGAGGATGTGGTCGATCCGACGGGCGCCGGCGACTCGTTCGCGGGCGGTCTGATGGGGTGCCTCGCCGGATTGGGCCACTGGGATGCTTCCTCGCTCCGAGTGGCCGTCGCCGCCGGGACCGTGATGGCCTCCTTCACCGTCCAGGGGTTCGGCGTGGAGGGACTGTTGCGGGCCGCGCCGGCCGACATCCGGGCACGCCACGCCGATCTCGTGCGTCTGGCCGGCTGGCAGGGGCAGGAGCTGCCCCCCTTGAGGTCGAGCCGAGCGGCCGGTGATCCCTGAGCGCGACCGATCGAGCCTGACGGCTCCTGCCGTGTTCCTTGCGCTCGCGGCCGCCGGGTCGGCCGTGCTCGGGCTCCGGGCGGGGTTTCCCTGGCTCCTTCCGCTCCTCAACGCCGCCCCCGCCTACACCGTGATGATCCGCGCCGTCGGGCGCGGCCGCCGCGCGGCCGCGGTGGGGCTGATGCTCTGGTGGGCGGCGTGCCTGGGCGCCTCCACCACCATCCTCTGCGCCGCCGACCCCTGGGGCACGGCCTCGGTCGCGATCGTGCACGGAGAAGCGTACCTTCAAGAGATGCGCCCCTGGTTGCGGACGGGAGAAGGTTGCGAGTCAGATCCCTCCTGCTTCGTCCCGCAGCATCTTCTTCACGCCACACTCTTCACGGCGCTCGCGCTCCTCACCGCGGGGTCCGCCGCCATCCTCATGGGCGCCATCCTGATGAACTACATGGCGTACTACGTGGGATCGCTGGCCTCGGGGGCGGTCTCTCCAGTGCTCACCGCACTCCTCGGGTGGCCGCCGTGGTCGCTGGTGCGGATCGTCTCCTTTATCATCCTTGGGACGGTCCTGGCGGAGCCGCTGCTGCACCGCCTCACCGCGCGGCCGGCGCCCCCGGGCCGGAGCGTCTGGATCCTGGCGGCGGCGGGCGGGCTGGTCCTCGACGTCGTTCTGAAGTTTCTGCTCGCTCCGCGCTGGCCGGGCGTGCTCGCAGGGCTGCTCCACGGTTGACACCCCGGAGAAGCGTCCCTACAATTCGAAGGCCCTGAAAGATCGGGACTTATGCCCAAGATCATCGAAGGAAACCTGGGAGCCAAGGGTCTCAAGACCGCCATCGTGGCGAGCCGCTTCAACGACGCCCTGGTCGCGCGGCTGCTCGCCGGCGCCGTCGACTGCCTCCTTCGGCACGGGATGGAGGAGGCCGGGATCACGGTGGTCCGGGTGCCCGGCTCCTTCGAGATCCCGCAGTTGGTGCGCCGGATTGCGGCGGCGCGCAAGCACGACGCCGTGATCGCCCTGGGTGTACTCATCCGGGGCGAGACGCCTCACTTCGACGTGATCGCCGCCGAGGTGGCGCGCTCGCTGGGGCAGGCGGCGGCCGAGACCGGTGTTCCCGTGGCCTTCGGGGTGGTCACGGCCGAGACGACCGAGCAGGCCGCGGAGCGCTGCGGCGGCAAGATGGGCAACCGCGGCTGGGAGGCGGCGCTTTCCGCAATCGAGATGGCGAACCTGGGGCGTGAGCTTGGCTGAGATACGGCAGAGCCGCGGAGTCGGCGAGAGGCGCCGGGCGCGCGAGTACGCGCTGCAGCTCCTCTTCCAGATCGATCTCTCCCCCGAGCCCATTGCCGACGCCCTCGCCGCCTTCTGGAAGGGGAAGAGGCCGAGCGCGGCCGTGATCGAGTTCGCGAGCCGCCTCGTGGAGGGGACCGCCGCCCACCGGGAGTGGTTCGATGTCGTCATCGGCTCCATCTCCCATCACTGGCGCGTCTCCCGCATGGCCGTGGTGGACCGCAACATCCTCCGCCTCGCCCTGTACGAGATGATCTACGAGGGGGAGACGCCGCCGATAGTGGTCATCGACGAGGCGATCGAGATCGCGAAGAAGTTCGGCAACGAGGAGTCGGGCCCGTTCGTCAACGGGATCCTCGACGCCGTCCGCCTGAGCCTCGAGAAAGGCGAGATCACCTCGCCCGCGGGCGAGCCCGCCGTCCGACTGCGCACCCCGGCCTGAGGCCGCTTCCCCTCCTCCTTCCTTCGCTGCTGTCGCGTTTTCAAGTGGCGTGGTAAGTTTCCGCCATGAGCGACTACGACCCGCGGGCGTTCGAGCCCCGATGGCAGAGCGCGTGGGAGTCCGTCCGCGCGTTCGAACCGGGGCGAGTGGGCGGCACGCGCAACTTCTACTGCCTGGAGATGCTCCCTTACCCTTCGGGCCGCCTCCACATGGGACACGTCCGCAACTACTCCATCGGCGACGCGGTGGCCCGATACAAGAGGATGGCGGGGTACGAGGTCATCCATCCCATGGGGTGGGATTCCTTCGGCATGCCCGCCGAGAACGCCGCCATCGCCCACGGACGGCATCCGAAGGCGTGGACCACCGAGAACATCAGCCACATGCGGGCGCAGCTCCGCCGGCTCGGCTTCTCCTACGCCTGGAGCCGCGAGATCGCGTCCCACGAGCCCGAGTACTACCGCTGGACCCAGTGGCTCTTCCTCCGGATGTACGAGAAGGATCTCGCCTACCGGAGCCTCAGGCGGGTGAACTGGTGCCCGAAGTGTCACACCGTCCTCGCCAACGAGCAGGTGGAGGCGGGCGCATGCTGGCGCTGCGACACGCCGGTCGAGCAGAAGGAGCTCGAGCAGTGGTTCTTCCGGATCACGCGCTACGCCCGCGAGCTCCTCGACAACCTGCCTTCGCTCAGCGGCTGGCCCGAGAGGGTCCGGACGATGCAGGAGAACTGGATCGGCCGGAGCGAGGGGTGCTATCTCGACTTCCCCGTGGACGGACTCGCCGCGAAGATCCGCGTCTTCACGACGCGCGTGGACACGATCTACGGCTGCTCCTTCGTGGCGCTGGCACCGGACCATGCGCTCCTGCCGCTTATCCTCGAGGGGCGCCTCGAGAAGGATGCGGTGGCGGGGTTCGTGGAGCAGGAATCGCGCGTCCCCGTGGCGGAGCGGCTGCGCGCGGAGCGGGAGAAGCGCGGCGTGTTCACCGGCCGGCACGCGGTCAACCCCGTCACCGGCGATCGGGTCCCGATCTGGGTGGCCAACTTCGTGGTGGCCGAATACGGCACCGGGGCCCTGGAGGCCGTACCGGCGCACGACGTGCGCGATCTCGAGTTCGCGCGGCGTTACGGCCTCCCGATCCGCGTGGTCGTGGATCCCCCGGGGGATCGCCTCGTGGCGGAGGCTCTCGAGGCGGCCTACACCGGAGAAGGGACGACGCTGGACAGCGGCCCCTACTCCGGGCTTCCCACGGAGGAAGCGCGCCGGCGGATCACCCGCGACGCGGAGCGGGCCGGATACGGGGAGGGGGCGATCCAGTACCGGCTCAAGGACTGGGGGATCAGCCGCCAGAGGTACTGGGGGACGCCCATCCCGATTATCCACTGCGGCGGATGCGGCGCGGTGCCGGTGCGGGACGCCGATCTGCCCGTGCGCCTTCCGGATGACGTCCGTCTGACCGGAGAAGGGGGATCGCCTCTGGAGAGCCATCCGGCGTTCCTCCGCGCGGAGTGCCCGCGTTGCGGAGGCGCGGCGCGGCGCGAGACCGACACGATGGACACCTTCGTGGACTCTTCCTGGTACTTCTACC
>CAYNUH010000038.1:0-33390 GCA_964400605.1 uncultured Acidobacteriota bacterium | reverse complement strand
GCTGCGCCTCAACCGTGACCATACGCAGCCCCTACCTCCCCCGTGGACAACCTCCTTGGCGACCACACGCTTCGCTCCCTGCCGGCCAATGACATGACCTCGTTGTTGTGCGTCTTGCATTCGACGCCTTGAGCATCGGCGACTGTGCCTGTCCCGAACGTGGGCGAGAACAGCGACAATGAGGTCATGATCATCTCCACGGTCTCTACCCTTTGATGGATGGCTGACCCCCCGATTCAGCGGCGGACAGCGAAGCGGACCGGCCGCTGCAACCGGTCGGTCATGGGGGGCGCGCGTTGTTGCAGGCTACGACTTATTGGTTCACTCCATGCTCTTCCGGAGCTCGATCAGGGTCTGGTCGGCCGCGTCAATGCGGATCAGGCCCAAGCGCGGGAACTCGAGGTCCAGGATCACATACAAAGTGAGCGACATCGTGGCCGCAAGAATCACCATGTAAAGCCAGCTGCGAGCCTTGCTGCCGGACATGGCGTAGCCAGCCAACAACGCGCTGACGAGACTCAGCCCGGCAAGCAACAGAAAGATGACCGGTGGCGGGTGATTCTGGGTTGCCACAGCCCTGGTGGTCGTGATGTCGATCATGTCGTTCAATGCGGGGAGCAGGAGCATGGCGGCGTGCCCCGGGGCCTCCGGCCGCCCGCACGCATATACTGCCCTCGCCCAGATCTGTCCCTGCAACGTCACTGCCTCAGCGAGCTTCGCTCTCTGGGCAGTCGCATCTCCCACATTCCGATACGTCTCGGATCGCGTGTCCAGATAGTGGCGAAATAGCTGCCGAAGCTCCGGCTGTGCGTCGCCCGGAATCAGGTCGACGCGCAGATAGGCCGTCCCGATCGCGTTGGTCTCCTCGGTGATCAAGTGTCGGCGAGCTTCGAACCTCGATGCGGCACCAGAAAATGTGAACGCTAGGAGCAGCCCCAGCAAGCCCAGTACCGCTCCCTCGACCGCGCCGGCTCCGTTCGCCACGCCTACCGGGTCGCGCGCGAGTCTGGCAATGCCGATGCGCCGCCCCACCTCAAAAAGAATCAGCATGCCGAAGAACAAACCCGCGGCGGAGAATGATGCCGCGAACGTAAGATTCATGTTCGGTTCCCTTCGATTCGTATTGAGCTGAATAGTCCCCTGCTAACCTTCGCGGTCAGAGGCGCGCGCGTCCGTCGCTTGCCCTTCACCTCGACGCACGGGACGCGCGCCTCCGCTTCACGCGTTGTTGGGCGGCCCGAGTGCATCACAACCCGGCCCCTCTCACCCAGGACGTCCCGTCATCTCGACCGCCAGGTGTGGAATCGCTCGTTCCATCGAGCTGGAGTAGACCTTCGCGAATAGCCACCCGACGACGCTCACGCCGAACCCCTCGGCATCCACGGTCCAAGTCAACCTCGTGCGGCCCATCCCGTCGGGCTCGAACCGATGGTCGTAGTGAACGGTGAGCCACAAGAACGGACCTACCCATTTCCAGTTGGAATAGGGATCGAACTCGACCACACGAAACTCAGACCGAATCCCGTTCCGGAGATGGATTCGCCCCCTCGAACCCAGACGCAGCTCGCCAGGCGGTTCGACCTCAATCGTGCGGATGTGCCTGGCCCAGCTGGGCCACGCCCTGACTCGGGCAAGATGACTCCAGGCCTGCTTGACGGGGACCTCAACGACGAATTCCCGCTTGATCAACGTCAACACGGGCGTCCTCATGCACGGCCTTGGTCCGCCCAACGACCGGCGTGAGCCGCGGCGGGCACTCTCTCGGCCCCCGCGGACAGCGGGCCACCCAAGCGCCCGCCGGCGGCTTCATTTGTGGTTAGGCTGGCTCATGACTCTGGCGACCGGAATTGAAGACGCTGCGAATATTCGGACGCCGCAGGAATCGAATAAAATAGCCGAGCAGGACCACCTGAAGCACGATGACGGCCGCACCCATCGCGGCTACGGGCACGAGTGCCGACGTTGACGCAAGGATGCCGCTTCCAAGGACGGAGCGCAGCAAGAACGGCCCAGCCACCAAGGTGTACACGATCGCCAGCCACGAGGAAACCTCGATCACTACGAGGGCCCAGCGTCTGCGCCGCAGGAAGTAGACACCGGTGACGATGAGCAGCGTTCCCGTGCACCCCTGGGCTACAGCGACGCCTCCGGCGTGGTGCAACAGGGTGATGGCACTGTCGGAAAGACCGCCAGCCCCGGCGAGAGCATCGAGCTGCTCGTTACCCAACAACGCTTGCGCCGCGACGAACATGAGCGCGGAGAAGTCCATGAGAGCGCCCATGAAGAGCGAACCCCATCCCGTCCATGCGACGCCAGCCGGAAGTGTCGAGTGCCCGATCATCTTCCTCTACCTGCTCAACCCAACGCCCAGATCAGCTGCGCGGGCCGCGTCGTCTTGCCGCAGTTGCGAGGCGCGTGACGGCACGGGCCGCCTCGCCACATCGTCAGATTCCTGGTATACGAAGGCGCCGAGCCACCTTGAGCTCAAGCTCCGCAAACAGGCTCTTGCGCAGCTCGATCTCAAGCAGCTCCAGGTCGCGGCGCGTGTAGTGACCATCCGGGACCATTCCTTCCACGCGTATCCCGGTCCCCCTGTGCTCAAGCCACACGGTGTACCGCCTCACGTCGCCCTCGCTTGGCAACTCGCCCAGGCTCGTGTGCGGCGGCGCAGTCGAATCGTAGCCCGATATTACCTCTCGGGCATCCAGGCGCCATCTGTCCAGGTCGCGCTCCTTGCAGGTGGGGCCAGTTCCGTTCAACGCGGCGCTAGGCGGCGCGCGGGTGAACCAACTCTCGATCTACCGACCGCCTCGCCACTGCACGTCCGCTCCGGCGCGTTGTCAGGTGGCTCGTGTCCCCCGAACTACTCGCTCGTATCGCTGGCGTTGCCACCGGCGGATTATCCAGGTTGTGATCATGCCGAACAGTAGTAGTTCGAAAAGCAACAACAGCAAAATCCAATCGTCTGTCAGATCAAAACGGCGGACAACCCAGAAGGCGGGGATGAAGGGCCACGCGAGGACCGACCACGCGGCGTCGATGATCCTCGGCGAGAGATTCTGACGCCACTTTGGCATCACCCGATCCAGAAACTCCAGGCTCTCGACGAAAGCCGTTGATGTTGCGACCGGGAGAAGCGCGAAGACTGGGACTCCGATGCTCCATCGGAGCCGGTCGCGATAACACTCAGCCAGGGAGTCGAACACGACGCACCTCGCGCCGGTTGGGAGCAGCGCTCCTCGAGACCGGGCCAGCAATGAAACACGCCTGAGCTCGGGACCTTCTCATCCTATCGGCATGCTCCAAGGAGGCGGCCGGAGGGTGTCATGGATATACGGCTCACCATATCCCCATCTGGCCCGCGAGGGCAAGGGGGTAGTGGGCTACCTCGCGGGCGTGATCAAGATCAGCCGGTGGATGAGATCGACGGCCGTGTGCGTGAGGATCCCCGCGAGGAGATTCCCGGTGCGCAGGTAGCACCAGGCGTAGCAGGCGCCGGCGTAGGTGGCGAGAAGGGCGTAGCGCAGGTCTCCGTAGGGGAAGTTGTTCATGTGGGACAGCCCGAAGATCAGGCAGGAGATCACGAGCGCCGGCCAGGGGCCGTGACGGCTCACGATCCCCTTCTGGAGGAGATTGAAGATGACCCCGCGGAACAGGACCTCCTCAGGAAGCGCGACGAAGAGCCCGATGGCGAGGATCCGGAAGATCAGGCCCTCCGGAGAAACGGCGCGCGGATCGAACGCCACGAACCCCGTTGCCAGACCGACGGGGACGGCCACGACCAGGAACGCGGCCGTGGCCACGGCGGCCGTGCCCGCGTCCTCCAGCCGGAACCGCCACCGGTAGCCGATCCCCCCCACGGGACGGACCGCCACGCACCCCGCCAGGAGGACCGACAGGCAGAGCGTCTTTCCCAGAAGGTAGGAAGGATCGACCCCTTCCCGTCTCCACAACCCCTGGAGCAACCCGATCTCCACCGGCACCCACACCGCCAGGACCGCGAGCGCGTCGGCCACGTTGGGAGGCTCTCCGATCCGGGCGGCCCACGCGAAGAGGATCGCGCAGAGGGAGGCGTAGGCGATCAGACCCACCGCGGGCCCAACCGTCTCCACGCCGCGCCCCCAGTCCAGCGCGAGGACGGCGGGCACCGCCACGCCGGTGGCCGCGGCCGCTCCCCTCCACCCGGCGGGGGCGAGGCGGCGCAGGCCAGAGGCGATGCCGGGGAAGCCGAAGCCGATGTAGGGGATCAGCAGTGCAAGCAGCGCGGCGAAGGCGGGGGCCGCTTGCGCCGGAGGGATGTCTCGGGCGAAGACGTACCGGGCGGCCGCGGCGGCGACGACGCCGATGAAGACGAGCGGGCCCAGCAGGCCGCGCGCGGTGAGGGACGCCGGAGGCGCGCTCAACGGAACTCGATCCCCGATGGCAGGCGCGAGGCGATCGAGGCGGCACGCTCCGCCGCCTTCGGGATGCCGGAGTCGCCGCCCCCGCGCGCGACGACCACCACGCGCCCGCGCTGCTCGACGGCGCTGTCGTTACCGCCCGTGGACGCGTCGCCCTGGCGGGCACGGATGGAGAGCCAGACGGGCGCACGATCACGGAACTCCGCGGCATCCTGCACGGTGTCCCAGACGCTCACCCAGGTCAGGGACCGCGCGCCCGGCTCGCCCGCAAGCAGGTACTGATCCGCGTCCCACCCTTCGGCCGCCGCCACCGCCTCCTTCTCGTCCGATCCTCCCAGCAGGAACCGGAGGGCGAACTCCCCCATGGAGCCGCGCTTGACGACGGGCGTCCCGGAGGGCATCGAGGAGATCAGCAGCTCCGGATCGATCGTGGACGGCCGGTCCCTGGGCGGCTGCGATCGCTCGGGGTGGAGGATCTGCTCGGTCGATTCGGGAGGATCGCGGAAGAAGGCATCGAGCGCCTTCAACCCGCCGCCCCGTCTCATCACGTCGGCCGCCCACACCGATCCGCCCAGGTACGGGAACAGGAGCGTTTCGCGCAGGAACGCCGGCAGCGCGGCCATCCCCGCCTCCGCGGCCTGCAACGCCGCGGCCGTAACACCTCCGGGCAGGGAGGGGATGTCGGGGTCCAGGTTGCTCTGCACGGCCCAGAGCATCATGACCATGGATGCCTCCCCTTCCACGAGACACCCGAGCGCCAGCACGCGGTCGTCGTCCCCTCTCGCATTCTCCTCGAGCGCGTTCAGCCCGAAGTGCTGATCCATCAGAGCGTGCGCCAGCTCGTGCGCGAGCGTCACCGGGCCCAACGCCGGAGAGGGCACCACGTAGAGCGTCTTCCTGTCCGGGTCGTAGAGGCCCGCCACCTGCGACTCCATCGTGTCCAGGTAGATTGACTTGAGCCCCTGTCCGGCCCCGAGGAAGCCGAAGTACCGGAGCGTCTCTTCCTCCGCCTGGAGATCCGCGGGTGGATACTCCCTGTCGAGCAGCTCCTCGATGAAGGAGCGCACGCCCGCCCTCGACAGCGACGCCGTCGCCACCTCAGTCAGGAACGGGAGCCCCCGAAGCGCCTCCAACGTCCGCTCCACCCTCGCGACGGCGGCAGCGAGTCCCGGATCGAGCGGTGCCGAGCCCGACCTCTCCTGACGCGGAGCGGCGATCTCCGCCGGTGCGGAGGGCTCGGCCGGCGGCGGCCGCGGGGGGACCGGCGCCGCTGAGAAGCCGGCCAGGAGGAGGGCGCCGGCCGCGGCGAGCGGGAGGACGTCCCCGGCGCGCGGTCGCGGGCGGCTCACGCCCCGCCCTTCCGGATGCGCCGGTAGTGCGCCACCGCCCTCATGTGATCCTCGAGGGAGACGGAGAAATCGTGGCCGCCGCTTCCGTTCGCCACGAAGTACAGGTCCCGCACCGGAGCGGGATACAACGCCGCCACCAGGGAGGCGCGGCCCGGCGAGGCGATGGGTCCCGGGGGCAGGCCGCCGTTCCTGTATGTGTTGTAGGGAGAATCGAACGACAGGTCCTCGCGGCTGAGATCGCCTCGGTACCGTCCGGCCGAGGCGAGGGCGAAGATCACCGTGGGATCGCACTGCAGCGGCATCCCGGCGCGCAGCCGGTTGTGGAACACGGCGGAGATCCGTTCGCGCTCCGACGGCGCCGAGGTTTCCTTCTCGATGAGGGAGGCCAGCGTCACGACCTGCCGGGAGGTCATCCCTATCTCCGCCGCGCGCGCCCGCAGGGAAGCGTCGAAGACGTCCTGGAAGCGGCCCACCATGGCCTCCAAGATCCTGGACGCGGCCGTGCCGCGCGCGAAGTGGTAGGTGTCGGGGAAGAGGTAGCCTTCAAGATCGCGCGCCTCCGCGTCCCAGATCCTCACAGCGGCCGCGTCGCGGAAGGCGCGCTCCAGATCGCCGGCCGGCGCCAGGCGGGCCCGGGCAATCTGCACGATGATCGCACCGCCGTCGAGCCCCTCCGGGATGGTGAGCCGGTGGAGGAGAACGTCGCCGCGGACGATGCGTTCGAGAACCTGAGCCGGCGTCATGGGTCGGTCGAAGAGGTACTCCCCCGCCTGGAGCTTCCGGGACACGCCTGCCAGCCTGGCGAGGAGGCGGAAGTGGAGGGCGCTCCGCACCACACCCGCGCCGCCCACCGCCGCCGCCACCGACGCGGGACCCGCGCCGGGGGGGATGATCACGATGGCCGAGGCTCCGTCGTAGCCGCGGTACGGCGAGGCGGCGAGCCGGTAGGCCTCCCCGGCCGCCAGGAGCGTCGCCGCCGCCAGCAGGGTGAGGAGGAGCTTTTCCCTGCGCTGCAGCGTCACGGATCCGAAGGCTCCAGGGCGCCGGGGGGCGTCCGGGCGGCCGGAGCGCCGGCGTCCAGGAAGGACTGAAGCATCAGCGCGGCGGCCACCTGGTCCACCACCTCGCGCCGGCGGGCGCGCCGCACCCCTCCCTCGATGAGGGAGCGCTCGGCCTGGACCGTGGTCAGTCTCTCGTCCCACGTGACCACCGCGAGGCCGGAGGCGGCTGCCAGTGCCTTGGCGAGACGCCGCGCGTCCCGAGTGACGTCCTGGTCGCCGCCATCGAGCCTCAGGGGCAGCCCCACCACGATGCGCCCGACCGCGTTCTCGGCCGCGATGGAGGAGAGGGCCTCGGCCGTGGCCCGGTCGCCGCGGCGCGGGATTGTGGCGTGGGGACGGGCTGTGATGCCGAGCTCGTCGCTCAGCGCCACGCCCACCCTGACGGAGCCCACGTCGATGCCCATGATGCGCCCCATGACGGCCATGATAAGACAGCCGCGCTCAGCGTGTCAGCCCGGGGCGTCAGTGCTTGATGGCATCCCAGTACTTGAAGAAGGAAAACTCGGGGCTGTTCTCCTTGGTGTGGCAGGTGTAGCACACGCGGGGCGCGACGCGGCCGTAGGGCACCGTGGCGTCGAGCACGTGGATCGAAGCGCTGCCGTGGCACGCTTCGCACTGGACGTTGATCAGGGTGGGCGTCGCCGTCGCGGTCCGGAAGCCTCCAGGCATCCCGAATGCCGTGGTGTGGCAGCGCACGCACTCGGGGTTGAAGTCCTGGTTCGCCTTCCTGAGGGTGTCCATGGCGTGCGCGTGCGCGCTCCCCTCCCACACGCGGTAGGCCTGATCGTGACAGTCCGAGCACGCGTCCGGCGTGAGGTACTTCCGCCCCCCGGGGATCGACCCCGAGGTGATCTCCACGGACCCCGGCATGGCCTGTCCCGACGGTCGGGGGATCGCCTTGTAGATCTCGTTCACCTTGAGAAGTGTCTGGTCGATCTTCTTCTGGTACCTCGGCTCCTCGGGATACCGCTTCGTCAGGTAGACGTGCACTCCTTTCATCTGCCTGACCTTCACACCGTCCAGGAAGACACGGACCTCCCCCAGCCGTTTGCCCTGGTCACCGGCGAAGAAGGTCGGGATGCCGCCGAAGGTCTCCAGAGCGCCGGGGGAGATCCGATCGCTGATGGTGGCGAGCGCCAGGTGGATGCCTCCGGGCACCGCCTCCCCGACGCGCTGCAGATCGCGGGTGCCGAGGTTGGCCAGCAGCACGACGAAATCCACCTTGGCGGCCACCTCGGGCACGTACCGGCGGGCCTGATCCGCCGGATCCCGGCTGACGACGGCCCTGCCGTTGGAGCCGAGGCGGGCCACCGCGCTGTTGTAGGGGACGAGACTGATGTAGCCGACGCGGAACGTGCGCTTGCCCGGAAGCTCGTACTCCTTGATCAGGTAGGGAGGGACGAGGGGGGCGTCGCCGCCGCGCTCCGTGAAGGTGGCGCTGGTCACGGGGAGCCCGGCCTTCCCGATCAAATCGTCGTACAGGTCGAGACCGGAGGCGAGCTCCATGTCTCCGACGCCGACGGCGTCGTAGCCCAGATCCTGAAGCGCCTCGACGTACGTGCGGACCTTCACCCTGCCCGCGTCGTCCAGGAGCGGCGCGAAGTCGCCGGCCTCGAGCAGGACGATCTTCGACTTGGTGTAGGAATTCCTGAGCAGCTCGAGGTATCCGGCCCTACGGGCCAGGCCCCCCGCGGGGTTCCGCGGTCACCCGCAGGGCTCGACGTAACCGCGCACCCGCCCCGTGTAAACGAAGATGATGTCGGGTGGAGGGCCGGGGAGCACGAGGGGCCCCTCGTCGGGACCGATGACGGTCGCCGAGCCGGAGATGTTGGGATCGTTGATCGTGTTGGGAAAGTCGGAAGTGCGCGGGGCGGCGGGGCCCTCGGGGAGCGCGCCGACCGCAAGGCCGATCAGGGCTCCCGCGCCCGCCAGAAGGGCGAGCCCGAGCCTGATGGGCGTGTTTCCGGCGCGGGTGAGTCGTGCGATCAAGAAGCCTCCTGGGAAACGCGGCTGATTATAGGGGCATCCCCGAGCAGGCGCAACGGTTGCGCGTGCTACCCTCCGCGGCGCCATGCTGATCCTGGCCTCGCGCTCCCCGAGGCGGCGCCGCCTGCTCCGGCTCCTCGGCGTACGCTTCGCGGTGCGCCCGGCGAGGATCTCCGAGACCACCAGGCCCGGCGAGAGTCCCGACGCCTGCGCCGTTCGCCTCGCGCGCGAGAAGGCGCTGGCGGTGGCCTCGCGACTGCCGCGATCTCGCCGCGAGCGCGCGCTCATCCTCGCCGCCGACACCGTTGTCGTCATCGGGGGCACGATCCTCGGGAAGCCGCGGGACGAAGCCGACGCCCGAAGGATGCTCAGGCTGCTTTCGGGGCGGACTCACAGGGTGGTGACCGGCGTGGCGGTCTGGCGCGGATCCGGCCGGCGCCTCCTCTCCGGCCGCAGCGTCACGCAGGTGACCTTCCTCCCCCTGAGCCGCGCCGACATCGCCCGCTACGTCGCAACCGGCGAGCCGATGGACGCCGCCGGCGCTTATGCGATCCAGGGCCTCGCCTCCGCGTTCATCCCTCGAATCGAGGGTTCGTACTCCAACGTGGTGGGGTTGCCGCTCGATCTCGTTGCGCGCCTCCTGCGTCGAGCCTGATCGCTTCCGCGGCTCCGAGGAGATCGTGGAGCTGAGCGCGGAGGCGGATCACTCTTCGCCCCGGGGCGTGTACCTCAGGCGCGGGTGCCGGGCGGCCTCAGCCTCGTCGAGGCGGCCCACCGGGGTCGTGTGGGGCGCGCGGCGCAAGAGGTCGGGATCCTTCTCGGCCTCGGCCGCGATGGCGCGCATCGCGGCCACGAACGCGTCCAACTCCGCCTTCGACTCGGTTTCCGTCGGCTCGATCATGATGGCGCCGCGGACGATCAGCGGGAAGTAGATGGTCGGCGGGTGGAATCCGAAGTCGAGCAGCCGCTTGGCCACGTCGAGCGTCCTCACGCCGTGCCGCTCGAGCCGCCCGTCGGTGAGGACGACCTCGTGGAGCGACGGCGTCGCGTAGGCGGCCGGGAACAGGTCCTGGAGCCGCACGCGGACGTAGTTGGCGTTGAGCACAGCGCGCTCCGCGACCTCGCGCATTCCCTGGGGCCCGAGCGACCGGATGTAGGCCAGCGCCCTCAGGTGCATGCCGAAGTTGCCCAGGAACGATGAGACGCGTCCGATGGATTGAGGCCGATCCTCCTCCAGCACCACGCGGCCCCCCGACTCCTCCACCACGGGAGCGGGCAGGTAGGGCTCGAGGGCCGCCGACACCCCGACCGGGCCGGCGCCGGGCCCACCCCCTCCGTGCGGCGTGGAGAACGTCTTGTGCAGGTTCAGGTGCAGGACGTCCACCCCCATGTCTCCGGGACGGGCCACGCCCACCAGCGCGTTCATGTTGGCGCCGTCACAGTACACGAGCCCGCCCCTGCCATGCACCACGGCGCAGATCGATTCAATCTCCTCCTCGAAGATCCCCAGAGTGTTGGGGTTCGTGAGCATCAGCGCGGCCACGTCCGGCGTCATCTTTTCCCGCAGCGCGCCGAGATCGATCTTCCCGTGCGCACCGGTGGGCACCTGCTCGACCCGGTACCCCGCCAGCGCCGCGCTGGCCGGGTTCGTGCCGTGGGCCGAATCGGGCACGAGGATGATCGATCGGGGGTTGCCGGCCCTGGCCAGGTGGGCGCGGATCATCAGGATGCCGGTCATCTCGCCGTGCGCCCCCGCCGCGGGCTGCAGGGTGAATCGGTGCATGCCCGTGATCTGTCTCAAACTGCGGTCGAGCTCCCAGATGACGCGCAGACACCCTTGCGTCGTCTCGGGATCCTGAAGCGGGTGCACGCGAGCGAACCCTTCGATGCGCGCCAGCTCCTCGTTGATCTTCGGGTTGTACTTCATGGTGCACGAGCCAAGGGGGTACAGCCCGAGATCCACGGCATAGTTGAGGCGCGAGAGGCGCACGAAGTGGCGGACCACGTCCACCTCGCTGACCTCCGGCATGCCATCGATCGGGCCGCGGCGCAGATCGTCGGGTATCCGGGTGACATCGGCCTCCGGGACGTCGAGAGGCGGCAGCGAATGGCCGGTGCGCCCCCTCGATCCCACCTCGAAGATCGTGGGTTCCTCGCGGATCACGCCGGCGCGCCTCGGCGCGATCACAGCGCCGCCTCCACCGCCTCGGCCAGACGATCGATCTCCTCCCGGGTGTTCATCTCCGTCACGCACACCAGCCACGCCCTCTCCAGCGCCGGGACGCTTCCCCGGTAGAAGCGCCCGAGCGCGAGCCCGCCGACGATGCCGCGGCGAAGCAGCGCCCGGTTCACCTCCTCGGGATCGGCCGGCAGCTCCACGACGAATTCGTTGAAGAACGGGGCCGTGAACGGCAGCCGGCAACCCCTGACGGCCCCGAGGCGCGAGGCGGCGTAGGCCGCCTTGTGGTAGTTCTGCAGCGCGAGAAGGTGGAGCCCCTCCCTCCCGAGCAGGCTCAGGTGGATCGTCGCCGCCAGGGCCAGCAGCCCCTGGTTGGTGCAGATGTTCGACGTCGCGCGCTCGCGGCGGATGTGCTGCTCTCGCGTCGCCAGCGTGAGGACGTAGCCGCGCCTTCCTTCCGCGTCGCGCGCCTCTCCAACGATGCGCCCCGGGAGCTGGCGCACCAGGCTCTCGCGCGCGGCGAGGAACCCGAGGTAGGGGCCCCCGAACGAGAGCGGGACGCCGAATGACTGCCCCTCCCCCACGACGATGTCCGCGCCCCGGCTTCCGGGGCCCCGGAGCAGCCCCAGGCTCACCGGCTCCGTGACCACGCAGACGGTGAGAGCCTCTGCGGCCTTCGCCTTTGCGGACAGGACGGCCACGTCCTCGATGCAGCCGAGGAAGTTCGGGCTCTGCACCACCACGGCGGAGGCGCCGGGGCCCATGGCGGCCGCGAGCGCCGATGCGCCGGTGCGCCCGTCGGGCCCGAACGGCACGGTGACGATCTCCACGTCGAGGTTGCGGGTGTAGGTGCGGACGGCCCGGACATAGTGGGGGTGCACGGCCTCCGAGACCACGACGCGTGGCCGGCGGACGGTGCGATGGGCCATCACCACCGCCTCAGCCAACGCCGACGCGCCGTCGTAGAGCGATGCGTTGCTCACCTCGGCGCCTGTCAGCAGGCAAATGAGGCTCTGGTACTCGAAGATCGCCTGCAGAGTCCCCTGGCTGATCTCGGGCTGATAGGGGGTGTAGGACGTGTAGAACTCGGAGCGGTTCAGGAGCTGCGGGACCGCCGCCGGGATGTCGTGGTTGTAGGCTCCCGCGCCGAGGAAAAAGGCGTGCGTGGCGGCCGACGCGTTGCGGCGCGCCATCGCGCCGAACTCGCGCCGCAGCTCCATCTCGCTGGCGGGGGGAGGCAGATCGAGCGGCCGATCGAGCCGGAACTTCTCGGGGATGGTGGTGAACAGATCGGACGGCCGCGCGGCCCCGACGGCGTCGAGCATCGCGCGCAGATCGGCGTCGCCTTGCGGGAAGAATCGCATGAGGAGAGGGACCTCAGTGGCCCTTGCCGGCGATGAAGCTCTGGTAGGCGGCCGCGTCCATCAGGGAGGCCACCTCGGAGGGCTCGGCGAGACGCACCCTGAGGATCCAGCCGCGCCCGTAAGGGTCCTCGTTGATGATCTCCGGGTGATCCACGAGGGCGGTGTTGACCTCGGTGATCTCGCCGCTCACCGGAGAGTAAATCTCCGAGACCGCCTTGACCGACTCGACGGTCCCGAACTCGTCGCCCACCTTGATCTTGCGCCCGACCTCGGGAAGCTCCACGAAGACCACGTCCCCCAGCTCCTTCTGGGCGAAGTACGTCACCCCGACGGTCCCCGTGGCCCCGGATGCGGCGACCCACTCGTGTTCCTTCGTGTAGCGAAGGTTGTCCGGATACATTCAGGCGCCCCCGGCTGCGTCTCCGGCCTGCCGCTTGTAGTGGGGGGAACGCACCACGCGCGCGCGGGTCGCCTTCCCCCGGATCATCACGTCGAACTCCGCCCCCTCGCTCGCGGCCGATGCGGGGAGGTAGGCCAGCCCGATGTTCTTCTTCAGATAGGGAGCGAAGCTCCCGCTTGTGACGCGGCCGACCTCCTTGCCGTCAAGCGCCACGGGATACCCGTGCCGCGCGATGCCGCGCTCCACCATCTCGAAGGCCGCGAGCCGCCGCGGCGGTCCCGCTGCTTTCTGCGCCGCGAGAGCCTCCCGGCCGATGAAATCGCCCTTGTCCGGCTTGAAGATGAAGTTGAGCCCCGCCTCCAGGACCGTGGTGGTGTCGTCGATGTCGTTGCCGTACAGCATCAAACACGCCTCGAGTCTGAGCGTGTCGCGGGCGCCGAGGCCGCAAGGGGTCAGCCCGAACATCACCCCCGCTCCCATCAGCGTCTCCCAGAGCTCCGCCGCCAGGGAGGGGTGGCTGTACATCTCGAAGCCGTCCTCCCCGGTGTAGCCGGTGCGCGCGATGAGGCACGGCGCGCCGGCGACCTTGGTCTCGACGAAGCCGAACGGCCTGAGAGCGTCCGTGTCGGCCTCCGCCACGCCCCGGAGGATGGCGTGGGCCTCCGGCCCCTGCAGCGCGATCTGGGCGAACTCCTCGCTGCGGTTGACCGCCGACGCCCCCGGGACCAGGTGGGAGGCGACCCAGGCGAAGTCCTTCGACTCATTGGCCGCGTTAACGCAGATGAAGTAGCGATCCTCCGCCAGGCAGTAAACGATGACGTCATCCACGAATGTTCCGCGCTCGGTCGTGAAGGCGCTGTACTGGGCCTGGCCGGGAGCGAGGCGCGCCGCGTCGTTGCAGGTGAGCCGCTGCACCGCGTCCAGGGCCTTCGCCCCGCGGATCTCGATCTCGCCCATGTGGCTAACGTCGAAGAGACCGGCGCGGGTGCGGACGGCCAGGTGCTCCTCGACGACTCCCTGGTACTGCACCGGCATCTCCCAGCCGGCGAACTCGACCATCCGCGCGCTCAGCTCCTGGTGCACGGCGTTGAGCGGAGTCTTCCGGATCGTGGTGGAAGGGTTGCTCAGGAGTGCCTCCCGGGCGGGTGATGGCGGCGCGCGCGTCCTCCGGGTTCCATCCGCCGGAGTTCCACGCGCCGGACGCGTCGCGGGCGTGTGTGCGTGCCTGTTCAGGCGCGCGAACCGTACCACAGGGCCCAGGGCCGATCAAGAACGGTGCGGGCGTCTTCGGCCGGCGGGGGCTACGGCCGCGCGAGGAGGAAGTCGATGCCGGTCGTGTCGGCGCCGGCGGTGACGGACACGGGATTGGCGGAGGCCGGGCATCGAACTTCTTACCCTCGCGCACGCGGCCGCGGGGCACTTTTTACATCGGATCGACCCCGCGCCGTCGCCGTGGCGTGCTGGCGGCCTCTCCATCGGCGCCGTCCAAGTGATTGACAGGAAGGATCCTGCGTCGCTTCAAGCCGCCGAATTCCGCACGTGGCATTCACATTGCTGAGGCAAGGGGCGGAACCACTGAGATCCCGGAAGTCAATCACGACCCGGGAAACGGCAGTGGAAAGGAAGGAGGTCGCAAATGAACGGCAAGAAGATCGTCGGGATCATGTTGGTCGCGCTTCTCCTCGTGGCGCTGTCGCCGGTGCCGACGTCGGCCGGCCCCAAGGTGCGCTGCCGCTCCGCCGAGGAATGCCCGGGCCTCACCCTGGCGTCGTTCGATCGGACCCTCGCGCCGGCTCACGACGGCCGCCAGCCCGCGGACGTCGTCTTCGATTCGCTCAAGTGGGTGTTCCCGTCCCGGGTGATTGCCTACCTGCGCGGGCTGACCGGCTCCGGCCGGTTCTGAGGCGTGGGCCGCTGCATCGCCTGTACAAGCTGCCGGAGGAGGGGCGTTCAGATCGGAACGCCCCTCCTCCAGCTCCAGCGCCGATCCAGCGCGTCACGAAACGAGACCGTTAGAACATCCCGCCCTCAGCCCGGTCAACGACTTCCCGCTGGCCCCTCTCACCAACGGCTTCCAGGACCTGTGCGTCATCTTCGGTCTCGGAGGAACCCCTTCACTGATCATTCAGTTCAACGCCATGACGAGATCGATCACCACGTTCTCGTGCGATTCGATGACAGTCGGGTCACGGGCGGCTCCGATCTGCCGCCCCCTCATCACGTCGCGGCGGGCCGATCGTCAAGATGAGGGCGGTCGCCCGTGGGCGTTCCGCTGCGCCATGAAGTGATCGCGGATCGCCTGAACGAGCGCCGGGATCGTGAACTCGGAAGGCACGATGGCCGGCTCCCAACCCAGACGTGTCAGCTCGTCAGCCGTGATGGGACCGATCGCCGCCAGCGTCGCGGCGCGCATCCCCTCCATCGCGGCGGGAGAGAGATCCTCGAGGAAGTGAGTCACGGTGGAGGACGAGGTGAAGATCACCACGACGTCCTCCGCGGGCTCCCTCCGCTCGAGTACGGCGATGGCCTCGGGAGCCGGCGGGCAACCGGCCGTTCGGTACACGGCCACGACGTCCACTTCGGCGCCGCTGCGCCTCAGCTCGTCGGGGAGGACATCGCGGGCCCGCTCCGCGCGCGCCAGCAGGATCCGCCTTCCTGCCACGCTCTCGGCCTGGAGCGCCGCCAGGAGCCCCTCGGCCTGGTAAACCTCAGGGACGATGCTGACGCGCAGGCCCCGGTTTTCCAGCGCCGCCGCGGTCGCCGGACCGATGGCCACGAGGCGGACGCCGCTGAAGATCTGCCAGCCCAGACGCAGGGCCTCGAGCCGCCGCGACACCGCCTCCACGCCGTTGGCGCTGGTGAAGATCGCCCAGTCGTACGAGGATGCCTGCCGGAGGGCCTCGTCGGCGGGCCTCCAGTCGGCGGGATCCTCGAAGCGGATGGCGGGCGTGAGGATGACGCGGGCGCCGAGCGATTCCAGGGGTTCGCTGAGCGCGTCCGCCTGCTCTCGCGCGCGCGTGACGAGAGCCACCACGCCGGACAGAGGGCGGCGATCTCCGCGCGCCGTCGCGGCGCCGGCGCCGGGTTCTCCGGACTCACCCACGGGAAGGCCCGCGGACGCCCGCCAGGATCTCCTTGGCTCCCTGCTCGATGGCGTGCCGCGCGGCCTCCCGCCCCACCGATTCGGCGTCGTCCAGGGGACCCGAAGCCTCCACCCGGATGAGCCTCTCCCCTTCGGGATCGCAAACGACCCCCTTCAGGGCGAGCACATCGCCCTGGAACGTCGCGAGGGCGGCCACCGGAACCTGGCATCCGCCTCCCAGAGCCGCGAGGAACGCTCGCTCCGCCGACACGCAGGCCGCGGTGACGGGATCGTGGAGAAGCTCGATCGCTTCAGTCACCCAGTCGCTCTCGTCTCGCGTCTGCACGGCAATGGCCCCTTGACCCACGGCGGGCAGGCAGAGGTCGGGAGGAAGCGGTTCGAACGACGCCTCCATCAGCCCGAGCCGGCGCAGCCCCGCCGCTGCGAGGACCACCGCGTCGAGAATCCCCTCTCTCACCTTTCTGAGGCGGGTGTCCACGTTCCCCCGGATCGGTACGAAGACCAGGTCGCGCCGGCGGTGCCGGAGCTGTGCGGCGCGCCGTGGGCTGCCCGTGCCCACGCGGGCCCCGGCCGGCAGACCGCCGAAGCCGGATCCGTCGCGCGCCACGAGCACGTCGCGCGGGTCCTCGCGAGCGGGGATCGCTGCGATACGGAGCCAGGGCGCCAACTCCGTCGGGAGGTCCTTGAGGGAGTGCACCGCGGCGTCCACGCGCCGGGCGAGGAGGGCCTCCTCAATCTCTTTGACGAAGATGCCCTTAGCCGATTCCGGCGGGATCCCCGGAGCCGGGAGCGCCCACTCCTGCTGGCGGTCGCCGGTGGTCTTGATGATCTCGACCTCGACGGTGAGGCCCGGGTTGGCGGCGGCCAGGGCGTCGCGGATCAGTCCGCTCTGGCGCAGCGCCAGCGGGCTCCCCCGGCTGCCGATGAGGAGGCGACCCTCGGCGCGAGTCGATGGAGTCGGGCCCACCTCCGCCTCAGCCCCCCTCGCGGCGGGCGGAGTCCGCCGTGCTCGAGACCCCGCCGTCGTCCTCGTGGGCGCCGGCGTCCGAGGGCGTGGCTCCCGCCGGTGCGATCGCGCCGTCGCCTCCGGCGTCCATCCGCGCTTCTCCAAGGTCGAAGAGCATGCGGGTGATCCTCACCAGGTCGTGACCGTTCTGGCTCTCCAGCGCGCGCTTGAGCTCGACCGTGGGCGGGTGGAGCAGCTTGTTGACGACCGCGCTGAGCATCTCCGCCATCACCTGCTCCTGCTTCGGGCCGATCTCCCCCAGGCGGCCCCGGAAGCGCCTGAGCTCGGATTCGGCGACGTCCTGGAACCTGCGCCGCAGGTCCACGATGGTCGGCTTCACCTCCATGGAGCGGAGCCACGCGGCGTAGCCGCGAACCTCCTGCTCGACCATCTCCTCCGCCAGCGCGGCCTCGCGGAGCCTCTCGGCCATACCGGCATCCGCCAGGGTCTGAAGGTCGTCGATGTTGTAGAGGTACAGGTTGGCCAGGTCGTTGAGGGCCGGGTCCACATCCCGGGGGACGGCGATGTCCACGATGAAGAGTGGCCGGTGCCGGCGCGCCTTCATCATGGCGGCGCCGTCTTCCGCCTTGAGGATGTAGTGCGGGGCCGACGTCGAGGAGATGACGATGTCCACGCGGGGCAGGTACTCGAGAAAACGGTCGAAGTTGATCGCCTCGCCGTGAAACTCGCGCGCCAGCTCCAGCGCCTTGTGGTACGTCCGGTTGGCGACGAAGACGCCGCGGACGCCCCCCTTCATCAGATGGCGCGCGGCCAGCTCGCTCATCTCGCCCGCCCCCAGCACCATGATGGTGCGCCCATCGAGCGATCCGAAAATGTGCCCCGCCAGCTCCGCCGCCGCGTAGGCGATGGAGACCGGATTCTTCGCGATCTGCGTGTCGGTGCGGACGCGTTTCGCGCAGGAGAAGGCGCGCTGGAGGAGGCCCGACAGGGCCGGCCCGACCGTCCCGGCCTCCACGGCGGCCGCGTAGGCCTCCTTCACCTGCCCGAGGATCTGGGGTTCGCCGACGAGCATCGAGTCGAGGCTGGAGGCGACACGGAATACATGGCGCGCGGCCTCAAGGTCCATCAGGGTGTAGGCGTGGCGATCCACCATCTCGAGCTGCCCGGGGCGGCGAGCCTCCAGAAAACCGCGCACGGCGCGCGCGGCCTCGTCGCCCGCCTTGGCGGAGGCCAGCACTTCGGTGCGGTTGCACGTGGAAAGGATGATCGCTTCGCGGAGCGAGGGCTGGGCCACAAGATCGCTCAGCGCCGCGCCCAGCTCTCCTCGCGGGAAATACAGACGCTCGCGCACCTCGAGGGGGGCGCTTCTGTGGTTGAGCCCCAGCAGGTAGAGCATCAGGCGCCGACTCCGAGCATCCGCATGATGATAGCCACGAATCCGATGATGGAGAGGTAGGCCGAGAGCCTCCCCCTCCAGCGCCCCGCGAAGACCCTGTCGTAGATGACGAACGCGAAGAGGACCCACGCCAGCAGCGACCACTTCTCACGCAGGATCCACGAGTACCCTCCCTGCAGGTAGCGGTTGGTGAGGGCCCCCGTCACGACCACCAGCGTCAGGAAAGCGAAGCCCCAGCCCAGCGAGACGTAGCTGATGCGGTCGCAGCGCTCGAGGCTCGGCAGAGCCACCAGGTGGAACGGCCTGTGGGACTTCAGCCCCTTCTCCTGTATGAGGTACACCACGCTGGTGGCGAAAGTCAGGAAGAGGAAGGCCACGCCCACCACGGCCGGGACCACGTGCACCGCTCTGAGCGACAGCTTCCACCCTTCCGTGATCCGCGACTCCTCCTCCGGGATGAAGAGGGTGACCGCCATCAAGGCCACGATGAGAGGGAGAATGATGATCCCCATCACCTCGAGGCGATATCTGAAATGCGCGAGGAGGTAGACGGATATCCCCGCGAACGCGAGGAGGAAAAGGATTTCGCGCAGCGTCAGCCCGAGCCCCCCGCCCGCCTCCATGAGGCGGGCCACGAGTCCGGCGAAATGGAGCACGAGGCCCGCCGCCGCCACGCGGGGGATCCAGGGGGCCGAGTCCCGGCGGCGGAGGCAGAGAACCCAGACGGAGACGGCAACACCGGCCGCATAGAGGACCGCCGCTCCGATGAAGAACCAGCCGCTGGAGTGGGGCATGGACGCGGGACTCCGATCCGGGCGAAGCGCCTATCATCGTACCACCCGTCCCGTAGCCCGTTCCATGCCATGAGCGGGCCCGCCGTTGCGTCACCGCCGGGGCCTCGCACGTTCCCGCGAGCGCAAGTCGACCAAGAGCAGAGTGAGCGGCGTGGAAGCATCGGGCGCATCTTCTTGAGCACACGAGCCTTACGGTCCATGCAGTCCGGGCCGTCGAGTGCTCTTTGGGCTGAGTCCTCCAGTAGAGGCTAGCCCGTCCGACTTCGATGAGCGCCTTCCGTAGCGGCCTCGCGGTTCAGGTTCAACCAGACGAGGTGCGCGGATTCACGCAATCTCAGGTGGATATCGTTTCCGGCTCCAGGGCGACTCGCTTTGCCTTCCACTCGCGTCTAGAATCGCCGCCCCTACCATGACGAAGCGAGGCCCTTCGAATCACAAGCGCGGCAGCGAATCAAGACCGCCGCCTGGCTTCGCCGAGAAGAATTCTTCGAGGGTGCCGCCATGGTGGGATCGGCGGGGCGGCGATGCGGCCTCCCTACTCGTCGCCGTGCCTCTCATCCTGCCCTTCCTGGCGCCGGGCTGGTTCTTCGGCCACGACAACATGCCCCTGATCCGTCTCTTCGAGACGGACGTCATGGTGCGCGCCGGGGAGGTGCCCGTGCGCTGGTATCCGGACGTGGCGGCCGGATACGGTTCGCCGCACCCGCAGTACTACGCCCCTCTCTTCTACGTCCTCGCGGAGATCTTCCGCCTTGGGGGAGTCTCGCTCACGGTCTCGCTGAAAGCGGCGGTGGTCGTGGTCGTGCTCGCCACCTCATGGGCCGTCTTTCGATGGGCTCGCGAGTTCTTCGGCGAGGCGGGGGGCGTGGTGGCCGCGGCCGCGTGCTCCTACGCCCCCTACCACATGCTCGATCTGTACGTGCGGACGGCGTTCTCGGAACTGACGGTCTTCCTCTTCCTCCCGCTCGTCCTCCTGTCATTTCACCGGCTCTCACTGCGGCCCTCGCCGGGGCGGATCGCGGCGGCGGGCGCCTCGCTCGGCGGACTGTGCCTTGCGCACACCGTCACGGCGATGCTGGTGCCCCCGATCCTCGCGGCTTATCTCCTCCTGCTGGCCTGGGGCGCCGCGTCCCGGTCGAAGTTCCTCGCCTCCGCAGCGGCGGCGGCGCTCCTCGGGTTCGCGCTCGCGGCCTTCTTCCTCCTCCCTCTCGTGGCCGAGAGAGGGGCCGTGGAGACGGAGATCTACGCGGCGGCCTACTTCGACTACCGGAAGCACTTCGTCGAGATCCCCCAGCTTCTCCGATCTCCTTGGGGGTTCGGGCTGAGCCGCGAGGGCCCGGCCGACGGCATCTCGTTCCGCATCGGGCTGCTGCAGCTCGCCGGGTGCGTCGTGGCGGCGATCCGGTGGCGTCGGCTGCGGGGATCCTCCCGCGATGCGGCGGCTCATGCCCTGTTCGCCGCCGCGCTGAGCGCCGCGGGTATCTTGATGTCGCTGGCGATCTCGAAGCCGCTGTGGACGGCGGTCCCGCTGCTGCGCTACGTGCAGTTCCCCTGGCGGTTCCTCATGCTCCCCGCCATGGGGATGGCCTTCCTCTGCGGTGCCGCGTTCGGCGTGGAGGGTACGGGCCGCGCCGCCGGCGGCAAAGCCGGAGGCGAAAGCGGCTCCGCGGAGCCTGCCGGGGTTTCCGGGAGAGGCCGGGAGCCTCCAGCGCCGCCGCGGCCCGCGCCGAAGTGGGCGGTGGCCGTCGTCTGCGCCATCTTCGCGGCGGGGAGCGTGGAGATGTTCGGCTTCAGGCAGCGGATTCTCCTCGAGCGGATCGGCTTCGGAGGCGATCACACCGATATGCGGGAGCGTGATGCCTCCGAAGCGGCGGCGGCGCCGACGGTGTTCACCCGGGAGTTCGTCCGGGAACAGACGCTGCACTGGTTCGACCACCTGCCCCCCGGGGGCTACCCGTATCCGCCGCAGGAGGACCTGAGCCGGCCGAAGGCCGAGATCGTCCGCGGCGCGGCGGAACTGAATCTCGCCGAGATCGGCCCGGTGCGGTACAGGATCGGGGTGCGGGCCTCCCGGCCGTCGCTTCTGCGGCTCAACGTGTATCGGTTCCCGGGATGGACGTGGCGCCTCGACGGGACCGTGACGGGCGCCGCCGCATCCGAAGGGCGCCGGCCGGTGCTGTTGATCGAGGTGCCCGCGGGAGAGCACACGCTGGAGGCGACCTTCGAGAGGACGGGCGCCCGGTGGGCCGGCGATGTGACGAGCCTCGCGGCCGCGGGAGTGCTTGCGGGCCTGGCGGCGACCGGCCTCAGAAGGCCATGGCGTAACGGCTGAGCTGAGTTCTCGGGAAATTGATCTCAGCCGGGGGCCACTCGCCGGTGTTGAGCCTCTGATCGAACAAGATCTCGGGCGTGTCGGCGCCGGCGGTGAGCTGCACCACGGACGTGCCGGCGATCAGGCTCCCGTAGTGCCGGGCCGTCCCCTCGGCCACCACGTTACCCGCATTGAAGAGGACCCCGAAAAGGCTCACCTGGCCCGTGACGGGGATCCCCTGCTTGTCGCGGCCCGTGGTCGTGGTGAAGGAGTAGAACTCCTGGTCGGGGCTGGTGGCGCTGCCCGTCTGAGTCGCAGCCGGGTTCTTCTCGACGGTGCTTCCGGCCACGCCGGTCACGATGGTGGTGGGGTACATCAGATTGACGTACGTCTCGCCCGCATCGTACTTGCCGTTGCGGTTGGCGTCGTCGAACGGCTCCCCAGGCGGAATGACCACGCGGTTCGCCCCCACGACGTTCCGGATCAGGATCGATTCGGCGTTGAGGTAGAGGAAGCCGGAGAAGTTCCAGTCCACGTTTTCGATGATCACCGCGGGCGTCAGGTTCGTCTGTGGGTCGCCCGGGCCATGCCCGTTCGGCGGGTTCGAGTCCCTGGTGTCGAAGAAGAAGAGCCCTTCCTGGCTGTGCGTCCAGTCCCGGACGCTGCGGGCCGTGCCGACTCCCCACTCCTTGAACAGCCCACTCCCCGCGTCGTAGGTGAAGTAGCGGGCCGCCTCTTCTCCGGAGGCCGCAGCAGCCTTCATCCCCGCGTAGTCGAAGCCGCCGCAGGCCACTCCCGCCTCGTGCTGGAAGAGGTTCGAGTGGTCCATGTCGATGGCGGCGGATTGCGAGTACGGCAGCGGCTGCTCGCCCGAGGCGGCGTATCCGGCGATGTCGCCCGCCGTGAGGACCTTGAGCCAGGGATCCTCAACGCTCACGTCGGGGTCGTTCCACCAGTCGTAGTAGTCGTTGCCGGGGGCGGTCCCCGTGATGCGGCGGGCGAAGGTCTTGTAGGGAAACGCGCTCGCCACGCCGGCGTCGAGGTCGGACGGCAGCGTGATGTTGCCGGTGGAGATGACCTTCCCCCAGCGTGTCCTGAGGTTCCCCGTCACGCTGAGAGGACCGCACGACTCGAGCGGACCGTTGGCCGCGGTTCCCGGGACCTCGTTGAGGACCATCCGCATGGCCCTCTCACCCATTTTCACGGAGCCCGTCGTCACCACGGGAACCACGCCGATCTTCCCCATGCCGCGGAACTTCGCGGCGGTGACCTTGATGGTGCAGATGCCGGCGCGCCGCGTCTGGGTCCCGAACGGCACATCGGGCGGCGCGTAGATGGCGATCTCGGTGATGCGGCCGGTGCTCTGCTGCGCGCTGAAGAGCATCCGGTTCAGGTTGTCGAGGAAATCCACGACGCCCGGCGTGTCCTTGATGAGGATGTCGGGCCCAGCCTCCGTTCCGATGAAGGCCGTGGCCAGATCGCTCCGGTAGGGCTTGTGGAAGAAGTCCAGGTACGCCGAAGGAGACCACAGCGTGCGGCCCTGCCGGTAGTAGGGCCTGGAGACCGAACCGTCGGCGGCGACCATGGGGGTGTTGGGGTCGCCGTCGTGATCGAAGAGACGCTTCGTACGGTCGTAGAGGACCGGGTTGCGCAGGTCGAAGGTGTCGAGGAAGCGATGACGCACCTGAGACGAGACGGAGGGGTTCCCGGTCACGGGCTGGTCAAACCACGCTTTCACCATCCTGAGGCCAGACTCCGCCGTGTGGGCGAGTTGCTCCGAATCGCGCCCCGATGAGGCGATGACCGTCTCCGTATCCGCAATGGCCAGAAAGGCGAGCCCGATGACCGTGAGTGAGGCCATCAGGAGGACTGTCAGAATGAGGGCCGAACCACGCATCGTCTCCTCCTTGGCTCCGGGCCTTCCCTGCCCGTCACCACCCATGACAACAGCAACGACAGTGCCACCTTCGAGCCGGCTGAGCCTTGTCCTCGGCCGTTCGCCGCGCGGCGCCCACGCCCTAGCCGCCCTCGGCCGCGACCGTTGCGTTGCCGCTCGAGATAGTGCCAGCTATCTCTTCGGATAGAGCCTGGAGCGATCCGGCGCCGAGGGCGGCGCGCAGTCGGCTGATGACGGAAGCCGTCATCCGCCGCACCTCCCGGATCTGCACGTCGATGCGCCGCATTTCCAGATCCGAGGCGTAGCCAAGCTCCGAGCACAGGAACATGGCCGTCTCCAGCTCTGAGAGCGCTCCCTGCGCCTGGTAGAGTCCGCGCAGGAACTCCTTGCCGTTCGAGCGGGACTGGCCCCTCGCGATGTAGGAAGGGATGGAGAGCGCGGCGATCCGCATCTGGGCGCTGAGGCTGATCCCCATCCCCTGTGGGATCTTGTCGGCGATCTTGAAGATCGCCACGGCGAGCTCGAAGGACTTCTCCCAGACACGCAGGTTGCGGTATCCAGGGCCGCTCTCGCCCGCCGGGCCCTTCGGGTGCTCCTGAGAACTCATATGTCCCTCCGTTTCGACTCATAGCTGTGTACTGAAGTGCTTCTATGCAAACTTACTGCCGCCATACATGCGCTTCCGGGACGTAGCGCCATGTCCTTATGCGGCCCGTCCTCCCGTAGACGATCACAGCGCGCAACCCGCCTCGCCGATCGGTCAGATACACGGCGCCGCTGCTGGATTCTCCTCGCGGTGAGAACGAGATGATCTCGCTGCCGCCGAACTGAACTGGATCCTCCCCAGGGACCAGAACCCCTCGGGAGGGCGGCACGCGAGGTATCCGTTCGGGCCCGGGGATGCCCAAACGGATACCTTGGTAGGTTGCGCCCAGATCCACAGGGCCCCGCAGGAGACGATCGGTCCCCGTGGCGATCTCGGCCGCGTGGATGCCGGGGCGCCCCCCATCGAGGTAAACGCCGTAGCGATCTCCGTGAGGCGTCCTCTCGAACGCCACTCCGACATGGCGTCCTCGGGCAAGCGCCTCCTGCCGGACACGCGCGATCTCCCCCGCGAGGACGGCGGCCGCGGCATCGAGCGCCCGCCTCCCGAGCAGATTGCCGAGGGAGGGGACCGTGATCGCGGCCGCGATCCCCAGGATGGCGAGAGCCACGATCAGCTCGGTGAGCGCGGCTCCCGCCAGTCCCGGCCATCTACTTCTTCTGAGGTTTGCTTGCCGAGAGCAAGTCGCGGAACTTCGCCAGTGACTTCTCACCGATCCCCTGGATCTTCAGCAGGTCGTCCACGCTCTGGTAGGGTCCGTTCTTCTCGCGGAATTCGACGATGCGCTTCGCCAGCGATTGGCCGATGCCGGGGACCTTCTCGAGGTCCGCGGCCGATGCGACGTTGATGTCCACCACTGCGGGCCGCTCCTTCACCTGGGACTCCGCGCCCGCGGTCCCGTGAGCGGCGCCCGCAACCCATAGAACTGCCATGAGCACCGCCGACGCGGCGCAGCACTTCCTGAGCCTCTTGAGCATGTCTCACTCCTGTGCGCGGGGACGGCTCTCCCCGCGCGAAACGCCCGGATCACCCCTTCCGCAGCGGACGCGCCCGGCGGGGCTCCGTGCCGGCTATCCGGGGATGGAAGGTGGGGGGGCCTTTCGGCCCCCCCTGGGGGGTGCATCGGGGGAGGACCATGTGGAGAGCTGGCTCGAGGAGGGCATCCCACGACCACCCAAGATGAACCCGGCGTCAGCCGGGCACCGAGAAGTACCGCCTCCGCCGCTCTTCACGGGCGTCACGGAGGAGATTGAGAATCTTGCGGAGCAGGCTGACGCTGTCGCCGCAGACGTGGAGAAATCCGGTGCGCTGATCGAGGAGGTGAAAGGTGGTGACGCAGGAGAAGGAGTAGGGCCGGCCCCCGATTTCGACCTTCCCGCGCTCCCCTGCCAGAGCCCGCAAGATCATCAGAGTTGCCGGATCCACGCGACCCTCTCCTGCGCCGACGCTCATGCGTGTCGTTTCACCACCCATCTCGTGACCTCTTCCACCGAACGACTTCACCTTTGCGCCGCGGCCTCAGCGGCTGCGGCGACGCCGTGTGGAACAGCAACGCGGGTGCCACACCGACGCGGTTCTTGATCGCGGGTGTTGGCGCGGCGCGGATCTCGAAAGTGGAGATGAAGTTAGGCGGTGAGGCGGGAGGTGATCGAGGGAGGCGGCGCGGGGCGGGGGGCTCGCGCCCCCCGCCCGCGGGCGAACGGTTCGGCCGGACAGGTGTTACGGGACGTTACGCATCCGGCGCGTCAACTCTTCGGACGCTCCATCTTCGGCGCCTCCTTCTTCTTGAACCCGGCCGGCGGCTCGAAGGCGTCGGCCCCGGCCGCGGAGGTCGTGACGGAGGTGATCTCCGACGACATGCCGAAGAGCTTCTTGCGGCCCGGCGCGGACGCCTCCGGCTTGGCCGCGCTCTCGCCGGAGCCCGATTTCTTCTTGCCGAAGATCCCCTTGAAGGCGTCACCCATGCCTTTCATCGCTTCGCCCATGCCGGGCTGGCCTCCCTCGCCCGGCCCTCCCAGGCCGCAGTCGCCGCCCTTCTCGATCAGCATGCGGGTGCGCACCGGGTACCCCTCGATCTTGCCGAGCTCCTTGAGGACCGACTCGAACCCCTCCGTGTTCTGCGACATCATGGCTCGGGCGGCGTTGCCGAGGGCCTGGGCATCCTTCATGTCCATCCCCATGGCTTCCATCTGCCTGCGATAGAAGTTGTAGATCTCTTGCAGGGCGGGAGTCATGGGGGCGTTCCAGTAGTCCATCGTGTAGATCATCTCGCAGGTCTGCTTCGTCTCGACGTTCTGGCAGGTCTGCGTGCCCGTGACGACGGCGCGCTGGGCGGCGAAGCCGGCGATGTCCTGCCTCTCGCCGGTCCTCTTCGCTTCCACCGTCACGGGGTTGCATTTGATCGGCGGCGGCTCCTGGGCCTGCGGCCGTTCCTGCTGCGGCGCCTCCGGCCCCGCCATCGCCTTGGCGAGCTCGCCCTGCATCTCCTTGAACGCGTCGAGAGGGATCTCCTGGTACGACTTGTCGTGGTAGTCCACCATGTACATGAGCTTCCGATCGAGGCGCATGATGGTCGCGTTCCGGAAGCCCTCCTCGCCGGCGAACTTCTTCAGCATCTTGCCCGTGGGCTTGGTGGTGGCTTCCTGGCGCATCCGGTCGCCCGAGACGACGATCACCTCCGTTCCCTCGGTCCCCATCCAGCCTCCCTCGCCGAACCCGTCGAAGACCGTTTTCTCGTTGATCGTCACCTCCGCCCGGGCCGTGCTCCCGCCGGCCGCGACGCCGAACGTCATGAGGACCGCGGTCACGACGGCGCGCTGCCGGTGAACACTCTCGAACATACCGCACCTCCTTCCGGTGGCGGGCGCGGTGCGCCCTCCGGCCGGGTCCGCCACGCCACGGCGGGGAAAGGGCGCCCCCGGAGGCGCCCGCTGGTTTCGCGCGCGGGCTACTGAGGAAGGTTCTTGTAGACGTCCTGGTACAGCACCGTGCCCATGAGGAGCAGGAGCAGGACGAACCCCACCTGCATCACTCTCTCCTTGACCACCATGCTCAGATCCCGGCGCATCAACCCTTCAACCGCGAGGATGAAAATGTGCCCTCCGTCCAGGACCGGGATCGGGAGCAGGTTCATGATTCCAAGCTGGAGGCTCACCGCCGCCATCAGCGAGAGATACACGATGGCGCCTCCCTTCCACGCTTCGCCGCTGAGCTTGAAGATCTCGATGGGGCCGGAGAGGGTTTTGAGCGAGAGCTGCCGGGTGACCAGCTTCCGGAGCGTGACGAGCAGCAGGTCCGACTGCCCGGCGTTGTGCCTGAGGCTCTCGATGGCGGCCTGAATCGGACCGTACTTCTTGACCACACTCTCCGGGACCATCGTGAAGCCGGCGTCCGCCTGCGCCTCCTCGCCCGGCGCGGGCCCCAAAACGATGGATCTCTCAAGCTTCTTGAGGAATCGCTCGACCACGACCGGGATGGGCGCTCCAGGCGACTCCGCGATGGCGCGGCCGACCTCTTCCGCGTGCAACCCCACGTCGAGTCCGGCCACGGTCACGATCCGGTCCCCGCTTCGCAGTCCGGCCTTCTCGGCCGGGCCGCTCGGCTCCACGGACCCCACCAGCCACGTGATGTAGGGCGCGACGCCGACCCGCCCCATTTCCTCGCGCTTGGTCAGGCCCACGGTGACGTCGAGCGTCATCGTGGCGCCGTCGCGGACGATTCTGAAGGGAAGGCGGCGGCCGGGGTTCAGCGCGACGGCGATCAGGAGGTCGTTCCAGGTCGGCGTGTCCTGGTCGCCGACCTTCACGATCCGATCCAGCGGCCTGAGGCCGCCCTTCTCGGCGGGAGAGTCCTTCTCCACGGCGCCCACCACCGGCGGGTCCTCGCGGAACTTCTGCACCGACACGCCGTGCATGAAGATCCCGGACATGATGACGACCGCGAGCACGATGTTCAGCGTCGCCCCCATCACGAGCACCGCGAACCGCTGCCACTTGCTTCGGTTGAGGAAGGCCTCCGGGCCCGCGGGCAGCTCCTCGTCGGGGTTCTCGCCGAGCATCTTTACGTAGCCGCCCAGAGGCAGCGCCGAGACGCGGTACTCGGTGTGGTTGCGGCGCCAGGACAGCAGGCGCGGGCCGAACCCGAGGGAAAAGACCTCCACCCGGATGCCGAGGAGCTTCGCCACGGCGAAGTGGCCGGCCTCGTGGATCAAGATGAGGAAGCCCAGGATGAGGATGAAGGGGAAGAGGTAGGACAGGAAGCCCGACAGGTGGGCCAGGATGGATGCCAGGGTCACGGCGCGGTTCTCCTGCCGGCGGCGAGGCCGCTCCCGATGGCCTCCGCCGCGGCGCTGCGGGCCCAGGCGTCCGCTGCGAGGACGCCTGCCAACGTCGGCGTCCCGTCGGGGCCGTGCCGGGCCATCACGGACTCGATGACCCGCGGAATATCGAAGAAGCCCAGCCGCCTGTCAAGGAAGGCTTCCACGGCCACTTCGTTGGCGGCGTTCAGAACCGCCGGCATCGTGCCGCCGGTCTCAAGCGCCCGGTAGCCCAGATCCAGGCACCGGAAGGCGGAGCGATCCGGGGGGAAGAAGGTGAGCGGCCCGAGGGCGTGCAGGTCGAGCCCGGGGAGCGGCGAGGCCCACCGATCCGGCCAGGTCAGGGCGTACTGGATCGGGTGGCGCATGTCGGTGCGCGACATCTGGCAGATGAAGGATCCGTCCGCGAACTCCACCATGGAGTGGACGATGGACTGCGGGTGGACGACGACCTCGATCTTCTCCCGCGGGACGCCGAAGAGGAAGTGGGCTTCGATCACTTCCAGCCCTTTGTTCATGAGCGTGGCCGAATCCACCGTGATCTTGCGCCCCATCTTCCAGGTCGGGTGCTGCAGCGCCTGCTCCACTGTCACCTCCGCGAGTTCCGCGGCGCCGCGCCCGAAGAAGGGGCCGCCCGAGGCGGTCAGCACCAGCCGCGCCACCTCGCTCCCCTTCCCGGCCCGCAGGCACTGGTGCAGGGCGTTGTGCTCGGAATCCACCGGAAGGAGCGTGGCGCCCGACTCGCGTGCCTGGGCCGTCATGAGTTGGCCGGCGACGACCAGGGCCTCTTTGTTGGCGAGGCCCACGACCCGACCCAGCCTCACCGCCTCGTAGGTAGGCGCCAGGCCCGCGGCGCCCACGATCCCCGCCATGACGAACTCCACCTCGGGATGCGAGGCGCAGCGGAGGAGTCCCTCCTCCCCGTGCAGGATCTCCGGTGCGCCCCCGTCCCTCGCGCCCTCCGCTGCCGGCCCCCACGCGGCCGGATCGCCCAGCTCCGCGCGCAGGCGCGAGGACGCCTCCTCCGTTCCGACGGAGACCACCGCCGGCCGGAACCGGCGCACCTGCTGCGAGAGCCGATCGACGTTGCGACCCGCCGCGAGCGCCACGACCTGGAAGCGTCCCGGGAAGCGCTCGATCAGGTCGAGGGTGCTCTGGCCGATGGAGCCCGTCGAGCCCAGCACCGCGATCCGTTTCGGCTGCACCCGCCTCTCCACCCTCGCCTCAGGCCATGAACGTTTTGTAGTAGAAGAACAGCACGGGCGCCCCGAAGAGGAGCGAATCGGCCCGGTCGAGCACCCCGCCGTGGCCGGGGAAGAGCATGCCGGTGTCCTTCACCCGGGCGGCTCGCTTCAGCAGCGACTCGGAGAGGTCGCCGGCCATGCCCGCCACCCAGAGCAGCACGGCCAGCACGAAGACGTCATGCAGGTGCAACCGGTGGAAGAACCACGCCTTGGCCACGCCCGCCGCCACGACGCTCGCCAGCAGGCCCCCGGCGGCCCCTTCTATGGTCTTCCGCGGAGAGATGAGGGGCGAAAGGGGGTGCTTGCCGAGCCACGACCCGATCGTGTACGCCCCCGCGTCGGCGATCCAGACCACGAGGAAGAGGAATACCGTCAGGTCGCGCCCCATCTCATCGCCGATGCCCATGAGCTCGACGATGTAGCCGAGCGGCACGCCGACGAAGACGATCCCCGCGAGGGTGACGGCAATCGCCTCGAACGCCCCGTCCGCGCCGCCGCGCCTGAGGAGGCCGCGGCTCGGCACCAGGATGGCCGCCACGGCCAGGACGGCCGGGAGGCTCACCCGGTCATCGAGGAAGGAGTAGACGACGGCCAGGGTCAGGGCGGTGCCGAGGATCCTGTCCGCCTCGATGCCCCGCTTGGCCGCGAGAAGGTAAAGCTCGTGCGCGGCGAGGGCCGCCGCGGCGAAGACCAGGAGGAAGAACACGACCGGGTTGAGGAGCTTGATGATGACGAAGAGGATCGGGAGGCCCACCGCGGCCGTGGCGAGGCGCTTCACACCACGTGCCTCTTGACGGCCGCCACGCCGCCGTACCTCCGCTCCCGCTTCTGGTAGTCCACGATGGCCTGGAAGAGTTCGCGGCGCCGAAAGTCGGGCCACAGCGTGGGCGTCACCCATATCTCGGCGTACGCGACCTGCCAGAGCAGAAAGTTGCTGATCCTCAGCTCACCGCTGGTGCGGATGAGGAGGTCCGGATCGGGCTGTCCCGCGGTGTAGAGGTGCGCGGCGAACTTCTCTTCGGTGATCGGCTCCGGCGGCAGGCCCGATTCGCGCGCCTCCTCGAGGAGACCGCGGCAGGCGTCCAGGATCTCGGTTCGCCCCCCGTAGGACAGCGCGATGTTGAACAGCAGTCCCGTGCAGCCGGAGGTGGCCTCCATGGCCCGGGCCAGATGCGCCCTGACGGAGGGGCCCAGCTCGTGGAGGCGGCCGATCACCTGGAAGCGGATGTTGTTGTCGAGGAGGGTCTTGACCTCGCGCCGCACGTACTCCTTGAGGAGCGACATCAAGGTGCTCACCTCGCTGCGCGGCCGCTTCCAGTTCTCCTGCGAGAAGGCGTACAGCGTCAGCACACGCAGCCCGAGGCGGGCGGAAGCCTCCACGACGTCTCGCACGGCGTCGATCCCCGCCCGGTGGCCCGCAACCCGGGGCAGCCTCCGCGTCGTGGCCCACCGCCCGTTCCCGTCCATGATGATGGCCACGTGCGCGGGGAGCCGCCCGTAGTCGATGGCAAGGGCGGCGGCTTCCTCCTCGGAGCCGGGGCGCACGAACCCTCTCAGGTCTGGAGGGAGCTTGTCGCGGGTCATGGGCGATCCCAGGGCAGGCAGGAGGGGATGCTGTGTAACTCCGTCAAAGGTCGAATGTTAGCATCCGTCCACCGGACCGGGCAAGGCGGAGCCTTTGCCGTACAGGACCTTCTCGAGGAAGAGGCCCCGAGCGGGCAGCGTCGGCCCCGCCGCGGCGCGGGCGCGGGAGCGCAGAACCTCCCCCATCCACGACGGTGGATGGTGTCCACGGCCCACTTCCACCAGCGTGCCCACGATGGACCTCACCATGTGCTGGAGGAAAGAGGTTCCCTCCACCGTGTAGGTGATGATCGAGCCGTCGAGGGAGACTTCGCTTCGCGTCAAGGTCTTGACCGGCGTGGTCGAAACGTCGCCCGCCGCGCGGAACGAAGAAAAGTCATGCTCTCCAAGAAGGTGGGCGGCCGCCTCGGCCATGGCCGCCAGGGAGAGGTCCGATCGGAAGTGGTAGGCGTAGGGAGCGAGGAAGGGCGAAAGAAAAGGCCCCATGACGATCTGGTAGCGGTAGGTCCTACCTCTGGCCGATCGCCGTGCGTGGAACCCTTCGGGCGCGAACGAGGCGTCGAGCACGGCGATGTCGTCGGGCAGCAGCCTGTTCAACGCGGTCTGGAGTCTGAGCGGATCCCACTCCCGCGAGGCGCTGAAGCTCGCCACCTGCCCGCGTGCATGGACCCCGGCGTCGGTGCGGGCGGCCCCCGCGACCCGGACCTCCTCGTCGAAGAGGCGGCTCAGGCGAGAAGCCAGCTCCCCCTGCACCGTCGGAAGGGATGGCTGCGCTTGCCATCCCGCGTACCGGGTGCCGACGTACTCCAGGAGCAATTTGTAGGTGGGCATCTCACCCGGGGGATGCGCTGAGATTACTCGCCGGCACCCACATGGCCGGGGATGGACCGACACCCCACGTCGTCCGAGCCGCGGCATGCCCATCGCACGCGGTGCGGCCGACCGTCCCTGCGGAGGGGCGCAGGCTCATGGCTTGGCCCCGGCCATCCTGAGGATCTCCTTCCAATGAGATTCGCTCACCGAAACGAACGAGAGGCGCGGGAGCCTGAGGAGATCGAACCCGGCGAGGCGCCGGTTCGCCTTCATCTCGGCAAGCGTCACGGGGCGGGGCAGCGGCTTGCCGGCCTTCACCCTCACCACAGCGATCTTCGGATCGGCGGCCGCAGGGTTGGGAAAAGGATCGCTCGTGATTCTCGCCAGGCCCACGGCCGCCTTGACGCGCCCGGTGTGGTAGATCAGGGCACGGTCTCCCTTCGTCGCCTTGCGGAGGTTCTGGAGAGCCAGCGGGTTCGTGATCCCGTCCCAGATCGTCTCCCCCTCCGCGGCCAGATCCTCGAAGCTGTAGTGCGTCGGCTCTTCCTTGAGCAGCCAGTAGGCCATCCCCGGACGCCTCCTCAGTTTGCGGCCCTGAGGCGAAGGCCTCAGCTCCCCTCCCCCTCCAGGTGCACCTTCCCCGCGAAGTGCCGGTAGACGTACACGAAGTAGCCGGCCACGAGGATCATGCCGGGGATCCACCAGGTGAGGCCGAGCTTCAATCCAGTAGCGGGCGCGGCCGCGTTGTGGACCGTGAGGCTGAACGCCGGGTCGGTGTTCGACGGCAGGACGTAGGGGTAGATGCCCGTGGCGGCGCTGGCGAGCATTCCTGCGATGTAGGCGGCCGAGGCGAGAAAAGCCATCAGGTCCATGCCCCGGCGCGCGAGCAGCCGCACACCGACGAGGCCGGCGAGCGCGAGGCCCGGGAAGACGAACGTCCAGGGGCGCGACGCCAGCCCGGCCGCCACCAGCGGCTGGATCCGGAAAGTGAACACGGTGACAACGCCCGTCAGGGCCGCGACGGCCCACCATCCGGCGAGCGCGGCCCTCCTCGCCCTCTCCTGGACCGCGCCTTCGGTCTTCACGGTCAGCCACAACGCGCCGTGCACCGTGAGAGCACAGGCGGCCGCGAGCCCCACCAGAAGCGTGTACCAGTCCAGGATCCCGGTCTCCCGCCCGAGGCGGAAGTCGGTCCACAGCGGTTCGAAGAAGTAGCCGGTGTCATCCAGAGGGACGCCGCGGATGACGTTTCCGAGCGCGGCGCCGAACGTCACGGCCAGAGCCGCGCTCGATCCGCAGAAGACCGCGTCCCAAAGCGGCCGCCAGACGGGAGCGTCGATGTGGTTGCGGAACTCGATCGAAATGCCCCGAAGCATCAGAAGCCACAGAACGATCATGAGGGGCAGGTAGAAGCCGCTGAAGCCGGAGGCGTACACGGCCGGGAAGGCGAAGTAGAGCGTTCCGCCAGCCGCGATGAGCCACACCTCGTTGCCGTCCCACACGCCGCCGATCGACTTCAGGACCAGCCGTCTCTCGCCCTCGGTCCTTCCCGCGAAGAGGTGCAGGATCCCCGCGCCGAGATCGAAGCCGTCCAGGACGACGTAGACGCCGATCATGGCCGCG
>CAYNUH010000037.1:0-33488 GCA_964400605.1 uncultured Acidobacteriota bacterium | reverse complement strand
TGGATGGCCTGGAGCCGCCTCTCGTCCTGGGATGTGCTCACCAGGGTGAGGGCCTTGCCCGCGCGCCCCGCCCGGGCCGTGCGGCCGATGCGATGCACGTAGTCCTCGGGATCCATGGGCACGTCGTAGTTGACGACGTGGGAGATCCCGGTGATGTCGAGGCCCCGCCCGGCCACGTCGGTGGCCACGAGGATGCGGAACTCCCGCTCCTTGAACATCCGCACGATCGCTTCGCGCGTCTTCTGCGTCTGGAGGCTGGAGAGCGAGCCCGCCTCGAAGCCGGCCGCCCTCAGCCGCCGCGCAACGTCGGTGGTGGCCTCCCGCGTGGAGGTGAAGACCAGGCAGAGATCGGGAGGATCGGCACCGAGGAGGTTCGCCAGGAGCTGGCCCTTCCTCGGCGGGGAAACCCGGTACGCGACCTGCTCGACCCGATCGGCGAGCAAGGTCGGCGGGCTCACCTGCACCTGCACGGGATCGTGCATGTACTGGGAGGCGATCGTCATGACGGGCGGCGGGATCGTTGCGGAGAAGAGCATGGTCTGGCGGCTGGGCGGCGCCGACTTCAGAATGAAGTCCACGTCCTCGATGAAGCCCATGTCGAGCATCCGGTCGGCCTCGTCCAGGACCAGCCAGCGGACGTGGCGCATCCTCAGGACGCTGGTGCGGATGAACTCTATGAGCCGTCCCGGCGTGCCCACCACGATGTCGGGTCCCGCGTACATCACCTTGCGCTGGTGGCCCAGCGAGGTGCCGCCGTAGATCACGGCGGCCTTCACCCCCAGCCGCCCGCCCAGATCGGCCGCCACGTGCCCCACCTGAATCGCCAGCTCGCGGGTGGGGCACACCACCAGCGCCTGCACGTGGCCGCTGGGCTTCAGCATCTGGAGGATGGGCACGAGAAAGGCGAGTGTCTTGCCCGTTCCGGTCTGGGCCATCCCCGAGAGGTCGCGTCCCGTGAGGAGCGAGGGGATCGCTTTCTCCTGGATCGGCGTGCAGATGTGAAAGCGCATCTCGTCCAGCGCTTCGAGGAGCTCGATGCTGAGGGGGAACTCGGTGAACCGTTTCATGGCGGGCCGCGCATTCTAGCATTTGCGAGTCGAAGGGTTTGGTATAAACTAGCCCCCGATGCCGGACTACCTCTGGTCCTTCGAGCAGCTCGCGCGTTTCGTCCGCTACGAGGACGGCGAGGTGCGCTACTGGGCCGCAGACCGGCTGATCCACCTCTATCCCGAGAGGGCCGCGGGCGCCGTCGCGGACCTGATCTTCGACGATCACGACACCACCCCCGCCCTCGTCGCCGGCCACCTCGGGTCCCACGGATCCGCCGCGGAGATGCCCGCGCTGGTGCGCGGTTTCCGCCGCGGTGCGGGCGTCCTGCCGGGGCACTGCCTGGCGGCCCTGGCGCGGCTCGGGTGCCCCGAGGCGCCCGCGCTCGCCCGCGAGGCGCTGCACCGCCCGGATCTGGGGGAGGATGCGCTCGCGCTCATCGTGGCCGGACTGGCCGAGATGGCCGGCCGGCCCGGCGACGAGGCGACCCCGCCGGATCGCACGGCGGCGCTTCGCGAGAGCGCGGCCGACGCCGCAAGGGAAATCCTTCTCCGGCGCCCCGAGCTGTACGCCGACCCGATTGCGCTTTCGGGCTGTCTGAAGATCTTCGGCGACGACCGTCTCGGGGACCTCGCCGCCAAGTGGATCACGGCCCTGCACTTCAAGGGCATCGAACCGGCCGAGCCGGGCATCCGCGCCATCCAGGAAGATCTGCAGCTCGAGGACGTCTCGTGGTGTCTGCGCACCGACCGCTCGGGGAGAGTGGACCTGGATCGGAGCCTGAGGGCCGTGGAGAACGGCTACGACCGCGAGGTCCGGGTGCTCATTCCCGAGGCGGATCGGACGGCTCTCTCCGCGGCCTTCGGACGCGGTGAGTTCCGCGAGATGGCCGGGACGCTGGCGGCCCTGGTGGAGTCACGGGCGCTCGCCGCCTCGGCCTCCTCCACGGACGCGGGCGACGCGCTTCCGCTGCGACTTGCTGCGCTGGCGTCCGGTTTCCGGCGCGACGACGTGCTCAACGAGACCGACATCCTCGGCCACCCGATGCACACGTGGCTCATCGCTCTCTTGCTTTCGGCGCTCTTCAAGACGGCCGGCTACAGGAACTACGTGCGCGAGAGCGAGCGCGCCAGGGGCGATCTCGGCGCGCTTCTCCCTCTGGCCGAGGCCGAATGCAGAGCGCTGTCCCACGTGCTCCCGCCGCTCCTCGTCGAGGCCGCGGGAGAGCCGGACCGGGACAGGCTCGAGCAGTGGTGCGTCGCGACGCTGGAGGCGCGGGGCCCCTTCTTCCCCAAGATGACGGCCATCGAGACGCTGGGTGCGATGAGGCTGCCGGCCCACCTCCCCATGCTCTTCGGCTGTCTCTCCGACGAGAATGGTTTCATCTACGGGGCCGCCGAGAGGGCCCTGGTGAGGTTCGGAAACGAGGGGGTGGAGGCCATCCGGGCCGAGGTGGAGCGTGAGAAGATCCACCCCGACCTCCTGCACTCCGCGCTGGTGGTCCTCTCCGACCTCATGACGCCGCCGGCCCTCTCGCTCGTGGTCGATCACTTCGACGACTTCATGGAGGCGGCGGGCCCCGATGAGGGTCCCGAGCTCGCCGGGCTGTTCGGCGCGCGCGAGCTGATCCCTCACCTGCGGCGCTGGCTGAAGCGCTCCGAAGGGTCCCCCTCGCGCGTGACCTTGGAGGCCCGGTTCGGCCATGCGCTCCTTCTGGTGGGGGCCATCAACAACATCCCCATTCCGGAGGAGGAGCGGATCCTTCAGGCCATCGATGAGTACTGGAAGGAAAGCCCCGAGGGGGCCGACGATGGCCCGGACGCATCCGGCCCCTACGTGATGTGAGGGGCGCCGCCCCGCCTCAGGGGGAGACGCCCATCGCCTCCACGGAAAGCAGCATCGGCTCGCCCGACAGCAGTGCCAGTCTCGCCACCGGCTGGATCTCTTGGAGCAGCGCCCGCGCCCCACGCGGCATGTCGTAGGAAGCCTCGCCGTCGCCGCCCCAGAGAGACTCCCAGAACGAGGGCTTCTCGGGAAGATCGAGGAACCGGACGCCCTCGGCCTCGGGGATCTTCGCCATCTCGCGCGCCAACTTCACCGCCTCGGGGAAGCCGCCCAGCTCATCGATCAGGCCGAGCTCCTTGGCGCGCCTCCCGGTCCACACGCGTCCCTGCGCGATCTCATGGACGGCCTCGCGCGTCATGCCCCGCCCCCCGGCCACCTTCGCCAGAAACTCCTCGTAGATCCGGTTCATGAACTTCCAGTAAACCCCCTCCTTCTGCTCCGGCGTCCACGGCTGCAGGTCGCTCCAGAAGTTCGCGTTCCTCCCCTTCTGGATCTGACCGTGCGAGAGACCGATCCAGTCGTACAGTCCCTTCAGCACGAACTTCCCGTAGACGACGCCGATGGAGGCGGTGATGGTGCTGGGCTCGGCCACGATCCTGTCGGCGCCGCAGGAGACCCAGTAGCCGCCCGATGCGGCCACGTCCGACATGGAGGCGATGACCGGCTTCTCCTTGCGGGCGAGCTGCGTCTCGCGCCAGATGATGTCAGAAGCCACCGCCGAGCCTCCGGGCGAATCCACCCTGAGGATGATGGCCTTGACGGACTTGTCCTCCCGCGCCCTGCGGATGGCGCCCGCCACGGAATCCGACCCCATGACGAAGCCGAGGTTCGGATCGTACCCGCTCTTCCCCTGCAGCACGAGGCCGGTGCCGTGGACGACGGCGATCCTGTGCCTGCCGGCGCCGACCCGCTTCGTCCGCTTGAGGTATTCCTTCCAGTTCAGGGTCCTGAGCTTCCCGCCGTTCCGATGCTCGGCCGCTTCGCGGAACTCGTCGTAGTAGGCGAGGTGATCGACCAGGCCGGCCTCGAGGGCCTCCCGGCCCGTGAAGGGGCCGCGATCGACGAGGGCCTCCACCTCGGCCGCCGTCTTCTTCCTGGACGCGGCGACGCCCTCGACGAGCCCTCGGAACAGGTCTTCGACGAGGGCGGTGGTGGCCTCGCGGTGCGCGTCCGTGAAGTCCTTCTCCGTGTAGACATCCTTGGCGTTCTTGTACTTGCCGATGTGATCGAAGTCCGGGTAGATCCCCAGCTTGTCGAAGGTGCCGCGCAGGAAGGGGGTCGTGGCGATGACACCCGTGAGGTTCACGTCCCCCGCGGGCGACAGCGTCAGATCATCGAAGGCGCTCGCCACGAAGTAGGTGCCGTTGGCGGCCTGTACCTCCCCGGCGGTGTCCATGTAGGCCATGGCCCACTTGCCGGCGTCGCGCAGCGCCCCCACCGCGGAGCGGATCTCCTGCGCCTTGGCGTACCCCATCGAGACCTGCTTGATGACGGCCATCACGCCCGCGACGCGATCGTCCCGGGCCGCCCTCTCGAAGATCGAACGCACCTCGTCCAGGGTGGTGACGTCGCCCTGGAAGATCTTCCCTGCGAGGGTCTCGTCGCGCTCCTCGACGATGGGGCCGCCGAGGACCAGCTCGACGACGGTTCCCCTGTCCACGCTCCTGGAGAGGACGAAGGCGATCGCGACGATGCCGGCCACGGCCGCAAGCCCCGCCACGATCAGGAGGCAACCCCTCGCCTTCGACGCCATAGATCCCTCCTGGTCTCCTGCCGCGCCCATCATCCGGGGCGCGTGCGACCTCCCCTGCCGGCGGGGCCCGCCCCCAGGAGCCTCTTACGCCGCCCGGGGGCTGAAAGTTTTCGTCCGGGCTCTCACCTCGCGGGGGCCCATCATACCAGCCGGCCGCCGCGCATGGCGGCGCGCCGCGAGGAGGCTCGTCCCGCGACCGCGCCGCGATTATCATGGCGCCGTGCGCCGCGAACCCATGAGCCCGGAAGAGCACCGCCGTCTCCTCGAGGAGGGAGCGAGGTTGATGGCCGACGGGGACTTCCTGGGGGCCCACGAGGCGTTCGAGGATCTGTGGAATGCCGCGCAGGCGCCGCGCGAGAGGGACCTGTGGCAGGGGCTCGCGCAGCTCGCCGCCGCGCTCCTCAAGCACGTGCGGGGAGAATCCTCCACCGCCATCAGCCTGCTGGCCAAGGCGCGCGCCCGGCTGATCGGCGCGTGCACCCCTGGAGAGGCCGGTGCCGCGCTCCTGGCCTACCTCGACGACCTGGCCTCTCCGGTGACCTGCGAGCGCGACCTGCCGTCAACCGCCCTGCCCGCGCCCTTCCTCGGGACGATCCGCGGACTCTGAGGCGGACGCCGAGCGCGGGCGTGCGCGCAGGCCGTCTCCCGCAAGGAAAGTAGACCATTACCCACCGGGGATGCGGTGGCGGGGCGGGTGTCCTAGGATCCCCCCCCGACTCGATCCATCCTGGACGTCGCGCCCCGCCCGCGGCGCCGCTAGAAGCGGGCCCATCACGCAAGGAGGTGTCGATGCGAGCTTTCCGTCCCAGTCTCACTCCCTCGTTGATCTTCGCCTGCGGCCTCGCCCTCGCGGCGACGGGCACCGCGTGCGCGGGCGAGGGTGGTTCCGCCGCGTTCCTCGGCAAGGGAGCCCCCGCCTTCTCCCTGCCGGACGCCGGGGGCAAGACGCACGCGCTCGCCGACTATCGTTCGAGCAAGGCGACGGTGATCCTCTGGGTCTCGACCCAGTGCCCGGTCAGCAACGCCTACAACACGAGGATGGCATCCCTGGCCGGGGAGTATCAGGCCAGGGGCGTCACCTTCCTGGGCATCAACTCCAACAAGGCCGAGCCGGTGGCGGAGATCGCCTCCCACGCGAAGGAGCACGGCTTCCCCTTCCCGGTCCTGAAGGACGACCGGAACGTGGTGGCCGACGCGTACGGCGCGAGCGTGACCCCGGAAGCCTACGTGGTGGATCCTCAGGGAATCCTGAAGTACCACGGCCGCATCGACGACAGCCAGAAGGAGTCCGGCGTCACCACGCAGGACCTCAGGGCCGCGCTCGACGCGATCCTGACCGGCAAGGAGATCGCCAAGGCGGAATCGAAGGCCTTCGGCTGCTCCATCAAGCGCGTGGACAAGGCGGGGACTTGAATCGCCGCAGTCGGCGGGCGGGCTGGGGGCGGGGCGCGGCGTTGGCGCTCCTGATCCTGGCGGGGCCTGCGGGCCCCCTCGCCGGCGCCTGGGCGAAGGACGGTGCCCCCGATCCGAGATCGGGGCCCGCGGCCTCCGAGGCGGCGCCCACCGTCGAGATCGTGGACGCGGACTCCCTCGCGCGGGCCGTCGCCGCCGAGCGCGGCAAGGTGGTGGTGCTGAACTTCTGGGCCACCTGGTGCGAGCCCTGCCGCGAGGAGTTCCCCGATCTCGTGCGGCTGGCCCGCGAGGATCCCGCGCGCATCGCGTTGATCACCGTCTCCCTCGACGACCCCGATGACCTGGACGCGCGCGTGAGGCCCTTCCTGAAGGAGATGCGGGCTCCCGGGCGCGCGCTCATCAAGGGCCGAGGCGATCCCGACCTTTTCATCACGAGCGTGGATCCGAGTTGGTCGGGCGGGCTGCCGGCCACGTTCGTTCACGTCCCCGACGGCCGCCGCGCCCACGCCATCCACGGCGCGACCACGTACGCCGGGCTCAAGGCGCTGGTCACGCCCCTCCTGCCGGAGGCGCGGTAGGCATCCGGTGGAGAAGCGGTGACTGGGTCGCCAGTGTGCGCCTCTGGCTTCTCGGAGGCTAACCCACGATCCGATCGGAGGTCAGCTTCCTCTCTGAACGGACGCCATACTGTCTAGAAGCTATGAAGAGAACAATTACGAAGAGACTCAAAGACGTTCTCCGCAGGCTTATCGGCGCTCTCCCCGGCGGCCAGGTCCTCCTGAGGGTACGTTTTCAGTACCTCCTGCATCGCCGATTCCCACAAGTTGACAATGCGGATCGGATCTTCCACCACCATTTTGAAACGAACGAATGGGGTAGCAACGAAAGCGTTTCTGGGCCAGGCTCAACCATCGCATACACTGAGAATACTCGGGAAGAGATCCCTCGATTAGTTAACGACCTGGGTGTTCAAACGATCCTCGATGCGCCCTGCGGAGACTACAATTGGTTCAGAATGATCCAATGGGAAAGAGCGGTGACCTACATTGGTGGTGACATGGTCCAGCCATTGGTCGAGCGCAATCAATCCATTTACGAAGGTCCTGGCAGGAGATTTATCAAGATCGATATTGTTCATGACATTCTACCCACCGTAGATCTGTGGCTTTGCCGTGACTGCCTTTTTCACCTGTCCAATCGCGACATCTTCCTGGTGATCGGCAACTTCTTCAGAAGTGAGATTCGGTACCTGCTGACGTCCACTCACTCCGCTTGCACTGAGAATAAGGATATCCGGACCGGATCGTTTCGGCTGCTGAATCTTCAATTACCGCCGTTCAGTTTCTGCAAGCCCATCACGATGATAGAAGATTGGATCGAAGGTTTTCCCGTCAGGCATCTCGCCCTATGGGATCGCGAGACTTTGAGGAGTAGTCTCGCTTCTAACAAGGCGCTCCGGCGGACGCGCCGAGCCGGGGGCGGCCCTTGATATGGCCTGCGACACGCCGATCAAAGGACGTGTGTCCACTCGCCCTTGCGCTTCGCTAACCCTTCACCTCCATCAGGCATCCGCGGATACCCGGCCAGGGTGCGGCCCGTCCGTGGGAAGCGTCACGGGGGCGCATCGGCCGCGCCGACGGCGAAGTCGGCTCGCCGCCTGATCGGCTCGGACTCGCCTCCGGTCTGCACCTCGTAGTCGAAGTGGTACACCCCCTCACCCAGGATCCCCTGGGGGATGGCGCTGCTGATCCCCCAGCATCCGGAGGCGGGATCCGGACGATCGGAGAGTCTCAGGGGCGGAAAGGTAGCCACCGGATCCTCTCCCGCCATCAGAACCCTCGTCACAGTCACGGGTCCCGGGGCGTCCGCGGCGGCGGCGCTTTGCCTCGAGGAGGCCCGTTCGGGAGGACAGACGAGGAAGAAAAGGCTCCCCTGCTCGTGCGGGAGCATCCTTCTTTCGGCGCGCGGCGACGCGGCGCCGGATTCGATGCCCTGGGATGGTCCCAGGATCGCCTCCGCCTGTGAGCGGTGCACGAGGTCCGCGGCTGAAGACACCCAGAGCTGCGCCTCGCCCACGTGGAACCCTGAAAGGGCCGGGACGCCGATCGGCTGCCGCGCGGCTCCTATCGTTCCACCGCGCTTCTCGAGGACGGCTGCCGAAACGTCGTAAGGGCCGGGGGGAAGGGCGCAGGCCGCCTCGTAATGCAGCATCGCGCCGCGATCTCCTGCCGACGCCGCGTCCTTGACCTCGAAATCCGATCCGAAGACGCAGGCTTCCGCCTTCTCCGTCGTGATCCGGCCGCGCAGCGCCACCAGTGCCGAGCCGTCGTCGGGAGGCAGTCCGGCGGCCGAGCGCGCCAGCGCCGCCACCGGCACGGAGGCCTTGACGAGGACCTGCCTTCCCGCCTTCGCGCGCCCCAGGGCGAACGCCTCCAGGCGGACGTCGAGGTCGCGGAACGCGCCCGGCGCTGCGAGCGCCGTGCGCAGCCGGCGGGTGTCCCGCACCTCGGGCGTCCAGTCCGTGTAGAACGGCCTGGAACGCACCTCGGCTCCCTTCCTGGCCACGCTCACCGCGATGCCGTGGCGCTTCCCGTCGGATGCTCCGCGCGGCTGGTAGCCGAGCACGTAGAAGCAAGACATCTCCTCGCGGACAATCGGGAAGATCAGCGAGAGGTCGTTCGTTCTTCCGAGGTGCCGGCCGCCGGTCTCGGCGGCGATGGAGGCGTTGAAGCCCAGGGAGGCAGCCTCGGCCGACCTCTGGGCCTGCGCGATGGGACCGATGTCCACGGTCATCTGACTCGCGCCGCTTCCCGGGCCCGGCTGGCCTCTGACCTGTTCCGTCTGCCTTTCTGACATGCTCTTCTCCCTCTGTCCCTTTGTCCCCAGGCTGGTCTGGCTCCGGCCCACCTCCGTGTCCGAAGAGTCGTCGAGCCCGGCCGCATAGACCGGATAGAACGACACCGAGGAGGCGTTGGCTTCCTCGACGGCGGCGCGGAACTCCTGATCCACGCTGATCAGCTCTCCGCGCGGGGTGGTGCGTGCGATCTCCAGGTAGTGGACGCCCGGTTCCTGCTTCAGCGTCTCCGTGAAGAAGACCAGCGCCTTGCGGCCCGGCAGGCCGCCCAGGCTCAGAAGCGTCGCACGCAGAGCCTCGAGGCTCCTGCGCGCGAGGACCTCCTCCTGCCTGGCCATCTCCCGCGCCACGGCCACCTGCGGGTCGCACGTCCTCCTGACCTTGTCCAGGGCTTCCGGAGGGCATGTCTCGTGCGCGACCTCCTGGATCTTGTTGCTCCGGGCGACGGGGCCCTCGTCGTACGTCGCCCCCCGCTCGGTCACCTTCTCCAGCGCCTCCAGGATCCGGGCCCTGTCGTCGGTGAACGAGGTCAGGACCCGTATGTCGGGACCGTAAGCGATCACCATGAAGCGCGCCCGATCCTCGGGGTTCGATTCGAGGAACCGCCGGGCGTGGCGGATGCTGCGAGCCGCCCCGTGGGGGCTCAGGTGCGGCAGGTCGAAGTAGAGGACGGTGCGAGCCGGCTCTGCGGGCGCGGCGGGAGCACTCGGCGCGGCCGGGGTTCCCCCGCTCACGGCGGGGGCGTCCCGCGCCGGAGACGATCCTCCGCTCTCGGCGGGGGCTGATGGGGAGCCAGAAGACCCTGAAGCCGCGGCGCCCGATTCGGCCGCCTGTGCCGGGGCGGCGGCGCAGTGGTCCTCGAAGCTCGAGATGGCGGCGTCATTGCCGTCCACGCGGAGAGAGAAGTCGCCGCGCGCCAGTCCCCGAAGGGGACGGTCGTCCCGGTCCGTCACAACGACGTCGATGAGGACGACGTGGACCTCGGCCTCCTCGACCTTCCCGGTCCGGGCCGGCTCCTGGCCGCGCGGGAGCGACGCGAGAGCGGCGAAAAGAAGGGCGGCGATGGTCGGGGATCGGCGAAATCTACGCACGCGGACCTCCGATCAATAAACGCCCGCGACATCCGGCGCCGGCCGGGGCGCGAGAGGTCTCAGGCTACGCCGCGGATCTTAGCGCCTCGACGGGCTCCAGGCGGCAGGCCTTCAGGGCCGGGTACACGCCGAACGCGGCGCCGAGCGCCATGGCGACGCCCAGGGCGAACCCCAATCCTCCGACGTTCACGGGCAGCCCGAAGGGGAAGAACCCGGAGGCCAGCATGATCATGCCGACGCCGATGGCGGCGCCCAGGAGCCCTCCGATGAGCGAGAGCATCACCGACTCCAGGAGGAACTGCACGAAGACCTCGAGATCGGTGGCGCCCATGGCCTTCCGCAACCCGATCTCGTAGAGGCGCTCGCCGATGGAGATGAGCATCACCGAGAGGAGGCCGATGCCTCCCACGAGGAGGGAGATGCCGGCTATGGATCCCAGGACGATCCGCCAGCTTCGAAGGACTTCCGTGATCCCCTTGCGTGCGCGCAGGATCTCCTCGGCGATGTTCTCCACCCGGAAGTCCTGCGCCCCGCGGTGCGCGATCCGGAGGGACGCGATCACCTCCGTCTTGAGGTCCGCCAGGCGCTCCACATCCGCCGTCTTCACCGCGACGAACGTCAGCGGGGCATCCTCCCCCGTGTAGAACTTCCGCAGGGTGCTGAGGGGGACGTAGAGTCCCTCCATCTCCTCCACGAAGTCGTCGTCGTCGAAGAACACGTTGCCGAGCTTCTTCCCCACCCCGATCACGCGGAGCGGGCGCGAGGCCACCATGACGGTCTTCCCGAGGGGATCCTCCGATCCGAACAGGCGCTTCCTGAGCCGGTGCCCCACCACGCACACGCGGGCGAAGGACTCCTCGTCCGTATCGTTGAAGAAGCGCCCCGACTCCATCGACCGCCCACGCACGACGTTGTAGGACGCGGTCACCCCGATCAAGCGCGCCTTCCGCTCGACGCCGCCGCGCCGGACGACCTGCTCGTCGTACTGGACCGGGGCCACGGCCGAGACGCTCCGCCGCCTCGCCAGGATTACGCCCGCGTCCTCGGGCTGCAAGCCCTTCGATCGGGTGAAGATGGACGTCTCGCGCAGGTCCCGGGCCTCACGGTCGAAGACGTACATCACGCCGTCGAACCCGAGGTCGCGGAACCCCTGCCAGACCGTGGCCACGATGCCGTCCAGAAAGGAGGTCATCACCGTGATGGACATCGTCCCCAGGATGATGCCGAGCAGCGTGAGGGACGACCGCATCTTGTGATGGCGGATCTCTCCGACCGCGGTCCGGCCGATCTCTGAGAGGCTCATTCGTACCTCAGGGCCTCCACCGGGTTCAGCCGGGCGGCCCTGACGGCCGGATACAATCCGAAGAAGAGGCCCACCGTCACGGAGGCGACGACGCCGATGAGCGCCATCTGCATCGTGATGACGGCGGGACGGTCCAGCAGCGCCGTGATGGCCTTCGCCAGCAGCATTCCCACGCCCAGGCCGGCGGCACCGCCGATGCTCGTCACCAGGACCGATTCGACCAGGAACTGGGCCGCGATGTCGGTCCCCTTCGCCCCGAGCGCCTTCCTCACGCCGACCTCGCGGATGCGCTCCTGGAACGAGGCCAGCATGATGTTCATGATCACGATGCCGCCCACGATGAGGGAGATGATGCCGGTGGTGAGGAAGGTGATGTCGAAGACGCGCCCCTGCTCCTGCGCCTGCCGCATCCTCTCGCTGCGGCTGAACACTTCGAAGTCCTCGACCCCGCCGTGGCGCCGGTAGAGCAGGGCCTGGATGGCCTGCACCGCCTTGGGGTTGTTGTCCACCTTGTCCACGACGACGTTGACGTAGTTGACGCGCTTCTCGGGATCTCCGGTGAAGCGGGCGTACAGCGCGGTCAGCGGGATGAACGTCATCCGGTTCATCCACTCCAGCGCGTTGTTGTCCCCCTCGTCGAAGTAGAACTCCTTGCGCTTCATGACGCCGACCACCTTGAAGCCGACGTCGCCGATGTGCAGCGTCTTCCCGAGGGGATCCTCGTTGCCGAAGTACCTCCGTGCCGCCGTCGCCCCCAGCACGGCCACGCACGACTGCGAGGCCATGTCGTCCTCGATGAGGAACCGCCCCCGCTCCGGGTAGAACTTGTACACGGCCGGGTAGTCCGGCGTGGCCCCGCTGATCTCGTTGCGTCTCTGGTAGTCGCCATAGCGCACCATCAGGTGCGTTTCGCCGATGGGGTCCACCTGGCTCGCGAAGGCCACCTCCCTCTTGATGGCCTGGGCGTCGTCCCAGGTCAGGCCGTGGCTGGCGAGCTGCCGTGCGGTGACCATGGTTTCCTTGACGGGCTTGTTCGTGACGAAGAGCTTGGTCAGCCCGCCGAACTCGGCGAAGAAGCTGTTGGCCTTCCGCCGTCCGGCGTCCGCGAGCCCCTGCACGGCCACGAGCGACGCCACGCCGAGGACGACGCCGAGCGTCTGGAGGATGGTCCGGCCTTTGTGGTTCCGCACGTCCTCGATGCCGTCGATGATCGACTCGTGGAGCGTCATGCCGGCAGCTCCTCGGAGATCGCCTCCGGGGCACCCGCGCCGTCGGCGATCAATCCGTCCACGATGTGGACGACGCGATGGGCGTGGGCAGCCACGCCGGCGTCGTGCGTTACGAGGATGACCGTGTGCCCCTGCTGTTGAAGCTCGTCGAAGATGGCGAGGATGTCCTGCCCCGTGCGGGTGTCGAGGTTGCCGGTGGGCTCGTCGGCCAGGAGGATGGAGGGGGAGTTCACCAGGGCCCGCGCGATGGCCACCCGCTGCCTCTGGCCTCCGGAGAGCTGGGAGGGCACGTGCTTCGCCCGCTCCGCCAGCCCCACCCGGGCCAGCGCCGCCCGGGCCCCCTCGCGCCTCTCGGCGCGGCTGAGCCCCGCGTAGAGCATGGGCAACTCGACGTTGCGCTGGATGGAGGCCCGGGGGAGCAGATTGAAGGTCTGAAAGACGAAGCCCACGCGCTGGTTGCGTATCCGGGCCAGCTCCCGCGACGTCATCTGGGATACCGGCGTGCCGCCGAGGTAGTACTCCCCCTCCGACGGCACGTCCAGGCAGCCCAGGATGTGCATGAGGGTGGACTTCCCGGACCCCGAGGGCCCCATGATGGCGATGTACTCGCCGGCCTCCGCCTCGAGGGAGACGCCCCTCAAGGCGCGGACGGCGGTCTCGTCCGCGTCGTAGACCTTGTGGACGCCGACGAGCCTGATGAGGGGGCCGCCGGCCGGCTCGGGGGCGGGGGGCACCTCAGTCCTCTTCGATCTGGCGAGGTCTCGTGGGGTCTTCCAGGGCGACCTCCACGCCGTCGGAGAGGCCTTCGAGGACCTGGGCCCTCTCCAGGCTCACGAGGCCCACCTTCACGTGGCGCTCCTCGAAGAACCTCTGCCAGGACTCCGAGATGTCGAGCTTGCCCGACTTCGTCTTGCGCGGCTTCTTCTCGCCCTCCTTCGGCTCGTCGAAGGAGCTCTTCAGCACGTACACGATCTCGCGGTCCTGTTTCTTGAAGACGGCCTCCACGGGCACCCCGAGGGCCTTGTCCACCTTGTCGCCCCGGACCTCGATGTTGGCGGTCATCCCCGTCCGGAAGTCGCTGATCTGCTCCTTGAGGGTGACCTCGATATCGAAGACCTTGATCTTTTCTTTGAGCCGCGCCGCCGGGGAGATCTGGGTGACGGTCCCGTCGAACCTCCTGTAGGGGAATGCGTCCACCGTGATCACGACGGGCATCCCGAGCCGGACCCGGCCGATGTCCACCTCGTTGATGGAAGCCTTGATGAGCATCGAGCGGAGATCGGCGACGGTGTAGATCACCGTCCCCTCGTTGAAGGACGACACGCCCGAGGTGACGGTCTGGCCCACCTCCACGTTTCTCTTGATGACGTAGCCGTCCATGGGGGAGACGATGTTCACGCGCTGGGTCGTTGAGATCGGCCCCTCGAGCGGGATCCCGCTTTCCTGCACGATCCGGATCTTGGTCCGCGCCGCGTCGAGGTCCTCCCGGGCCGTATCGAGCTTCACGTTGAAGTCCTTGAGCGCCTGGTCGGAGACGTATCCCTCCTCGTGGAGGCGCTTGTTGGTCTCCAGATCCTTTTCGGCGTCCCGGGACCGGATCTCCGCCAGGTTCAGCTCGGACCGGACGGCCGAGAGCGTCTGGGCCTGGTTCACGTCGGGCTCCACCCTCGCCAGGATCTGGCTGCGCGAAACCCGGTCGCCCTCGCGCACCAGCAGATCGGTGACCTTTCCGGAGAGGGTGGACTTCACGTCCACCTTGACGACCGGCTCGATGGTGCCGACCTCGTTGACGGCGACCTGGATGTCGGAGACGGACGTCTTTCCCACGCGAAGGTCGAAGTCGTCCGTCTTGATCCCGCTCTTGCCGGACCCGTTCCTGGCGCTGGCGTAGAAGCCGAGGCTGAGCCCCGTCACGGCGAGGAAGATCAGGGTGACCCATAGCCAGCGACGGCGGCGGCGCCTGGCAAAGGGTTGAGTGGTCGATGTCATGAAGGAGCCTCCGCCCGCCGGGTCGTGGAACGGGGGGAGCCGGCCGGTTGCCCGTCGGATCGAACCTGCCCCCACCCTCTCGACCGGTCAGCCCCTTGTACGCACGAGAGGGCCTCCCGGTTCTGCGCTTACCCGATGCCGTCAGAATACATCAGCCGCGGCGCCGTTCAAATGTCTGCCCCAGCAGGGGAATGGCTCGGTTTCCGGAGCGGGGCCGTCCCCGCGGAGGGAGCTGAGTCACCGCCCACCGCAGGCCCATCGCTCACTTGACACACAGGGCCCGCCACGTAGAGTGAGGGAACATTCCGTGCTACGGAGACGCCCATGGCCCCAGCCGCCAAAGGTCCCCGGGACGATTTCTACTGCTGGAAGTTCCAGATCTGGTACCCGTCCGAGGACTGCGTCTACCGGCACGCCAACAAGACGTACCCGGCTTGCGCCGGCTGCTTCCAGGGCCGGATGAACCTCCGCCACATCCAGAAGGGGCTCAAGCCTCCCGTCGTCGTCACCAGCGGGACGGCCCGGGAATCCGCCTGAACGGGCCTACTCCAGCCCCGGCACGAAGAGGTCTTTCGGGAACCGGACGGCGTACTCGAGAACGACCTCTCGCTTCTCACGCGGGTCCAGCGCGAAGGTCCACTCGAGGATGCCGGGGCGATCCGGCGCCTCGATGAATCCCGGCGTGGTCCCCTCCCCCGGCTCCACCTTGATGCGTTCGTCCTCCGAGACCGGGACCCTGTCCTCGACGACCACGGTGACCTTCCCGTCCCGCAGGTTCTCGATCGTGGTGCGGAAGGCGTAGGCGATGCGCCTCTCCTTGCCGAAGATGCCGCTCCGGCCGCGCGCCTGCGGCAGCGGCGTGCGCTCCACCGCGATCCTGTTGTCGATCCCGAACGGGAGCGTGAGTTCGGATCCCGGGCCCGTCTCCTCGAGGGGGAAAACCCCCAGGTAGGCGCCGGAGGCGAACACGCGCACGGGGCCCGCGAGGAGCGGGTAGCCGGCGGGTGCCCGGGTCTTCGCCATCATGAACGCGGCCGCATTGAGGGCGGGGACGGCCCGGTACGCGATGGATCCCTGGAGCGCCTCCTGCCTCAGCCCCACGCGGTGATCCCGGCCGTCCGCCGGGACCTCGGACCGGCCCGGCACCTCGAAGGCGACGTTGTAGGCCGAGTGGACGACCCCGGCCTCCCGGCGCTCCGACTCGACCTCCTGGAAGGCGCCCGCCTGCTCGTCCTCCTCCGCGCCGGCGGCCTTCGATTCCATCTGCACCATGGAAGGGGCCGGCGGCGCCTCCGGGACGCCGCGCCCGAAAGCGCCCCCCAGAGCGGCCTGCCGTGCCACGATCTCCACCGGCCTCAGGAGCAGCGACGTCATCTCCGGAGGCTTCACGCCGCGCGCGGGAGCGGCCGTGGACAGCCGCAGCGTCACGCCGCCCCAATCTTCCCCCGTTTTCTGCTGCACCACGGCCTCGGAGACCAGGCTCACCGCCCCCGTGGCGGCATCGAGCGAAGCGCGGTAGGACGGGTTCCATGAAGCTCCTGGCACCAGGTACGCCAGCCTCAGAGTGAGGGATCCTGCCTGCTTCGCCTCCACCTCCATGGTCGCGCTCTTGGTGCGAATCGCCCCGGCGGGACGCGCCGCCGCGAGGCGGGCCCGCGCCACCTTGAGATCCTCCTCGAGCTTCCTGGAGCGATCACGACGCGCCAGGGCCTCGGCGTCGAGGTCCTGGTGCTGCTTGCGGATCAGGAGGTACATCGCCTGGATCGAGTTCGGATCGGCCTTCCCCTCCCCGATCTTCTCCGACTCCCGGGCCGCGGCGGTCGCCTTCAGCGCCGTGAGGAACTCGCGCATCTCCTGCGTGGTCCTGTCGGCGGCCGCGAGCGCGCCCAGGTCCATTTCGATGCGGCGGACCTCCTCGCGCGCCGCGACGAGATCGGGGGTCTCCTTCGGCTCGTCGGCGCGCTCCCTCAGCTCGACGGCGCCGAGGCTCGCGGCGATGCCCCTCGCCGAGGCGCGAAGGGAGTCGGGCTCCACCTGCCAGGGCAGCACGGAGAACTCCACCGTCGATACGCCCGCGCTCAACTCCACCTTCGCCTCCCGGACCACCTCGGCCCGATCGGGGAAGACCGTCACCTCCACGATGCGGGCGTTCTGGGCCGGGATCGTCGCCCCCGCGGCGCCCGCCGCGGCCGGGCCCAGGGCGCAGCAGACAACAGCCCCCATCCGGATCCACATCTCCAGCACCGCCGCGCCTCCGGAACGCCGCCTGCCGATCATGGTCGGTCCTCCTTGATTGCGCGACACACCTGCCAGCCTGATCGGTTCCGAGAGTGCCGCCAAGGCCGGGATCCGGAGCTCCGCCGTCGGGCGGATCAGGAATCGCCCTCGCGCGGTGGAGTCTCCTCGTCGGCCTTGTGCATGTACACGATGTACCGCTTCATGACGAGCAGGTTGGGGGCGCTGTCGCGATTGACCTTCACGCAGTCCCTGTCGTACCACTCGATCAACCCGCGGATCTCCTCGCCGCCCGTGAGACGGATGACCATCCGCGTGCGGTTCTGCATCTGCTTGCGGTAGTAGAACTCCTCCGCGAAGGTCTTCTCCTGGGGGCCGGACTTCCGCGTGGGTGTGCCGGTCGCGGGCTGGTGGTGCACGCGCATCTTCCTCTGGTCGGGCTCATGACGCGTCAACATGAAGGGCCGATCCATCGCTCCTCCTACCAGTCGAGATCCCCCCTGGGGTCTCTGTCAGAAAGCCGTTCGAGTTCCCTGAGAAGATCCCTCACCCGCGCGTCCACCTTCCCGGGTGGGACGATCGTGGCGACCACTATCTGGTCTCCACGGCCCTTCCCCTCCCGCGATGGGATCCCCTTGCCGCGGAGCCGGAACCGCTGGCCGCTCCGAGTCCCCGCCGGGATGGTCACGGAGGCCCGTCCCTCCAGCGTGGGGACCTCCACCTTGGCCCCGAGGGCGGCCTCTGCGTAGGACAGCGGCACCTCCAGAAGGATGTCGTCCCCTTCCCGCCGGAAGAACCGGTGCGGCCTCACCCTGAGCACGATGTAGAGATCTCCGGCCGGGCCTCCGCGGCGGCCTCCCTCGCCGCTTCCCGCCACCCTTACGCGCGAACCTTCCGCCGCGCCCGGCGGGACGCGCACGGTGATGGTTTCACTCGCCCGCACGGTGCCCTCGCCGTTGCAGCGCCGGCACGCCTGGGCGCGGCCTCGATGCGCCGCATCGGCGCGGCCGGATCCCTGGCACGCGGAGCACGTGACGTTGCGGGCCAGCGGGACCGTGATCGTCGTCCCGCGCACGGCCTCTTCGAAGTCGATGGAGGCCTCGTACTCCAGATCGGCGCCGCGCCTCGGCCCCGCCGCACCCGGCGCCGCGCGCCCGAACAGATCGGCGAAGATCCCCCCGAGCTCCTCGAACCCTGCAGATCCGAAGTCCACGGTCCGGAAGTCGACCCCGCCGACCCCTCCCGGGCCGGCCCTCCAGTGCGCCGATTCGCCGGGCGTGGGCCCGAACCCCCGTGCCGCGCCTCCCATCATCCGCAGCGCGTCGTACTGGCGCTTCTTCTGCGGGTCGCCGAGAACCTGGTACGCCTCGGAGATCCCCTTGAAGGACTCCTCGGCCGACTTGCTGCCCGCGTTCAGATCGGGATGGTACTTGCGGGCGAGGCGCTTGTAGGCGGCGCGGATCTCCGACTCGGAGGCGCCGGGCTTCACGCCGAGGACCTCGTAGTAGTCTCTGCTCATGGGGCCACCCCCCGCTGGCGGAGGGTTCGATCCGGCTCTCACGGGACTTCCGGCAGGTCGTGGGGGCGTTCCCCCACCGCGATGGTTTCCGTTGCCGTCATGTTATGACGCGATCCTCGCCGCGATCAAGAAGCGCCTGCACACGTGATGTAAGATCGGCCGATGCATCCACGAATCCCCGCCCGATCGGCCTGCGCCACTACGATCTTCGCCGCCTGCCTGGCCCTGACGGCGTCGGCGGGCACCGCGGCCCCGGCCGGCGAAGCCGGCGGCCCCGACGCATCAGCCCAGATGGAAGCACTCCTCGATCGGCTGGCCACCCGCGCGGAGCAGTACCGCAGATACGCCCTCGGCTTCACGTGCGAGGAGCTTCTCATCCGGAGCCTATACGACCCGCTGCAAGGGACGTTCAGGCGGCGGGACCGCGAGGTGTACGACTACCTCTTCGAGCGGAGCGCCAAGTCGGGACGCCTGGGGGAAGTGCGCGAGCTCATCCTGGAGAACGGCAAGCCCGTGCGGCGCTCCGTGAGGTATCTCTCTCTCGACATCCCCCCCTCCTACGCCTGGTCGCAGATCTTCGCCAGGGAGAACCGGGGCAAGTTCCACTTCAAACCCGCCGGCAAGGTTCTCAAAGGGTACCGGCTGCTGATCCAGATCGATTTCGTCGGGGCGGCCGCCGAGCCCGGGAAGGACGACATCGCCGGCTGGAGCGGCCGCGCCAGCGTGGACAGCGGGACGCTGAACCTGCACCTGATCGAGGCGGAGCCCTCGGGCCAATCCGCGCGCCTGGAGGCGGAACGTCTCAAGTACCAGAGGGCGTTCTCGATCATGGGCGTTCCGCTCGCCGAGCGGCCCAAGAGCCGGGCCGTCCACGTCGTCTTCGGCTACGACAACGAGGGTCTCACCTACCCGACGGAGACGACCGTGGTGAGGAGCGTGTACGTCCGCACCGGCGAGCAGGGCCTCGAGGAGAAGGCGGTTCTCCGGTACCGGGCCTACAGATTCTTCAAGGTGGGCGCCGAGGAGACCGAGGCGCGCCCCGAGGCCTCCGCCGACCCGAACGCTCCCGTCGGACCGCCGCCACCCTCCGAGACCCCCGAACCGCAGCCCTCCGCCGACCCGAACGCCCCTCATCGCTGAGAGGCCGAGGCCTCACCACGGCGCTCGCGTGAACGCGCCGAGGATCCGCAGCGGTGTCCCGTCGTAGGGACGGCGGAAGACCGTGTAGATCAGGCTCACGACGGTGAGCGTGAACGCGGCCGCGGCGGCGGCTCGCAGGCGGCCCGCCGTCGCCCCCCCGCCCTCCTTCCTGTGGGAGGCGCGCGGCGAATGCTTCCGCGACCGGCTGGCCTCCCGGATCATCCACACCACCACCAGGGATCCCAGCGCGTACAGCACGATCTGCGGCTCGAAGAAGCGCCGCGGGCCCATCCCGGCCGGGTCGCTCACGTACTCCAGGAGGGAGTGGTAGAAGCCGCTCAGGAGGAACGTCGCCGCTCCGGCAGCCGCCACGGCCAGATAGGGCTTCCTCTTGAGGGCGACCGCAGTGGGGTAGTAGGCGAGCGTCATGAGGAGGTCGCGGTAGTAGACGTTCCATCGCCTCCAGAAGACCAGGATGTTCTTGGACAGGTACGGTCTGTCGCTTCCGGCCGGTATGTCGAAGCCCAGGACGCTCAGCATGCCGACAGCGACGTGGATGTGTCCCGCGAGGTCGAGGAAGAGGCCCAGGAACACGAGGTGGGAGGCCGCCAGGACCGTGAGGGCGTCGAGCTCGCCGGCGTAGGCGGCCACCGCCTGATGGGCCGGGATCAGCCCGTACCTCCGGCCCGTGTGGTTGAGGAGGAGATACAGGAAGCCGAGCGCGATCCAGGCGAGGCCGCGCCGCATGACTCCGAGATCGGTCTCGCTCCTGAACCTCTGGTGCAGCACCGCGAAGCCGACGGGCGGGGCCTGGACGATCCCCATCGGAGCCGCGATCAGGTACAGGAGATACCCCTTGTAGCCGGCCCCCTGGAGCAGCGCCTTCTTCGCGGTCGCCTCGTAGGCGTAGAGGGTCGATCGGTACACGAAGTTGGAGGCGAAGTGGGCGACCATGAAGACGCCGAGGAGCCTGGAGCCCGGGGCGAGGAGCGTCAGGAGATGGGGCGCCACGAACAGCGCCGCGACGGCGGGCGCGCGCAGCCACCAGCTCGCCCGGAGGTGCACGACGTGGTAGAAAGCGGTCCAGATCGCCAACGCTCCCGCGGCCCCGACGGGACCGTGGAGGAAGACGAGCTGCGCCAGCGACGCGGCGAGCAGCAGGCGGAAGCGGTGGGCCGGAAGCCAGGCGCCGGCGGCGGCCGTGGCCAGGAACAGCGCGGCGACCACGGTGAACCGGCCCCATCCTGCTCTCGTCCCCCCGAGACCGCCCACGTGCATGAACCCGAAGGCGCTCAGGGCGCAGGCGGCGGCCAGGAGGAGGGCCAGCAGGCCGAGAAGGACCGGTAGTCCGGCCCTCTTCACTTCCCCGCGGCCTTGCCCGCCACGAAGCCGGCGAGAGCGCGGAGGGTCCCGAAGTTCGCGGGATCCATCTCGTGGGCGCCGATGGTGATCCCGTACGTGTCTTCGAGGTGGTTGGCCAGGGTCAGGACGCCCATGGAGTCCAGGACGTCGCCCAGGAGCGGCTCGTCGTCGGGGATGTCGGCGGAGCCGGCGCCGAAATTCTCCAGGATGTAGCGCTTGATCTCGTGCAGGTACGCGCTGGTGTCCATGCCGGCGTCCTCGACGCTTGCGGATCGTCCGTACGCGGGGCGTGCAGCCTAGTCCTCCGCCTTCCGGCGCGTCAAGACGACGCTTAGACGGCCCGGAGCCTGACGCGGCCCCGGGCCGACCTTATAATGGCGCCCGCCTATGGACTTCTCCTGGACGGCGGAGCAGCTTGAGCTCGAGCGCGCGGTCAACGAGTTCGCGCGCCTCGAGCTGAACGAGGGGATCCTCGAGCGCGACAGGGAGGGTGCGTTCCCTCTCGAGGCGTGGCGCAAGTGCGCCGCGTTCGGCATCCAGGGCCTTCCCATGCCCGCCCCGTACGGCGGCGGCTCCGACATCCTCACGACGATCCTCGTCATGCAGACCCTGGGGCGCGCCTGCCGCGACAACGGCCTCCTCTTCGCCATCAATGCCCACATGTGGTCGGCCGAGATGCCGCTCCTGCTGTTCGGCACGGAGGAGCAGAAGCGGAAGTACCTGGGGCCCATGTGCCGCGGCGAGATCATCTCGGGCAACGGATCCACCGAACCGGACACCGGGTCGGACGTCTTCGCCATGAAGACCACCGCCGTCCGCAAGGGGGACCGCTACGTCCTGAACGGCACCAAGATGTTCGTCACGAACGCCCCCATGGCCGGCGTGCTCGTCATCTACGCCACGCTGGATCCGGCGCGCGGCATCGGAGGGCTCTGCGCGTTCCTGGTGGAGAGGTCCTTCAAGGGCTTCTCCCTCGGCAAGGACATTTCCAAGATGGGGTTGCGCACCTCGCCGATGGCGGAGGTGATCCTGGAGGAGTGCGAGGTCCCCGTGGAGAACCGGCTGGGCTCGGAAGGATCGGGGATGGCCGCCTTCAACTGCTCCATGGAGTGGGAGAGGGCCTGCATCCTCGCCTCGTGCATCGGGACCATGGAGCGGCAGCTCGAGGCGTGCGTCGCGTACGCGCGCGGGCGGCGGCAGTTCGGAAAGCCCATCGGATCGTTCCAGTCGGTGTCCAACCGGATCGCCGACATGAAGGTGCGGATCGAAACGGGGAAGCTGCTCCTGTACAAGATCGGCTGGCTCGCCAGGGCCGGGAAGAAAGTGCATCTGGAGGCCGCCATGGCCAAGCTCTACGTGAGCGAAGCCTTCGTCCAGTCGTGCCTCGACGCCCTGCAGATCCACGGCGGCTACGGCTACATGACGGAGTTCGAGCACGAGCGGATGCTGCGCGACGCGATCGCGAGCCGGATCTACTCGGGCACCAGCGAGATCCAGCGCAACCTGATCGCCCACCTGCTGGGACTGTAGGGCGGCGCCTGCCCGCTCCTATCGGAGAGGCGAGGGTAGCGGGTCACTTTCCGGAGCGGGGCCGCGGTTCCACCTCAGCGGGGGGTCGGAGCCGGTCCCGACGCCGCCAGGCGCGCTCGGTCCACCTTGCCGCTGGAGGTCTTGGGCAGGGCGGGAAGCAATTCCACGAACTCGGGCACCATGTAGCGCGGAAGCCTCTCCGCGCAGTGTCTCTGGACGGCGGCGGCGTCGAGATCGGATCCGGACCTGGGGACGACGAAGGCCTTGATGCGGCTGCCGATCTCCTCGTCGGGGATCGCGACGGCGGCGGCCTCGGCGACGGCGGGATGGGCGTAGAGGGCCGATTCGATGTCGCCCAGCTCGATGCGATAGCCGCGCGACTTCACCATGTGATCGCGCCGGCCGTGGTAGAGCCAGTTCCCCGAACGGTCCAGCGAGACGCGATCCCCTGTGCGGTACACGCGCCGCCCCGTGGGCGCCGCCGGATGGCCCTCGAGAAAAAGCCTCCCGGTCTTCTCGGCGTCCCCCCAGTACCCCAGCGCCACCGTCGGCCCTGAAGCGTGGAGCTCCCCCTCCCGGCCCGGCCCGAGGACCGGATCGCCCGCCTCGTCCAGGGCGAAGATAGTGTCGCCGGACGCGGCAACGCCGATGGGCACGGGATCGTCCCTTCCCTGGTCCTCTCTCATCACTTCGTAATAAGTGCAGACGTTCGTCTCCGTGGGCCCGTAGAGATTGAAGAGCGCGACGCCGGGCAACGCTTTCATGAGCATGGAGAGGTAGCGGGGCGGGAAGACCTCCCCGGCGAAGAGGACGAGCCGCAGCGAGCCGAGGCTCTTCGCGGCGAGATCTCCGTGAAGGAGCATCCCCGTGATGACGGAAGGGACGAGATACGCGATGGTCGTCCTCCTCGACTCGATGGTGGAAGCCAGCGAGGCCGGGAAGAGGCTGACTTCCTCCGGCACAAGGACCACGGTCGCCCCTCCCTCCAGGGTCGAGTAGAGGTCGAACGTGGACAGGTCGAAGTGGAACGGGGCCACGGAGACGACCCGGTCCCCTCCCGTCACGCTGAAGCGCCGCCGGGCCCACGAGGTGAACGCCAGCGCGTTCTCGTGGCTGATCATCACCCCCTTCGGCACGCCCGTCGATCCGGAGGTGTAAAGGATGTAAGCCGGATCGGAAGGCCTCATGGTCACGGCGCTCGCGCGAGGGGGCGTGGAGAGGGCCTCGTCCCATCCCACCCGGGCCGTGCCGGCGGGAGCCTCGATGTTCCTCCCGCTCTCGGGTATCTCGATGGCCACGGCCGGCCGCGACGCCGCCGGCCCCGACAGGATGTCGGAGAGCTTCCTGCCCGAGCCTATGATCGCCCTGGCGGAGCAGTCCGCCGCGATGGAGACGAGCCGGGCGGCGGGAGCCGACCGGTCGAGTGGCACGAAGACGGCGCCGGCCCTGAGGATCCCGAAGATGGCCGCGACCGTCTCCGGCGCCTTGCGAAGGCAGACGGCCACCCTGTCGCCCGGCCTGACACCAAGGTGCACCAGCGCGGCGGCCAGCCGGGAAGCCGCCGCGTCGAGGGCGGCGTACGACCACGCAGCGTCCCGCCCCTCGACGGCCGTATCCTCGGGAGCGCGCGGGTTCGCGAGGATGTCCGGGATCACGCGCGGTGGGGCGGTCATGAGGCATCCTCCGGCCTTCGGCGCGGGCCTAGTCGATCATTTCCTTCCTCAATAACTTCCCCGTCGCCGAGCGCGGCAGACGCTCCGCGAACCGGATGATCCGAGGGACCTTGTAGGGCGCCAGGCGGTCCCGGCAGAAGTCTCGGAGATCTCTTTCCTCCACGTGGCCGCGGGCCACCACCACGGCCTTCACCAGCTCGACGGCATGCGGGCCCGGTACCCCGACCACCGCCGCCTCCGCGACCGCCGGATGCTCGCAGAGAACCCGCTCCACCTCGAGCGGGTCCACCTTGTTTCCCGCGGCGTTGATCATCAGCTTGATCCGTCCCGTGATCCACAGGTTCGCCTCGGCGTCCAGACGCCCGAGGTCGCCGGAGCGGAACCAGCCGCCGGTGAACGTGCTCTTCGAGATGTCGGGAAGGTCCTCGTACCGGCGGGCCACGGCCGGGCCGCGCACGGCGACCTCCCCCTCCTCCCCTGCGGAGGCCTCGCCGCCGTCCTCGCGGATCACCGACACCTCGACTCCCGGCAGCGGCTTTCCCACCGACTCCACGATCCGATCGTGATCGCCCTCGATGTTCATCGTCGCCGAGGAGCACTCCGTGGCGCCGTACATCTGGTGGACGGCAACGCCGAAGCGGTCGCGGAACCTGCGCGCAACCTGTTCGGGGAGCCCGAGGCCGCACGAAAAGCAGAGCCGCAGGGACGAGAGATCCGTCCCCGCGCGCGGCGTCATGTCGGCCAGGAGGCTGAAGTGGAACGCGGAGCCCGGATAGACGGTGCAGCGGCGCGCCGTGATCTCCCTCAGGACGTCCTCCCCGGCGAACTCGGCGAAGAGGAAGGCGCCGGCGCCGCTGCGGATGACCGAGTTGAGCACGCAGGAGATGCCGTACGAATGGTAGAGGGGGGCCACCCCCACGATGGTGTCGTCCGGCGAAAGGCGCGCGGCCGCCTGGTAGGCATCGGCGTCGGCCGCCAGCATCGCGTGGGTGCGCACGACCCGCTTCGGGTATCCGGTGGAGCCCGTGGAGAACAGCTCGAAGGCGGCCCGATCCGGCTCGACGGCGGAGAACGCCGCCTCACCCGCCGCTCCGGCGCCGTCCGCACCGGGCTCGATGAGCGACCGTTCCGGCAACCCGATCCGGGCAAGAGCGTCGCGCGTCGCCGCGGGAAGATCGCTTTCCACGAACGCGATCTTCGGAGCGCAAGGCGCAAGGCACCGCTCGACCTCGGCGGCGCGCAGGAGCGGGCTGAGGGGCACCGCAGCAGCCCCCCGGGCGAGGATGCCGGACAGCACCCGCGCCAGGCCGACGCCGTTCCGCCGAAGCACGGCCACCCGGTCGCCGGGACTGACGCCGGCCGACCGCAGGCGCGACGCGATGCGCGACGCGTCCTCGACGAGGCGGGTGAAGGTGACATCGTCCGTCGCGTCGCGGAAGGCGACGCCGCCGCCGTTCGCGGCGGCCGTCTCCCGGAGCATCCGCCAGAGCATGGGGCCCTCCTCCCGCGGTCTCCCGCCGAACTGCCGGGAGCATTCTAGCGCGGCGGCGCACAGTGCGACCCCGCCCCCGGGGATCGGGACACGGCCTGACCGGAGGAGATCCACACGACATTCCGGGCCCGCCGGCCACTCGGATCACCAGGGCGGACGGATCAGCGCGGGCAGGATCGCAAGCCCGCCTCCGCTCAGAGGCCTGGCGAAGACCGTCAGGATGACGCTGATGACGCTCAGCGTGAGAGCCACGGAGGCCGCGTTCAAGATCCGGCCCCAGGTCCCCTCATCCCTGGGCTGCCCGGCGACCCCCGCGGTCCTCCGCCGCCGGGCCACCACGGCCTCCTTCACCATCCAGGTGACCACGAGGGAGCCCTGCGCGAGGAAAACGATCTGAGGCTCCAGGAAGTTCAGCAGCGTGACGGATCCCGGGTCCCGTATGGCCAGAGAGATGGAGTGGGCGAAGCCGCTGAGGAGGAACACCATCGTCCCGGCCACGGCCACGGCCACGTACGGTCTCCGCTTCATCGCGAGGGCCGTGGGGTAGTAGGCGAGGGTCAGCAGGAAGTCGCGGAAGTAGGTGTTCCAGCGTCTCCAGAAGTCGAGGACACTGCGAGACAGGTACGGCCGGTCGCTTCCGGCGGGGATGTCGAAGCCCAGCACCCGCAGCATCCCGACGCCCACGTGGAACTGCCCCACGAGGACCAGGAAGAAGCGGGCCAATCGGAGATGCGTCGCCGCCAGGACCGTCACGACGTTCAGCTCGTCGGCGGCGAGGACGAGGTCCGCTGCCGGAGGAACGAGTCCGAGCCGGACGGCGATCCCCGCGGCGGCGATGTAGAGAGAGCCGAGCGCCATCTGCGAAAGACCTTTCCGCATCAGCGCCGGGGAGGCCTCGCTCCGGAACCCGCGGTGCAGGGCCAGAAAGCCCACGGGCGGCATATTCACGGACGTGAACGGCGGCGCGATGAGGTAGAGGAGGAAGCGGGCGTACCCCGCGCCGCGCATCCGTTCCCGCTTGATTGTGGCCTCGTAGGCGTAGAGGACCGACCGGAGCAGGAAGAACGGCGCCACGTGCGCCGTGATGAGGATCCCGAGGAGGCGGGACTGCGGGTAGGTCCGGGCCACCAGGAAGGGCGCCGCATACAGCGGCAGGAGGATCGCTGCGCGGGCCCACCACCGGATCCTGGCGTGGATCACGAAGTAGAACGCGCTCCAGATGGCGAGCGAGCCTGCGGCCTGCAGTGGACTGAAGAGCACGAAGAGCTGCAGGAGGGAGGCCGCGAGCACGATGGCGGCGCGCTTCCCGGGCATCACAGCGCCCGCCGCGGCGGTGACGAAGAAGATCACCAGGACCGAGGGGAGCCGCCACAGTTCGAGCGCGAACGTCCCGCTGAAGATCCCCAGGAGATGCGCGTTGCCCAGCCCGTAGAGCGCCGCCAGAACCAGAGCCAGAAGACCGAGGGAGGTCGCCAGCTCCCGGGCCTTCATACCTCCCCGCTCTTCCGGGCGACGAAGCGGGCCAGGGCACCGAGGGTCCCGAAGTTGTCGGGATCGACCTCGCCGGCGCCGATGGCAATCCCGTAGCGCTCTTCGAGGTGCGTGGCGAGCGTCAGGAGGGCGATGGAGTCGAGCAGCGCGCCGAGAAGAGGTTCGTCATCGGCGAGGCTCTGGGGCGCGACGCGCAGATCGCCCGCGAGGTAGCTCCGGATCTCCTCCAGATAGCGATCAGAGCCCGCGGGATCCATCGCGCCATTTCAGGGCGCCGAGCGGGCCCATTCGAGGATCTGCGATCGGACGAAGGAGAGGGGGATGGTGCCGGTGCCCAGCACCTTCTCGTGAAAGGCCCGCAGGGAGAAACGGTCGCCCTGAGTTCCTCGCACTTCGTCGCGGAGATCCAGGATCTCCCCCTTGCCCAGAGAGTACGTGATGGCCTGGGTCGGCCACTTCGAGTAGCGGAACAGGGCGCGGGTCGCGGTCTCGCAGGAGGCCCGAGCCTCCGGATCGGGTCTCGAGCAGGCGCCGGGGATGAGGTCCACGTTAGCGGCGAAGGTGTCCACCGCCTCGTCGAAGGACATCCGGCCCGTGTGGATCCCGATGTCCACCTTCACTCGGACGTCTCGGAGCAGCTGGCCCTGGAGCTGGTAGAGGCGCTCCTCGGGCGCGTACACGCCGTCCGGCGCGCCCTCCTGCGGCTCCGCCATGAGCGCCTCGGCATACAGCGCCCACCCCTCGGCCATCATGCTGTCGGCCCACATGGAGGATGAGTCCTCCACCGCGCCGGGGGTGAGCCACCGCACACGGCCGATGGAGGAGGCCCGCGAGCGCATGAACTGGTAGTGCCAGTCGTGTCCCGGGAACCCTTCGTGCGCGCACAGATCGGCGAGCGCCCAGCGGTTGTTCTCGCGCAGGTGGGCCGCGTCGTTGCCCGTGGGCGTGATGTAGAAGCGCCCCGTGCCCGTTTTTTTGAAGGGCGGCGCCGGATAGTAGGCGGCGCCGTCCACGCTCGCGCGCAGGACCTCCGGAGTCTCGACGACGTCGAGCCTGTAATCGCGGGGAATTTCGAAGAGCGTGTGCTTCCTTCCGTACTCCACCAGGTCGAACGCCTTCCGGTGGTACCAGGCGATCATCTCGGCGTCGTCCTTCGGGGCGTCCTCCCCCAGCCGCGACAGGACCTGACGGGAGGAGGCGAGCGCCTTCTCCCGGTCTCCCCACGGCAGGCCCCATCCTCGCGCCTCGTCCACTCTCCGGGCGACGGCGAAAAGCGCCTCCTGCGTGGCGCGAACGTGCCCCTCCGCTTCCTCGTACAGCGTGAGCAGGGGTTTGGAGACCCTGAGGTACTCTTTCACGGCCCGGGCGTAGGCCGCCTCGCCCATGGCGAAGGCGTCCTTGCGAAACTCCGGCTTCAGCAGATCGCGCGCGCGGAAGATGCCCCTTCCGGGCGGTTCGCCCGACTCGAGCGCCTTCGCCGCCTCCCGCCCGTAGTACGTCTCGACGACGAAGCGCCGGAAGTCGCGGTACGCGGCCGCCGCGGCAGCCCCCGCCTTGCGGAGTGAGGGCAGGAGCGACGCCGCCCACGTCTGTCCCGACGTGCGCTGCGCGAACAGATCGGGGAGGGTCTTCTCGAAGTAATCCGCGTTGGCGGACGGCGTGGCCAGGCCGTCCTTCTCGATCATCCTCCAGTCGGGCGCGATCCCCGCCTGGACACCGGCCCTGAGGTTCGCGCGCGCCACCCCGAGGTAGTCGGGGATCTTCTCCACGCGCCCCACGACTCGCCGCCACTCGTCCTGAGTGCCGTGCACGTCCGGGGAGACTTCGGTCATCCCCTGGAGCTGCCAGTCCACGCCGCGGAACGGCTCCACCATGTAGGTGTCGAGGCTCCGGAGCTGATGTCGCCTCTGCACGGTGAGAGCGTGGAGGAAGGCGATCTGGGACTCCATCACCGCGGCATCCACCGCCTCGTCAGGAGTGAGGGATCCCCCGGGCAGGGCGCGGAGCCGGGCGAGGATGTCCACGTTGAAGCTGTCCTCGGACCGGAGGGCCACGGACGTGAAGTCGCGCAGGGTCGCCGAGATCCCGGAGAGATCCTCCCGGTAGGCGTCGCCGCCCAGATAGGTGGCGGTGACGGGATTCCGCTTCAGGAACTCGATGAAGTAGCGCTCTTCCAGGGCGCGGAAGGCGGACACGGCGGGCGGGCTACCCGCCGGCGCAGCAACGGCCGGCGCCGCGGAAGGGTTGATCCCCGCCGCGGCGGCGCCGAGGACCATCAGGGAACAGCTCACCGACGCCGCGAGGGCCCCTGCGGCGCGTCCCCCCTCCGCACCTCTCGCCATGGCCGTCTCCCCCGATCATGATGGAAGCGTCAATCTACCGGGGCTCGGCGGGCGGCGCAAGCGGGGGCGGATTGGGGTGGTCAGGGGCCTGTGCTGCCGGCGTAGCGCTCCCGGAGGTACGCGATGATCCCCGGCAGGAGGGAGAGGAAGATGACGACCGCGACCACGATGTGGATGTGCCGGTCGATGCCCGGGACGGCGCGGCCGAGGAAGTATCCCGTGAACGTCATGCTGATCACCCAGAGGATGCCGCCCACCACGTTGAAGGCGGCGAACCGCCGGTAGGTCATGTTGGCCACGCCGGCCACGACGGGCGCGAACGTCCGGATGATCGGCATGAACCGGGCCAGGATGATCGTCTTGCCGCCGTGCTTCTCGTAGAACCGCTGCGTGCGGATGAGGTGGCTCCGCCGGAAGAAGAAGGAATCGGGACGGCTGAAGATGGCCTGACCGCTCCTGTAACCGATCCAGTAGCCCACCGCGTCGCCCGCGACGGCGGCGATGCAGAGAAGGACATTGAGCAGGACGATGTCGAGCTCGCCCGCCGCGGCGAAGAGGCCGGCGGTCACCAGGAGGGAGTCGCCGGGGAGGAAGAAGCCGATGAGAAGGCCGGTCTCGGCGAAGACGATCCCGAAGAGGCCGACGTAGCCGCCCCAGCGGATCAGCTCGGGGACGTTGTAAACCGTCTCGAAGAATTTCTGGATCAGATCCATGCGCGGCGGCCGCCCTCCCCGCTCCGTCGCGGCGCCTCACCTGGCGCCGGAGACGCTTCATACTACGGGGGAGCTACCGCCGGCGCCAGCGAAGCGGCCGCATCCCTCACTCGAACTCCCGCCTGTACGCCTCCCAGCGCGGCTTCAGATCGGCCATGAACCGGACGAACTCCGGCGATGTCCGGATGCCTTGGAGGTGCGGGTCGCGCGCGAACATCGGGTAGTTGGGCATCCCCGCCTCCACGGTCGTGCCGAGCCACTTCACCGCTTCGACGCTCTTCCCCTGGATCGCATAGAGGCACGCGATGTTGTACGTGGAGTGATGGTACGCCCCGCTGTTCCGCGACGTCTCGACTATCCCTGGGATCTCGGCCTCGGCTTCGGCGTAGCGCCCACGCAGCGCCAACAGAAGGGCGCGGCCGCTCCGCAAGTCGTGCCTGAACAGGGTCCCTGCCTGACCCTCCGCCAGCGACGCCTCGGCCTCGTCGAGACGGTTCGTCTTGAGGCAGGCCATCACGGGGGGTGGAGGGCCGAAGAACCGTTGGGCGGCCGTGATCGCGTCGTCGTACCGGCCGAGCGACTCGTAGGCCTCGACGAGCCTCACGCGGACCTGCTCGCTCCCGGGGTCGATCTCCATCGCCCGGTTCATCTCGCGCAGAGCGGGAGCCTCGAGGCCGATGTGGTAGTAGAGAGTCCCCAGCTCCAGATGGCCGACGCTGGGATCGAGCCCCTGCGCCGCCCGCAGCTCGCGCACCGCCGGAGCGATCTGGAAGCCTTCGTAGGGGCTCCAGAGGATCGTCATGCGGATCACGTGGATGACGGCAAGATCGGGGTCGAGCCGCTCCGCCAGCGCCAGCTCGGAACGGGCCCGATGGAGCCATTTCGGGCCCGGCTCAACGAAGAGGGCCATCCAGGCGCTGGCGAAGGCGAGCTGCGCGTGCGCCAGCGCGTAGTTGGGATCGGACTGGACGGCCCGGCTGAACGAAGCGACGGCGGCTTCGAGGGCGGGACCCTCCTCCACCGTGGTGCGCCTCCGGTCGAAGTGGTACATCCCTCTCAGGTAGTGCTCGTACGCCTCCGGGTTCGAGGTGTACCGCTTGGCGAAGCGGGCCTCCTCCGCCGGCTTCAACTCCAGGCGCAGCCGGGCCGCCACCTCCCGCGACACGCGGTCCTGGATGGCGAAGATGTCTGTGAACGACATCTCGAAGCTCTCGGCCAGCAAGGACGCGCCGTCGCTCGCGCGCAGAAGGTTTACGCTCACCCTCAACCGATCCCCCGATCGCTGGATGGACCCGTCGAGCACCGAGTCCACTTTGAGCTGGCGGGCCGCCTCGATCGCGTCCACGTCGCCGGCCACGTACTTCCGGATAGCGCTCGTGGGGCGCACCGTGAGGGCGCCGACCTGGCTGACCTTCGAGATGATGCTGTCGGCGATCCCGAGCCCCAGGTAGTCCTCCCCGGACGCCCCGCCGAGCGATCGGAACGGCAGCACCGCGAGGGACCTGACCCTGGCGGGAGGGAAGCCACCGAGGATCCACGCCCGGAGCCCCCCCACATCCAGACCCACGAGCAGGGCTGCTCCGGCCAGGAGGGCTCCCGCCAGCGGCACCGCCCAGCGCCGCGCCGGCCTCGCCGGCCGCGACCGCACAGTCGGGGCCTCACCGAGCCTTTCCAGATCCCGGCTCAGGTCCTCGGCCGTTGAATACCGGCGATCGGGATCCTTCTCCAGGCATCGATCGATGATGCGCTGGAGCGCCGCCGGCACCTTCCGGTTGATCCTCGTCGCGGGGACCGGGCGCGCCATCAGGATGGCGCTGAGGGTCTCCATCCGGCTCCGGCCCGTGAAGGGGAGGCTCCCCGTGACCATCTCGTACAGGATGATCCCCAGGGCGAAGAGATCGGAGCGGGCATCCAAGGCATCGCCTCGCGCCTGCTCGGGCGACATGTAGGCGGGAGTGCCCCAGACCTGCCCCTCGCGCGTCAGCTCGACGGAGACGGTCTCCGGGGCCGTCGCCCCGGCGGCCGCACCCCCGCCCGGCTCGGCGCGGAGCTTGGCGAGGCCAAAGTCGAGGATCTTCACCCGTCCGTCCGGATCCACGATGACGTTCTCGGGCTTGAGATCGCGGTGGATCACCTGCGCCCTGTGGGCCCGGCCCAGGCCCTCGGCGATCTGCGCGGCGATCCGGACGGCTTCCTCCGCGCTCAGGGGGCGGGAGCCGATGAGCCGCCGCAGCGTCTTCCCCTCGACGTACTCCATCGCGATGAAGATGACGCCGTCCACCTCGTCGATCTCGTGAATGGTGGCGATGTTGGGGTGGGTGACGGCCGCGGCCGCCCGCGCCTCGCGCAGGAACCGCGCCCGGCGCACCTCGTCTCCCACGAGTTCGGGCGGCAGGACCTTCAGCGCGACGTGACGCTTGAGCCTCTCGTCCTCGGCCCGGTACACCACGCCCATGCCGCCCTCGCCGATCTTCTCGAGCACGCGGAAGTGCGACAGCGTCCTGCCTTCCATGCCGGCTCCCAGGGAAAGAGATCGACTCGCAGGATAGCCGAGACGGCGCGGCCGGCCAACACGGCGGCCGCGGAGGAAGATCTCCCTCAGGCGGCCGGGGCGGCCTCGGCGCTCGGAGCGCTCTGGAAGGGAAGGACGAAGAAGTAGCGTGGGTCGAGATCGCGGTCGCGCCCGTACGGCAGCCCCTGCATCGTCAGATGCTCGGCGGTCGGAGGGATGTAGGTGCCGAAGATCCGGTCCCAGACCGACAGGATCGTGGAGTAGTTGGCGTTGAGGCTGCGGGTGAGGGCGCTGTGGTGGCTGGCGTGCATCCTCGGAGTGACGTTGATGAGGCGGATCGGTCCTTCGACCGCGTCGGGGAAATCGATGTTGCTGTGGTGGTACTGCGCCGCCGCGCTGATCATCACCTCGAAGGCCGCGAACCCCCACAGGGAGGGGCCCCAGATCGCGATCCAGACCGCCTTCGCCAGGCCCGAGAACAGAAGCTCGCCGGGGTGGAAGCGCAGCGCGGTGGTCACGTCGAGGTGGGTGTCCGTGTGATGGGCGCGGTGGAAGCGCCACAGCAGGGGCACGCGATGGTTCGCCCGGTGCCAGAAGTAGTCGAAGAGGTCGAGGACGACGACGGAGGCGAGGACCTCTCCTGCGCCCGTGAACCCCAGGATCGGCGAGAGCCCCCAGCCGCGCCGCCGCACCGTCTCCACCAGGAGGGCCAGCGGCGCCGCCACCGTGAGCTGGATCAGGACGGTGTTGAGCGAGGCCAGCACCACGTGAAGGAGCAGCCGCCTCGGGCGCGGGGCGTTCCAGCGCCGCTTCGGGAGGAGCGTCTCCAGGGCGTAGAAGACCGCGAGCCCCGCCAGGAAGGCACCCAGCCTCACGCTCTGGGGGTTGATGGTCATCCCTTAGCCCGCTTTATTCATGAACGCCCGTGCGGCAGCGATCGCGAGGCCGTCAACGG
>CAYNUH010000036.1:0-35609 GCA_964400605.1 uncultured Acidobacteriota bacterium | reverse complement strand
CGTCCCGGTGGTCCTTCTGGCAATGGCCTTCGACCGGGTGCCCGTCTCATGGTGAATGGAAGGGAAGGCATGAGCCTGACGGCCGACATCGAGACGAGGAACCGCCGCCTGCTGCGTCTCCTGGTGGCCGTCGCGGCGCTCCTGGTCATGGGGACCGTCGTTTACGTCTCCTTGTTCGGAAAGGTCTGAGGGGAGAGCGGGCGGGAGGTGGGAGACTCGGATGGCGCGGTCGGCCATGGCCAGGAGGCTCGACCAGACGCCCGCCAAGCCGGGCGTACCGGTGGTCGTGCATGGCGGGGGCGCTCCACCCCCGGCGGCCGGGGCGTTCGTCAGCAACGCCCGGATCGCCATCGCCATGCTCCTGGGCGCGGAGACGATGTTCTTCACCGGGCTGATCGGGGCGTACCTGGTGCTTCGCGGCGCGAGCCCCCTGTGGCCCCCTCCGGGATTGCCGCGCCTTCCCGTGGCCGTGACGTGGGCGAACACGCTGGTCTTCGTGATCTCGTGCGTGACGATGCAGCGGGCCGCCGTCGCCGCGGCGAAGAGGAGCCCGCTGCGGTTGGAGCGCTCTCTCACGATCACGGCTCTTCTTGGGACGGTGTTCCTGACCGTGCAGGGGTCGGAGTGGCTCAGGCTCATATACCACGGGCTCACGGTTTCGGCGGGAGTGTACGGTTCGACCTTCTACACGCTCATCGGGGTCCACGGGCTGCACGTCCTGGCGGCGGTTATCTGGCTGCTGTGGGTTCTGGCGCGTGCCCGCGGCAACCGGTTCTCGGCGGCCAACGCCGCCGCCGTGGACCTGGTGCGGATCTACTGGCACTACGTCGGCGCCGTGTGGCTGATCCTGTTCCCGCTGGTGTACCTTTACTGAATCGGATGGCGACCAAACGGGCATGCCTTTGTTGAACCGGTCGAGGGACGGCAGGCCGGATGACAGCCGAGCCGGCATGGCGAGGCGCCGCGCCGCGACGGCATCGGCCGCCGCGGCGGTGGCCGCATCGGCAACCGTGTGCGCCCTGCTCGTCCTGGCGGCGCCCGAGGCGGTGGCGCAGGGGTGCTCCATGTGCCGGACCGCGGTGGAGGGGATGGACGATCCTCTGGCGCGCTCTCTGTCGCGCAGCGTCCTGTTCATGGTGTCGATGCCGTTCGCGGTCGTGGCCTCGATCGCGGGATGGCTCTTCTTCACGTACCGGCGAGGGGAAGGCGCCCCGGAGCTCCGCTCCGGCCGCCCGCGAGGCGGCGCCCCCTCACGCCCTCACGAAGATGAACGCAGCGAATCCGGGAGGAGCCAGACTTGAGCCAGGTGGCCGTCATGGAGCATGCGGTGGAGCCCGCTGAATCGCCGCTCACGCCGGAGAGCTGGGGCAAGCTGGGTATGTGGATCTTCCTGGCGGCCGACGCGATGTCGTTCGGAGGTCTCCTCGCCGGCTACGGCGCTCTGAGGTACTCGAGCGCGAACTGGCCGGTCCCCAAGAATGTGCTCGGCATCCAGCTCACCGCCTTCATGACGTTCCTACTGATCTGCAGCAGCGTCACGATGGTGAAGGGGCTGTCGGCGATGAGGCGGCGCGACCTCAAGGGGGTGAAGCTCTTCCTCCTGCTGACGATCCTGGGCGGGGCGACCTTTCTGGGCCTCCAGGCGTTCGAGTGGAGCCACCTGATCCACGAAGGGATGACCCTCAGGGGCAACCCGTGGGGCAGCAGCCTCTTCGGGACCACTTTCTTCATCCTCACGGGCTTCCACGGCTGCCACGTCTTCGCGGGCGTCGTTTATCTCACGCTCATGGTCATCCAGGCCGCTCGCGGGAAGGCCGGCTACAACGAGATCGAAATCTTGGGGCTGTACTGGCACTTCGTGGATCTCATCTGGATACTGGTGTTCACGTTCGTGTACCTGCTGTAGAAGATCGCGGAAGAGCTTCGAGAGGACGAGCCGGAACGGCGTTCGGGCGCCGGGACCCGAGGCCGGTCCGGCGCGAGGGAGTGACGAGATGACGGAACAAACAGCCCACGGTGGCGTGGAGGATCACCCCGAGCCCAACTACATGGGCGTGTTTGTCGCGCTGGCCGTCCTGACGATCGTCGAGATCGGCGTGGTCTTCATGCCGCTCGCCAAGCTGGCTATCGGATTCATGCTGGTCATGCTCGCGTTCACCAAGGCCGTCCTCGTGGCCATGTACTTCATGCACCTGAAGTTTGAGAAGCGCACGCTGGCCGTCATCGCCGCCACGCCGATCCTCCTCTGCGTGATGCTCATGTTCGCGCTCCTGCCGGACTCGAATCCCGCCAAGGTCAGCCGGCCGCCCGCAGCCAAGGCGCCGGCCGTCCACCCGTGACGCGGGAGGGCGCGACGCCCTCACCGGCCGGGAGCGCGCCCAAGGAAGCCCTCGACCGCCTCCGGTTCCAGAAGGTCGTCTGGATCGCCCTCGGGACGGTTCTGGCGGGAGTTGCGGCGGCGGGGATCGGATCGCTCGTGCGCGGCCGCGCCCAGACGGGACCCGGCGCTCCCGCAGGGCTCGCGGCGCACATTCCGCCCGCTGGGCCTGACGCGCTTGGCTCTCTCGGCGAGTATGGCCGAATTCCAGAGTTCTCCCTGACCGAGCGCTCCGGAGCGACCATGACGCGGGCGGAGCTAGGGGGCCGCCTCTGGGTGGCGGACTTCATCTTCACGAGGTGCACGGGGGTTTGCCCGCTGCTCAGCGGCAGGATGGCGTCTCTACAAGAGGCGCTGCATGGACGGGTCGACGTCCGGCTCGTCTCTTTCAGTGTGGATCCCGACTACGACACGCCCGAGATCCTGACCGCGTACGCGCGCTCGCACGGCGCCGATCCTTCGAGATGGATCTTCCTGACGGGGCCCCGATCCACGATGCACCGCCTGATCGGCGAGGGATTCCACCTGAGCGTCGCCAGGGCGGTGGAGGGGATGGTGCCGCCCGGGGAGCTGATCACGCACAGCGACCGGCTGGTGCTCGTGGACCGCCGGGGGCGGATCCGAGGCTACTACCACGGCGCCGAGCAAGAGGCGGTGCGCGCCGTCTTGGCCGACATCGACAGGCTGGACCGGGGGGAGTAGCCCGGCATGAGCCCGAAGGCGTGCCCCGGCCGGCCGCGCCGCTTTGTCTTCTGGGTGGATGAGGTCTAGGGCCATGATCGAGATCGCCGATCTGCCGCACCTGAACGCGTCGCTGAACGCCGCGACCCTGATCCTGGTGACTTCGGGGTATTTCCTTGTGCGCCGCAGGAAGATCGCGGCGCATCGGGCGTGCATGCTCTCCGCGCTGGCCGTCGCGGTGCTGTTCCTGATCTCCTACGTGATCTACCACTACCACGCCGGCTCCACGCGGTTCATGGGAACCGGGATCGTCCGGCCGGTCTATTTCTTCATCCTGACCACCCACGTCGTCCTGGCCGCCGCCATCGTGCCCCTCGCCGCCTTCACGGCCCGCCTGGGTCTGAAGAACCAGATCGAGCGCCACAAACGCATCGCGCGGTGGACGTTGCCGATCTGGATCTACGTCTCGGTGACAGGGCTCCTCGTCTACGCCTTCCTGTACCGCCTGTACCCGTCCGGCGGATAGATCGCTCCAACATCACCTGCGATGGAAGTGAGACCTCGATGGAGCCGTCTCGCTTCCTTCCTTGCGTGTAGTGGGGGAGACAAGTCAGGACGGCACAAGCCACGGACGGACGGCGAGCGGCCTACCGAGTATGCCTCCTGCTGGCGGCGGCGACCGCAGCGGCGAGGGCGAGGATGGCGAAAGCCGCCGTGACGGCGACCGAGGATCCGAGGGACGGCAGTCCCGCTACGGCTTCGGGCCGTCCCAGGTAGAGGCTCCGGCGCAGGGCGGCCATCCCGTAGGTCAGGGGGTTGACGGCCACGATCACCGCCAGCCACGCTGGTAGCCCGTGGGCGGGGAAGAACGCGCCCGAGAGGAGCCAGAGCGGCATGAGGATCAGGTTCATGATCGCGTGGAATCCCTGCGTGGAGTCAAGCCTCCAGGCGAGGATGAGCCCGAGCCCCGTCACCGAGAAGGCCACGAGGACCATGACGGCGAGCGTTACGGCCGCCGATGTGGCGTCGAGCGAGATCCCCGCGACGGGGGCGAGGAGCAGCAGAACCGCCCCCTGCGCCACGGCAAGGGCGGTGCACCCGACCGCCTGGCCCAGCACGATGCTCCAGCGGGGGACCGGGGCCACCAGCACGCCTTGCAGAAAGCCGGACTGCCGGTCCTCCACGGCCGAGATGGTGGAGAAGATGGCCGTGAACAGCAGGACGAGCGAGATAATCCCCGGGTAGAAGTACTCGCCGTATCCCATGACGCCGGCGGCGCCCGCGGGCCGGAACGACGCCCCCAATCCCCCTCCCAGGAGGATCCAGAAGAGCAGAGGCTGGAGCAGCGCGCCCGTGACGCGGCTGCGCTGCCGGACGAACCGGACCATCTCGCGCCACGCGAGCGTCCCCACGGGCAGCAGCGTCCGCTTCACGCCGGGGCTTCCTCCGCGCCCCCGGCTCCTGCCTCCGTGAGGCGCCGGCCGGTCAGGTGCACGAAGACATCCTCCAGCGTCGGTTTGCCGAAGGAGGCGGACCGCACCTCCCCGGGGAAGGCCTCAACCAGGTCCCGGATAAGCTCGTGTCCGCGCGGCGCCTCCACGCGGACGGCGCCGTTGACCACGGAGGCGGCGACGTTGAGGCGGGCGGCTAGCTTCGGCGCGAAGGCGGCGGGGTCGGCGACCTCGAGCGTGACCACGTCGCCCCCGATGCTCGCCCGCAGGTCGTCCGGCCGTCCGACGGCGACGAGGCGGCCCGCGTCGAGGATGCCGACGCGATCGGCCCTGTCGGCCTCCTCGAGGAAGTGCGTCGTCAGCACCACGGTCACGCCGTCCTTGGCCCTGAGGCCGAGCAAGAGGTTGATGAAGTCGCGCCGCGCCGCCGGGTCGAGCCCCGTGCTCGGCTCGTCGAGCAGCAGCAAGGCCGGGCGGTGGAGGAGACCCTTCGCGAGCTCCACCCGCCGCGCGAGCCCTCCCGAGAGCGTCCCCACGACGTCGCCCGCTCGATCCGACAGGCCCAGGTCCAGAAGCCGCGAACGCGCTCGGTCGTGAAGGGAGCGTCCCGTCAGGCCGTGCAGGTGCCCGTGGTGGACGAGGTTCTCCATCACGGTGAGCCGCGTGTCCAGGCTCGGCTTCTGGAAGACGACGCCGATGCTCCTGCGCACGACGTGGGGCTCGGAGGCCACCGAGCGGCCGAAGATCAGCGCATCGCCCGAGGTCGCCGGAAGGAGCGTGGCCAGGATCCGGAAGAGGCTTGTCTTGCCGCCCCCGTTGGGGCCCAGGAGGGCGAAGACCTCCCCGCGCGCCACCGAGAATGAGACCTCCCGGAGGGCCTCGCGCTCGCCGTAGCGGCGACCGAGGCCCCGCACTTCAAGGGCGGGCGCGGATCCTGTTCGAGGGGAGTCAGGAGGCGTCATCGGCGGGTTTGGAGGCGCGCGTTCTGGCACCCTCCGCGCGACGTGTACATGTGAGGTTGGTGGCCGGGATGCCTGTGGCGAAGGCACGGCAAGGCGACCACGCGCCCCCGGAGGGGACAAATGGGCGGGGCGCCGACTCTCCCCGCCCACTCGGGCCGAAAACCGGTGAAGCCGATGCCGGCCTCAGTTGTGCGTGCCGGCCTTCGCGGGTTCCTTCTTGCTCTCGAACTTGGAGATCTCCTCCTTGCCAACGTAGACGTGGGTGGCCCAAGGCTTCCCATCCTTGTCCTTGGTGAACTCCAGCTTCACCATCTCGCCGACGGCGGCCTTGCCGTGGACCATGGTCTTGTCGTTCCAGGCGAAGGACCACTCCTTGCCGGAATCGTCCTTGACCTTCATGGTCTTGGTGGCGTCGTCCCACGCCGTGATCGTGCCCTTCGCCCACTCGCCCTTCTCCATCTTCTTCTCGTCACCGGCCAGGGCGGGCATGGCGAGCACGAGCGCGCAGACGATTGCCAGGGCAAACAGCTTCTTCATCAGACAGTCTCCTCAGAAAGTGCGCCGTGTCGGCTCCGGCGACGTGAAGGCCTGCATGCTACCACATCCCGGGACGGCCTCGTGCGGCCGCGGGGGGAACACGCGCGCCGCGAGCACCCTGGCCTCGGCCACCCGAGGCCGGCACGCTGGGGCGTGCCACCCGATGAGCGGGCCGGCGAGGACTCCGCCGGCTCGGCGGGCGGCGACCCCACGAACCCGTGCGCGCCGAGCCAGAGGCGCGCATCGCTGCCAGAGATCAAGACACAATAGAGGGGTTTTCGTTCCAGCCGATCGGGTGGGCCGTCACTTGTACCCTTTTATCCACGATCCTCGAGATCCAGGCCCAAGGCATCAGCCTCTCGAGCCAAGACGAGCTCTTCACTCCTAAGTTCTTCAGGACCTTGAACCGAATGATCTGCTCAAAGCCTGGTAGAAAACCGCGAAACTCGGGTTTCATTCCGGCCAATTTCATCGCCAGGGCCATCGTTTCCGGTTCAAAAAAGCTGACGTGAATTTCGGGAACGACATATCTCCACCGAAGAAGGCCTTTCCTATGGGGTCTGGCGTTTCCGGTTGTGAGAAAGAGAAGACCGCCAGGCTTGAGAAGAAGGCGGATTCTCCTCAGCATCGAAACGGGGTCTGGCACGTGCTCGAGCACTTCGATGGCCGTGACGATGTCGAAAGAGCCTTGCATTCGATCCAGTTGCGCTCGGCTGACGAGCGGGACGCCCCGCCGCGCCGCCTCGCCGCAGATCGCCCCCTCCTCGAACCCAACGATCCGGGACAGCCGCCTTTCATTCACAAACCGCACGAACCCGCCATTGCCGCAGCCGAAGTCCAGCCATTCGCGGGTGGGCGTCAAAGGCAAGAGCGATTGGACGAGTCGCACGATCCCCTCCCACTCATACCGGCGGATCGTATCGGCCGGATGCTCGAGCTCAAAGAGGTAGTCCACGAGTGGGTCCCCTCGCTTTCCTCTGTAGTAGTCCATGGAATAGATCCGGTCGTAATCGAGCCAAGGGTCCGCGACAAATGAATAACGGCACTCGGGACAATGGTAGAGATGGTAGATGGACTTGGAGAATCGACCGAGTTTTTCGCCGATCGGTTGCGTCGGGCTGTTGCAGACGCGGCATGAGGGTTCGCTCATCGGCGGACAACAGGTGTCAGGTTGGGGCCTCCATCACCTCGGCCTCGCACGCTCGTCTCAGGGCGTTCAGCTTCCTCACGATCGCGGGCGTCATCCTAAACTACCTCAATCGGACGCTTGGTGCTACTCTCTTCATGTGGACTTCCCCCGGTTTGGGGATGTCCCAGTAAGCGTTGCAAGTTGACGGCGGTCCTCAGCCCAATGGGATCATTCGGTTGGGTGACGAAAGGGGGGCCGGCGTCATGGAGCAGGATCGCACGAAGTCGACCTCGCGGGAAGCGGAATCTGCGTCGGGAAGGCCAAGCCTCGACGAGAATGTTCAGCCATCGGGAGGGGCTTTCTCAGCGGCGCATGGATCTCAGGGAGCTCAGGATCCGGTTCGGCTCCGTGTGCGGGAAATCCGCATGCACGGTTTGAAAGGGGGATTCAGGAGCCCGGGCCCGCAAGGGCATCGCGCCTGAGTTCTACCAATATGATCGTGAAGGCGGATCCCGACGCCGTGCACCCCTACACCGAGGACGCCTCGGGGATGAAAGGGGGCCGGGCCGAGCGCGTGTACATCCCGGCGACTGAGGAGGAGGCCGCCGCCTTGCTGGCCGAGTGCGCCGCACGCCGCGAGCCGCTGACACTCTCGGGGGCGGGCACGGGCCTCACCGGCGCGCGGATCCCCATGGGCGGATCGGTCCTTGCCACGGACGCGCTGGGCGGGATCCGGGAGATCCGGACCGTCCCCGGCGGCGGGGGCGTGGCCGTGGTCGGTCCGGCGGTGAGCGTGGCCGACCTCGAGAAGGCCGCGGCGGAGCGCGGACTGTTCTACGGTCCCGATCCCACCGAGACCGCCGCCTGGATCGGCGGCACGGTGGCCACCAACGCCTCCGGCAGCCGCACATTTCGATACGGGCCGACGCGCCGCCACGTGAGGCGCCTGCGTCTGGCCCTGACGTCGGGCGAGGTCGTGGATCTCCCCCGGGGGCGATTCCGCGCGGCCGGGGACCGATCGTTCGTCCTTCCGTGCCCTTCCGGATCGGAGATCCACGCGCGCCTCCCCTCGTACCAGATGCCGGCCGTCAAGAACGCGTCGGGGTACCACGCCGCTCCGGGCATGGATCTGGTGGACCTCATTGTCGGATCCGAGGGAACGCTCGCTCTGGTGACAGAGATTGAACTCGCTCTTCTGCCCGCGCCTCAAGGGGTCCTGGCCGGGATCGTCTTCTTCCCGTCGGAGGAGACGTCACGGGCATTCCTCCGGGAGGCGCGGGAGCGATCCTACAGGGCGCGGGGATACCCGGGGCCGGCCCCGTCCGATCCGGATCGGCCTGGGGCCCGCGGGCCCGCGGGCGCGACCGCCGACCTGGACACGCGCGTCCTGGAGTACTTCGACGGCGCTTCTCTTACGTTCATGCGTCCGCATCATCCCGGCATCCCGGCCGCCGCGCGGGCCGCCATCTACTTCGAACAGGAGACCGTGCCCGCCACCGAGGACGGCCTTCAGAGCGCCTGGCTGGAGACCGCGGAGGCGCATCGGGCTCTCATCGACGATTCCTGGTTCGCCACGGCGGAGAAGGACCGCCGATCTTTCCGCGAGTTCCGTCACGCCCTTCCTCTCGGGATCAACGAGTGGCTCGCGCGCCGCTCCCAGCGGAAGATCGGGGCCGACATGGCCGTCCCCGACGCTTGCTTCGACGCGATGTTCCGGACCTACGGCGAGGTGCTGAACACCGCCGGGGTTCCATGGCTGGCCTTCGGCCACCTCGGGGACAACCACCTTCACGTAAACCTTCTCCCCATTGACGACGGCGAGGCCGCGCGCGCCGCCGAGGCCTACCGGGCCTTGGTGCGGAGGATCGTGGCTCTCGGAGGGACCGTCTCGGCGGAGCACGGACTGGGGAAGATCAAGGCCTCCTATCTCGCCGTGATGTACGGGGACGGAGTCTTCGAAGAGATGGCCGCGCTCAAGCGCGCCTTCGATCCGTCGCTGATACTCGGACGCGGCAACATGATCCCCGAGGAGAGGCTGAACGCCCCGTAGCGCTCTTGCCAGGACGGAGCGATCCGTGGTGGGCGGCGGCGGCCCGCCCCCGGCCCGCATCCACCGGCCGCGCGATCCGGCTCACGGTTCTCGAAGCGGCCCGGCCGGTGGCGGCGAGCAGAGCTTCGAGCGGAGCCAGACCGCCTGGCCCGCCAGGGCGAGGAGCGCCACGACGAGGACAGGGAGCCAGGCCACGGACTCAGCCCCCGGTGGCGTCAGATTCTCGACGCCCTCCAAGTGGCCGGATCGGACCTGCTCGCGAAGAAGGATCATCACCGCGAGAAGCGGAAGGAGACCCGCCGCCGCGGCACCGACGAAGGGCGCCGGGTTCTTCGCGTGGAACGCGTGGGCCGTCACGGTGAAGACGAACACGGACAGCAGGATCCCGGCGACGATCTCGCCGGTGGCCTCGGCCGATCCTCCGATGAGCCTCGCCCGCACCGGGCCGGGAAGGGCAAGGAGGAACCAGAACCCCACGACCATCTGCAGCGCGGTCGGGACGGCGAACCATCGGGCGCCGTACCGGGCGACCCAGTCGCCGTAGGCGGGGTCGCGCCGCCGCGCGAGGCAGCCGTGGACGGCCACGATCATCCCCGACACGGCCACGGCCGCGGTCAGGATATGGACACAGCGGGGGAGGAGGCTCGGGGCGTGGCGGAGTGCATCGAGCCCGCCAACGGCCGCAGGGGGAGCGCTGCCCTTGGTGAGGATGGCCGATTCCTGGGAGGCCAGGGCGGCCGAGCACGCCAGCGCGGCGGCGGCGAGGATGGCCACGCAGGCCCAGGCCACCGCGGCCGATGCCCGATCACCCTTCGGGCGGTGGACGAGGAAGCGGACGAGGCCCAGCGCGACGGCCAGGAGCGCGAGGATTGGGAGCAGCGGCCACGAGGAGAGGGGAGATCCCGCGGCCGAGGCCGGATGGAAGGGCGGCCCGGCCGGGGGCGCGGGCGCATACAGGGCCGCGAGCCCCGCCGCCGCCGACCAGATGGCGGCGCCGGTAAAGGTCCCGCGCAGCCACCGCGCGAGAACGTCCGAGTGTCCCGCCCGCATCCGGATTGTCGCGGCGAAGATCACCATGCCGCCCAGAAGCAGGTTCATCGGGACGACGAGGAGCATGAAGGCGAGCGGGCGTAGCCAGCCGGCGGGCTGGGCGGCTCCGATCAGATCCTGCATGAAGTCTCCTCCGGCGAGTGCGGGGGCGTAGTCTATGTGATTCGGCGGGCGAGTTCGGCCCCACTTCGTAAACTGAGCCACTACCGAGCGATCTCAAGAGATGACGTCGCGAGCCGATTGTGCTAGGTTACGCACCGTCCCGGCGCAGGCTGCCGGGGCCGAGAGCACGACCCCCGATCATCGCAGCGCTTGAGCGGGCATGGACTCGGGGCCTTCCGTCAACGGCACCCGGAGACCATGACCCATTGAAACCAACCCACGCTACAGAATTGTTCCTCTCGACCCGCCCGTGGGCCCGGACTCTCTGGCGCCCGGCCCCCGGCGAAAGCACCGTCCTCTTGTGGCTCGTCCTGATCCACGTGACCGCCGCCGCCGGCCTCATTCTCACGCCCCTCCCTGGATGGAGGCTGCTGGCGATCGCGGTGGCACTGACCTGGCTGGGCGGCATCGGCACGACGGTCTGCTATCACCGATCGCTCGCGCACCGGTCGGTCCGGCTGAACCCGATCGTGAGGAACATCCTGACTTTCTTCGCCATCACGAACGGGTCCGGTGCGCCAGTCTACTGGACGGCCAACCACCGTCTGCACCACGCCAAGGCCGAGACTGTCGAGGACATCTCGAGCCCACGCATCGCGGGGTTCTGGTGGGCCCACCTGCGCTGGCTCTACCAGGCGGGCCAGGTGAGCGTGGACAAGTACTGCCCGGATCTGAACCGGCCCGCGTACTCGTTCTGGTCCCGGTTCCAGATCCCCCTTCTGGCGCTGTCGTACCTCGGCGGGGCCGCGCTCGGATGGGCCGGATTCTTCTGGATTGGGGCCATCCGTCTGGTCTTTTCCCTCCACGCCCAGTGCTTCGTCAACAGCATCTGCCACATGAGGCCCGGCGTGGCGGAAGGCGAGGACTCGAGCGAAAACGTCTGGTGGCTGGGCCTCTGGCACCTGTTCCAGGGGGAGAACTGGCACCGCAACCACCACGCCATGCCCTGGTCGGCGAAGCTGGGCTGGACGGCCGCGCAGCTCGACATGGGCTGGTGGGTCATCCGCGCCCTCGAGGTAATCGGGCTCGCGAGAGACGTGCGGCGGCCCGATCTCTCCCACGCCGCTGCGGTTGCCATCCTCCGGCCAGAGGCCGGGAGGACCTGACGGAAGGCCGGCGCGCGCCGGATCCCCTCAGGAGCGAGGAGTCCACGGCGCTGCCCGGACACCCTCTTGCGGGGAAAGACGCCCGGGACGGGACTTGCGGGCAGAATGACTGTATCTTGAGGGCCCGTCTCAGACGGCCCTGGTGTTGAGGGCACAGCAGGGGTCGAAGAGAAGCCGGCGCCTCACGTTGCCGGCAGTGGAGCGTGGAACGCCCGGACAGCGGCAGGACGCCGCAGGGCGGGATGGAGGGTCACATTTCCAAGAAAGTTTTTGTCGGCAACCTCTCTTACGACGTCACCGACGCGGAGCTTCTCGAGAGGTTCTCGTCGGTCGGCACGGTGATCAGCGCGCGAGTCATCACCGACCGCGCCACGGGCAAATCTCGCGGCTTCGGCATCGTGGAGTTCGCTGAGGAGGCGCAGGCGGCGGACGCGATCCGCCGGCTTCACGATCAGCCCCTCAAGAACCGGAACATGCGCGTCAACGACGCCGACGACCGGCCTCCGAAGCGCTCTTCCGGCTCCGTCCCCCCGACCTTCTCATTCTCGGGGTTCAGCGACTCGGACGGTCGCGGAGGCGATCATCCCCCCCGGTTCAAGTCCAAGGGAAGCCGAAGGGGCCTGAGGAAGAGGAAGCGGTCGCTCTGATCTGAGCCGGGGCGGAATCTCCCCGATCCTCGGCCGCCGGGCCCGCCGCCAGGCGGAAGGCAAACCCCGATGAGCATGCCGAGTCACCCCGCGTTCGTCCCTCTGGACTACCAGCGCCCGGCGGAGAATGAAGTCCGGATCCGGGCGCGAAACCTCCTTGAATTGATGCGGCGCCGTCGCAGCGTGCGCCACTTCTCCCCCGATCCGGTCCCGGTGGAGGTGTTGCGGGACCTCGTCGCCGTCGCGGCGCAGGCTCCGTCCGGTGCCAACCGGCAGCCGTGGCGCTTCGTGATCGTCACGGATCCCGCCGTCAAGGCGCAGATCCGGGAGGCCGCGGAAGCCGAGGAGAAGGAGAGTTACGAGCACCGCATGCCGGAGGAGTGGCTGAGGGCCATCGAGCCTCTGGGCACCGACTGGCGCAAGGAGTTCCTCGAGGTCGCCCCCGCCCTGATCGTGGTCTTCCGCAAGGAGTGGGAGGAGGGGCCCGACGGGCGCCGCAGGAGAAAGCCTTCCTCCTGATCCCGGTCGGGTATCCCGCCGCCGGCTGCCGGGTCCCGGACATCGCCCGCAAGCCCATGGACGAGGTCCTCACGGTCGTCTGACCCTATCGCCGGTCAGAACTCCTTGAACACCTTAGCCAGGGAAGGTCCGGCCACGGTGAACTGAAGCGAGCAGAAGTATCCGAACGGCGTGACGGCCGTCTCGTAACCCGACGCGCGAAGCCTCTCCGCGGCCCTCGCCACGACCCCGCACGCCATCTCCGGCTCCGCCGTCTCCGATCCGAGGTGCGAGAAGAAGTGGAGCACCACGCGCCGGGAGCCGAACTTGCCCGCCAGCCACTTGGCGTTCTTCACCAGCTTGGTCTCAACTCCCGGCAAGTCCCCGGAGTCGCTGGGTTCAGCGTGGATGAGCACGACGACACAGTCGGTGTGCGATTCGCTGCGGGCGTCCTCCGGCGCCTGCGGCAGGGATCGCTCGTGGGTGGCGAAGGCGAAGCGCGGGCAGTAGAGCATCAGCAGCTTCACGGCCGCCCCTCCCGCGGAATGACGCGATCCACGAAGCCGCGGATGACGTCTTGGAGAGGCGGAGCCGCCGAGAGCCACGTCGTGTTGTGGCCGGCGCCGGGCACCTCGTGGAACTCCTTCACGGCGGCGGCGGCGGCGGCGGCGTGCAGGCGGCGGCCCATCCAGATCGGGACCACCTCATCACGGCCCGCATGGATGAAAAGCGTGGGAGCGCCTACCTCCCGCACGGCCGAGAGGTTGTCGAAGCGCGAGCGGGCGATCCAGCGGATGGGGAGGAAGGGGAAGATCCGCCGCCCCATCTCCACGGCGGACGTGAAGGCGCCCTCCAGCACGATGGCCCCGGGGCCCTCCTCGCCGGCGCGGCGGAGATCGACCGCCAGGTGGAGCGCCACCGCCGATCCGATCGACTCCCCGTAGAGCACCAGGCGTCTGGCGGGCACGCCGCGCTCGAGAGTGAGCTCCTCCCAGGCCGCCCGCGCGTCACGGTACAGCCCTTCCTCCGAAGGGGAGCCGCTGCTCTCGCCGTATCCCCGGTAGTCGATGATCAGGACGGAGAAGCCAGTGCCGCGCAGCCCCGCCAGGTGGTGAAGCCGGTGGCTGAGGTTGCCCGCGTTGCCGTGGAGGAACAGGATCGTGGCCCGCGGCGACGGGGCCGTGACGAGCCAACCGGCGAGAGTCTCTCCGTCCTTGGTACGCAAGCGCAGATCCTCATACGGAAGGCCGGCGGCGTCGGGCGTAGCCTCGATGAGGCGGGACGGGTGGAAGATGATCCGTTCTTCGAGCAACGCGAGCGCAACGAAAACTGCGCCTCCGGCGAGGGCGGCGGTCCCGAGCACGCCGAGCACCATTCTCCTGTAATCCTTTCCCACGCTCGGAAGTCTAACTCAGCCGGGAAACAAGGTCCCCTCTTCCCCCTGGCCCTTCCGCCTTCCCGCCCGGGAATGGCGGGGGGGCCCTCTCCTTGGCCGCGCCGGGCCCGGCAAGGTGACTCCTCCGTCGGCACTAGACGATCATCCTAGGCTCGACCTCGAAGGGCGATCAACTCCGACCCTCCCGCGGTAGTGGGCGACTTTCCGGAGTGAGGCCGCGTAGGCCGCGCCACGAAAGGGGCCCACGAGCAAGTTCGAAAATGACTGGCGCTCCAGTTCCGGTTCCGGCTAGAATGCGGTGCTCCTGCTAGACTTATCTCGTCATCGTGAGCTTGGACCCGAGGGAGATAAAGGGAGACGCGCCGGTCCGGATCCGCGTTTGGTTCGGCGAATTCTTCGTGTCCAAGGGGCTGGGACTCGGAAGGAACGCGCGCCGGCTGGTGATCCGGACAACCAGGGACGTCCGGCTGCTGCCACCACGGAGCGAGGATCATGGCCGCGAACCCGGACCTCAGCCTGATCATCCCCGCCTATGACGAGGCGCGTCGGATCCGCTCGACGATCGAGAGCATGCGATCCCACCTTGACCGTAGGTCCGGAGGCTGGGAGGTCATCGTCTCTGCGGACGGCGACGACGGGACCCGAGAGATCGTGGCGGCCATGGCGGAGTCCGATCCGCGGCTCAGCGTCATGGGCACCTTCGAACGCGGGGGCAAGGGGCGCGGAATCCGCAACGGCGTGGCCCGGGCCCGCGGGCGGATCATCGGCTTTGTGGACGCGGACGACAAGACACCCATCGAGGATATGGAGAAGCTCCTCCCGTGGCTCGACCGCGAGTTCGACATGGTCATCGGCTCGCGCGGCCTCTCGGACTCGCAGGTGGAGGTCCCGCAGCCTCTCTACCGGCAGATAGGCTCCCGTGCCTTCGGGGTCGTCATGCACCTTATCCTCGGGCTCTGGGAAGTTCGGGACACCCAGTGCGGCTTCAAGTTCTTCCGCGGGGAGGTGGCCCGCGACCTCTTCGCGCGCCAGCGGATCGACGGCTACATGTTCGACATCGAGATCCTGCACCTCGCCTTGCGCAGTGGGTACAAGATCAAGGAAGTGGGTGTGCGCTGGCGTGACGACGGCGACAGCCGGCTGGATCTCGTCGCGGGGAACTGGCGCAACATGGTGGATATCCTGAAGATCCGCTTCGGCCACTACCCGCCCAAAGCCGAGGCCCCGCTCGGGATGGCCCCGGCGTCACCGGGCGGGAAAACCTCGCCGTAGGCAGGCCGGTGAAGGCAGTCGTGGAGCCCGTCCTTCGGCCCGGTTTCGAGACCGTGGTCTGCAACCTGTGCGGCGCGGCCGGCAGCCGCCCCTTTGCTCAGCGGGACGGCCTCGGCGTAGTGGCGTGCGTGGGCTGCGGCCTCGTCTACGTGAACCCCCGCTTCGACGCCCCCGCCGTGAAACAGCACTACAACAGCGGCGAGTCGTCCCGGATCCAGTACTACCTGGACGCCGGAGCTGCCGACCGGCGGAGCTTCGCCGAGATCCTCGAGCGGGCGGAGAAGGTCCTGCCGGGCCGCGGGCGCGTCCTCGATGTCGGGCCCAACGTCGGAACGTGCCTCGTCGTTGCACGCGAGCGGGGGTGGGAAACCCACGGCATCGAGATCAATGCCGAGGCAGCCCGCTACTGCCGGGAGCAGCGCGGGCTCGACGTCGTCCCGGGGACCCTGGAGCGGCACACCTACCCCGCCGGCAGCTTCGACGTGATCCTGATGGGCGACGTCATCGAACACCTGCGCGATCCCCTCGGCGTCCTCCGCGTGGTCCTGGGCCTCCTCAGGCCGGGCGGCATCGTGATGATCTCCACACCGAACATCGCGCGATGGGCAGGGCGGCTCCTGCAGATCAAGCCCGAGGAGCACCTCTACTACTTCACGCCGGCAACCATGGGCGCGATGCTGGACGAGGCGGGGTTCGTCGTTGAAGGGATCGAGTGCATGGACCGGCACCGGAACCTCACGGGGATGGCCCACAGCACGACCTTCGAGGGCCTGCTCCGGATCCTGGCCCCCATCTTCCGCCTGTCCCGTCGCGTCCTGGGTGACGTCGTGGTGAAGCTCCCACTCCGCGAGAACCTCCTGGCCATCGCGCGGAGACCGGGGCCGGCCGATGCGCCAGGCACTGAGAAGCGATGAAGGCCTTCGTGACCGGCGCCGCGGGCTTCATCGGGAGCCACATTGTCGACCGCATGCTGTCCGAGGGGCACGACGTGACCGCCTACGACAATTTCTCCTCGGGGCGGCGCGCGTTTCTGCAGGAGGCTCAGAGGCAGCCGCGCTTCCGGCTGATCGAGGGCGACGTCCTGGACACGGCTCGCCTGACGGAAGCCTTGGCCGGACACGACGTCGTCTTCCACCTGGCCGCCAATGCCGACGTTCGGTTCGGCACCGAACACCCCCGGAGGGACCTGGAGCAGAACACCGTCGGCACGTTCAACGTCCTCGAAGCGATGCGGGCGACCGGGGCGCGCCGGATCGCCTTCGCTTCCACGGGATCCATCTACGGCGAGCCCGAGGTCTTCCCCACTCCCGAGACCTGCCCGTTCCCCGTGCAGACGAGCCTCTACGGGGCCTCGAAGCTGGCCGGCGAAGGGTTGATCGCGGCGTATTGCGCCGGCTTCGGCCTCCAGGGCTACGTCTTTCGCTTCGTGTCGATCCTGGGGGAACGTTACACCCACGGCCACGTGGTCGACTTCTACAGGAAGCTCCGGGCCGACCAGGGCGAGATAGAGGTCCTGGGCAACGGCCGCCAGCGGAAGTCGTACCTCTACGTCCACGACTGCATCGAAGCCATCCTGACGGTGCTCGAGCGGGCGCGGGAGCGTGTGAACGTCTACAACCTCGGCACCGAGGAGCACTGCACCGTGGACGACTCCCTGGGCTGGATCTGCGCGCACCTGGGCGTCGAGCCGAAGCGCCGCTACACCGGCGGCGAAAGGGGTTGGGTGGGCGACAGCCCGTTCATCTTCCTCGACACGGCCAAGGTGAGGGGCCTCGGCTGGAGGCCGAAGCTGACGATCCGCGAGGGCGTCCTGCGCACGCTCGCGTACCTTCAGGCCAACCCCTGGGTCCTGGAGGCCCGCTGACGTGCGCGTCGCGGCTGAAGCGCTTCGGGTCCTCCGCGTGGCCCCGCTCCGCGCGCCACGGACCTGACTGAAGCGGGAGGGGAGGAGCATGGACCTCACGGGCCGCTCGGCGATCATCACCGGCGGGAGCCAGGGCCTCGGCCGGGCGATCGCGGCGCGCTTCCTCGAATCGGGGGCGAGCGTCCTGCTCATCGCGCGAGGCGAGGAACGGCTGCGCCAGACCCGCGGCGATCTGGCGCCACTCGCCACGCGCCCGGGCCAGGCGATCGACGCCGTCGCCGCCGACGTCTCCAATCCCGCGGGCTGCGCGGCCGTGGTGGAGCGGGCTCGCGAGGTCCTGCGCGACGTGACGGTACTGGTGAACAACGCCGGGGTCTATGGCCCCATGGGACGGATCGAGGATGTCGACTGGGGTGCCTGGGTCGAGGCCATCCGTATCAACCTTTTCGGCACCGTCCTCATGTGCCGCGCAGTGATCCCTCTGCTGCGCGCACGCGGCTACGGCAAGATAATCAACCTGTCGGGCGGCGGCGCCACAAAGCCTCTGCCGCGCATCAGCGCGTATGCAGCTTCGAAGGCTGCGGTCGTGCGCTTGACCGAAACAATGGCTGAGGAGCTGCGCGAGGCGCGGGTGGACGTCAACGCCATCGCGCCCGGCCCCCTGAATACGCGGCTCCTCGACGAGGTCCTCGTGGCCGGACCGGAGAAGGTCGGGCAGCAGTTGTACGAACGCTCACTGAGGCAACGCGAGGAGGGGGGGACGCCCCTCGCGAAGGCTGCGGCGCTCGCGGTCTTCCTGGCTTCCGCGGAGAGCGACGGCATCACGGGACGCCTGCTGAGCGCGATCTGGGACGACTGGGCGACTCTTCCGGGCAAGCGCGAGGCCCTCGCTCGCAGCGACGTCTACACGCTGCGTCGGATCGTGCCCGAGGATCGGGGGATGCCGTCTTGATGCGCGTGGCCATTGTGGGTTGTGGTCTGGTCGGCGGGAAGCGCGCGAAAGCCCTCGGCGCGGACGCCCGCCTCGTGGCCGCCGTCGACGCGGACCGCACGCGCGCGGAACGGCTCGCCGCCGACCATGCCGGCTGCGTCGCCGGCACGGATTGGCGGCCGGTCGTCGCCCGGGACGGCGTCGACGTCGTGATCGTGGCCACGACCAACGACTGGCTCACGCCCGTCGCCTGCGAGGCAGTGCGGCATGGCAAGCACGTCCTCGTCGAGAAGCCGGCGGCCCGCAGCCCCCACGAGCTGAGACCGCTCCTCGAGGCGGCGGCGACTGCGGGCGTCACCGTCAAGGTCGGCTTCAACCATCGCTTCCACCCCGCGCTCCAGAGAGCCCGGTCCCTCTTCGACGAGGGGGCAGTCGGACCGCTCCTCTACATCCGCGCACGCTACGGCCATGGCGGGCGACTCGGCTACGAGCGTGAGTGGCGCGCTGATCCGGCCGTGGCCGGCGGCGGCGAGCTCCTGGATCAGGGCGTCCACCTGGTCGACCTCTCCCGCTGGTTTGCCGGCGACTTCGTCGACGTCGTCGGCCACATAGACACCTTCTTCTGGAAGATGCCCGTCGAGGACAACGGCTTCCTCCTTCTCAAGACGGCGGGGGGCCAGGTCGCATGGCTTCACGCGAGCTGCACGGAGTGGAAGAATCTGTTCTGCTTCGAAGTCTTTGGCCGCGACGGCAAGCTGCAGGTCGACGGCCTGGGGGGAAGTTACGGCGTCGAGCAGCTCGCCTTCCACCGCATGCTGCCGCAGATGGGACCGCCGGAGACGACGGTGTGGGAGTATCCGGGCGAGGACATATCGTGGTGCCAGGAGTTCCAGCATTTCGCTTCCTGCTTGAGAGAGGGGCGGAAGCCATTGGGGAGCCTCGACGACGCGCTGGCCGCCCTCACCATCGTACATCGCGCCTACGGGCGGGAGGACGCATGATCATCACTCGGAGCCCCCTGCGCATCTCCCTAGGCGGAGGCGGGACGGACCTGCCGTCGTACTACCGCCGGCACAGCGGCTTCCTCATAGCCGCCGCCATCGACAAGTACGTCTACATCACGCTGCACCAGACCTTCGACCCCGAGTTGATCGTGAAGTACTCCAAGCTCGAGCGCGTCGGCTCGGCCGACGAGCTGCAGCACCCGATCATCCGCGAGGCGCTGCGGCTCCTGGAACTCGACGGGAAGTACCTCGAGATGACGAGCATGGCGGACATCCCGTCGGGAACGGGCCTCGGCTCGTCGGGGAGCTTCACGACCGCGCTCCTCAAGGCCCTCCACACCTACAAGAAGACCCTCGTCCACGCCCTCGAGCTCGCCGAGCAGGCCTGCACGATCGAGATCGACAAACTCGGAGAACCGATCGGCAAGCAGGACCAGCACATCGCAGCCTACGGCGGCCTCACGTGCTTCCAGTTCCTCCCAAACGATCGGGTCGAGGTGGCACCGCTCAAGCTGGACACCGAGACCCTCTACAACCTCGAGGACAACCTGCTGCTCTTCTTCACCGGCTACAGCCGCGCAGCCTCGGCCATCTTGAAGGAGCAGGACGACCGCAGCAAGGCGCGCGACAAGGACATGGTCGACAACCTGCACTTCATCAAGGACCTGGGCTTGCAGAGCAAGGAGGCCCTCGAGTCTGGCGACCTCCGCCGCTTTGCGGAGCTGATGAATGTCCACTGGGAGCACAAGAAGAGGCGGAGCTTCGCCATGAGCAACCGCGCGATCGACGGCTGGTACGATCTCGCCATGAAGAACGGGTCCCTCGGCGGAAAGCTCATCGGCGCCGGCGGCGGCGGCTTCCTCCTCTTCTACGCCGAGGACAAGACCCGTTTGCGCCACGCCATGATCGGCACTGCACTTCGCGAGGTGCGCTTCCGGTTCGACTTCGAGGGGACCAAGGTTCTCATCCAGTGAGGTGACGGGCTTGAAGATCGCCGACGTCACGGTCGCCCTGCTGGCCGGGGGCCTCGCCATACGCCTCCGCCGCGTGACCCAGACGATACCCAAGGCTCTCGTGGACGTGGCCGGGCGTCCCTTCATGGACCACCAGCTCGCGCTACTCCGAAGGAGTGGCATGCGGCGCGTCGTCCTGTGCCTGGGCCATCTCGGAGAACAGGTCGAGGCGTACCTGGGAGACGGCTCCTCTCGCGGTCTCGACCTGCGCTACTCCTACGACGGGCCGACGCTGTTGGGAACCGGCGGCGCCTTGCTCCGGGCCGCGCCGTTGCTGGGCGACGTTTTCTGGGTCCTCTACGGCGACTCGTTTACCGACATCGACTTCCACGCGGTACTGGCCGACTTCCCATCCAGCGACTCACTCGGCCTGATGACGGTCTTCCGGAACGAGGATCGCTGGGATCGCAGCAATGTCGTCTTCCGCGACGGACGGCTGCTGCACTATGACAAGCGGGTGCGCACGCCCGAGATGACGCACATCGACTACGGCGTCGCCCTTCTGCGGAGGTCGGCCCTCGACCGAATCCCGCCCGATACGCCCTACGACCTTGGCGACCTCTACCGCTCGCTGGTGGAAGAGGGACGGATGGTCGGCTGCGAGGTCACGCGGCGCTTCTACGAGATCGGCTCCGCCGAGGGACTCGAAGAGACTCGCCGCCATTTCGAGGAGAAAGGACGTCTCATGACCTACACGACCGAGTACCTGCGCGAGGCCACACAGGTCCTCGCCCGCCTCGACGCGGGCACGATCGAGAGCATGGTCTCGCTCCTCGTGTCGCTCCGGGAGCGCGGCGGCCGCCTCTTCATCCTGGGAGTCGGCGGCAGCGCCGGCAACGCCTCCCATGCCGTCAACGATTTCCGCAAGATCTGCGGGATCGAGGCCTACACCCCCACGGACAACGTTTCCGAGCTGACGGCCCGGGTGAACGACGAGGGCTGGGAGACGGTCTTCGCAAACTGGCTCAAGGTGAGCCGCCTCGAATCGCGGGACATGGTTCTGGTCTTTTCCGTGGGCGGTGGCGACCTCGAGCGCTACATCAGCCCCAACCTCGTGCGCGCGGTGCAGCACGCGAAAGAGGTCGGCGCCTCGGTTGCGGGCATCGTGGGGCGAAACGGCGGCTACACGGCCCAGGTGGCCGACGCCTGCGTCATCGTCCCCACTGTGAATCCCGAGACGGTTACGCCTCACACCGAGGCCTTCCAGGCCGTCCTCTGGCACCTCCTCGTGTCCCACCCCGCCCTCAAGGTGGGGGAGATGAAATGGGAGTCGACGAAGCCATGAAGGGGAAGATCGAGACGGTCCGCCTCATCCTCCTCGCGACGGCCGTCCTGTTCGAGCCTCGCCTGGAGCGGATCGCCCATTGATGCGCCGCGCCGTCTTTCTCGACCGCGACGGCGTGCTCAACAGGACGGAGGTCCGCGACGGGATCCCACGTCCTCCGGCCCGCCTCGATGAGCTGGAGATCCTCCCCGGCGTTCCCGAGGCGCTGACCCTTCTCGCGCGCCACGGCCTGGCTCTCATCGGGATCACCAACCAGCCCGATGTCGCGCGCGGGACGCAGAGCCGTGAGGCGGTCGAGGGGATCCACCGCCATCTCATGGCACGGCTCCCCCTCGACGCCATCCTCACCTGCTATCACGACGACGCGGACGACTGCGCCTGCCGCAAGCCCCGGCCGGGGCTGCTGCTGCAGGCCGCGGCCGACCTCGACGTAGACGTCGCCCGGAGCTTCCTCGTGGGGGACCGCTGGAGCGACATCGAAGCGGGCCGAGCCGCCGGCTGTTTGACGTTCCTGATCGACGCGACCTATAGTGATCGGTCGCGGTGCCTGCCAGACCACCTGGTAAAGGACCTGCCGGAGGCGGCCCGGCTGATCGCGGGAAGCCTCGCATCCCCATCGGAGGCCCAGAAAACGTGACCGCGCCCACACCCAGCCTCGCGTCCCTCAGGGTGAAGATCTTCGCCGACGGCGCCGACAAGGCTGGGATGCTCGAGATGGCCCGTCTCCCCTACATCGCCGGGTTCACCACGAATCCCACGCTGATGCGGAAGGCGGGAGTCAAAGACTACAGGGCCTTCGCGCGCGACGTCCTCGCGGCACTTCCCGATCGTCCCATCTCCTTCGAGGTGTTCTCGGACGAATTCCCGGAGATGGAGCGCCAGGCCGGTGAGATCGCGTCCTGGGGCGCCCAGGTCTACGTGAAGATCCCCGTGACCAACACCCGCGGCGAGGTCTCATATGGCCTGATCCGGAAGCTTTGCGAGGATGGGATCAGACTCAACGTCACGGCGCTCATGACCCTGGAGCAGGTGCGGGATGTCGCGGCTGCCCTGAGCGGCGGCGCTCGCGCCTGCATCTCGGTCTTCGCCGGCCGCATCGCCGACTCTGGCCGCGACCCCGTGCCCCTCATGGCCGCAGCCGTCGAATTGCTGCGACCTTACCCCAACGAGGAGTTGATCTGGGCGAGCCCGCGGGAACTCCTGAACATCTTCCAGGCCGACGCCATCGGTTGCCAAATCATCACGGCGACCAACGACGTCTTGAGAAAGCTGAGCCTCGTGGGGAAGGACCTGAAGGACTACTCCCTCGACACCGTCAAGATGTTCCACGAGGACGCGAAGCAGGCAAACTACTCCCTTTAGGCGAAGGGCGTGGGGATCTCCGCGTCCCGCCGGGCGGTGAGCCTCCACCTCGGTCGGGCGGCCCTGGCGCTCAGGGGGCCAGGCCGGCGGCAAGGTCCGCTGGAAGGGACACGCCGCTCCGGCGCGCCCTGACGGCCGCGCGGGCGGCGACGTCCGGCTGTCCTGAGGCGAGGGCCGAGCGGGCCAGCGGCACGAGCGTCTCCACCAGCCCGGGGTTCAAACGGAGGGCCTCGCTGAGGGCGGCCACCGCCTCCGCGTGCCGTCCGAGCATGGCGAGCGCGAAGCCGCGCTGGGCGTGGGCGTCCGGATCGGAAGGGTCGAGCGACGCCGCGCGCGACAGCGACGAAAGCGCCTCCCGGGGCCGCCCCTGGTCGAGCCGGAGCGTCCCGAGGTTGTAGTGGGCGCGCCACGCCTCCGGACGCAGGCGGATCTCCTCCTGGAAGGCCTCGGCCGCCTCCTCGAGCCGGCCGAGCCGGCGCAGCGCGGCGCCGATGTCGTTGAAGACGTCCGGGAGGTTAGGGTCGAGCCGGGCGGCCACGTTGAGCTGCTCGAGCGACTGGTCGGGCCGCCCCTTGGTCAGGAGCGCCAGCCCGTAGTTGCGCCGCGGCTCCGGCTGATCGGGCTTGATCTCGAGGGCGCGGCGGTACGCCTCCATGGCGGCGTCCAGATCCCCGAGGTCTTCGTATGCCACTCCAAGGTTGTAATGCGCCTTGGCGCTGTTGGGCGAGGTGCGGACGGTCACGCTGAAGAGGGAGAACTGGTCCTTCCAGTCGGCATTGCGGGACGTCACGCGGATCCCGTACAGGAGACAGACGACGATGAGGGCGCCCGCCGCCGCGCGATTCGCCGTTCGGCCTCCCGGACGTCCGCGCGATTCCGCGAACAGCGCGGGCGCCAGGAGGCACAAGCCGACCGAGGGGAGGTAGAGGAGGCGCTCCGCCATGACGGTTCCGATGGAGAAGGGGATATTGGAGACCGGGAAGAGGGCGCCAAGGTAGATCAGCAGCGCCAGGCCCGAAAGCCGCCCGCGCGCACCGAGGGCGATCCCGAAGGCAGCCAGCCCCAGGTGCGCGGCAGCGGCGGCCACGAAGAGCGGGTCGGCTGCGGCAGTGATGAGTGGGATCTGAGAGAAGGAATAGTCGGCCGAAAGGGCGACCGGGTAGAGCATCAGGTAGAGGTACCTGCCGAGGACGCCCGTGGCCGTGAGGAGCCGCGACCAGACGTCCACTTCACCGTACACGCTTCCCATGGAGTCGGCAGGAGGCAGACCCGGCACGACGGCGGCGCGGACGGCCAGCCAGATCATCAGCACGGACGCGCTGATGCCCAGCGACAGGAGGCGCGGCCGCCATGGGCCCGAGCGATGGAACACGAGATCGCCCGCGAGGATCAGTGCAGGCAGCACGGCCGCGTTCTCCTTGGAGAGGAGTCCCGCCGCGAAGAGAGCCGCGGCGGCGGCCAGGCGGCCGGGGCGCGCCGCGTCGCAGGTGCCCGACAGGTGGCAGATCCAGGCCCCCAGGCAGAACAGCGCCGCGAGCAGCTCGGAGCGTCCCACGACGGGCGTCACCGCCTCCACGTGGATGGGATGGGCGGCGAACAGCAGTCCGGAGGCGAGAGCGCCGCCCCGGCCAAGGCCGAACGCGGCCGCCAGAGCGGCCACCAGCGCGGAGACCGCGCCGTGGAGGGCCGCGTTGGTCAGGTGATAGCCGGCGGGCGCGGAGCCCGTCAGGGCGTGGTTGAAGGCGAAGGAGAGGATGGTGAGCGGCCGGTAGAGGTTCCCCCTATTCTGGTTGCCACCCCAGTAATGCGATCCGAAGATGGTCTTCAAGGCCGCAGGGTCCCTCGTGTGAGGGTTCTGGGCGATGATGTCGATGTCGTCGAAGACGAACTCGTTGCGGCAGGTGCCGAGGTAGAGCCCGAACGCCAGCAATCCTGCGGCCACCATGGGGACGAGAACGGCGAATCTCTGCGGCTCGTGGGGGAGCGGCCCTCTCAAAGCCCGCTCACCTCGGACAGAACCGACCCCGGGGCCAGCTCGATCGGGTCCGCCTCCGGCGTCCTTGAGATTCATAAACCACCCCAGCATACTGCCTCCCGCCGCCGGGCTCGGGGCGGCGTAAGCCTATCTCAGCGGCAGGCATCGGATCGACGGCAGCTGCCGCAGCGGCGTGAAACGCTCCGCCGCCACTGAGGGAACATGACCTCGTTTCCGGGGCGGCCTCCTCTTCGGGGGAGAGCGTGAAGCGTGCCTCCGAGGGAGGGCCGCAGACCGCATCGCGGCCCGCCCTGCGGGCCTTGCTGCGCTGGGGCGGGTGGGCGCCCCTACTGGTCGCCACCGGCGTTCTGAGCCTGTGCGGTCCTCTGCTCTCACACGGGCCGCTTCCACTGGGGAGCGACGTGTACGGGACGATGCACTCCATCCGGGGCTTCATGAAGGCCTTCTCGGAAGGAGACTCATACCCGCGCTGGACCGACGAGTCGAACCTGGGGCTCGGCGCCCCGCTCTTCGTGCTCTACCCGCCGCTCACCTCGTACGGGGCGGCCGCGGCGTCCTGGCTGGCCGGCTCCGTCTTCAGCGGCATGAAGCTCCTCTTTTTCGTCGTCGCGGCGCTCACCGCCCTTGCCTTCTACTGGCTGGCCCGGGAATGGATCGGGCCCGGAGTGCCGGCCGCGCTCGCCGCGGCGTTGTATCTCCTTCTTCCGTACCACGTCCTCGACATGTACTACCGTTTCGCGCTGCAGGAGACGACCTCCTTCATCTTCTTCCCGCTGATCCTCCTGTTCGCGCGACGGACGATGGAGGGCGGGCGCCGGGGCGCTTTCGCCGGGCTCGCGCTCTCCTATGCTGGTCTCCTCTTCACGCACATCGTCAGCAGTTACACCTTTTCGCTATTCCTAGGCCCATGGCTGCTGTGGGAGGCGCGGCGGCGCTGGGCCACGCTCGCGAGGCCCGTCCTGGCGATCGCGTGCGGTGCGGGCCTCTCGACAGTCACCTTGCTGCCGGCGGCCGTGGAGAAGTCCTTCGCCAACGTCGCCTGGGTGCGGGAGATGCCCAACGGAGACTACCGGATCAACTTCATCTTCAAGGATCCCGTCCTTCCGATCCTCGGCTTCAAGGATCCGGTGAAGCCGCCGGTACTGAAATCCGCCCACAGCCAGTTGCTCCTCGCCGGGTTGGCCACCTTGGCGGCGCTGGCGTGGCTGCCGCGTGACGATCGCCGCCGCCGCGATGCGGCCGCCCTTGCGGTCATCAGCGGCGCGGCCTATCTCATCCAGCTCGAGATCTCCACGCCGATCTGGGAGATTGTACCCGAGCTGCCTACCATCCAGTTCCCCTTCCGTTTCCAGACCCTTCAGGTCCTCGCGGCGCCTCTGCTGGCCGGCATCGCCTTGCACGCCGCGGGATCGGCTCCGGCGGGCGGTTCGAGGCCCGTGAAGGTCGCCTCGAAGGACCCGGCCCGGGCGCCACTCCTCGCGATCGCGCCGATCCTGGGGCTGCTCGGGCTCGCGGCCGGGCTGAACCTGCTTCTGGCCTGGCAGACGGCTCACCTGAAGCCCTTCATCTACGACGAGGAGATGAACAGTACTCCGGGGGTCACAGGCTGGATCGAGCCGTCCTGGACTCCAGTGGAGTTCACGATCTACAAAACCTTCAAGTGGCGGCCCGTGCGGCTTCCGCGCTGGAGCTTCCTGGAGGGCCAGGGGCAGGTGCAGGTCCTTACGTGGGTGTCCTCGCGGCGTCTCCTCGAGGTGAGCAGCGCCGCAGGGGGCACGGTGATGCTCGGCTCCTTCTGGTTCCCGGGCTGGACGGGATGGCTCGATGGGACGCCGCTGGAGCTGCGACCCGCATCGGTCTACGGCACCGTGACCTTCAAGGTGCCTCCCGGGACCCATACGGTGGAGATGCGTTTCGAGGCGACGCCCCTGCGCCGCCTGGCCGCGGTGCTGAGCATGGTCTTCGTGGGAGTGACGGCGGTCCTGGCGTGGTGGGCCCCCAGGCTCCCCGGCCCCTGATCGGCGGCCGGCGCGGAAGCCTACCGGGTCACCAGCACCACGATGTTCCAGCAGTAGCGTCTCAGGAAGGGCAGCCACCGGAGCGTCCGCTCATCCCATCTCGAGAGCCTGAGGAAGGTGGGCGCCAGGCGCTCGTGGTCCGTCAGGATCTTCTTCCAGTAGCGTTCGCGAGCAGGATCGACTCTCTCCACGAGGTAGAAGCGCAGGAAGATCCACAGCGCGAAGAACCAGAACTCGGCGTGCTCCACTTCCCGGAACCGCTCCCGGAAGAACCGGAGATCCCCCATCGTCAGCGGCCTCTCGTCCTCGGTGCGGACCGCGCTCGCCATCCTGCGGTAGACATTGATGACGGGGTTGTGCGCCAGCGGGTCCATGAAGGCCCCGCGGCCTCCCGGTTTCAACACGCGGGCCACGTGGTCGAGGCAGCGCACCTTGTCGACGTGGTGCAGGACGTTGGCTCCGTAGACGACGTCGAAGGAGGCGTCGGGGAAAGTCATGTCGTCGGCCGGCATCACTGCGAGGATCGGCTTCACACTGTGCAGCCGGGCGGTCCGCTCCGCCACCTCGAGCATCTTCGGCGAGATGTCGATCGCGGTCACCTCCGCCCCGAGGAGCGAGAAGTACACCGCCGACTCCCCGGCGCCGCAGCCCACGTCGAGGAGCTTCAACCCCCGGACGGATCCGAGCCTGCCGAGGATGTGCCTGTTCTCGGGCGCGGTGGCCGCTTCGAACGACTCGCGCACGGGCACCTCCTCGGGCCTCAGCCCGAGCGCCCAGGCGTCGTGGAACTCAGCCTCGTCGTGGGCGGTGGTAGGCTTCATGGCCTTTGCGTCGCTCCGAGGTTGCGGGTGGCGGCGACGATGTAGCGCGGGCGACCTTTCACCTCCTCGAAAATCCGACCCACGTACTCGCCGAGGATTCCCGCCATGACGAGATTCAGCCCGCCCATCATCACGATCAGCGACGCCAGCGAGAGCCAGCCCCTGACGGGCAGGTCGGTGAAGATCATCAGGATGAGGTTCACGAAGAGGAAGGCCCCGCTGAGCGCGAGGCAGACGAGGCCCAGCAGGAAGGCGGCCCGCAGCGGGACCCACGAGAAGGACAGAATCGCGTCCAGCGCCAGGGCGATCATGCGCGCGTTGGAGTAGTGGGTCTCCCCCGTGGCGCGAACCGGGCGCTCGTAGGCGATGGAGGTCTGCCGGAAGCCGGCCCACGCGACGAGCCCGCGGATGTAACGGTGCCGTTCGGGCATCGCCTTGAGCACCTCGACCACACGGCGGCCGATGAGGCGGAAATCCCCCTGGAGGACCGGAACCCGCCCGTCGGTCAGCCGCCCCATGAGCCAGTAGAACAGGGCCGCCGTCCGTCGCTTGAAGAACGATTCCCCCTGCCGCGCGGTGCGCACGCTGTTCACGACGTCGTACCCCTCGACGAACTTCTTCATCATCTCCGGGACCAGCGTCAGCGGATCCTGGAGGTCGGCGTCGGCCACCACGAGGGCGTCGCCCGTGGCGTACTGGATCCCGGCAGTGATGGCCGCCTGCTGGCCGAAGTTCCGGGAGAGATGGACGATCTTGAAATCCGGGTCGGCGGCCGCCGCCTGGTCCAGCAGGACCGGCGTGCGGTCCCAGCTCCCGTCGTTCACGAGAACGAACTCACAGGCGAACTCCTTTCCGGTGTCTCGGAGCCCGCGGAGGGCCTCGAAGAGCCGCGAGAGGGAGACCTCCTCGTTCAGCATCGGGATGACGATGGACAGAGTCGGGCGTACGGGGCTAGGTGCGGTGTTCATCTAGAATCCTCGAAGCCGCCGCAAACCGTCTCGCGCCGCGGGGAATCCGGGGTTGATGGCGAGGGCCCTTTCATACATCTCGATGGCCTTGTCGCGCTGGCCCATGAAGGCGTGGGCCGCTGCCATGTCGCTGTAAGCGATGACGCTCCTGGGATCGATGGAGAGGACCTGCCGGGCCGTGGCGAGGGCCTCCTCGCCGCGGCCGAGGAAGAGCAGGGCCTTCGTCTTGTAGTAGTAGCCGAAGGTGGACGCCTTGCAGTTCTCGATCGCCCGCTCCGCATCTTCGAGCACCGCTGCCGCATTGGACGCGTCCAGCGTGATCGGCCCCGCCACCGCCGGCCTGACGCTCTTGAAGGCCAGGCGCCGGATGCGATCCTCCGTTTCGGGCGTGCGCCGCAAGAGGACGAAGGTCCGGTCGTCGTAGTAGACCGGCGCCCACTCCCCCGTCGAATCCAGGTAGTCGAAGGTCGCCGGCACTCTCTCGCCATAGTTCAGGAGGAAAAAGTCGACCCGGTAGCGCCGGAGGTATTCCCGCATGGCGCCTGGGGTCCTCAGGGCGTCGACGTACTGCTTGTACAGCTCTTCCCCGTACACGACGTCGTCGCGAGAATCCATGCTGACTTTGACGAGAGGATGCATGCGATGGATCAGCATCGCCGCGAGCGAGTAGGAGACGAACGCGTTTCCGGTGATCCGGTTCTTCTCGATGAAGTTCACGGCGCACACAGGCATGTTGGAGGCGACGCCGAAGCCCTTCTCGCGCCCGGATCCGGCGAAGTCGAAGTAGTAAGTGAAGGCCGCAGCGTGGGCCGAAACGACGAGAAGGACGACCGATCCGAGCACGACGGCCGGCGGACGCGATCGATCCACGGTCCCCGGCAGGGGCGCCCGCGGGGTCTTCGTCGGGGCCGCATCGGGCTCGACGGCGGCGCGCGCGGCCGCGCGCTTCGGGCCCGTCCGCTTCTCCGGGAGGGCTCGGCGGAGCCTGCCCTCCAGGAGGCCGGAGGCGGAGGCGGCCACGATCGCGAGGGTCCCCATGGCGGCGTCCGTCACGGCACGGTTGTGCTGCAGACACATGAGGAAGTAGAGGGCGAAGATCCCCGCCTGCGTGAAGTCCACGGACCTCAGGTTCAGTACGGTGAACAGCGAGAAGAGCCCCAGGAGGGCCCAGAGCAGGGACCTCAAATTGTCGTAGGTCCAGTGCATGGCCGGCTTTTCGACCCAGAAGACGGCCAGAAGGAGGTAGATCACCGCGAGAGCGGCGAGGAGGACGAGGTTGAGAACGGCGAGAGGCTCGGCGCCGTCCCGGGACCGCGTTCGGTCGCGGTGCAGGCGGAAGAAGGCCGCGCAGAGGACGCCGACCTGCACCAGGAAGAAGAAGAACATGGTCGAGGTGTTGTACGACGGATGGTACGGCGGCTGCCACTCGTAGATGGTGTCCATGTAGATCTTCAGGCTGAACACCTCGAAGGGGAAGGTCAGCGCTCTGTAGCCGTAGGGGTTGATGAACGAGGCCGCGATGCACCCGGGGACGAGCAGCCCGAGCAGCCGCACGTCGGACGCGGAGGGGGCCTTGTCCGCTCCGATGCCGAGCCACCGCGTCCGCGCGTAGGCGAGGGCCTCGCCTAGCGCAAATGTGGCGACGAGGGCCACTCCGATGACGAAGCCCCCGTGAAGGTTCGTCCAGACGACATGGAGGGGAAGCAGTGCGTAGAGCCACCGCCGGTCCCGCCCTCCCTCCCGGTACCGGAAGAACAGCCACATGTACAGCGGCGCCATCATGTAGGACCAGATGTGCGGTCGTTCCAGGTAGCGCGCCGTCGCGATGTACAGGGTGCAGCCGAAGGCGGGCAGGATCACCGACAGCCGCGCCCCGAGCAGCCGGGCCGTCTTGTACATGAAGCCGCAGGCTGCGGCGAGCACCGAAGCCTTGAAGTACGTGAGTCCCGTCACCCCGCCCACCGAGTAGACGAGATAGAAGATCACCCCGGCCAGCCACTCGTGAGCGACGTAGTTCCGGTCGGAAGCGACGAACGAGTACGGATCCTTGATGGGGACCCAGCCCTGCTTCAGGATGAGCTCTCCCGTCTTGAGGTGGATCCAGATGTCGTTGTTCGACATCTTGAAGAGCGTCATGACCGCGATGTAGACGAGCAGGCTCAGAAGGCCGAACGCCAGCAGGGGCTTCCCGAGGCCGGCGCCCCGGGATGGGTGAGGCTCGGCGGCTGCGTCGTCGGAGGTTCGCGCGCGGGCGGGCATCAGTTGAGGAGCGATGCGGCGATCTGGTTGGCGAGGCGGCCGTCCACGCGGCCGGGATGCCGCGCCATCAGCTCCTTCATCACCCGGCCGATTTCCTTCCGGGACGTGACGCCGAGTTCGCGGACGACCTCCTGGACGGCGCGGGCGATCTCTTCCTGGGTCAGCTGCTGGGGCAGGTACCGCTTGACGATCTCGACCTCACGGCGTTCCTTGTCGGCGAGATCGGCGCGACCTCCCTTATCGTAGAGGCCGATGGCCTCCTGACGCGTCTTTACAGCGCGGTTCAGGATGGCGATCGTCTCCTCATCGGTCAGCGCGTGCCGCTTGTTGATCTCCTCGTTCTTGATGGCGGCCAGGAGCATGCGGCAGGTTTCCACCGTCAGGTTGTCACGCGCCTTGAGGGCGGCCTTCATGTCCTGAGTGATCCGGTCCTTCAATATCGGGCATCCCCCTGTGCGTAACCATCCCCCGCGGCGGAAGGCTGCGTCGAATGAACCCGTTCCGGTACGCGGGATACGGCACGGCGCGGCCGCCGCGCTCACGGCGGCCGGGTGGGTTACTTCCGGGCCAACCTCCGGGCTTCCCTGATCGCCGCGCGGACCCCTCGGGCCTTGCGGACGGACTTCACCCTGGCCTGATGGCTCGCCTTCAGGCCGCGCATCGTTCCCATGTACCGCCCCTGGAGCTTGAGCGCTGCCCGCTGGGCGCGGGAGAGTCTCGGCCGGCGCCTGCCGCTTCGGGTGGGTGCGTGGTCGCCTCCGGCGGCCCGTGCGCCGGCGCCGGCCAGGGCGCGGCCGAGGCGGTCGAAAGACTTCGCGATGTTCACGAAGGATTTGCGGATCCTCTGGAATTCCCTGGTGATGGAAACCTGTCGGGTTCTTTTCAAACGTCCCTCCGATTGAGGATTGTGATCGGTTGACTCTCTGAACCGGGGCGCATATTAGCATCTGAGGCCGCGAAAAAGTCGATCTCCGGCCCGGGTCCGCCACTCTCCATCTCGGGCGCCTCAGGGCGTCCGGCGGAGGGAGGCGTGAATCCTTGGCGCGAGGCCGCGGCCGCCCCTATAATCGGCGCCGGCGGGGAGGGGGAGGAACCATGACCGGCGAGGATGGCGATCATCAGACGGAGGCCGCGCCGGCCGGGGTGCCGGAGGGCGCGGGCGGAGGGGGCGCCGCGACGGCGCCGCCGCATCCGATGGGACGCCGCCTCGGGGTGCTCCTCGCCGTGGCCGTCCTCGGCGCTGGGGGGGCTTGGTTCGCCGTGTCGGCGCGGCGCCGGGCGGCAGGGGATGCGGCTCCCGCGGCCCCACGCTCTATCCCTCAGACATCCGCCTCGGCACAGCCTCGGGGCGTCGTCTCGACGTCGCTCACCGACGTGGCTCTGTCCCCGGCGGCGAGAGTGCAGGCGGAAAAGTTCAAGTGCGTTTGCGGCTGCGAGCTGAGTCTGGCGGAGTGCACCTGCACCAAGACCCCGGGCAGCATCGACATGAAGGAGCACCTGCGATCTCTCGTGAACGCGAAGCTCACACCGGCCGAGATCGAGCGGGGGATGGTCGAGAAGTACGGTCCTGAGGCGCTCCGAACCCGATGACCCGCGCGGGCCTTCCGCGCTACCGGACGACGCGCCCGCGCCACTTCAGCCTCCGGCGCAGCACCTCGAAGTAGTCCTTCCCCGCCGACTGGATCAGCCTCACGGGATGCGGCGCACGGCTCGCGCGCACGCGGTCATCGCCCACCAGGGGGAAGCCCACCTGGCCGTCGATGGTCACGTACACGTCCTCGTGGCTGTTGCGGAGACTCATCTCCACAACGACATGATCGGGGAGCACGAGCGGACGATTGCTCAGGGTGTGCGGGCAGATGGGCGTCAGGACGAAGGCGCCGACTTTCGGGTTCACGATGGGGCCCCCGGCCGAGAGGGAGTAGGCTGTCGATCCGGTGGGGGTGGAGAGGATCAACCCATCGGCCCGGTAGGTTGTGACGTGGGAGGCGTCGATCATCACGTCGATATTGAGGATCCGCGCCAGGGCGCTCTTGTTGATCACGATGTCATTGAGGAGGTCGTGCCGCGCGATCTCGCGCCCCCCGCGGACGACCGACGCCCGGATGCGCAGGCGCTCCTCGAGAGTGTACTTTCCGGCGAGGATCCCTTGGAGCGCCGGGAACATGTCGTCGAGCGGCACCTCGGTGAGGAAGCCGAGCCTCCCGAAATTCACCCCCAGGATCGGGGTCCGCGCACCTGCGGCCGCTCGGGCGACGGACAGGAGAGTCCCGTCGCCTCCGACCACCACGAGGATGTCCGTGGTGGCCGCCAGGACGTCCCGTTCAGTTCCCCCTCTCCGCCCCAGAATCGAAGCCGTCTGGCGGTCGAGAACGGGCTCGATGCGGCGCCGGGAGAGCCACCGCACGAGGTCCTCGGCAACCGCGCGTGATCGCCGGTGGCTCGGTTTCACCACGATGCCGGCGCGCCGGATCCGTAGGGGACGCCGGGAAGCCGGCCCGGGGCCCTCTCCCGCGGGCCGCCTCATTCCGAAGGCTCCCCGCGCGGCGGCAGCACTGCCGCCGCCACGCCCGCCTCGACGAGCGAGTGGACGTCCGTGGCAGGGCCCGACGGTCCCGGGGCGGAGGACTGCCCCGTCCTGAGGTGAAGGAGGAACTCCCGGTTCCCCTCCACGCCGGCGATGGGTGAGGGGATGAGGGCCGAAGGCTGAAGCCCGGCGGCGCGGCCGCCGTCGATGACCGACCAGAGGGCCGTGCGCCACCCCTCCGGATCCCGTACGATGCCACCCCGGCCCACCTCGCCGCGTCCCACCTCGAACTGGGGCTTGACCAGGACGACGATGTCCGCTCCGCGGAGCAACGGCGGGACGCGCGGCAGGATCATCGTGGCCGAGATGAAGGAGACGTCCACCACGGCCATGTCGGCCGGGCCCGGCAGATCCGATGGCGAGATGAACCGGGCGTTGAGCTTCTCGCGCACCGTCACGCGGGGATCGAGCCGCAGGCCGTGGTCGATCTGGCCGTGCCCCACGTCCACCGCGTAGACGCGCGCCGCGCCGTGCTTGAGCAGGCAGTCGGTGAAGCCGCCCGAACCGGCCCCGATGTCCACCGCCGTGAGGCCCGCGACGTCCAGGCCGAAGGCGTCGAGCGCGGCCGCGAGCTTGCGGCCTCCGCGGCTGACGTAAGGCCGGGGCGACCCCGAGACGCCCAGCGCGGCTGCGATGTCCACCCGCAACCCGGGCTTATCCACCCGCCGGCCCTCCACGGAGACGCGTCCCTCCATCACCAACGCCTGCGCCAGGGTCCGGCTGGCCGCGAGTCCCCGCTGCACCAGCAAGAGATCGATCCTTTCTCTCGGCATCGCCATCGCGGCCCGCCTTCAGCTCCGCCGTGTCTCCACCGACCGCGCGATCTCGACGAGAAGCCACGCCTTCTCCCCGAGGGGCTCCACGGCGCCCACGGCCTGGCCGACCTGATCGGACGCCATCCGGCGCGACGCTTCAACCCCCCAGAGGGATGGGAAGGTCGCCTTGGCCGCCCTCGCGTCCTTGCCCGGGGACTTGCCGATCTCGCCGGGTGTCCCCTCCACGTCAAGGATGTCGTCCGTGATCTGGAAGGCGAGCCCGAGCGCCCGGCCGTAACGGTCGAGGGCTGCCAGATCCGCTTCGCCTCCTCCCGCGAGGATGCCTCCCGCGACGCAGGAGGCGGTGATGAGGCAGCCGGTTTTCAGGCGGTGGATCTTTTCCAGATCGGCGCCCGTCGCCTCCTTCCCCTCGAACCGGATATCGAGAACCTGCCCGGCGATCATGCCCGAGAGCCCCACGGCCGCCGTGAGGGCCCGGATGGCCTCGATCTTCCGGGGCGCGTGCACCGCCCCCTCGGGGTAGCGCGAGAGGGTCTCGAAGGCCAGCGTCAGCAGCGCGTCGCCCGCCAGGATCGCCATGGCCTCGCCGAACTTCACGTGCAGCGTGGGCCGGCCCCGCCTGAGGTCGTCGTTGTCGAGGGCCGGGAGGTCGTCGTGGACGAGAGAGAAGGCGTGGATCATCTCGACGGCGCACGCGGCCGGAAGGAGGTCGGCGCGGCGGCCGCCGAGCGCCTCGCCGGACGCGAGCAAGAGGATGGGGCGCAACCTCTTGCCGGCTCCCAGGACGGCGTAGCGCACCGCCTCCTGGATGGGAGCCGGGCCGGGGCCGTCCGCGGCCACGAGCTGCTCCAGAGTGCGATCGACCGATTCGCGGAGCGGAGAGAACCGCTCCCGCATACGGTCACTCCTCATCCTTCGCGGGCCGGGCTGGGGGGGGAGAACCTCTGGACTCGAAGGGGAGGACGGAGACCTTTCCCTCCTGGTCCTTCAGGAGGATCTCGATGCGGCGCTCGGCGGCCTTGAGTCTCTCGTCGCAGAGGCGGGAGAGTTTCACCCCCTCCTCGAAGAGTTTCAGCGACTCCTCCAGGGGCAGGTCGCCGTCCTCCAGCCGCTTGACGATCTCCTCGAGACGCTCAAGGGCCGCCTCGAACTTGACCTCCCGGGTCGCCACCTCAGCCTCCCGTGACCTCGGCCTTGCGGACCTCGCAGAGGAGGGATCCTTGGGCGAGGCGCACGCGCACGTCGCGGCCTTCCTGCTCGGCGCTCGCCGTCCTGAGCACCGCTCCGGTCGCGGCATCATGACAGATGGCGTATCCGCGTTCCAGCACGGCCAGGGGCGACAGCGTCTGAAGCAGTCCGGCCGCGCGGGCGAGCCTCTCCCGGGCGGCGCCGGCGCGGGCCGCGGCG
>CAYNUH010000035.1:0-36509 GCA_964400605.1 uncultured Acidobacteriota bacterium | reverse complement strand
GGCGCTCACCGGTTCGCGCCGCTCGTGGCCTCGTCTCACAGGCTCCCGCGCCGCAAAGTAGGCCAGTGCCGCCCGGAGGGCGATTTGCCCTGCCCCCGGCGGCTCCGTATCATGGTGTCGTGCGCGGAGGGATGGCCGAGTGGTTTAAGGCGGCGGTCTTGAAAACCGTTAGGCGACAGCCTCGGGGGTTCGAATCCCTCTCCCTCCGCCAGACCTTCCTCGGGCGCGTGTGCCGTCTCGTCGTGATCGGCGGAGTGCTTGCCGCCGTAAGCGAGCTGGGATGCGGCGGCTCCGGCCCCAAGCGCTACGGCGTCTTCACCGGAGAAACGCCGACCGCCTCGATCCCGGATCTCCTGGCGTCGCCCGAACTCCACCTCGGCGAAGAAGTGGTCGTGCGCGGCGTCGTGGCGCAGGTGTGCCAGGAGATGGGCTGCTGGTTCGAGGTGATGGAGGGCGGCAAGCGCCTCATGGTGGACTTGCAGATGGGGCGGCACTTCACGGTGCCGAAGGACGTGGGCGGGTACACGGCGCGGGTGGAAGGGACCCTCATCAGAGACGAAGGAGTCCTCAAGATCATCGGCCGCGGCGTCGAGTTCGTTCCCCCGGCGGGGGGTTGAGGCCGGCGTGGCCGCCGGGATCCAGTGATGCGTTCCCTCATCCCCTACGTCATCCTCGCCGTCCGGAACCTGATGCGCAGCCCCCTGCGCACCGGGTTGACCATCACGGGGATCGCGGTCTCCGTCGCCGTCTTCCTCACCATCGCCGCCTTCTACGACGGCTACCGATCCTCACTCGAGCGGACCGTCGAGCGGATGGGATACGAGGTCCTCGTCACGGCGAAGGGGTGTCCCTATGAGGCCGCCACGCTCGTGATGAAGGGCGGCAACATTCCGATGTACGTGGACGAGAAGGTCTTCGAGATCATCCGTTCCGATCCCGACGTGGGGGAGATCTCGCGGATGTTCATGCAGGGGACGCCCACGGCCGGGGGGAGCCGCTTCCAGGTGTACATGGGCGTGGACGACGCCTACCTGAAGCTGAAGCCGTGGATGCGACTCCAGCGAGGCCGCTGGTTCACGGCCGCCGACGCCCCCGAGACGGTCCTCGGCTACAACGTCGCGGAGTTCATGAGGGCCGACCTTGGCGCCGTGCTTCCCGCGGGCCCCGCGGGCCAGAACGCGCGCGTGGTGGGCGTGCTCGAGCGCAGCGGGACGCAGGACGACGGCCTGATCTTCCTCCCCCTGACCTACGCGCAGAAGGTCTTCGATCGTCAGGGGAAGCTCACCGGCATCGCCGTCAAGCTGGCCCGCATCGAGCACATGGACGCCTTCATCGACCGCACATTCGACATTCCCTCGGTGCAGGTCATCACGCTCGCGCAGGTGCGCCGCACGATCCTCGATCTGGTGGGCACCGCCCGGCTGTTCATCACGGCCGCGGCGCTCGTGGCGATCCTCGTGGCGGCGCTCGGGGTCTTCAACACCACGATGATGTCGGTGCTGGAGCGATCGTTCGAGATCGGCGTGATGAAGGTGCTGGGCGCCTCGCCGGCGAACGTCTTCGCCATCGTCTGGATGGAGGCGGTGCTGATCTGCCTCTGCGGCGGCCTCGCCGGCGAGGCGCTGGCCTTCACCCTCGGCCGCTCCGCGGAGGAGGCCGTACGCGCCGTCCTACCTTACTCGCCCGCGGGCCGCCTCGTGTCGATCACGTTTCCCCTGGTGGCCGCCGGCGTCGGCGGCACGGTCTTCCTTGGGCTCGCGGCGGGACTCTACCCGGCCCTCAGGGCGGCGGTGCTCAGGCCCATCCACTCCATGCGGGGGACGCTGTGACCGACGGCGGCGCCATCGTCGAGGCTCGGTCGCTTGGGAGGACTTACGTCCGCGGCGCCGAGAAAGTGGAGGCGCTGCGCGGCGTGGACCTCACCATCGGGCGTGGGGAGATGGTCGCCGTCACGGGCGAGTCGGGCTCCGGCAAGACCACCCTCCTTCACCTCATGGGCTGCATCGACCGGCCCACCTCCGGGACGCTGAAGATCCATGGCACGGCGATCGAGAGGCTGCCCGAGAGCGGGCTCACCGACCTCAGGAGGCGCGTCGTGGGATTCGTCTTCCAGGAGTTCAGCCTCCTGCCCGGGCTCACGTTGGAAGGCAACGTCGCGCTGCCGTTGATGTTCGGAGGCGGCGCGACCGACGGCGGCCGCGCCGGACGGGCCGCAGCCCTCCTCGAGAGGGTCGGCCTCGGGAAGCGGGCCCGATTCAAGCCGCGTGAGCTTTCGGGAGGGGAGATCCAGCGCGCCGCCATCGCGCGGGCGCTCGTGCGCAGCCCGGCGCTTCTCCTCGCCGACGAGCCGACCGGCAACCTCGACCACCGCAACGCCGAGACGATCTTCGATCTCTTCCGCGAGCTCAACGAACGCGACGGCCTGACCGTCGTCGTCGCCACGCACAACGAATCGCTCGCCTCCCGCTGCCCGCGGCGGATCCACCTCGCCGATGGTCGGATCGTGGGTTGAGCGCCTCGTCTCCGCCGCCGAAGATCCATCACGGTCTTCGTCGCGCTTTCGTATTCTGGCGCAACTCTTCCATTGACAGGGTTGAGGCTTTCGAGGTATAAAGTAATCGCACTTGTCATAATCGAATAGCGGCGAAAGATCCCGAGAGGTTCCGAACAGGCAGGCGCGGGGGAGCGACCTGTTCCGCACCATCCGACCGAGCATCACGGCCGACGCGCCTCTTCGCGCGGCGAGCGTTCCCGCGGGCACGCCCGCGGAGGGGGGGGAGAGATGAGAGTCGGAAGGCATCTCGCCTGGATCGTTGCGTTCGTGGGCATCCTGTGCAGCGCTGGCCAGGCCGGGGCGGCCTGCCTGGAGCCGGGCGGCTTCCAGATCACCCACTGCACGAGCGGCGGGTATTTCGAGACACCTCCTCTGGGAGCGGGGACGCCATCCGCCGTGTTCTGGCAGGTGGGGTACGGCGACAGGACCCTGAACAGCGGCACGGGCTCCCCCTCGGGGACTGGGATGTCCGGTGCTCTGACATTTAACGGGAACGACAGCGGCCTCCTCGTTCCCATCCTTGTTGCCCCCGGCGGTCCCACGGCGGCACTCTGCCTGGGCACGATGAACTGGGGGGACCCCGGCGTGGACGGATGTTGCGACAACCCTCGCGTTGTGGCCTTGCCGCTCACCGACGACGACATCCTCAATCCGCTCTATGACGTGTACTACAGGCGGAACTTCGTCGACGTGATCCCCAGCGACCAGTGGGTCCAGGATTCCCCGATGGCCGTCCTCCTGACCGAGTCCACCGATCGCTGGTTCGCGGTCGCGGCCGTCGCCACGAAGCTGCGGCCCTCGTTCGATGACCCGAGTCCGGGATCCTTCGATTTCTCCACGGTCGTCAACGGGCTCCCCAACGCTCTTGGTGGGACAAACACCAACGTGATCCCATGGCAGATAATCCCGGGAAACAACTTCTCGGGGAATCCGAGTTATGACCTCATCCGCAGCGACGTGCCGGTCGTTCCCTCCAGCCCCGCTGGAGACCACCGAATCATGCTCGGCTGGGCCCCGATCGCCCTGCACTCGGATGTGAGCAGTCGTCCTTCGACTTCGGTCATAGGCAACCCCGGGAATGGGATGGGCGTCCTGGACTTCGGAGAGCTTCATCGCTACATCGTCGAGAAGCAAGTACCGCAGAACGGGGTACTCTCGCCGGGGGGCTGGATCCTCGTGCTCACCGTTCAGCCCCCCTCCCAGCCTACCGATGCCATCGAGCTGATCGTCAGCGCGGACGCCTGCGTCCGGATCCGGACAATGTTCGGGACCTACCCTCAGACTCTCTCCCATACCGTGCTGAACTGCCGTCTTGGCCGATGCGGCGACCTCGGCTACGAGGTGATCTCTCAACCCTCCTGTCTGACCTCGAGTCCGCCTTGCACGCCGACGGGCGCCGAGGTCTGCGACGGATTGGACAACGACTGCGATGGCGAGATTGACGAAGGCTTGAATCTCACACCGGAAGTCTGCAACGGCCTCGACGATGATTGCGACGGCGAGATCGACGAAGGTTTTCAGACGAGCCCCGAGGTTTGTGACGGGGTGGACAACGACTGCGACGGCCTCACCGATGATCTGGATAGCGATCTCAGCGAGGTGTGCAACGGGATAGACGATGACTGCGACGGATCGATTGACGAGGACGTCCCCAACTTCCCCTGCGACACCGGCCTCCCGGGCCCATGTGCGATCGGGTTCACGAACGGCTGCGATCTCAACGGCGTCTACATCTGCCACGCGACGATCAGCCCTGAGCCCGACATCTGCTTCGACGGGATTGACAACGACTGCAGCGGGAGCGTGGATGACCCTCCGAGGATGTTCCTTCCTTGTGATGGGGACGACGCCGACGAGTGCAACGACGACGTTCCTGTGTGCGTGAACAGCCTGTCCTGCCCTCCCGCATGCTGGGACTCTCAAACCGGCCTGGCGTGCGTTGATGTTCCCAACGACCTCTCCGAAAAGTGCGACGGGCTCGACAACGACTGCGACGGCACCGTGGACGAGGGGTTACCCGATTCGGATTTGGACGGGACGGCGGACTGCTTCGAGACATGTGACAACGACCCGCTCAAGGTTGATCCTGGTGTCTGCGGCTGCGGGCTCACCGACACCGATTCCGACGGCGACGGCGTGCCAAACTGCAACGACGGATGTCCCAACGACTCGTTCAAGTCCTCTCCTGGTGGCTGCGGCTGCGGCGCCGCCGACACCGATTCCGACGGCGACGGCTCCCCCGATTGCATCGACGGATGCGACTTCGATCCATTGAAGACGTCGCCAGGAGGGTGCGGCTGCGGCATACCGGACGCCGCCGAGGTCTGCGACGGACTCAACAACGACTGCGACGGCCAGACCGATGAGGACTTTCCCACGAAGGGACAGCCCTGCGATGGGTCCGACACGGACATGTGCCAGAACGGCACCTATACGTGCACGCCGGACGGCCTGGGAACCGAGTGCGCGAACGAGACCGTGGCCGACATCCAGGAAGTCTGCGACGGCCTCGACAACGACTGCAACGGTTCGATCGATGACGCCGTGCCGGTAAAAGTCGAGACGCGAAGGAGCGTCATCCTCGGCGATGGATCGCACCCGCCGTCCACGAACGACCCCCTCCCGGACGTGCAGGTCGGGGTTTACTACTACTCGAGTGGTACCTGCGCCTTCAACGCCTGTGGCGGTCTCGGAATTCCAGCGCTCAAGGATCAGGTTTGCCTTGGAAGCATCGTGAGCACGTGCACCCCATTCAGGCAAGGCGTCACGGATGGGAATGGAGAGTTTGTTTTTCATCTTCCGTTCAACAACGCGTTCGCCGTGGTGGGGCTCAACAGCGTTGACAACGTCTTCGGGGGGAAATTCTTCAGGCCGTGGAACTGCAATGAGGCGACGCGCCCCTTGAGACTTGCATGGATCAAGCAGAAGAATGGCAAAGTCGTCGTCGCCAATTCCACGGAACGGACAGGATCCCTTCTGACCATTCTCGAACCCGAGACCATCGAGTGGACGGAGGGGCAGCAGCCCTACCCCTTCATCTTCGAGACCGAAGGGGATTGGTCGGTCACGACGACCGTGACGCCCCCGGAGGGGTTTGTTCCCGACTACGAGAGCCTGACCGCCGATGTCGCGAGCGAGACGGAAGCGGTGCAGTTCACGCTGACGGACGTCGGCAGCGACTGGGTGCCGACGGAGGTGCTACACGACGTGAGGCACGGCGCCCGTCACGAGGTCGTTCGCAGCCGCGTCGGCGTGGCGCTGAGCCCGGCGCTCGCTCGTCAGAAAGGGCTCAACACGGCGGGCCACGTGCTGGACGCCCACGGGAAGCCGATCCCGGAGCGCGGGTTTGACCCGCGCGCACGGAAGCCGGCCGAGGTGATCGGCTGGATCGAGCCCTCGGCGAGGGACGCGGACTGGACGGTGAAGGTGCGGGTGAACGACGAGAGCGCCGTGACGGTGGCGATCACCCGCGGACGCGGGCGGATGGTCAGGCTCATCGGAGGCGGCCGCCTGCAGCCGGGCGACTACGACCTTCTGTGGGACGGCAAGGACACCGATGGACGGAGCCTGGCGCCAGGGAACTACCACGTCAGGGTGACGGCGGGACCGGCGACAGATTCGGTGAGGATCATCCAGGAGCGGTAGGAACTGGCGACCAGGGATGCCGGCGGGGCCGTTGGGGCGGCCCTGCCGGTCAAGGACCGTGTGACTTGGCTGTTACGCCGTCGCTCAAGTGCCGGTCTTCCCCTCTCCGCAAGGCATTCGCTCGTACCGGGCGCGGTCGTGGGCCTCGATGGGATCGACGCCCTCGACGATCCACTTCTTGATCCGCTCTTCGGTGGCGAGGCACTCCCTTGCGATGACGAGGACCTCCTCGGCCCGGCCCTGCGGCACGACGACCACGCCGTTGTCGTCGGCGACCACGAGATCCCCGGGACGCACTCGCACGCTGCCGATCATGACCTCCAGTCCATGGCCGCCGAAGGCGCATCGTCCCCGGACAGACTGCTGGATGACGCCCTTCGCGTAGGCCGGGAAGCCCAGGACCTTCATCTCGTCCATGTCCCGGGTGACGCCGTCGATCACGACTCCCGCCAGCCCGCGCCTCACGGCCGTGAAGGAGGCGATCCCTCCCCAGGAGTTGACGTCCATCCTGCCGTCATGGGCGATGACCATGACGTCGCCGGGACGGGCGGCCTTGATGGCCTGGAGCGTCCCCGTGATGGGGGAGTCCGGGCCAGCGGGCACTAGACACATCGTCATGGCCGGGCCGGCGATCTTCGGACACCCGGTCCACAGCGGGCCGATCCCGTGAGGGGCGCCCTCGATCCCGAGGCGGTCCAGGGCGTCGGAGACGTTCGCCGTCGAGAGTCGCAGGCAGGCCTGAATGAGTGCGTCGCCGTGCACTTCTTCCTACCTGATCCTCGAGATCGTGTCGAAGTACTTCACGAAGGCCTTGATGCCACCGGATGCCTGCGCCCAGTCGTAGTTCTCGTTGGGGCAGTGATAGCCGTGCTCCGGGAGGCTCAACCCCATCAGCACGAGCGGGCACTTCCACTGCTTCTTCATGCTCAGCACGGCGCCGATGGAGCCCCCCTCGCGGATGAAGGCCGGCTCCCTGCCAAAGGCGAACGCCAGAGCGTCGCGCGCCGCGTCGGCGTAAGGCCCGGTGAACTCGCCGAGGTACGCCTCCAGGGCGTTCTCGCGCGTGACCACGACGTCCGGGTTGATCTTCTTCACGAAGCTCTTGAGGAGGTTGAACATCTTGAGCGGCTTCATGTCGGGGACGAGGCGCATGCTGATCTTGGCCTCCGCCCGTGCCGGCACGATGGTTTTGACGCCCGGGCCCTGGTAGCCGCCCCGGATCCCGTGCACCTCGAACGTGGGCAGGGACCAGATTCTCTGGACCGCCTCTTTCACGTCCGCCTTCCTCAGGCTCTTGAGTTCGTGCGCCGCCTTGAAGGCGGGGAGTTTGAAGCCGGATCTGTAGAACGACTCGAGCTCGCCCTTGCCCGGTTTCCTCACGTCGGCGTAGAAGCCGGGGATCTTCGCCTTACCGGTGCGCGCGTTGTAGCAGCGGCTCACGACCTCGGCGATCTCGCCCACGGGGTTGCGCGCGAGGCCGCCCGTCAGGCCCGAGTGCACGTCCTTCGCCCCGGTCTCGAGGATCAGCAGGGCCCCTTGCAATCCGCGCAGCGCGTACGGCACGGCGGGCCTCTCGCGTGAGATCCAGACGGTGTCGCTTACCAGGACGGAGTCGGTCGTCATGGAGGCCCCCCGTCCGTGGAGAAATTCCTCGAAGTGCGGCGATCCGATCTCCTCCTCGAACTCCCAGACGAACCGGATGTTGAGGGGGACGCCGTTCTGGCTCGCGTACCGAGCGGCGAGGAGCGCTGTCAGGGCCGGTCCCTTGTCGTCGGTGGATCCACGGCCGCCGTACCGGCCGTCCTGGCGGCTCAACCGGAACGGCTCGTGGGTCCACTCGGAGGCGTCGGCGGGCTGCACGTCCATGTGGTTGTAGATCGTGACGGTGGGACGCGACGGATCCGACGGGAACGCACCCACCACCACGGGGTTGCCCTGGGTCGCCACCTTCTCGGGGGTGGCGCCGGCGTCGCGCAGGACCTGGCAGGCCAGGTCGGCCCCGCGCTCGATGTCGGGGCGGTGGGCCGGGTCCATGCTGACCGTGGGGACCTCGACCAGCGAGGCGAGCGTGTTCTCGAAGTAGGAACGGTTGTCGTCGATGTACTTGCCGAGGCGGGTCGGGTCGGTGGCCGAAGGCATCGCGGCGTCTCCTGATGGGCATTTCGCGGGCATTGGGGGGTGCGAGAGGCGGAAGTCTAGCGCGATCCGGCCGGGCAGGGCCACTACCGAACAAGCTGCGGCGCTCCGTCATGGTCCGAGAGCCCGGCGGGAGGGAGGGGCGGGCCGGGTTCGCCCGGGGGCGGAGGCTGAGCCGCCGACGCTCAGGGGTTCAACGACCCGCGGATCACGCCCGCGACGTGGAAGTCGATCCCTGCGAGGCCGTCGACCGCGATTTCGATGTGCCAGTACGGAGGCGTGTACGAGAGCTGCGCACCTCCGGCTCCATCGAGGAGGATCCGATACCTGCCGGGCGGTGGGATGGGCGCCGAGTACGTCCCGTCCGGTGCGGGGGCCACGCGCATGTGCTCCTTGGAGATCGAGTTCGGCCCGTAGAAGACCACGCTCTTCACGAGAGCGACCTCGCCCGTGATCCGCCCGCGGATCTCGCCGGGGACCGCCGACTCGGGAGTGGAGGGAAGGGCGGCCCGCGGCGAGGGGCTCCCCGCCGCCGGCGCAGCGCCAGCGGACTCATCGCCCGGGACGGGAGAGGGACCGGGCGCTGCAGCGTCTTCCGGGCCGGCAGCTGCGGTTGCCTCCGGTGATGGCACGGGCAGCGCCGCGCCCTCCGGCTGCCAGGCCAGCTCGGCCACGCTCGCGCCGTTGCGGCCGAGGAGCACCAGCGCGCCGCGCTCCGGGTGGAAGAGGGCGAGCGGAGCATCCGGAGTTTCGCGGACGCCGGCGACCCGGCGATGCTCCAGGTCAATCAGGGCCAGCCTGCTCCCGTCGGCCGTCATCGCCGCTGCGCGCGCGCCGTCCGGCGCGGCGGCGAGGGCGGAGGCCTCGAAGGGCAGATCGATGGTGAAGGCGGCGTCATCCTTGGGGAAGGAGCCTGTGACGGCGTCGCGGCCCGGGAGGTGGTCCGGGTCGAAGAGGGACAGCCGAGCGCCGCGGCCGGCCAGGATGGGCCCGCCCGATCCGAGAGGCAGGATCGGCCCGTTCGGCCCCGGAGATCGAAACTGCCACGACGAGCGCAGCGGGTCCGTCACGTATGTCCTGATCCGATCCTCGAAGGCGAGGAAGATCCTGCCGCCGTCCGCCGAGAGGGCCGCCCCGCTCACCGGTCCGTCGAGCGCGATGGGGCTGCTCGGTCTTTCCTCGTGGAGGTCCACCCTCGAGAGGATCCACCGCCCCTCGCGCGCCGGCTGGTCCCCTCCTGCCGGGGACAGGCGCCGGGTCACGGCGTAGGCCACGTGCGCTCCGGGGGCGGACAGCAGGAAGGCCACTTCCCCTCCGGCGTGCGCGCTTCCGAGCGTCTCCCCGGTGATGCCGCTCATCGCGAAGATGGTGCTGGAGCCGCCGCCGGGATCGGGAGCGGCGAGAAGCATGAGCGGCGCCGTCCTCTCGCCTCTGGTCGTCCCTGACTCCGCCCGTGACACGGTCCCGGCCATGTGAACAGGGCTCGCTTCCGCCGCCGGATCGATCGAGATGGCGAGGATGGACGGCGCCGGGGCCTTCCACTCGCGGCGCGTCTCGCGTTCGACGTCGAAGAGGACGACCCGGCCGTCATCGAGGCCGAGCGCTGCCCAGGGCCCCGCGACGGCGGTGGCGACGACCCCCGCGGGCGCCGCGGGCGTGACGCCGCACAAAGCGACGAGTCCTGCGAGCAGGGTTGGGCCGAGGCGATTCGAGAGCAGGAGGTCCGAGCGCCCCATAAGGCATGTCTCCGGAGGGCGGGCCGGGATCCGACGGTTTCACAAGATTAGCCCTCCGCGTCCGCAGGGGTCAAACATGAGCGGCTTGCGGCGGCCGGCTGGCGGCGATAGCCTTGTTCGTGCGTGCCTCCGTCCTCGCCGCAGCCGTGGTGTTCTCCGCAGCGCCCGCTCTCGCCCACGACTTCTGGATGGAGCCATCAAGCTTCCGGCCCGCGGTCGGATCCAGCGTGGACGTCCGGCTCCTCGTCGGAGAGAAGTTCAAGGGGGAGCCGGTCCCGCGCAACCCCGCGAAGATCGTCCAGTTCGTCATGCTGGGGCCGGAAGGGGAGGCGCCGGTCCTGGGCCGGCCGGGCGACGACCCGGCGGGCCGGGCGATTGTCGCGGCCGGCGGCGTGCACGTGATCGGCTACCGGGGAAACCGGTCCTCGATCGAGCTGGAGGCGGGGAAGTTCGAGAAGTACCTGGCTTCGGAAGGGCTCGAGCGGATCATCGCCCTGCGGGCCCAGCGGGACGAGAAAGGCAAGAAGGGACGGGAGGTCTACTCCCGCTGCGCGAAGGCCCTCCTTACTGCAGGCGGGGAAGGGGGCGCGGGATACGACCGCGTCCTCGGGTTCACGCTTGAGTTGGTGCCCGACAAGAGCCCGCAGGATCGGGGCGCCCCGGAAGGGATGCCGATCCGGATCCTCTACGAGGGGAAGCCGCTGGAAGGGGCGCTGATCGTGGCGCTGAGCCGTGACGCGCCCGGCGATGTGATCTCGCGAAGGTCGGACGCTGAGGGCCGCGCCGTCTTCCCGCTCAAGCGCGCGGGGGTGTGGCTCGTGAAGGCGGTCCACATGGTCCCGGCGCCCGCGGGGACCGACGCCGACTGGGAAAGTCTGTGGGCCTCGCTGATCTTCGAGATCCCGGACTGAATGCGGGCGGGTGGCCCTGCCGGCCGGGAACCCCCGAAACGGCCGGTGGCTGCCGGGTTGCGGCCCCTTGCCATGTTCCTCCGGATGATCTATTGGATCGCAGTCGCAACACCCGGAGGATCCCCCCGATGAACTACAGCGCTCGAAGCGCCGGATGGACCGCGGCCCTGCTGATCGTGGCAGGAGGTGGCTTCGTCATGGGCCGCGCCATCCCCCACGAAGCTTCCGCGTCCGGCCGCTCGGCGCGGCTCGCTCCCGCCCCGCAGCCGGCCGCGCTCGAAGGCGGCAGCGTCACCGCCGCGGCGCTTCCCGACTTCCGCGACGTCGCGAAGAAAGTGGTGCCGGCCGTGGTCACGGTCCGGAGCCAGAAGACCGTCAGGGTCGGCAACCGCTCCCCCTTCCCGAGCGGCCCCTTCGGCGATGACCTCTTCGAGCAGTTCTTCGGGATGCCCCGCGGCCGGGCGCCGAGCGAGGACCGCTACGTCCAGAGGGGCCTGGGATCCGGCGTCATCGTCAACGCCAACGGCACCATCCTCACGAACAACCACGTCGTGGATGGTGTGGACAAGGTGGAGGTGGTGGTCGGGGACGGCAAGAGCCATCCCGCGAAGATTCTGGGGACGGATCCGCAGACGGACCTCGCGGTGCTCAAGATTGACGCCTTGGGTCTGCAGGCCGTGGAGATGGGCGACTCGGACGCTCTGGAGGTGGGGGAGTGGGTGCTCGCCGTCGGGAACCCGTTCAGTGAGGCGCTGGGCCACACCGTCACCGCCGGCATCGTGAGCGCGAAAGGGAGGTCGAACCTCCGGCTCGCCGACTACGAGGACTTCATCCAGACCGACGCGGCCATCAACCCGGGCAACAGCGGGGGCGCGCTGGTGGACACGCGCGGGAGGCTCGTCGGCATCAACACGGCCATCGTCTCCGGGAGCGGCGGATACCAGGGGGTCGGGTTCGCCATCCCGATCAACATGGCCCGCTCGGTGATGAACAACCTCATCGAGAACGGCAAGGTCGTGCGCGGCTGGATCGGGCTGACGATCCAGGACCTCACGCCCGATCTGGCCGAGGCGGTGGGGCTCGCGGGGAAGGAGGGCGCCCTCGTGGCGGGCGTTCAGCCCGACTCGCCGGCGGCCGAGGTGGGGCTGAGGCGCGGCGACGTCATCACCGCCCTGGACGGTCAGAAGGTGGGCAGCAACTCGGATCTCCGGAATCGGATCGCCGGCACCGCGCCCGGGACCAGGGTGGCCCTGACCGTGTTCCGCGACGGGAAGGAGACGACCATCAAGGCCACGCTCGGCGAGCTGCCCGGCTCTCTCGCGCGGGGAGGCTCCGCGGGAGCCGCGCCCGAGGAAGAAGCGCTCGGCATCTCCGTTCAGCCGCTGACGCGTGATCTCGCCTCGAGGCTGGGGTACGAGGGGGAGACCGGCGTCGTAGTGTCGCAGGTCGAGCCGGGGAGCGCTGCCGGGGAGGCGGGGCTTCGGGAAGGGGACCTGATCAAGGAAGTCAACCGCCACGCCGTGACCAGCATCGTCGAATACCGGCAGGCCCTCTCGGGCGTGGAGCGGGGGAAGGTGATCCTCCTGCTCGTCCGCAGGGGCGACGCGGCGACCTACATCACGCTCAGGCCTCGCGCAGCGCCTTGAGGATCTCCCGGCAGAAGGCCGGCAGGTCGTCCGGCTTGCGTGAAGTGATCAGGTTGGCGTCGCGGACCACCTCCTGGTCCACGAACTCGGCGCCCGCGTTCACCATGTCGTCGCGGATCGCCTGGTACGCAGTCAGCCTCCTTCCCTTTGCCACGCCTGCGGAGGCCAGGACCCACCCGCCGTGGCAGATGCTCGCCACCACGCGGCGCTTCTGGAAGAGATCGCGCACCAGCTTCAGCACCCCGGGGTCCTGCCTGAGGCGGTCGGGGGCCCAGCCGCCGGGGATCACGACGCCGATGAAGTCGTCGCTGTGGACCTCCGAGGCCGCGGCTTCGGCTTTGATGGGGTAGCCGTGCTTGGAGGCGTACTGGATCGCCCGCGGCCCCACCACCACCGTCTCGTACCCCTCCTCCCGCAGCCGGTAGAGGGGGTACCATACCTCCTGGTCCTGATAGTCGTTCTCGACGAGGATCGCGACCTTCCCCTTGCTCATGCCGTGACCTCCTTTGGAAAACGGATTGAACTTCCACGGCTGCGGGCGCGACAGCCGATCAACGCCGCTCCCTGCGGCGGCGCTCGCGGCGGCCCGTGAGGTTGCGGTCCGCATACGCGGCCACCTCCACGAGCTGCTCCAGCGGCCTCTCGAGGCGGGGGTCCTGGCTGCTCCGGAGCACGACCTCCTTGGCGAAGAGCATGGCGAGGTATCGGAGCTTGAGAGCGGGCCGGTCGGAGATGGCCCGGTACTCGCGGTGGCCGATGTTCACCTGCCAGTGTCCGTCCTCCATGCGAGATCGCCAGGCGGCACCGGGATGGTCGAGGAGCTCGGGCTCGGGGATCCCCTCGTCCGCCCCAGCCGAGGGGATATCCTCGAGGACCTCCACGGGTACCTCGGCCGCGGCCTCACGATCCCGCGAGCGGGCGATCACTACGAGGCGGCCTTCCGCTGGGCTCTGGGCGGCGGTGAGGACGACCATCCGGCCGCCGGATCCTTCCACCTGCGACAGCGCCCCGACGTCCCCCGCAACTCGCCAGTCATAAGCCACGGGATCCTCGACGGGACGGGCCGCCTCGTCGAGAGCCGTGGCGCGGGCGCGCCGGGTGCCGTTGCACTCGACCCGGAGAGGGGAGGGCGTCAGACGGACCTCCGCGAGAGGTCCCGGAGGGAGAAGATCCGGAGGCGGCGTCCGCGCGGCCTCGGGCACGGAGGGCTCGGCGGCCGCGGCTTCACCCGGCGGGGAGGCCTGCACTCCCTCGTCCGTTGCGGATGGACCGCCGGCTGCCGGTCCCGCCTGCCGATCCTTCTCACCGCTCACGGGCAGCATGGCGTAGCGGGGCCGCTGGCGGTAGAAGTCCCGGAAGGCGCGCTGCAAGTCGCGGATGAGAGTTCGATCCAGCTCCTCCGTACGACGCCGATCGAGGCTCTCCAGCACCCCGAGGAGCACCGGTTCGATGGTGAGGAGGGCGTGGGCGAAACCTCCCGCAGCCTCGTCCGGGATGACGCCGCGGCGGCTGCCGGGGGCGATGGTGAACCCCGGGAAGTCCACGAGGCCCGAGAGGCGCGGGTCGATCCACGGCGCGTGGTCGAGTCCGAGGGAGGCCAGCTCGGCGAAGCTCCCGGCGACGAGCGTGCCGGTGGAGTAGACGGCGATGCCCCTGGGTTCGTCGCCGCCGCCGGCCTCTCCCGAGAGGTAGATCTCCATGCGGATCGACGGGTGGCCCGGGACCTCCAGGTGCCCCAGACCTTCGAGACGCTCGCCCAGGAACCGCGGGGGCCGCACCGGGACGATCTTCTGCGCCCTGCCGCGGGACATCCTGTCCTCGATCACGAGGTCCACCTCGCGCGCCAGAAGCTGCCCTCGAAGCTCGGACGCGAGGTAGTCCGCCGCCCGGCGGCCGCCGAGCACGCCCATCGCCTCGCGGTGCAGCCCCACGACGAGGACCTCGGTCCAGCGCTCGTCGAGCGGGAGCCGCCCGCGGAGCGGCTCGATGAGGAAGTCGGGGCGGTCGCGGTACAGCACGAGCCGGTGGGGCCGGGCGCCCGGGGCGGTGGTCCGCATCTCCAGCATCTGGCCCAGGCTCCAAAACCCGAGGAGACCGATCCCGTACTGCCCCTGGGTCATGAGCCGCAGGCGTTCCCGCGGGGAGAGGTCTCTCTTGCGGCTGTGCCCGATGTGAGTGGCGATGTACCGGAGAGCCTCCGCCCTCTCCATCTCGGGGATCACTCCCTCGCCGTCGTCGTGGATGCGCAGGCAGGGCAGGCCGCGCTCGCGCATCCTGATGATCCGGATCCTTCGCGCGCCGGCGTCCAGGCTGTTCTGCACCAGCTCGGCGAGCGCCTTTCGCGGGTCGGGCTGGCTCATCGCGAGCCACCGGATCAGCTCGAAGGGGTCATGGGCCTTCAGCCGCCCCCTGACGGCGTCCCGCGGCGTGCCCCGCGCGCGCCGGGGCCGCCCACCCGGGGTCCGTGGCCCCTGGGTCTCCACCTTGTCGGGCATGGCGGGAAGTTAGCACAGAGGCTGCCGGCGGGATCGAGGGCGCCTTGACGCCTCCTCGCGGGGCTCACTATGTTCTTTCCACTCCTGCCGGCTCTACATGGATCCCGGCCCTCCATGGCGACCGGGCCCGCGCATGAACAAGGACTTCCGGCCTCTCTCCTCCGCCTTGATGGCGCTGATCTGTCTGATCGCTTCTCAGCCGGGCGATGCCGCCGCGGACGGAGCACAGGTTGGGTATCTCCTCTCACAGATCCCGCCTTCCATCGCGGGCTGGGCGCCGGACGAGGCCCTCATCAAGACCGCGTGCCGCCCGTTCAGGGACTGCTGCACCTGTCCGAACGCTGATCCCGCCTGCCCCAGAAAGCCCGCCGACTGCGGTTTCAGGCTGTTCCGCGCCGACGCCTACGACCAGGCGCTCGCGGTCATGGCCCTGATGGACGCGGGGGAGAGCGGGGCGGCCGCGAGAATCCTGAACGGGATCGCGAGGGTGATGGCCGACACCGCCTCCGGCCACGTGAAGTCGTTCTATGTCGTGGAGCAGGGGTGCGGCGACCCTCCTTCCTACACCGCGATCTACCCGGAGCCGAGCGCGCTGGACCTGACGGCGACCAACGCCTGGGTGCTCCAGGCCATCAACGACTACGAGTCGCGGACGTGCGATGGCGGCTTCGAAGCCATGGCGGGAGGGATCGCGCAGTGGATCGACTCCTTCAGGCAGCGCACGCCATCGGGCTGCCCGACGTCCGGGGCGGTTTCCATGGGGTTGGACTCTCCGGCAGGGAGCGGCTCCAGTCAGTTCGGGCCTGCCAGAGTGGACGCCGCGGAGTTCTTGGCGAGGAGGACTGCTCCGAGTGTGGCCGAAGGTCAGACGGCCGTCGTGCCGTACTCGAAGGTGTACAACGCCGAGGGGAACGTCGTCTCCTCCGTCGCCCTCAAGCAGCGATCATGGCTCACACGCGACCCGGCGATCGCCGCGGGGCTGGCGTCGGGAGCGCAGGCCAGCAAGGATTTCGTCGTGGGCGTCCTGTGGTCCGGCAACACGCCCCCCGCGTTGAGTCCACCCGCCGGCGGGGCACGCTTCTTCGCCGGAGTTGACACGTCGGCCGGATGCCGGCTGGATCCCGACGCGTACCTCGACAGCCAGGTCCTGAGCAACCTGGCCTTCGGAGCCTACGGGTCGAACGGAGAGCGGTTCCTCGATGCCCTGGACTACGCGCGGACGGCCATGGCCGGTCAGGGTCCCGGGGGATGCCCCGGCTCCGCGGCGACGCCGCTGTCGGGGCTGAGGCCCGCCGAGGGAAGTTCGGGCTTCGTCTGGCTCGAAGGCGGCGAGATGATGGCCTCGGCGTGCGCCGCCGGGGGCGACGGCGGCTGCGCCGCCTTCTACCACGGGGAGGCGGCGAAGGCCGTGAGCACGTCGGGGCCCTGCGCGGGCGGGGTCCTCTACGCCACCGAGAACGCCGAAGGGTTCGAGGAGTGCCCCGCCGCCGCCTCGACGGCCTGGTTCGCGCACAACGAGATCGCCGGGGCCGTGTCGGTCTTCGATTACGGCCGGGCGGTCGCCTCGTCGCTCAAAGCGACCGCGGTTCCCTCCGCCGGCGAGGTCGTCCTCGAGTGGATCGCCGGCGGCGCCTGCCCCGGTCAAGCGTACAACGTCTATCGTTCGACCTCTCCCACGGACGTGATGCGGGCCGAGAACCTCAGAGGGATGCAGCCCACGACCCTGACGGGGGTCTATAGAGATCCCGTCCTGTGGGATGGGGTCTCGTACTTCTACCTGGTGGAGGAGGTCGCCGGTCCGGGTCCCGGCCAGGCCGGTGGTGCGAAGGGCCTACCGTCCACCGGCAAGTGATCGACCCCGGATCTCGGACTCGGGATCTCCTACTCCCTTCGAGCCGAGAAACTCCACGATCCGTTCCGCGAGCCTCTCGAAGTCGCCGTCGAAGTGATGGCTTCCGGGCAAGACCATCCGCGTCACGCCGGCTACGGGGCGATCCGGACATCCCGAATCGCTTCCGTCGGCCGGCACGAGACAGAGCGTCGGCCTGCCGCGGGCGGCCTCGATGGCCGGCGCGACCGGATGGCTCGTCGGCGCCGAGCCGCCGCGGATCCAGTCGAGGGGGCTCACCTCGAACGTGGCGTAGGCGCCCGGGGCGAGGAGCACCAATCCGGCGATACGCGACAGCGGATCGGCCGCCCCCACCGGCGCGGAGGCGAGGACCGGCGGGATCACCTCCGCTCCGAAGGAGTAGCCGCCGGCGAAGAGCCGGACGTCCCGCGGCACCGCTTCCACGACTCGGACCAGATCGGCGCGGAACTCCTCGGGGCTCCTGCGCTCCCAGAAGTACCGCAGGGAGTTCCACCCGACGACCCCGACACCTCGCTTCACGAGATGGGCCGTCACCTCCTGGTCCAGCTCCGCCCAACCGCCGTCGCCTGAGACGAAGATGATCGCGTCGCGCGCGCCCTCGGGCCACTGCACCTGAAGCGGGAGATCGAGCTCCTCGAGCCTCTTCTCGACGTCGGACGGGGAGCGGCTCCGCGCTCCCCGACCCGGACCGGCGGGCGGTGGCTCCCAGGCACTCACGGGATCCAGAAGGGAGTCGATGGCCTCGTCGTAGGCGGTGCCCCAGTTGCGCGGTACTGAAAAGCCGTGGCCGACATGGGGGAGGGAGACGACCCGCGCCGCGGGGACCTGCGCGGCGAACCTGCCGACCGCGGCCGGATCGCAGACCTGATCGATCTCCCCCTGCAACACCGTCCAGCGGGCCGTCCCGCCCGCGCGAGGGGCCAGGTCGGTGCGCGGCGGCAGCAGGGAGTTTCGCTTCTGCGTGTCGTAGGTTGGCTTCCACGCGCCGTTCGAGCACATCCGGCGCGCCACCTCGAGGTCGGGGCAGAAGCCGAGGCTCACGGCTCCCGCGAAGGCCTCCGCGGGCGCCTGCGCGAGTGCGCCGTAGACGAGAGTCGCGCCGGAGGAGTACCCGACCAGGATCGGCTTCAGGTAGCGGGGCAGGGCGTACATCTTCTCCACGGTCTGAGCGATCGACTCCAGCTCACCCGCCGGGAACCAGCAGCGCTGGGGATGTGCCTCGGCCGCCTTCCGCCACGCCGGCAGGGGGAGCCCCACCACCAGCGCCCTCCCGGCCGTCCGGCGGGCCATGTCCACCACGCCGAGGTTCCATCCGCCATCGCCCGAGACGAACAGCACCGCGCCGCGCGTCCGCTGCGCCGGCCGGGGCCGGTAGACCGTCACCCGTCCGAAGATCGGTATCGTGACGCTCTCCTCGGCGAACCCCGACCCCTGCGCGCCCGGTGCCCGATCCGATGCGGTCGCTCGGGCGGCAGGGCGCGGTCCAGCGCCGGTCACGGCGACGTCCCGGAGGGCGGATCCGTCCGCGGGGATCCGGGGCGGCTGGAACGCCGCGGCTCGGGGCGCGAGCGATGCCACGGCGCCCACCAGCGCCGGCACGACGATCGCCGCGAACGCTCTGGGCCTCACCGCGTCTCCCTCACGGGGGAAACAGGGTCGATCATCGCGACTCCCGGGCAGGGAAGAGGAGCGTCGACCAGCCGCCCGCGATCAGGACGGCGGCGCTGGCCGTCGCCAGGGGCCAGTCCCAGGGCTTCGGGTAGGCCATGTACCGGGGCTCCCAGACCGGATCGAACTTCTCCTTGTAGCGCCTGAGCCCCTGGTAGTTGTACCAGTGCTCGCCGTGCCGAAAGAAAAGATGGGCGAGACGCTCGAAAGGGCGCGCCCAGCGCACCTCTCCCACGGCGGAGAGAGGAGCCATGCCAAGGTTGAAGCGCCGGAACCCGCGGTCCTTCCCGTGGAGCATCAACTCCAGCAGCAGGTAGTCCATCACTTTCAGGGCGCTCCCCGAATCGTCATGCACGCTGCGGTAACGCATGAGATCGATGGACAGCTCCTCGCCGCGGGGGCCCTCGAAGACGTTGGCGAAGCCGATGACGCGGCCCGAGGACTCGCGCACCAGCGCGCACGGGAAGCGCATCAGGTAGGTTTCGTCGAACCTGCCGATGGAGAACTGCTTCTCCACCGCGTGCCTCTCGGCGAGCCACGCGTCGGAGACCTGACGAAGGTCCGGCAGGAGGGGGCGCAGCCCTTCCCCCTTGACGATCTCGAAGCGCACGCCCGCCTTCTCCGCGCTGTTGACGGCGTGACGCCAGCTCTTGGCCTTGTTGCCTTTCAGATCGAAGCGGACGAGGTCCACGACCGCCTCCTCTCCCAGCTTGAAGAAGGTGAAGCCGAAGTCGTGCGCCACGGGCAGGAACGCCGGGGAGATCTGGTACAGCACGACGTCGCGGTCGGACGCGGCGGCGAGCTCCAGGAAGGCGGCGAGCAGCGCCCGCTCGGATCCGGGCGGGCACACCGGATCGGAGTACGCGACGAGGAAGCGCCCCGAAGTGCGGTAGGCGATGAACCCTTGCAGCGGGGCCGGCGGTCGATCCGGATCGTCCGGCGCGGCCTCGCTCCGGAAGATGGCTTTGTCGCCTCCGGCCACCAGCATCGGCCCGGTGCCGCGTGCGAAGGCGCGGACGTCCGCCAGGGCCCGCGCGATCTGCGATTCATCCGGGAGGGCGTCGCGCGCGCGTGATCGGAGCGCGACGTGAAGCGTCACCACGGCGGTGATCGAGGCCAGCACGAACAGCCCGCGCAGGAACCTCTCGGCATGTCCGAGGTGCTCGAACCGGCCGAAGGCGGCCGACGCCTCCGGAAGGCTGGAGTGCGACCCGAACCCGAGGCCGCCGAACAGCGCCAGCGCGAAGAGCCCGGACGAGACCACGAACTCGACCGACGGACGTAGGGTGCCGGTCCTCTCGAACGACCTGTGGAACACCATCAGGAACGCCACCGCGCCCAGCGACAGCAGCGCTTCCTCGTAGTCGAGCCCCTTGAGGAAGGTCGTCAGCGCGCCGGCGAGGAAGAGCGCCAGGGCCAGCCGCTGGCTCGACCTGTACCCGCGCGCCAGCCCGCGAGAGATCACCAGGAGGAGGAAACCCAGGACCACCGAGACGCCGTGCGAAGCCTCGACGATCGCCAGCGGCGCGCTGCGCTTGAGGAAGGCCGCCCGTTCGGCCAGCGACGGCGTGGCCGCGCTGGCCAGGAGGACGGCGCCACAGAGGAACGTGTAGGAGGCGGCCAGGGAGCGCAGGAGGGCGCCCGTGCGGCGTCCCGCCCGGACGAAGCGGCCCGCGAGAAGGAGCGTTGCGAAGGCCCACGGAAGGACGTAGTAGACGGCCCGGTACAGGATCAACGCGGCCAGCACCCGGACGTGGGCCGCGCCTTCCCCTCCAAGCGCGATGAGCCAGAAGGCGTCCGCCGAACCGAGCCCGCCCGGAATGAAGCTCACCAGACCGACGAGCTGCCCCAGGAAGAAGGCCGGAAGCGAACGCCTCGGATCAACGTCCCCGAGCGTCCCGGCGAGCGCCAGGTGGAAGACGGCGAATGCGATCAGCCAGTCCACCCCGGCCACCGCGGCGAGGGCCGTCGCGCTTCCCTCGCGGTTCCGTAGGGCCGGAGGGGCGAAGGGAAGGCGACGCAGCCCCGCTAGCGCGGCGGCCGCGAGCGCCGCCGCCGGAACTCCAAGGGCGATCCGCACGGCCAGCGTGTCCAGGGCGGCGGGCAGGGGAAGGGCGGAAGCGCCGCACCAGCCCAGGAGCAGGAGGGAGAAGGCGGTCAGGATCGAAGTCAGCGCGGATCGCGCCCGGCGACCCTCAACGCCCATCGGCGCGTAGAGCCAGAGGCGCAGCGCCGGTCCGGCGAGCGGCCCGATGGTGAGGAAGTTGCTCCACGCGAAGCTCACCACGCCGACGCTCCAGCGGGCGGCGGCCGTCGGCGGGCGAGACAGCGGCCCGAGCGCGATCACGTCGTAGAGGCCGAAGACGGCCAGGTTGAGCACCGTGGCCGCGAGAAGGACGAGAAGCAGGTTCGGATCCGTGGCGCGGAGCAGGGTTCGCACCGCCGCCACGTCGATCTGCCGCAGCTCGTGCCAGCCGAGCCAGACGAGGGCCGCCACGATGAGCCAGGGCCACAGCGACCGCCCCTTTCCCAGGAGGAGGGGCAGGAGCAGGCGGCTGCGCCCCTCGGCGGGGAGGATCGGCTCGTCGAGCCCCTCGGTGACCTCCCGCTCGTGAATGCGGCCGTCCGGCGTCTCGTTCAATGCTTGTCTCCGGCGCCGGGCGGGCGGTCGCCCCCCGTCCGGCTCAACCATTCCAGGGCCTCGATCAGCGCCCGGCGCAGATCCTGCTCGTGATCGGAGAAGTGGTGATCGGCGCCGGAAACCACGATGAGCTTCTTCGGCTCGCGAGCCCCTTGCGACAGCGCGAGGGCGGCGGAGGATGCGTCTTTCTCGCCGTGGATGAGGACCACCGGGACGCCCGCGGCGCTGCGCAGCGCTTCCGCGACAGGGAAGACATGGTCCTTGGGCTCGAACCCGAGGATCTCCGAGAACCGGAACTCGAGGCTGCCCGTCTCGTCGGGGCCAATCATCAGGAGGCCGGCGATCCGGGATCCCCAGCCTCCCGCTCCAGCGACCCAGGGCGCCAGGTCGGCCCCGAAGGAGAAGCCCGCCAGGACGAGCGGAGCGTCCTTCGGCCGCGCCGCCGCGGCCGCCAGGGCGTCGGCGAACGCACGGATGTCGGAGGCGAGGGCCTGCCGATCGTCCTGAGCCTCCCAGAAGTACTTCATGGCGTCCACCCCGCCGACCCAGTAGCCGGCAGCACTGAGCCACTCGACGATCATCGCATCGAAGCGCCGCCAGCCGCCCTCGCCCGAGATGAGAAGGACCAGCGGTTTCGCGGGCGGCGGGTCCGGGCGCGGTGCCGCGCTCGAGGCGATGGGCTCTTCCGGAGCATAGAGCCGCAGATCGAGATCTCCGCGGCCGGTCCTGACGCTCACGCTCCGGCCGGCCCCGGCGGCGGCCGGCCGCACCGCCGCGACAAGGAGGAGCAGCGCCGAAGCCGAGACGAGGGCCGCCAACCTCTTCGGTGACCCCGTGGCGGTCACGACCTGACCCCGGCGAGGGACGGGGACGAGTTCGGCCGGTGTCCGACGGACGTTGGAGCCTGCCTCCATGCGTCACTCTCGATCATGGTGAGGGTGTCCATCAAGCTGCGGCGCGGGATGCAAGGTTACTCCGCAGGCGGCCGAGGCGCCTCTGTCCGGGAGCCCGGATTCCCCTCCACGGCCTCGCGGCCCGGTGACGCCGGCCCGCCCGCCTCTCCACCGCCCCCTTGACACCCGCCCGGTCCGGCTGTAGCGTCAATCGAACGATTGATTGAGGAAACCGGATGGCCCGTTCATCGCGAGAGAAGGCGCCCGGCGGGGCCTCCCGCGCCGCCCTGCTGCGGGCCGCCCGCGAGTTGATGGTGGAACGCGGATCCGGCCACGTCTCCATCCGGGACATCGCCCGCAGGGCTGGGGTCAACCTGAGCCAGATCTACTACTACTTCGGATCGAAGGAGGCCCTCCGGTCGGCGGTCCTGTTCGACGCCGTCGCCGAGTTCGACCCGACGCAGTCCGCCGTCCCACCGGGCCGACGTGGACAGGGGGACGGATCGCGCGCGAGGCGAGCGAACGGAGCCGGAATCCCATCGGGTGCGGGTGGAGCCGTACCCGCGGCCACGGCGGGCGCCCGGTCGGAAATCGAATCGATCATGGCGGCGGTGCAGGAGCGTCTGGCGGAGGTCCCCGTCATGCACAAGCTCCTGCTCCGGGAGCTCTCGATGGAGGGCCCCGGGCTGAGGCGGCTTGCCGAGGATCTGTTCCTCCCCCGCCTGCATCGTCTGCAGGCGGTGCTCCGCCGCGGCCAGCGGAACGGTACCGTGCGCCGTGGGGACGCAAAGGTCCAGGCCGTCTCCTGCATCGCGCTCTCCCTGTTCTGGTTCCTGGCGCAGCCCATCCTTGGCCGCGCCCGTCTCGATGCGCTTTCGCCGTCCGTGCGCCGGCGCATCCGGTCTGAAGTCTTCTCCATCCTGGAACACGGCATCTTCCGCGGCCGCCGGCGCGGCCGCGCGCGAGGGGAAACGTCATGAAACCCACCTACGTCCTGCTCCTGGCGGCCACGCTCTGCGTGCTCTCGGTGCGGAGCGCGCCGGCCGCCCCACCTGAGCCCGGCCTGAAAGAAGGCCCCTACGTCGGTACCGTCGAGCTGAAGGAGACGCTCATCGCGCCGCTGGAAACCGAGAGGCTCCTGGAACGCCCCGTGGACGAAGGAAGGATCGTCAATCGGGGCGACGTGCTGGCGCGGCTGGATGCCGCTCTTCTCGAAGCGGAGGCGGCCCGCCTCGAGGCGCAGATCGCGTCCCGCGTCGCCCGCTACCAGGAGCTCCGCGCCGGGTTCCGCGAGGAGCAGATCCACGAGGCTCGCGCGCGCAGGCTGGCGGCGGAGGCGAGGCGCGACCTGGCACGCACTGAGAGGGTCCGCGCCGAGAAACTCCTGGCCTCGGGGGCGGGAAGCCAGTCCGCGGTGGACCGCACGCGCGCGGAGGAGGAATCCGCCTCGCGGGAGGTGGACGCCGCGGCGGCGCGGTTGGCGCTGCTGGAAGCCGGCGAGCGCTCCGAGCAGCGGGATCAGGCGCGCGAAGAAGTGGAGTCCGCCCGGGCCGCGTTGCAGGTGATGCGCGGGCGGATCGACAGGCTGACGCTGAAGGCCCCCGCCGGCGGCGTCGTCCTCGACACCTACTACGAGCCGGGCGAGATCGTGCCGGCCGGCCGCCCCGTGGTGAAGATCGGCGACGTCCACGCGCCGTACGTGGACATCTACGTGGCGCCCGAGGACCTCTCCGCATTGAAGATCGGATCGCGCCTGAGCGCGAAGGTGGACGGCTTCCCGGACAGGCGGTTCACGGGCACGGTCTCCGAGATGGGCGCCGAGGCGGAGTTCACGCCGCGCGCCATCCTCACCCCCCGCGAGCGGGCTCGCCTCGTGTACCGCGTGCGGGTGTCCATCGACCCGGCCGGCGCCGACCTGCGCCCCGGCGTCCCCGCCGAGGTGGCCGGCCCATGAGCGCGAACCTCCCTTCCGGCGACGTCGTCATCGAGGCTCGCGCTCTGGCGCGCTCCTTCGGCGCCGTGCACGCCGTGCGCGGGATAGATCTCACCGTCCGGCGCGGCCAGATCTACGGATTCCTCGGGCCGAACGGCTCGGGCAAGTCCACGACCATCCGGATGCTGTGCGGGATCCTGTCGCCCACGGGAGGCGGGGCCACGGTCCTCGGCTTCGACGTGAGGCGCCAGAGCGAGAGCGTGAAGGAGCGCATCGGTTACATGACGCAGCGCTTCTCGCTCTACGAGGACCTCACGGTGGAGGAGAACCTGGCCTTCTTCGCGGGCGTCTACTCGGTTCCGCGGGATCGCCGGAAGCGGCGCATCGAGGAGGTCATCGAGCAGGCGTCGCTGGGGTGGAAGAGGCGCGCTCTGGCCGGGAGCCTTTCGGGGGGCTGGAAGCAGCGGCTCGCCCTGGCGGCCGCCCTCCTGCACGAGCCTCCGTTGATGATCCTCGACGAACCCACGGCGGGCGTGGACCCGCTCTCGCGCCGCCAGTTCTGGGACATGGTGGCCGACCTGGCCGCGGGGGGGACGACCTTCCTCGTCTCCACGCACTACATGGACGAGGCCGAGCGGTGCCACGAGATCGCCATCATGGTCTTCGGGCGGATCATCGCCAAGGGCCCGCCCTCGACCCTCAGCCGCCTGCCGGAGGTCGTGGTGTTCAATCTCGAGACCCCGCGGCCACGGGAGGCGCGCGAGGTGCTCGCCCGCCTGCCGGGCGTGCTGCAGGTGGCGCCCTTCGGCGCCGTCCTCCACCTCGTCGTGGACCGCAGCGGCCCGGACCGCGAAGCGTTGGCGGCGCGCCTCGCCGAGGCGGGCGTGACCGCCTCTCGCCTGGTGGAGACGGAACCCACCCTGGAGGACGTTTTCATTCATCACTCGGCCGAGGAGATCGGAGAAGGGGCCATGGCATGAAGCTCTCGCGCCTGATCCAGGTCAGCGTGAAGGAGCTGATCCAGCTTCGGCGGGACCGGGTGACGCTCGCCCTGATCGTAGGGATCCCCGTCATCCAGATCCTCCTGTTCGGGTACGCCATCGACACGGACGTGCGCCACCTCCCGACGGCGGTCGTGGACGAGTCGGGGACCCGCGAATCCCGCGACCTGGTGGTCCGGTTCAGGAACACGACCTACTTCGATCCCGTCGCCGTGTCTCCCGACTACACCCTGGCGCACTCCCTGCTCATGTCGGAGAAGGTGGGCGTCGCGCTGATCATCCCCGAGGACTACGCGAGGCGTCTGAACCGGCAGGAGGAGGCCGAGATCCAGGTGATCCTGGATGCCTCCGATCCGATGACCGTCTCCTCCGCCATGGACGCCGCCTCGAGCCTCGTCGCGGCCGAATCGGCCAGGTTGTCCGGGATCGAGCCGAGAGTGACGCTCTCCCGGCGGGCCTGGTACAACCCGGACCTTTCCTCCTCCCGCTACATCGTGCCGGGGCTGGTGGCGGTGATCCTGACGCTCACGCTCGTGCTCATGACGGTGCTGTCGGTCACGCGGGAGAATGAGCGTGGCACCATGGAGATGATCATCACCACGCCCGTCCAGAAGGTGGAGTTCCTGGTCGGCAAGCTCGTGCCGTACTTCTTCATCGGCTACTTCGAGCTCACCCTGGTGCTCCTGATCGCGCGCTTCATCTTCGAGGTGCCGGTGAGAGGCAGCCTGCCGGCTTTGTACCTGATCTCCTCCGTCTTCATCACGGCGAACCTGGCCATGGGGCTGCTCCTATCGACGCTCGCGAAGAACCAGCTCCAGGCGATGCAGATGGCGTTCTTCTTCTTCCTCCCCACGATCCTCCTATCGGGCTTCATGTTCCCCGTTTCGGCCATGCCGGCGCCCGCGCAGTGGGTCGCAGAGGTGATCCCTGCGACGCACTACCTCAAGATGGTGCGCGGCACGCTCCTCAAGGCCTTCCCGGCGGAGACGCTCCTGCCGCACCTATGGCCTCAGGTGATCTTTCTCATCGTCGTCATGTCGCTGGCGCTGTTGCGCTTCCGCAAGAGGCTCGCATGATCCGGACAATCCTTCGCTCCGCGGCCCTGCTCCTCATGCTCCTGGCCGTCTCCGCCCTCCGCGCGGGGGAGACGTGGCTGACCTACCCGCAGGCCCTCGACCGGGCCGTGCGGGTGGACGAGAGGCTTCTCATGAGCGACGCCGACCGCGAGGCGCTCGCCGCCGGCCGGCGCGAGAACGCCTCGCGCGTCCGCCCCAGGCTGGATCTGGCCACGAACCTCATCACGAACAACTCCGCGATTGACGTTCAGTTCGGCGGACCGGGCGGCATGCCGCGCACGATCCAGGACACGCTTCAGGGGGATGCGCGGCTGGAGGCGCGATGGGATTTCTACCAGCCCGGGCACGGACGCGAACAGGACGCCCTGGAAGAGGACATCGAGGCGCTGGGGGCCGAGAAACACTCGGTCGAGGCGATCGTCCGGTACGAGGCGGCCGGAGCGTACTTGGACGTGCTCGAGGCATCCGCGCGCCGCCGCGTGGCGGCGGCCGATCTGGAGAGGGCCGGAGTGCAGTTCAGCCTCGGGCGCGAGCGCTTGGCGGCCGGGGAGGGGAGCACGCTGGGCGTCCGGCAGCTCGAGCTGGCTGTCCGGTCGCTCTCCGCGGCCCTTGACGGGGCCCGGGCGAACGAGGATCTCGCTCGGGAGCGCTTGAGGCACCTCCTCGACCTGGACACTCTTCCGGAAATCCCTCCGGCCGGGGAGGCCGCCCTGCCCGGCCGGCCCGGCCTTCTGGCCCCTGAGGCGCTGGTGGCATCGGCTCGGGAGGGGCGATCGGAAATCGAGGCCGCCCGGCGCCGGGTTTCATCCGCGCGCGACCGCGTGGCTGCCGCGGCGGCGCGACTCCGGCCGGAGGCGGGGGCCACGGGGTCGGTGGCGGCGTCCACCGTGGAGGGGTTCGACGGCAAGACGGTGGATACGAGGATGCAGGTGGGGTTGCGCTGGAGCTTCTTCGACGCCGGGGCGCGCCGGGCCGCCACGGACGTCGAGTCCGAGCGTCTGCGGCGGACGGAGCTGGAGCTCGCCGCCCTGACGCGCCGCGTGGAAACCGAGGTCCGGCAGTCGTTCCAGCGCCTCCGGATGGCCCTGATGGAGGAGGAGCGTGCGTCGTCGCGGAGGGACCAGGCCGCCGCCGCGATCGATCAAACTCAGGCTCTGTACGAGGCCGGGGCCGCCTCCGAGATGGATCTCTCCGAGCGGCGGGCGGATCTGGCCGCGGCTTCGGCCCTCCTGGAGGCGGCTCGGGTGGAGCGCGTCCGCTCCTTCGTCACGCTCCGGTTCGCTGTGGGCGCCCAGATCCCCGAGGCTTCATAAGGGGGCCGGCCCCGGCGGCCGCCCCATCCGAGGCGGTTTGTGGCAACCTTTCGGCTCCCGTGATCGTTTCAAGGCCCGGCTCTGATGGTATGGAGGTGCCCATGCGCCCATTCGTAGCCGTTCTCGCAGTCTCCGTCATCGCCCTAACCGCTTCGTCGTTCCCGACCTCGGCCGAGGTCACCCGAACCCTCAAGGCCGAGATCGCCCCCGAGTCCTTCGCGGTCGAGAACCTTGCCGGAGCGATGCGGGTCGTGTCAGGCTCCTCGGACAAGGTCGTCGTCGTCGCCACCGTGCACGCGGAGGACGACGATGTGGCCGCGGCCGTCAGCCTCGACATGGTCGCGGGCGAGAGTGTCCCGACCCTGCGCGTCCGTTATCCCCTGGACCGCTACCGCACCTTCCGCTATCAGGGCGAGGGCCGCGAGGAGGGGGACGTGGGGTCGTTCTTCTGGTCCTTCTTCGGCGGGTCGAACACGAGCACCAAGTACGACGGCCGCAACGTGAAGATCAGCAACAGCAGCGGAGTTCTCCTGCATGTCGACCTGGAGGTCCAGATCCCGCGCCGATCCGTGGACGGCAAGTTCCGGAACGTGGTGGGCCGCATTCACGGTGAAGGGATCGCGGGGAAGCTCGTGTTCGACTCCGGCAACGGCGACGTGACGCTGAAGGATGTCGAGGGAGTGGTCAAGGCCGACACGGGCTCCGGCGACGTGAAGGCGAGCGACATCCGGGGCTCGTTCTCCTGCGATACCGGAAGCGGTGACTGCGACCTGACGGGTTTCAACGGCGACATCATCGAATGCGACGTCGGTTCCGGAGAGATCCGGGTGAGCGCCTCCACCGCGAAGCGCATCAAGGCCGACACCGGATCGGGCAGCGTGCGCGTCATGGGCTCCGAGGTCGAGGAGTTCGACGCGGACACCGGCTCCGGCGACGTGCTGCTCGATGCCCGCGGCGCGCGTCTCACCCGCGTGAGCGCCGACACCGGAAGCGGCAACGTGACGCTGCGGCTCGGCCCCGACGCCACCTTCGAGGCCACGGCCGACCAGGGAAGCGGCGACCTCGTCAGCCGCTACCCCGATGCCCAGCCCATCGTCCGGGACAGGGAAGTCATCGGGTACCGGCGCGGTGACGCCAGGATCCGGATCGTTGTGGATACCGGGAGCGGCGACTTCACCCTGGAGCCCGGCGCGCCTTCGGGCCCTTGAGCTGAAGGCGCGAGGCGCTCCTCTCCGCACTCCTCCTCCGCCGCGTTGTGCGCCTCGCTGATCCGGCAGAGGCTCTCCGATCTGGTCTACGCGGAGGCGCGGGGCCCTCCCGCCTCCTGCAGATCGATCCGGACGCCCCCCTTTTCGACCCGCACCTCCGTCCCCTTGGCGCCCAGGAAGTACGGATGGACCCGAATCTTCGTGCTCTCCCGAAATTGCTGGATAAGCGACTCGCTCACCGGAACGTCCACCATCAACGCGAAGGGGGTTCCCGCGGCGCGCCCTCGCGCCACGGCCCGCAGCGCCGGCGATCCGAACTCTTCCTCCGGGCCCTCTGGCGGCGGGACGAAGGCGAGGCCGCTCCACGCCTCCGAGCCGCGCAGCCAGCAGGGCGGCGGGCTACAGGCGGACGGCTGCGTGAGAAAGGCACCGGATGCGGCATTTCCCTCACCTCGTGTGCAGCACCCTCCCATTGCCCCCTCGCGCGTTGCCCGGGTGAGACAAACTTCCCGCCCTCTCCCGAAACCATACGGCTGCGGTTTTCGCCAGGAACCCGGTGGCACCCCACTTGCTGTCAAGGCACTGAAAGGGAGCGGCAGCGCGAGCTCGCACCCGGAGGCGGAAACGCCATGCCCAGCAGACGCCTTGTGACGCTTGACGGGAACGAGGCCGCGGCCTCCGTGGCCCACCGAGCCAGCGAGGTCATCGCCATCTACCCCATCACCCCTTCCTCCTCCATGGGCGAGCTCGCCGACGAGTGGTCGGCCCAGGGCAGGACGAACATCTGGGGCACCGTTCCCGAGGTGACGGAGATGCAGTCGGAAGGGGGCGCCGCGGGAGCGGTGCACGGGGCGCTGCAGGCGGGGGCCCTCACCACGACCTTCACCGCCTCCCAGGGCCTGCTCCTGATGATCCCCAACATGTACAAGATCGCCGGGGAGCTGACCCCGTTCTGCATGCACGTGTCGGCCCGCACGCTGGCCACCCACGCCCTCTCGATCTTCGGCGACCACTCCGACGTGATGGCCTGCCGGCAGACGGGCTTCTCCATGCTCGCCTCCGGCTCGGTGCAGGAGGTCCACGATCTCGCGTGCATCGCCCACGCCGCGACCCTCGCGGCCCGGGTCCCGTTCCTCCACTTCTTCGACGGCTTCCGCACGTCCCACGAGGTGGCGAAGATCGAAACTCTCGCCGACGAGGACTTGCTCTCCATGATCGCCGAGAACCTGGTGGCGGCGCACCGCCGCCGGGCCCTCACCCCCGACCGGCCGGTCCTGCGCGGCACCGCCCAGAACCCCGACGTGTACTTCCAGGCGCGGGAGGCCTGCAACCCCTTCTACCTCGCCTGTCCCGGAATCGTGCAGGAGACCATGAATCGGTTCGCCTTCCTCACGGGGCGGCGCTACCGCCTCTTCGACTACGCGGGGCACCCCGAGGCGGATCGGGTGATCGTGATCATGGGGTCGGGGGCGGAGACGGCGCACGAGACCGTGGAGTGGCTCACGGCGCGCGGCGAGAAGGTGGGGGTGCTGAAGGTGCGGCTCTTCCGGCCGTTCTCCGTCCGCGACTTCGCCGCCGCGCTTCCCGCGTCCGTCCTCGCCGTCGCCGTGCTGGATCGCACAAAGGAGCCCGGTTCCATCGGAGAGCCGCTGTACCTCGACGTGGTCGCGGCCCTCAGCGAGGCGCGCCTGGGAAGGTACTCGCCCTTCGCGCGCGAGCCCGTGGTGATCGGGGGCCGCTACGGCCTCTCGTCCAAGGAGTTCACCCCCGCCATGGTGAAGGCGGTGTTCGACGAGCTCGGCCGGGAACGCCCGCGGGCTCACTTCACGGTGGGCATCGTGGACGATGTGACCCACATGTCGCTGAAGGTCGATCCGGACTTCGACATCGAGGGCGACGACGTGGTGCGGGCGGTGTTCTTCGGTCTGGGCGCCGACGGCACCGTGGGCGCCAACAAGAACTCCATCAAGATCATCGGCGAGGAGACGCCCCACTGGGCTCAGGGGTACTTCGTCTACGACTCCAAGAAGTCGGGCGCGGTCACCCTCTCCCACCTGCGCTTCGGGCCGCGGCCGATCCGATCGGCGTACCTCATCCGGCGGGCCTCCTTCGTGGCGTGCCACCAGTACATCTTCATGGAGAGGTACGACGTCCTGGAGTACGCGGCGCCGGGGGCCGTCTTCCTCCTGAACGCGCCCTTCGGTCCCGAGGAGGTGTGGGACCGCCTGCCGCGCGAGACGCAGCAGCGGATCCTGGATCTGGGGATCAAGCCGTACGTGATCGACGCGTACAAGGTGGCCCGCGAGACAGGTCTCGGCGGGCGCATCAACACCATCATGCAGACGTGCTTCTTCGCGATCTCCGGTGTGCTGCCGCGCGAGGAGGCCACCCTGAAGATCAAGGAGGCCGTCCGCAAGACGTACGGCAAGAAGGGCGAGGAGGTCGTGTGCCGCAACTTCGAGGCGGTGGACCAGACGCTGGCGCACCTCCATCCGGTCTCCGTGCCGGGCCGGCTCACGGCCGATCACGGATTGCCCCCCATCGTGCCCGACGAGGCGCCCGATTTCGTGAAGAGGGTCACCGCCGTGATGCTGGCCAACAAGGGCGACCTCCTGCCGGTGAGCGCCTTCCCGGTGGACGGGACGTGGCCGGTGGGGACGTCCCGCTGGGAGAAGCGAGCCATCGCGCTCGAGATCCCGGTGTGGGACGCGGGGCTGTGCATCCAATGCAACAAGTGCGCGATGGTGTGCCCGCACTCGGCCATCCGCGCCGCGGTGTACCCCCCTCAACACCTGACGGCGGCCCCGGCGACCTTCAAGGCCACGGACTACAGGGGAGGCGAGTTCAAGGGCTCGAAGTACTCCCTCCAGGTGGCGCCCGAGGACTGCACCGGCTGCACGCTCTGCGTGATGGTGTGCCCCGCGAAGGACAAGTCCGATCCGAAGCACAGGGCGCTGGACATGTATCCGCTGCCGCCGCTGCGCCAGGCGGAGCGGGAGAACTACGCCTTCTTCCTGGGACTCCCCGAGCCGGACCGCGCCGCCGTGAAGGTGGACGTGAAGGGATCGCAGTTCTTCCCGCCGCTGTTCGAGTACTCGGGCGCGTGCGCCGGCTGCGGAGAGACCCCCTACATCAAGCTCCTGACCCAGCTCTTCGGCGACCGCGCGCTCATCGCCAACGCGACCGGGTGTTCCTCCATCTTCGGCGGCAACCTGCCGACGACGCCCTACACGACCAACCGCGACGGCCGCGGGCCCGCCTGGTCCAACTCATTGTTCGAGGACAACGCGGAATTCGGCGTGGGCTTCCGGCTCGCCCTCGACAAGCATGCCGAGCAGGCGAGGCGCCTTCTGGCGCGTTTGGCGCCGCGGGTGGGCGAGCGCCTGGTGGACGAGATCCTCCGCGCGGACCAGGGGACCGAGTCCGGCATTGCCGCGCAGCGCCGGCGCGTCGAGGATCTTCGCCGGATCCTCTCCGGGCTCGATCTCGCTGAAGCCCTGCGGCTGGATCTCCTTGCCGACTACCTCGTGAAGAAGAGCGTCTGGATCGTCGGCGGCGACGGCTGGGCATACGACATCGGCTACGGAGGCGTCGATCACGTGCTCTCGATGGGCCGCGACGTGAATCTGCTCGTGCTCGACACCGAGGTCTACTCCAACACCGGCGGGCAGCAGTCCAAGGCCACTCCTCTGGGGGCCGCGGCCAAGTTCGCCGTGGCCGGCAAGGCGAGCCCGAAGAAGGACCTCGGGCTGGCGGCCATGGTGTACGGCAGCGTCTACGTCGCCCGCGTCGCCTTCGGCGCGAAGGACACGCAGACCGTCCGGGCGTTCCAGGAGGCCGAGGCCTATCCGGGTCCATCGCTCATCATCGCCTACAGCCACTGCATCGCCCACGGCTACGACCTCACGCACGGACTGGAGCAGCAGAAGCTGGCCGTGGAGACGGGTTCCTGGCCCCTGTTCCGCTTCGATCCGAGGCGGTGGGCCGAAGGCCAAAGTCCGTTGAAGCTCGACTCGGGCGCCCCCCGGGTCCGCCTGGAGGACTACGTGCGCAACGAGCCGCGCTTCAAAGTGGTGGAGCAGCAGGATCCGGCGCGCTTCCGCCGGCTGCTGGAGGCGGCGCAGCACGACGCTACGAACCGATTCGCCGTTTACGAGCAGCTGGCCCGGCTCTCAGTCCCCACGGCCTCCGACGTGGAAAAGGATCCCGCAGCCGCCGCCAGGGAGACCCACGAGCCCGTCAAGGCCTGATCGGGTCAGCGTGAGACTGGTCGCCCTCGGATAGGGGGCCCGAGGGCCCGGGCGGCCGAGGGCGTCTAGAGGATCTCGACCTTCGCGCCGGTCCGAAGCCCCTGAAGGAATGCCTGCACGGCCTCTCTGGCCTCGCGCTGCTTGAGGAACTCCCTCAGGTTCTCCTGGACATCAGCCAGCGGCGCGGTGACCGCCGCCTGCTTCTCGATCAGCTTGATGACGTGGAAGCCGAAGGGCGACTCCACGACGTCGCTGATCTGACCCAGCGTGAGAGCGAAGGCGGCGCTTTCGAAGGGCGCGACCATCTGGCCGCGGCGGAAGAAGCCCAGGTCGCCTCCGCGGGAGGCCGATCCCGGATCCTCCGAGTACTGCTTCGCCAGCGCCGCGAAATCCTCCCCCGCCTTCGCCTTCTGCAACGCCTCCTCGGCCTTGGCGCGGGCCGCGCTCTTCGCCTCGGGAGGCGCGTTCTGCTGGACCCGCAGCAGGATGTGGCTCGCCCGGATCTGCTCGGGCTTCTGCATCTCGTCCGGGTGCTGGTCATAGTAGGCCCTCACGGCATCGTCGGTGACGACGATCTTGTCGAGGACGCTGCGCTTGACGGTCTTGTCGATGGCGATGTTGCGTGTGACCAGGGCGATGAAGGAGGCCCTGTCCATGCCGCGCTGCTTCAAGTCCTCCTCCCAGAGCGCCGCGTTCGGGAACTTCTGAGAGACTTCGCCGACCACCTTGTCGATCTCCTCCTGGGTAGGGGTGATCCCCTCGGCCCGGCTCTTCTGGTACACCAGCTCGCTGCCGATGAGCGCCTCCAGGACCACCCCTCTGACCTGCTGCATCTGCTCCTCGGGCAGGTTCGGCGGCGCCTTCTGGCTCTGGAGGAAGGACTGGATCGCCGCGCCGACTTCCTTGGTGGTGATGGCGACGCCATTCACCTTCACCACCGGCGCGTTCGGGTCGGCCGACACCGGGGCTGGCGAGGACGGCGTCTCCGCGGGCGGCGCGCCCGGCTCCGGCTGCGGTGCGGACGCGGCCTGGGCGGCCGCCTGGGCGTTCGGATCGGCCGTCGCCTTCTCGGCGGAGCAGGCCGAAAGAGTGAAAAGGAGCAGGCACGGCGCGAGGAGGCGGAGGGCTGGGAATTTCATGGCCGGACATCATAGATCTCTCCCGTTCAGGCGTCCATCACGCCGGGGAAGGGGGACGGGCCGTTCGCGTCTGGGGTAAACTGCGCCGCACGGCCGGACGCCTCCGCACAGCAGATGGGCTCTCGCGCGGGCCTTACCGCTCCGGCCTGAGGAAACGATGGATCCGAGCGGCAAGGTCGCGCTCATCACGGGTACCCGGCGGATCGGGGGAAAACTCGCCGTCGCGCTGGCGCGTGCCGGCGCGGACGTGGCGCTGACCTACCGCAACTCGCGCGAGGAGGCCGAGAGCGCGGCCCGCGAGGTCGCCGCCCTCGGCCGGCGGGCGATATGCACGAGGGCCGATCTCCTCGACCCTCAAGAGGTCGAAGCCGCCGTGGAGAAAGCGGCCGCGGCGCTGGGCGGCATCGACATCCTCCTCAACGTCGCGTCCCTCTACCGCAAGGCGCCGCTCCGGGAAGCCGGTTTCGAAGAATGGGACGCCAACATGGACGTCAACGCGCGAGGCGCCTTTCTGTGTGCGCGGGCGGTCATCCCCCACATGAAGCGCCGCGGCGGCGGCCGGATCATCAGCTTCGCCGACTGGCTCCCGGCCAGCGGCCGCCCCCGGTATGCCGGCTACCCCTTCTACTACGCCTCCAAGGCGGCCGTCCTGGCGCTCACGGAGGCGCTGGCGCTGGAGGTGGCGGCCGACGGGATCCTGGTCAACGCCATCGCCCCGGGGCCCATCCTGCCCCACTCCGGCATCACGGAGGCCGAAAACGCCGAGGTGCTGCGCAGCACGCCGCTCGGGCGCTGGGGAGGGATGGAGGCGATCGTGCAGGCGGTCCTGGCGCTCCTGGCGTGCGATTTCGTGACGGGGGAGGTCCTGCGCGTGGACGGCGGCCGGCACCTGCGATGAGCGGCGCCTGAGGAGCGATGGGGGATTCGGGATGAGCGATCGAGAAAACCGGACCGTGCCCGCCGAGCCCGGCGCCGACGAGAGACGAAGGCGCCCCCGGACGGCGGAGGGGACCCGCATGGCGGATGCGCGCCGCCGGATGGCGCACTGGAAGAGGTGGGGCCCCTATCTGAGCGAGAGGCAGTGGGGGACGGTTCGGGAGGACTACTCGCCCGGCGGCACCGCCTGGGAGTACCTGTCCCACGATCATGCGCGGTCCCGGGCCTACCGCTGGGGGGAGGACGGCCTCGCCGGCATCAGCGACCGTCATCAGAGGATCTGCTTCGCGCTGGCGCTGTGGAACGGGCGCGATCCGATCCTGAAGGAGCGCCTCTTCGGCCTCACGGGCAACGAGGGCAACCACGGCGAGGACGTGAAGGAGTATTACTTCTACCTCGACTCCACGCCCACGCACTCGTACATGCGCTACCTGTACAAGTACCCGCAGGCGGCCTTCCCGTACGGACGTTTGATGGAGGAGAACCGCCGGCGGGGCCGCCAGGATCCCGAGTTCGAGCTGGTGGATACCGGTGTCTTCGAGGACGGGCGGTACTTCGACGTGATGGTTGAGTACGCCAAGGCGACTCCCGAGGAGATCCTGATCCGGATCACGGCGGCGAACCGGGGCCCGGAGGAGGCGACTCTCCATCTCCTGCCGACGATCTGGTTCCGCAACACCTGGGCGTGGGGGAACGACGGGCCGCGGCCCTCCCTGTGGCGCGGCCCCGCGGGGAAGGGATGGCGCACGGTCGCGCTGGAGCAGTCCCACTACGGCCGGAGGTGGCTTGCCTGCGAGGGGAGTCCCGATCTCCTCTTCACCGAGAACGAGACAAACACCCGCCGCCTCTTCGCCGTGGAGAACAGCCTCCCCTACGTGAAGGACGGGATCCACGAGCGCGTCGTGGGAGGCGTGCAGGAGGCCGTCAACCCCGATGGAAGGGGCACGAAGGCGGCCGCCCACTACACGATGGCGATCCCGGCGGGGGGATCCGTCGTGACGCGCCTCCGGTTCGCGGATGCGGAGCCGGCGGGTGAGATGTTCGGAGGCGGCTTCGAGGCGATCTTCGCCGACAGGGTGAGGGAAGCCGACGAGTTCTACGCCTCCGTGGCGCCCGAGAAGGCTTCGAAGGACGCCGTCGCCGTGCAGAGGCTGGCCCTGGCCGGGATGCTGTGGAGCAAGCAGTTCTACCATTACGACGTGCGGCGCTGGCTGGAAGGTGATCCGGGACATCCCGAGCCGCCGCCCTCGCGGCGGCGCGGCCGGAACCGCGACTGGACACACCTCTACAACGCCGACGTCATCTCCATGCCGGACAAGTGGGAGTACCCCTGGTACGCGGCGTGGGACCTCGCTTTCCACTGCGTCTCCCTCGCGATAGTGGATCCGGACTTCGCCAAGGAGCAGCTCGTCCTGATGCTGCGCGAGTGGTACATGCACCCGAACGGGCAGCTCCCTG
>CAYNUH010000034.1:19119-36719 GCA_964400605.1 uncultured Acidobacteriota bacterium | reverse complement strand
GTCACGCTCGACACCACGCGCGCGGACCACCTTTCGGCTTACGGCTACGCGCGCGACACCTCGCCGCGGCTGAAGGCGCTCTCGGACCGGGGCGTGCTCTTCACGCGCGCGTACTGCAACATGCCGACGACCGATCCGTCCCATGCCTCGATGCTCACGGGGTTGTACCCGCGGCGGCACGGCATCACCCGCAACGGGCAGCGGGGCGTGGACGGACTGCCTTCGCTGGCCGCGCGGCTGCGTGAGAGAGGGTTCCGGACCGCCGCTTTCCCCAGCCGCAAGCACCTCGACCCGCGCGAGATGGGGATCGAGGGCTTCGAGGTCGTGGACGCCCCGAAGGAGAAGGAGCGGCGGGCGGAGGAGACCGGATCGGCCGCGCTCCGGTGGCTGGGCCGCCAGCGAGACGGCGCCTACTTCCTCTGGGTGCACCTCTTCGACCCTCACGCGCCCTATGACCCGCCGCCGCCCTTCGGCGCGCGCCACGGCGTGGGGAGCCCCGAGCAAAGGCTGGGCCGGATGGGATGGCTGGCAGCCGGCGCGCGGTACCCGGCCAACGTCGCCGCCACCAACATCCGCCTCTACGATGGCGAGATATCTTACGCCGACGAGTGGGTGGGACGGATCGTCGAGGCGGCGGAGGCGCTGCCGGGCGAACCCCCTCTGATCGTCGTGGCCGGCGATCACGGCGAGAGTCTCGTCGAGCTGGAATCGCGCTTCGGCTACGCCTTCGAGCACGGCGAGTTCCTCTACGACCACCAGACCCGCGTGCCGCTGGTGTTCGCATGGCAGGGCCGCCTGCCTCGGGGCAGGGTCGTCTCCGCGCTGGTGGAGGAAGTCGATCTCGCGCCCACGATACTCGACCTTCTCGGCCAGGCGCCTCCGTTCGGAGGCGACGGCGCTTCGCGCGCCACGCTGGTGCAGGGCCGCGGCGAGGAGGGCGCCGGGGAGGCGTTCATCCAGAGGCGATCGTTCAAGGCGCCCGGGAAGCCCTACCTGGGGGCGGCCGAGTTCGCCGTCGTGAGCGGGAACCTCAAGCTGATCGTAAACCCGGTGAAGGGGGAGGAACTCTACGACCTGTCCGCCGATCCGGCCGAGGAGATCAACCTCGCGCCGTCGCAGCCGGAGCGGACGGCGGCGATGCGGGAGAGGCTCGTCCGCTGGCTGAGGTCGCATCCGGCCGCCGTTCGCGCTGCGGAGGCGTCCGAGGAGAAGATCCGCGACCTGCGTGCGGTGGGGTACGTCAACTGACGTAGCCTTCCGGCGGCGCGCTGCCGGGCTCTGGCCACACCCGGAGAGGCCGCGGCAGCGTCAAGAGCGCCTGCTTCCACTGCGGGGTGCGGGCGTCCACGCCCGGCATCGCCCCGGGAGGCGTCTCCGCGGCGTCCACGATGGCGGCAGCGTCGGGGCCGGTGCGCCGGTGCAGCCGCTTGAGCGTGTTGAGGGCCGTGAAAAAGGCCCCAGTCCTCTCCCACGTCTCGCGGCAGAGAGGCGTGGCCGCCGCGACGTAGGTATTGAGGAAGCGCGCGGCGAAGGCCTCGTCGTGCCGGCAGAAGTGGTACAGCGCGTTCGCCACCTCCTCGGCGCACGGCTCGAAGGAGATCCGCCGGATGTCGATGGCGACGGTCTCTTTCTCGGACGTGAGGATGAAGTTGCGGCGGTTGGCGTCGTTGAGGACGAGGCTGAACGTCCCGATCCTCATGAGCGCCCCCCGCCAGGCGGCGAGGCGGGCGCCTGCCTCGGCCGCCTCGGAGCCGCCGAACACGCCGCGGGAGAGGAGGTCCTGGATCATCTCCGAGACGGCCGAGAGCGTCGTCGAGGCGTAGGGGCGGATCTCGGGGATCCCGGTGGGGCGGCCCCACGACGTCCGGGAGACGCCGTGGTATCGCGCCAGGAGGCCGGCCACCGAGAGGGCCGCCTCCTCCTCGTCCGGAGCCTCCAGCGCCCGCGTGCCATCGATCCATGTCTCCGCGGTCCCGTACCGGGGCAATCCATCGCTCCGGAAGAACCGGTTCGACCAGTGGATGTCGGCGTGCTTGAGGCGGGGGGCGGGAAGGTTCAACCGTTCCAGGTACCTGAGGGCGCCCGCGTTGCGGCGGGCCCGCCCCATGTCGTCGAAGAGCCGGACCAGGAGAGTGGGGGCCCGCTCGATGACGATCTTCAGGGCGCGCGAACGGGTGCCGCCCGCCCCGGGGCGCTGGATCACGAACGGGTGGTTCTGCAGGCCCAGCCCCGGTAGGAGCACCCGCCGGGCATAGGCGTACGCGTCGAAGGTGCCGGCGGGCATGGGTGTTATACTCTCCAGTTCAGTGTCTGGTGTACCGTCGGGTGCGGCGGTCCGTGGAGGCTGCCCCCACGAGCCCTGTCCGGTGTGCGGCGACCGGACTGATCCAACATCCACGGCGGTCCGGCGTCAAGCCCGCCCTCCCGGTCTCCCCCGCGCTGGAGAGATTCCGGAAGGGCCGATCAGGGGCGACCGGCCTGCCCTGAACGAAGGCGTCGAGGGATGAGAGTCCTGCACACGGATTTTCACAGGGGATGGGGCGGCCAGGCCGCGCGCGTCCTCATGGTGTGCCGCGAGCTCTCCGCGCGGGGCCACCGGATGAAGATCGCCGCGCCGCCGGGAGAGCTGATCCGCCGGGCGCGCGAGGCGGGACTTCCCGTGGACGACGGCTTCTCGTTCCTGCCGCCCGCCCGCGCGCTGTCCTTTGTCGCCGATGCCCGGAGGCTCTCCCGCCTCCTCAGGGAGGAAGCGTTCGACATCCTCCACACGCACGGCTCGCAGGACACCTGGGTGGGGGCGGCGGTGCGGGCGGTGACCGGGAATCCGCCGGCCTTTGTGGCCACCCGCCACAACACGAAGCCGGTGCGGTTCAACGCCGCCAACCGGTACCTGTACGGCCGCGGCGTGGATCATCTCATCCTGGTCAGCGAGAGCGTCCGGGAGAACTTCCGTCCGTTCCTCGACGCCGGGCTGCTCGCCGGCGACCGGATCACGGTCGTGCACTCCGCCTACCGGGTCGAACTGTTCCACGACCGCGTGGATCCGGAGCCGCTGCGGCGCGAGCTCGGATTGGCCGGCCGCCGGCCCGTCCTCGGCGTGCTGGCCCGCCTCGTGGAGGACAAGGGGCACACATACCTGTTCCGGGCCCTCGAGACGGTAAGGCGGCGGCACCCCGGGACGGTCCTGCTCGTGGCCGGCCGGGGGCCAGCGGAACCTGCGCTGAGGGCGGAGGTCGCGGCGAGGGGGCTGGGCGGCGCCGTGGCGTTCCTGGGATTCAGGGACGACGTGGCCGAGATTACGGCGCTGTTGGACGTCGCGGTTCTCCCGTCGGTGGGGTGCGACGCCTCCTCGGCTTCCATCAAGGAGGCCATGGCGATGGCGCGCCCCCTGGTGGCGACGGACGTCGGCGGGGCTCGGGAGATCCTCGAACACGGCGTCACCGGGGTCGTCGTGCCGCCGGCCGATCCGGAGACGCTCGCCTCGGCGATCCTGTCGGTGCTCGAAGATCCCGTGGGCGCCCGGGCGATGGGGGAGCGCGCGCGGGAGGCGGTGCGCGCGCGGTTCGGCCCCGCGCTGCTGGCCGGAGGGGAGCTCGCGGCCTACGAGGCCGCTCTTCGGGCTCGTTCGACCGAGGGACGACGCGCGGCGCCGTCGGCCGTGGAGACGGGAGAGGGCCGGTCGTGAGCCGGAACGATCGGGGCAGGAAGCCCCGCAGCCGGGCGCCGGACGCCGCCCGCCGGGAGGCTCCTCAGCCCTCCGTGCGCGCCACGTACTTCCGCATGGTCTCCTACCTGTGGCCGTACCGCCTTCGGGTCTCTCAGGTGGTCTTGCTCTCGGTCGTGGTGGCGGTGCTGCAGATCGGGTCCCTCGGCGCCATGAAGCCGCTCTTCGACACGCTCTTCGGAGGGGAGGAGGCGGACTTCAAGCTCGCCCTCTTCGTCACCGACGATCAGGGTCACCTTGTGGAGGGGATACGCATCCACCCCAAGATGCCCGCGGGGTGGCACTCGCGCTTCAAGAGGGAATCGAGGGTGCTCGAGCGCGACGTGCTGATCCTCGAAGGAAGGCGCGACCTGGTGGACTTCGAGATCCCGGTGGTCCTCACCAACCGCACCGGACGGGCCATCGAGGGGCTCCAGATCAAGGCCGAGGTGGTGGGCCGCGGTTGGGATGCGGCCGCGCAGGTGCCCCAGGGCCTCCAGGTGGGCGTAGGGGAGAGGGCCCGCATCAGCCTCAAGATCTCCCCGGATCGGCGCGAACCGCTCTTCCGCGCGCCGATCTGGAGGACACGCGCGGGCCGCGCCTTGGCCGACTGGATGGGGGCGAACGTGTTCGCCAACAAGTCCCGGGCGCTGCTCGTCATCTCCGCCTTCATCCTCGGGGCCACCTTCCTCAAGTCGGCCGTCGGGTACAGCAAGGGGTACTGGTCCAACTTCCTCACGCGCCGCACGCTGATGGACATCCGGCGGCAGCTCTTCGACAGCATCATCTCCCAGTCCATCGCCTACTTCGACCGCAGGAAGTCGGGCCACATCATCTCCCGGTTCACGAACTCGCTGAACCAGATGAACAAGGGGATGACCGCCATCCTCTCCGAGATCGTCCTCGAGCCGCTGATCCTCCTCGGAGCGCTGGCCCTGGCCTTCTCCATCAACCCGAATCTGGCCACCATCGGCGTTCTGATCTTTCCGCTGAACTACATCCTCATCCTGGTGACCGGCCGGTGGATCCGCCGCTCCACGGACCGGAGCCTCCAGGAGCGCGCCAACATGGTGACGCTGCTGCAGAAGAGCATCGAGGGGATCCGGATCGTGAAGGCGTTCGTGATGGAGGATCACGAGCGGGAGCGCTTCGAGACGGCCAACGTGCAGGCGTTCCGGTACGACATGCGGGGCGCGAGGGCGAAGTCCCTGGTGCAGCCCATGGTGGAGATCTTCAGCGCGGGGTTTATCGTTGTCTTCCTGCTCCTGGGGGGGATGGCGGTGCTGCGCGGCGAGATGAGTCCCGGTGACTTCGTCGTCTTCTACGCCTCCATGGTGGCCTGCTACTCGCCCATCAAGAAGCTCAACAACGCCGTGGGGGAGATCCAGGAAAGCGTGAGCGGGGCGCTGGACGTCTTCTCGGAGATCGATCACGTGCCGGAGCTGCGCGAGGCCGACGACGCCGTCGAGCCGCCTCCGTTCGAGAAGGAGATCGTCTTCCGGGGCGTGTCCTTCCATTACGACAGGGGGGCGCCCGTCCTCAACGGGATCGATCTCGCCATCCGCAAGGGGGAGTTCGTGGCTGTGGTGGGCCCCTCGGGGGCGGGGAAGTCCACGCTCGTGAGCCTCCTGCCCCGCTTTTACGACGTGGCGGCGGGCGCCGTCGAGATCGACGGCGTGGACATCCGCACCGTGAAGCTGGACCCGCTGAGGCGCAGCATCGGGTTCGTCACCCAGGAGCCGATCCTGTTCCACGACACCATCGCGAGCAACATCGCCTTCGGCAACCGCGACGGGACGCCTCAGGACATCGAGACGGCGGCCCGCACCGCCCACGCGCACGAGTTCATCCAGGCCCTGCCACGGGGGTACGACACCATCGTGGGCGACCGGGGCATCATGCTCTCGGGCGGGCAGCGGCAGCGGATCGCCATGGCGCGGGCCGTGATGCGCGACCCAGCCGTGCTTATCCTCGACGAGGCCACGTCGAGCCTCGACTCGGAATCCGAGCGCCTCATCCAGGTGGCGATGGAGGAGTTTGTGAAGGGGCGCACCACAATCGTCATCGCCCACCGGCTCTCGACGGTGCTCAAGGCCGACCGGATCATCGTGATGGATCAGGGGAGGATCGTCCAGCAGGGTACGCACGACCATCTGATGGCCCAGGGCGGGCTGTACCGCCGGCTGTACGAGGTGCACTTCCGCGATGTCCCCGACTCCGCCGCCGCGGCGGCCGGAGGCGCCGCGCTGCCGGCGGACCCCGCGCCCGCGGGGAGCGAGACCGGGTGACGCCCCGGGGTGCCATCCCTGCGGCGCGGTCGGGATGGACGCTGCACGGCGCGCGGGTGACGGTCGAGTCGGACTCCGGCGAGGCGATGGCCTACGCGCGCGCCCATCTCGGCGCCGCGAGCGCCGCATTCGCCGCACCGGATCTGAGGATTCGCCTGGGATGGCAGTGGGGAGGAAGGCCCGACCGGGCTCGGGGCGTCGCAACGTCGCGACCTCACGGAGGCGCCGAAGACCCGGAGACGGAGAGGATCGGCAAGGACCTCTTCGATCGCGGCGGGCGGCTGGTGTGGAGCCGTGTCCCGGGGTTCGAGGGGCTCACCCTGGAGGCGGCCCGCGCGGGCGACGGCGTGGAACTGAGCGCCTCCTGCCGCTACGTCCCGCGCGACGCCCTCGCCCGTGTGCGGTATCTGCGCGCCTCGAGGCGCACGAAGAAGACGCACCGGACGTTCTTCAAGCTCATGTACTACGCCTTCTACTACCCGCTCATCTGGCACTTCGAGAGGCGGCGGGGCTGGGGGCTGTTGCACGCCTCGGCGGTGGAGCGCAACGGTCGCGCCGTCATCCTCTCGGGGATGGGCGGCGTGGGGAAATCGACCCTCGCGCTCTCGCTGCTGGCGGATCCCTCCTTCCGGTTCATCTCCGACAACCTGATCCTGCACGACGAGCAGGCCGTCTACTCGCTGCCCGAGCCCGTCCGTCTCGACCCGTCGAGCCTGACGGCCATCTGCGCGGCCGGTTTCGCGCCGACGGCCTCGGGCGTGCCGCCGACCGCCCATCCCAAGCCCACGTACCGGGTGGAGCCGGACCGCGCGTGCGCTTCCGCCGACGCGGGCGTGGTGATCCTGCTGCGCTTCACGCCGCGCTCCCTTATCCGCCCGCTCGGCCCCGCCGAGACGCTCGCGCACCTGACGGCCGCCCGCGACCTCGTCAAGGAAGTGGACGGCTACCGCGCCCTGGCGGGCTTCCTCTCGATGGCGGCGGCCGACGACTCGGATACACCGGTGGAGCCCGCCCGCCTGACCCGGCTGGTGGCCCGCCCCAACGCGTACCTCCTGGGGATCGGGGAAGGAGAACCGGTGAGCGTGACGCTCGCCCGCATCCGCGAGGTGTGCGCTTGAGGCCGGAGGGGAAGGACGCGGGGGTGCGCCTCCTAACGGGAGAGAGGACGGCGCCGGACGCCGCCACGATGGAGCGCCTGCGATCCGTGGCGGATCTGCCCTACGTGGCCGCGCCCGTCGTTGCGCTGGGCGACCTGCACTGGAAGCCGGGTCTCGAGACACCCTCGAGCACGGCGACCGCCACGGCCTGCGACATCGTGCTCTCTTTTTCGAGCCCCGCCATGAACTGCGGGATGACGCTGGTCCGGACGCCGTTTTCCGTCGAAGAGGCCGGCGGCGACGGTTTCCTGGCCCGTTTCATGTCGAACCTCCGCGATGAGATGCCCCGATCGAGGAGGGATCCCATCATCACCCGCGACGAGGCGCTGAGCTTCGTCATGGGAGGGGCCGTCTCCGCCTCGGCGCACTACGCGCTGGACCTGCGCGCGCTGGCCGGGGTGGAACAGCGCGGATCTCTCTTCGCCGATGGCGAGGTGGACCGTTCCGCGATCCTCAACGCGCTGGACGAAAGGTGTCTGGAGCACGGGCGCCGGTCGTTCGCCTACATCGGCGGCGGGAACCACTTCCTCGAGGTGCAGGCGCTGGAGGAGGTCCTCGATCCCGCCGCCTGCGGGGCGCTGGGGCTGAGGGCCGGGCAGGTCCTCGTCATGTACCACACCGGGTCGGAGCGCCTCGGGCACGATCTGGCCCGGCTGTACGCGGTGAGGTTGAAGACGTCCCGCAACCGCCGCCGGAAATACTTCTTCCGGAAGATCCCGCTGCACCTCGCGCGGGGGATCCGCGCTCCCGGGGATCTCGCGCGCCGCTGGCGCTACCACTTCGCCCGGCGGGACTACATTCCCGTGCCGGCCGACTCGGCGGACGGCCGTCGCCTGATGGTCTCGCTGAAGGCCGCGGGCAACTTCGGGTACGCCAACCGTGCGGCGGTGCTGGACCTGATGCTGCGAGCCTTCCGCCGGACCACGGGGCGGCGGCAGGACTCCTTCGAGGTGATCGCCGATCTGTCGCACAATGTCATCGCGCACGAGCGGATCGGAGGCAGGGACCTGTGGGTGCACCGGCACAACGCTGTCAGGCTGCGGCCCCCGTCCGCCTGGCCCGCGGGCAGCCTCTACCGCCTCATCGGCCAGCCCGCCATGCTCCCGGGGACGAACCGATCGTCTTCCTACCTGATCCTCGGCAGGGAGGGTGCGGCGTCCACGCTGCACTCGGCGGACCACGGCGCCGGCAGGGCCGTGGACCTCTTCGAGAAGGCCGGTTGGTGCCGGCCGAGGGACGGGAGGCGGACGCTGAAGTTCACGTACCATTCGGCGATCCCGGAAGTCCTCACGCATCTTTCCGACGAAGGGATCGACGAAATCGTCGCCCTGCTCGCTCGCGCCGACGTGGCTGCCCCCGCCGCGCGCCTGCGTCCGCTGGCGGTGCTGAAGGGGTGAGGGGATGCTGCAGGCCCCAGTGGTTTCCATCGCCATCGTCACGTACAACGCGACGAAGTACGTGCGCCGGTGCCTGGAGAGCCTGAGCAGACTGACGCGCCTCCCCCACGAGGTCCTGGTGGTGGACAACGCCAGCCGGGAGGATACGCGCGCGTACCTGGCCTCCGTGCCGTGGATCAGGCTGACCCTCAACAAGGAGAACCGCCTCTGGTGCCCCGCGCTCAACCAGGCCCTGGGGGCGGCCCACCGCGACTCGCGCTACTTCCTGCTCCTCAACCCCGACGTGGAGGTGCTGAGGGCCGACTGGCTGGACCGCCTCGTGGCCCTCGTTGAATCGCATCCGCGCGTGGGGATCGCGGGGCCGCAGCATAACTTCCGCCCTCTCGGGCCTCTCTTCGGCGCCATCGACGGGCACTGCTTCCTGATGCGGCGCGAAGTGTACGAGGACCCGGAGATCGGGCCGCTCGACGAGCGCTACCCGTGGAACGGATCCCCCTACGTCCTCACGGCGAAGGCGTGGGCGAAGGGCTGGGTGTACCGGGCCCACCCTCCGCTGCCGAAAATCCTCGTCCATCACGAGGCCCGCTCGCGCGCCGAGGCGGATCGGCCCGTGCCAAACCGCAAGATCGACGCGGAGGGGATCCTGCGCGAGGCGGGGCTCTCTCCCTGGCGCGGGAGCCGCCTCGCCAGTCCCTTCCGTCGCGCGTGCATCCGCTGGGGGATGATCCCGGACTGAGGGTGCCCGCTACCTGGCGTGATCCGGTCTTGCGGCCCCAAGGATCGGCCGGTAGAATGCCGCCTCTTCGCGAGTCAGCGCCGCTGCGGCGAGCCCGCGAGAGCAGGAGGATTGTGTCGATTCGGGAAAGGGACGATCTCATGGCGCCATCCGAGGTGCTCATCCCGGCTCCCGAGACGCTCGAGGACCTGGCGATCCGGAATCGCTCGTCGTACGCGGACGCCGTCCCCTTCCCCCACGCGGTGTTCGACGGTTTCCTGCCCGAGGAGGTCCTGAACGCGGTCCTCGGCGAGTTCCCGGGGCCGGATCAGATCGCGTGGGAGCGGTTCGATCACGTCTCGAGCCGCAAGCTCGCCTCCAGCGACGAGCGCTCCATGGGGCCCGTCACCAGGCGGCTGTTCCACGAGCTGAACTCCTCACCCTTCGTCGCCTTCCTCGAGAAGCTGACGGGGATCGAGGGGCTCATCCCCGATCCCCACCTGGTGGGCGGTGGGCTGCACCAGATCGAGCGGGGCGGCTACCTGGGGGTCCACGCGGACTTCAACCTCCACCCGCGACTCAACCTCGACCGCAGGCTGAACCTCCTGATCTTCCTGAACAGGAACTGGGAGGAGCGTTGGGGAGGGCACTTGGAGCTGTGGAACCGCGCCATGACCTCCTGCGAGAGGCGGCTGCTCCCGGTCTTCAACCGCTGCGTCGTCTTCAGCACCACGGACACGTCGTTTCACGGGCACCCGGACCCTCTGAACTGCCCTCCCGACAGGTCGCGCAGGTCGCTGGCGCTCTACTACTACACCAACGGCCGGCCCCAGGAGGAGGTCTCCGAGCCGCACTCGACGCTTCATCAGCGGCGCCCCGGGGGCGCGCAGGTCAGAGTGCGCACGAAGAGACGGGATCGGCCGGTGCGCAGGCTGCTGCGAGCGCTGACGCCGCCGATCCTCGACGAGATCTACCGTAGGCTCCGCGGCCGCCCCGGGAAGGGGTGAAGCGCCGGCTCCGAGCGGGCGCCGGCGAGCGAGGTTGGATGTCCACTCTCTCAAGGTCTCTGCGCCGCGGATTGTTCGGGCGCGTCCCGAGGACGGGGCTGGAAGCCTGGTTCTACCACTGGCTGCACGCGCAGAACACCGGATGGCGGCGCTCGTGCAGCCCCCGGAACTGCTATTTCGAGTTCGGCGTGGCGAGCGGCAGGTCGATGGGGAAGTTCGCCCGGGCCGCCGTCGCCTACTGCCGCAAGTACGGGGCGGACGTCGGCGAGATCCAGATCGTCGGGTTCGATTCGTTCCAGGGCCTCCCGGAGAAGAGCGCGCAGGCCGACGCCCACGTCCTGTGGTCGAAAGGCTCCTTCGCGCACGCCAAGGAGGTCACGCTCAGGAAGGTGGAGGAGGCCGGCTTCCCCCTGAAGAACGTGCTGCTGATCGAGGGGTTCTTCGAGGAGTCGCTCAACCCCGCGAACTTCGAGCGCGTCTCCCGGCACGCACCGTCCATCATCAACGTCGACGTGGACTACTACACGTCCACGAAGCTGGCGCTGGAGTTCGTGGCCCCCCTCCTGAGAAGCGGGGCCGTCTTCCACTTCGACGACCTCTGGTCGTTCCACGGGCACCCCGACATGGGGCAGATGAAGGCCATACGGGAGTTCAACGGTAAGCGGGGGCATCTGGCGCCGTGCACCGAGAGGGACTACAGGGGAAAGACGTTCATCTACTCCTCGCTGGAGTGGGAGTACAGGTAGGGCTTCCCGATCCCGTGCTCGCGGCGAGGGACACGGTCCGGCACAAGGCGCGCTGCGCGCGCGGGAGGGACGGCATGGGGGGATTCGAGGAGAGGTCATCTTGACGGGCGACAGGGAGCGGTTCGTGCTCATGGCCGGCGCCTGGCGCTCAAAGTGAGCTTGCAGTGGCTCTACGACAACGAGCCGTCCTTCGTGGCGCCGGACGACCCGCGCAATCTGCTGTCGCTCCTGCCAGCGGGAAGTCCCATCCGGCTTCACGGCCTCGCTGGTCATCAGTTTCTAGAGACGCCCCGGGGAGGCGCGGCGGGCCACGCCGCCTCAGGCCGGACTCGGCACCAGCAGATCCAGGATGGCGGAGGCGCGGCGGTCGTAGGTGAACTGCTCGGCCTTGGCGCGGGCGGCGGCGGAGAGGCGCGCCGCGAGGTCTGAGTCTTCCAGAAGCCGCCGGATGACGGCGGCGAAGTCGTCGTGGTCCTCGCTGGCCGCCATCAGCACCTCGCGCCCCTCCTCCACGTACTCCTGGACCGAGGGGAGCCTCGAGGTCACGATGGGCAGCCCGGCGGCCATCATCTCGATGAGCTTCATCGGGCAGGTGTACTCGCGCGCCTCCAGGAACGCCCGGCTGAGGGGGACGACGCCGACCTTTGCGCGGGCGTAGATCCCCCACACCTGGGCCGGAATAACCTTCGGCAAGAAGACGACGCGCCCGAGCACGCCCAGCTCGCGGGCGATCCCCTGCAGCCGCCGCCGATCCGTCTCGTCCCGGCCGCCCACGATCGTGAGCCTGTAGGGGAAGAGACGGGGCAGGGCGCCGATGAGGATGTCCACGCCCTTCCAGGGCGCCAGCGATCCGCAGTAGAGGATGTCGATGTCCTTTTCCCGGGGCAGCGCCGGTGGCGGCAGCACGGTGCCGTTCGGGATGACACGGGAGGGGATTCCGGGGCGCGCCATCTTCTTCACGGCTTCCAGGGTGAGGCGCTGCGGCGCGATGAGGACGTCCGCCCGTGAGAGGATGGCCTTCTCCAGCGCCTCGCGCTCCCGCGCCGCGGCCATCGCCTTCGGATCGGGCCGGGGCTTCGCCCGCTCGCGGCCGGCCCTCTCTTCCTCGGATTCGACAGGGGCGCCGCCAGGGACGGCCGTGGGTGTCGCCGAGGTCCCGGCCGGGGCGGGCTTCACTTTTCCGAGGCTCAAGAGCGCCTCGGGGCGCGCGTGCACCGCCGCCTCACCGTGAACGCCGGCCGCCTCCAGCGCCAGCGCCCCGGCGGCGTTGTGCGCCTCGTAGAGGATGCGGAATCCGCGGCGAGCCGCCTTCCCGGCAAGGGGGAGTCCGTAGCGGCGGATCTGGTTGAGGAAGAGCACGGCGGGGCCGCGGCCGAGGAGACCGCCGGCCACGAGAGGGAGCGCCGCCGAGTGCCACCGCCACCCCATGTGGCGGAACTCGAGGTTCTCCGAAGCGGGCACGCCGTAGTTGCGCAGCACCGCCTCCGGACCTCCGGCGCCGACATCGGCGTGGCAGACGACCTGCGCTCCCGCGCGGGCGAGGGCGGCTGCGGTCTGGACGGTGTGGATGGCGTGGGCCGAGGGAGACTCGAGATCCACCCGGCCGAACATCAAGATACGCACGGCGCGCAGGCTAGCACAGCATGTGCGGAGCGTCCCTCTTGTCAGGCCCTGCCATCGGCGTTAGAGTGCGCGCCTGTCCCGGCGGCACGCGTCGCGTGGCCGGCGCAACGCCGCCATCCACGCGGCACCGCCGAACGCCGGCAAGGAGTCCGTGCATGAGGGCACCCGTCACGATCACGCGCACGCTCGCGATCCTCGCTCTTCTCGCCTCGGGGGCCGCCCCCGCCTCCGCCGGCTGGAGGGACGGCCGGTGGACGGCCGCCCTGGACGGGTGGTTCGCCTCCCCGGCGAACCTGAGCCTCGATCCGGCCATCGAGTTCGACACGCGCCTCGACAACGGGGGCGACGTCCTGGGCCTTGACGCGGGCCAGGCCTACTCCACGAGGATCCGGGGAGGCTGGCGCGACGGGTCGAACGAGAACACGTACTCCCTCTCGTGGTGGTCGTGGGACGACGACGCGTCGCTGCGGAAGATCGGGTTCATGATCCCCACCCTCAGCGATCCGTTCTTCGGCAACGTGCTGGCGATCCGGGGCGTCGAGAGCGCCGCCCGCATCCAGGCGAGGATCCTCGACCTCACGCTGTCGCGCCGCCTCGCGGCCACCAAGAAAGCCAACTGGCAGTGGGGCGTCGGGCTGCGCCGCGCGACCTACGATCAGGAGTGGGACACGGACTACCTCGACATCGATCCCAACACCTTCTTCCCCTTCGTCGAGGAGATGGTGACCGTGGACGTGGACTCCAAGGGGATCGGGATGACGGCGGGGGTCGGCGGCTCGTACCAGTGGCACAAGAGATGGCGCACGACGGCGCGCGCGCAGGTCGCTCTGCTGCGCGGCGACACGGACGCCCACTACACCGACGCCTTCGAGGAGAGAGATCCCAACGTCGGGGTGATCAACCTGTTCAGCCGGATCGACCGCGACGGGGAGGACCGGATCTTCAAGCAGCTCGAGCTCGAGGCCCGCGTCGTCTACAACGTCTGGCGCACTCTCGACGTCAGCCTCGGATACTGGTTTCTCGACTGGAGCGACGTGGTCCAGGTGGACCGGTTCTTCGACGACGTGCAGGGCGGCCCCGCGTTCAGGAGGGAGGGGATCGCCTTCGACGGCGTCGTCCTCGGCGCCTCGTACTGGTTCTGACCCGAGGGCCGCGCCGGATGACCTCCCGCGGAGGGGCCGCTAGCCGGCCGGATCTCCTCGAGCGGCACGGTTCCGGGCGCGCCGGGCGCCGCGGTGCGCGAGCCCGCATCGGTGACGGCCGCCCTCGGCGCAGAGCCTCCTGATCACGATGGCGCTCAAGATCGGCCGCTACTACCTCGATGAGCCGGGCGATTCGCTCCTGACGAGCGCCGCCAAGCGCCTCACCCGCCGCGCCGTTCCCTCCTTCCCGCGCACCGTTCAGGTGGAGACGGTGGCCGCGTGCAACGCCGACTGCGTGTGGTGCCCCTACGGGAAGGTGCACCCGGCCCCGCCGGGGGGCCGGATGTCCAATGAGGGGTTCGAGCGGATCGTGGAGGAGTGCGCCCGGCGCAGGGTCGCCCGCTTCAGCCCGTACCTCACCAACGAGCCGCTCCTCGACCCGCAGATCGCCGAGCGCGTGCGCCTTGTGAAGTCGGCGATGCCGTGGGCGAAGGTGGTCCTCACGACGAACGCGATCCTCCTGACGCCGGAGGTGACCGATCGCCTGCTGGGCCTCGACGGCGCCCTGCACGCCCTCTACGTCTCTTTCCACGGGATCGCGAAGGGAGGATACGAGAGGACGATGGGCGGGGCGGTTCGCTTCGAGAAGGTCCTGGCCAACCTCAACCACCTCCTCGCGGAGGCACGGGCGCGGAAGCTGCGCCGGCCGAAGGTGTGGATATCCATGGTGGCCACCAGCCTTGTCGACGCGCCCCGCGCGGTCGCCTACTGGCGCAGCCGCGGCGTCCGCGCCAAGTACACGGCGCTGGAGAACCGCGGCGGCAACGTCCCGGAGGCGGCGGGGATGGCGGTGGGCCGCATGGACTACTACACCGACTGTCCGAGGATGTTCAAGCAGGCCTACATCTGCCACGACGGGGCGATGGTCCTCTGCTGCACCGACTACGGCCGCCGCCACGTCCTGGGCAACGTATTCAGGGGGGGGATCGCGCACGCGTGGAACTCTCCCGTGGCCGCCGATCTGCGGCGGCGGTTTCTGACGGGACGGATCCACACCATCTCCCTGTGCGGCGCGTGCCGGGTGGATCGGGAGCGTGAGGTCGAGGCCTGATGGAGGATGCCTCTCGAGGCCCGAGGGCGGGCGGCCCGGGCGCGGCCGCGGCGGACGCAGCCGCGGAGGAGATCCCCTCCATCGCCGGCCTCAGCCGGGCCACGCTCCCGGCCGCGGTGGTGGGGCACATCAAGCGGGGGGCCTGGAACAAGGCGGACGTCCTGATGGCGGTGGTGCGGGAGGGGCGGTTCGCGGTGAAGGACTACGGCCGCAAGACCTGGATCGTCCGCGCCGCGGGCGCGCTGCAGCTCGCGCGGGAGGAGCGCGCCTACCGGGCGCTCGCGGGGCTGCGGGGGGTGCCGCGCTTCGGGCGCCGCATCGACCGGTACGCCATCGCCGTGGAGTACGTGGAGGGCGTGAGGCTGCCCAAGTTCCACAAGCACAGGCCGCTTCCGCACCTCGCGGCGCACCTCGCGGTCCTTCTGGAGGCCGTCCACGCGAGGGGCGTGGTGCACAACGACATCCGCAGCCGCGACAACATCCTGGTCACGCCGGCGGGGAGACTCTTCCTCATCGACTTCTCCTCGGCGCTGAAGTTCCGCCAGGGCGGATGGGCCCGGCGCGTCCTGATGCCGATCTTCCAGGGAAACGAGCGCCGCGCCCTGCTGAAATGGAAGAGCGCCATCGCCCCCGGGACGATGACCGCGCTCGAGCGCGCCTCGCACCGGCGGTTCAGCGCCCTGCGGCGGCTCTGGCCCTTCAACCCGAAGCGCGACCTGCCGGCGAAGCGCGCTCGGCCGGGGAGGCGGGATCCGTCGTGAGAGAGCGGCTCTCGGTCATCGTCCCCGCCTTCAACGAAGAGCCCCGCATCCGCGCGTGTCTGGAGTCGGTGCGCTGGGCCGACGAAATCCTCGTGGTGGACTCCTTCTCCACCGACCGGACGCCGGAGATCGCGCGCCCGCTCGCCACCCGCGTCCTCCAGCACGAGTACGTCAACTCCGCCGCGCAGAAGAACTGGACGGTGCCGCAGGCGGCCCACCGGTGGGTCCTCGTCGTGGACGCCGATGAGCGGGTGAGCCGCGGCCTGGCCGAGGAGATCCAGTCGCTTCTCGAGCGGGGCCCCGACCGGGACGCCTACCAGGTCCGCCGCCTCAACCACTTCCTCGGCAAGCCGATCCGCCACGGCGGCTGGGGGCGGGACCGCGTGATCCGGCTCTTCGACCGAGGAAAGGGCCGCTACCAGGAGAAAGATGTCCACGCGGAGGTGGAGGTGGAGGGCACCGTGGGGGAATTGCGGCACCCGCTCCTGCACGACACCTTCCGGGGGTTCGGCGATTATCTCAAGAAGATCGATCGCTACACCCGCTGGGGCAGCGACGATCTGTACCGTCGCGGGCGCAGGGCCCACCTCGGCGATCTCGTGTTCAGGCCTCTCGGGCGCTTCGCGAAGCGCTACCTGGTGCAGGGAGGCTTCCTGGACGGCGTCGAGGGGCTGCTGATCAGCGGATTGGACACGTATTCGGTCTTCCTCAAGTATGCGCGGCTGTGGGAGAAGGATCGGATTGAAGGAGAGGGCGGGCCCCGATCAGGCGGCGGTTGAGGCGCCGAGGTCCGCGTAGGCAAGGCGCGTCCTCTCGACCATCTTCTCCACCGTGTACTCGGACTCCACGAGCGCCCGTCCCGCCCGGGACAGCCGCTCCGCGAGGACCCGATCGCGGAGGAGGCGCTCCGCGGCCCGCGCCAGGGCCGGGGGATCCCCCACGGGCGTGAGCAGGCCCGTCTCGCCGTCGAGGACCATCTCCGGGAGGCCTCCCGCGCGGGTCGCCACCACCGGCACGCCCACGGCGAACGCCTCCAGCACGGAGTTGCAGAAGCCTTCCAGCCTCGACGACATCGCGAACACGTCGAAGGCCGCCAGGAGCCTCGGCACGTCCGACCGGAAGCCGGCGAAGTGGATCCGCGAGGTGAGGCCCAGCGCGCGCGACTGGCCTTCCAGGTTGGCTCGCTCCTCCCCCTCGCCCACGATCACCAGGTGAGCCTCGGGGATGTCCTTCAGGAGGACCGTCATCGCCTCCACGAGGTCGCGCTGGGACTTGTGCCCCGCCAGGGCCGCCACATTGCCCACCACCTGGGCGCCGGGGGGGAGCCCCAACTCGCGGCGGCACGCCTCGCCGATCTCGGCCCGGCGGGTGCGGGACTCCTCGAAGCGCGCGAGATCGATGGAGGAGTTCACCACACGCACCTTTGCGGGAGGCACGCCGGCCGCGACGAGCATGTCCCGGATGACGCCCGCGACGGCGAGGTAAAGGTCCACCCGCCGGCTGCGGTACTTGAGCCGGCTCAGAATGTGCGAGGAGATGGGGAAGTCCAGTCTTCTGGTGACAACCAGCCGCTGCGGAGCCCCCATCAGCCGCGCCAGCAATCCGATGGCGTGGGCCCGGGCCGTGTGGGCGTGGAGAATACTGAACTCGCGCGCGCGCGCGAAGCGGGCCAGCCGGGAGGCGCCGCCCACGTCGAGGTCTCCCGCCATGCCCACCTCGAACACCTCGAACCCGGAATCCCGGCATCGCTTCGCGAGGGCGCTTCCGGGCAGCGCCGCGGCGCAGACGCGGTGCCCTGCCGCGCGCAGCCCCGTGAGAAGGTAAAGGACCTGGCTCTCCCCGCCGCGCCAGGTGCGCTCCGTGTTGATGTGCAGGACGGACGGGAGCGCGGCGCCGCCTGCTCGCGCGTGTGGAGGGACTCCTTCGGGCATCGGGCGGCTCATCGCGCGC
>CAYNUH010000034.1:7146-19019 GCA_964400605.1 uncultured Acidobacteriota bacterium | reverse complement strand
CGTGATCGGCGTGCTCCCGGGGCGCGACCGCGCCGCGAAGAAGGCCGTCTTCATGGCCCACATGGACACGGTGGCGCAGAAAGGCGCCGACTTCACCGTCCACAGGGAGGGCGGAAGGCTCCGCGGCCCGGGCGTGCGCGACGACTCCTCCGGATTGGCGGCAATCCTCGCCGCCGCCCGCCTCGCCAGGGAATCGGGCGTCGTCCCGCCCGCGGACGTCCTCATCGTCGCCTCCGTCCAGGAGGAGGTGGGTCTTCGGGGATCGCAGGCTTTCCTCGAGGCGAGGGGCGGCGAGGTCGGCGCCTTCGTGGCCGTGGACGGCTACCTGGGGCAGATCTCCTACGCGGCGACGTCGATCCTCTGGACGAAGATGCACTTCCGGGCGAAGGGGGCGCACACGCTCAAGAGCCACGAGAACCCGAGCGCGACGCTCGCCGTGGCGAAGGCCGTCGAGTCGATCTACCGGATCCCCGTGAGGCGCCATCCGGATGACCTGGAGTCGTGGATCAACGTCGGCATGATCGGCGGCGGCGAAGTCCCCAACGCTCAGGCGCGCGACGCCTGGTTCACGGTGGATCTCAGGTCCAACGACCCCGCCTCGTCGGCGGATCTGGAAGCGCGGATCCTGGAGGCGTGCCGGAGCGCGGCTTCGGAGGTGGGCGTGACGTTCGAGCCCGAGACGCTGCAGCGCCTCGAGGGCGCGCGGATCGAAGGGCACCGTGACTCGCTTCTCGTCCGGACCGCCCGCGAGGCGCTTTATCACCTCGGATGGAGCGACGTTCTGCTTACCCCTCGCGGCACCGCCGACCACAACATCGCGATCCAGATGGGGATCCCGGGGATAGCCCTGGGCGTGACGACCGGCGACGGTGCCCACACTCCGGACGAGGTCGCCGACATCGCCCCCTACATCACCGGTGTCAAGCAGCTCATCCTGCTCATGGCCTCGCCGCTGGCCTGACCGGGATGGGTGGCGAAGCCAGGAATGCCGGGACGCCTCAAGCGGCCGGCGTTGCCACCGCGGTGAGCGTCTCGAAGAACCCCGGGTAAGACTTCGTCACGCACTCGGGATCGAGGATCTCGACGCCGCCGATGCCGAGCCCGGCCACGGCGAAGGCCATGGCGAGGCGGTGGTCGTCCAGGGGGTCCAGGACGGCCGGGTGCAACGGGCCGGGCCTGATCGTGAGACCGTCACGGTGCTCCTCCGTGCGGGCCCCGAGCGCCCCGAGGCCCAAGGCCAGCCCCGCGATCCGGTCGCTCTCCTTCTCCCGGAGGTGAGCGGCCCCGCGGATGCGGGTGGGCGTGGAAGCGAAAAGCGCCACGGCAGCCAGCGCGGGGGCGGTGTCGGGCGTCTGCTGGAGATCCGCGTCCACGCCGCGGAGCGATCCACCCTGCACCTCGATGACGTCCCCTGCGTCACCGGAGCGCCAGGTCGCGCGGCACCCCATCTCCTCCAGGAGCCGCACGAAAGCGAGGTCCCCCTGCTTCGACGTGCGGGGAATCCCCGTGACGCGCGCCACGCCCCCCGTGACGGCGGCGGCTGCGAACCACCAGCAGGCGCTCGAGGCGTCCCCTTCCACCCTGTAGGAACAGGCGGCGTATCCGGAGCCCCCGTGAACCCTGAAAGCGTCGGGCCCCTCCCTCTCCACGGCGGCGCCGAACCTATCCATTACGTCGAGTGTCAGATCCACGTACGGGCGCGAAACCAACGGCCCCTCTATCCGGATGCGGAAGTCGCCCGCCGCCAGCGGCGCCGCGAGGAGGAGACCCGAAAGGAACTGGCTCGACACGGATCCGCGCAGCGTGACGTCGCCTCCCGGGAGGCCGGCCGCTTCGATCTCCACGGGGGGGCACCCGCCCGCGCCCGCCGAGCGGGCTTTCACACCCAGCGCGTTCAGGGCGGCCAGGAGATCTCCCATGGGGCGGTGGCGCATGCGCTCGGACCCATCGAGCGTGAACCGGCCCCGCCCGGCGGCCACGATGGGCGTGAGGAACCGCATCGCCGTGCCGGCGTTGCCCAGGTACAGCCGCGCCTCGCGCGCGGGGACGGGGCCGCCCGATCCGATGACGCTCCAAGCGCGATCCCGCTGCTCGATGGCGACGCCGAGGTCGCGAAGCGCCGCGGCCATCAGCCTCGTGTCGTCGGCCACGAGGGGGTCCTCCAGAATGGAGATGCCGCGGGCCAGCGCCGCGGCAGCGAGGGCGCGGTTGGTCAGGCTCTTGGAGGCGGGGACTCGGATGGTGGCGTCCACGGGGCCGGAGCGGGGGATCGCGATCCTGTCCTGCCGGAGCGTGTCGCCCATGGCAGGGAGATTATATTATCGCCGTCATGCCAGAAGCCGTGCGAGCAAGGAGATCCCATGCCGTCGCGGGAGCGCTCGCGACGGGGTTGATGCTGGCGGCGCCGGCCGGGCCCGCGGAGCCGCCCTCCAGGCGCTTCGTCGAGACGGTGGACGTCTCGATGGTCCTCGTTCCGGTCGTGGTGCGGGACGCGTCGGGACGTCCCGTGATCGACCTCGCCCGGGAGGAGTTCAGCGTCGCCGAGGAGGGCGTGAGTGTCCCCCTCGCCTCTTTCGGACGCGAGGCGGGGCCGGTCTCCATCGTCCTGGCGCTCGACACCAGCCCGAGCATGCAGCCTTACGAGATGGCCGCGAAGCGGGCGGCGCTGGAGTTCGTCAGGCGCCAGGAGCCGGGAACGGCCTTCGCGCTGGAGGTCTTCAACGACGGCGTCTTCCTGGAAGCCGACTTCACGGCCGACCGCGCCGCCCTGGAGATTGTCCTGGGAGCCGTGCGCTCCACGGGGGAGAACACGGCCCTTTACGACGCCGTCTCCGCGGCGGCGGGTCACTTGAAGACGCGCGAAGGAGGCCGCGTCGCGGTCGTCTTCACCGACGGCGCCGACACGGTTCACCCTCAGGAACAGGAGGACGAGACGCTCTCATCCGCCATCGAAGCGGCCGCCCGGCGGGACGTCTCCGTGTACACGGTGGCCTTCGGCGCCCGCGCGGCAGCCTCGATCCTCAACCGCATGTCGGACGAGACGGGAGGCGAGGCTTTCTCCGCGGCCACGGCCAGGGATCTTTCGGCCGCCTTCGCCCACGTGGCGGAATCCGTGGGGAGCCGGTACTTGCTGGCCTACAGGCCGCCCGAGCCGCAGGCGAAGGGTTTCCGCCGCATCGAGGTCAAGGTGGCGCGTCCCGGCGTCCGCGTGGCGGCCCGGCGCGGCTACTTCGCGCGGTAGGGAAGCGCCGCGTCCGGTTTTTCTTGAAGGCCTTGAGAACGGTGCACTATACTCGGTCGCTGTCCGGCCCCGCAGCGCACCAGCCGAGGATCGTCCCCCCGTCCCCAGCCGGCGCGGGCGCACAGAGGCGTCCCTTGAAACCACTCCCAGCGCTCGTATGCGCCGTGCTCATGGCCGCGGCGGCGGCGCATGCATCGCCGGTCAGATCCAAGGCGGCCGATCAGCTCGAGTTCGGCGTCCAGATGGCGCTGAAGGGCTCCTGGAGGGAGGCGGCCTTTCGATTCGAGAAAGCCATCAAGGCCGACCCTGACAACGCCTTCGCGCACAACAACCTCGGGGTGGCGCTCGAGAGCGTGGGGGAGTTCGAGAAGGCCGCCGCCGCGTACGAACGGGCGTTGCAGCTCGATCCCAGGAACGAGAAGATCCGGGAGAACAGGGAGAGGCTTCAAGCCTACGTCGCCAGCCGGGCGGCGCACGCGAAGCCCCCGGCGCCGGCCGCCTCGCCGGCCGCCCCTTCCCCGAAGCCCGGTTCCGCCGCGCCCGGCCCGGAGGCTCCGGCTCCGGGGTCCGGCGGTGGGGGGAGGCGGCCGTGACTGCATGGCGGAAGGCCTCGACGCTGCCGGTGGCCCTGGCGGCGGTGATGCTCTGCCTGGCGTCCCCGGCGGCCGGCGTCGTGGAGGTGCAGATCAAGCTCCCCCTGCCTCAGAAGATCGACGTCACGGACACGCGACGGATCCTCGTCGGAGGGTTTCGCGCGAACGACGACCCCGCGCTCGACCTCGAGGTCGAGTACGGCAAGTACCTGCGCGACCTCCTCCGGCGCCGGTCCCGCTTCGAGGTGGTGGAGGGCGATCCGCCGCCACTGCCCGAGCAGGAGCTCGCCGACATCGTGGCCAACGCCGCCTACTGGAAGCGGATCGCCCAGCGATTCAACGCGGATCTCGTCATTGCAGGCGTGCTGGACTTCGAACGCACGGACAAGTCCGGCTTCGTGCAGGAGGATTACATCAACCCCGTCAGCGGGCAGAGGGCGCGGCGCACCCGCTACGCCGAGCGGGAAGGCTTCTCGCTCGCCGTGACGTTGTACTACTTCAAAGGATCGGGAGGGGAGCTCCTTTACGAGGAGAAGTTGACGGAGGAGGCCGTGTTCGAGGGCAAAGGCAACGATTCCCTCACCGCCCTGCACCAGCTCTCGGAGCGCTCCTCCCCCGAGGTGCTGGGCGTGCTGATGCCCCGGCAGAAGACGGAGACCCGCTTCCTGTTCACGGAGTGAGAGCGTGCCCGACGTGAGACCCGCGCCCTTCCCTCGCCGGCTCGCCGCGGCGGCCCTGGCGGCCGCCCTGCTCATTCTCCCGGCGGCTCCCGCCGACGCCCAGGTGCGCTTCGGCAAGAACAAGGTTCAGTACCAGTCCTTCGACTGGCACATCTACAAAGCGCCTCACTTCGACGTCTACTACTATCCCGAGGAGGAGCGCTTCCTCGAGCAGATGGTCTCGTACGCCGAGAGCAGCTACCTGTACCTGAGCCGCGCTCTGGACCACGAGCCCAAGTTCCGGATCCCGCTCATCTACTACAGGACCCACGCGGAGTTCGAGCAGACGAACGTGGACCTCTTCCCCATCACCGAAGAGATCGGGGCGTTCGCGGAGCCTCTGGAGCACCGCATGGTCCTGCCCATCGACGTCCCGCCCGACAAGCTCTACCAGCTCCTCACGCACGAGCTCACCCACATCTTCGAGTTCAGCATCCTCTACCAGGACTCCTTCGGCCGAGCCGTGCGCGGCAGCCCCCCGGGATGGCTGATGGAGGGCCTCGCCTCCCACCTGGCCAAGGACGAGGACAACCTGGACAAGATGATCATCCGCGACGCAGTCATCAACGGGATCGTCCCTCCCATCACCAAGGTGCAGGTGCTCACGTTCCTCACGTACCGGTACGGACGCGCGGCCTTCGAGTTCATCGAATCGAAGTTCGGGAGCGAGGGGGTCCGCTCGTTCCTGAGCGAGTACCGCAAGATCCTCCTGTCGGCGAACATCGAGAAGGCCATCAAGGAGGCGTTCGGGATGGAGGCGGAGGAGTTCGACCGTCTCTACCAGCGCTACCTGCGCCAGAGGTACCTGCCCACCCTCCTTTCTAAAGGGGAGCCGGAGGACTACGGCAAGGAGATCGGCATCAAGCTCCCGGGTGTGTGGACTTTCTCGCCCGTCCTCTCCCCTTCCGGCGACTTGGTGGCGGTCCTGACCACCCGGTACCTGGATCTCGACGTCGTGATCCTCTCCGCCAAGGACGGCGAGGTGATCAAGAACCTCACGCGCGGCTTCACGAACGAGTACGAGTACATCGCCACCTCCGCCCTGCAGGGGAAGACCGACCTGACCTGGTCCCCCGACGGCGACCTGCTGGCGTTCTTCGTCCGGAAGGAGAACCGCCGGAAGCTCCTGGTGGTGAACGCCCTGAGCGGCCGGTGGGTGAAGGACCTGGACGTCGAGACCGCCAACCCGGCCTCTCCGGCCTTCGCGCCCGACGGCAAGAAGGTGATCTTCGCCGGGAACCTGAAGGGCATCGTGGATATCTTCGAAGTTGATCTGGAGTCGGGCGCTCTGCGGAACATCACCAACGACGAGTACTACGACAGCAACCCTTCATGGTCCGCCGACGGAAAGACGATCCTGTACAACCGGCGCGTGGACGCCTACGAGAAGGTTTTCCTGCTCGACTACGAAGACCCTTCGCGCAAGACCCAGGTCACCTTCGGCAAGACGAGCGAGGTCACCCCGTCGTTCACCCGTGACGGCAAGCGGATCCTCTACTGCTCGGACGCGGGAGAGGGGGGCATCTTCAACATCTACTCGCTGGATCTCGACACGGGGGAGGTCCGCCAGTACACGGACGTGGCCGGAGGGTATTTCGGCCCCCAGGACAGGCCCGCCGAGGAGGGCAAGAGCAAGGTCGTCGCCGCGAGCTTCTCCAAGGGCCGCTTCAGGCTCTACGAGGCCGACACCACCAAACCGCTCAAGGTGATCACGCCGGCGGAGCGGGCCCAGGAGGTCGGCGAGCTGAAGCCGTTCGAGCCGGCGCTCAAGCTCACCCTCGACCAGACGGAGAAGCACCCTTACGACAAGCTCAAGTTCCACGTCGAAACCGCCCCCACGGTGGGCGTCGGCGTCGCCAGCGACGGCACTTTCTTCGGCAACGCGGCCCTCCAGTTCTCGGACCTTCTCGGGGACCACCGCTTCTGGGTGTACCTCTTCTCCGTGGCCAGCTTTCAAAACACCGACGCGGGGTACGTTAACCTGAAGTCGAGGCTCCAGCACTACTACCGGTTCACGGACTACCGCGATTTCCTGGTGGTGCCGCTCAGCAGCACCAGCTTCACGCGCATCCGGGCCAACCGCGAGACGGGGACCTCCGCCGGGCTCTACTTCCCCATCAACAGCAACTACCGGCTGGAGGCGTCCCTGGGGATCGTCGGCAGGGACATCATCAACCCGGCCCTGCAGCCGCTCGACGATCCGATGACGGCGGCGGGGGATGATTTCACCATCCTGACCTTCGATCGGCTCAAGAGCACGAGCCCGGTGATCGGCGGCGCCCTCGTCGGCGACACGATCCGGTACAACCCCTGGGGGCCGTGGCACGGCAAGGGGTTCGATCTGGGCGTCGGCGGCGCCCCGTTCGCTTCCGGAGACGAGGCTACGTTCGTGAACTACTCACTCGACTACCGCGCCTACGGCCGCGTGACCCGCCGATCGCTCTTCGCGTTCCGTCTCTGGAGCCGGGTCACGGCCGGGGACGGGGCCACGCTGTTCGGCATCGGGGGCTTCAACCAGTTGAGGGGGTACAGCTTCCGCGAGTTCATCGGAGACCGCGCGGTTCTCACGAACCTCGAGTTCCGGTTCCCCCTGGTGGACGATCTCAAGTTCCCCTTCGGATCGATCCGCTGGATACGCGGGCTGATCTTCTTCGACCTGGGGGCCGCCTGGACTCAGGACGGCCACTTCTTCGACCGGGAGCTCGGCAACATCGGCGTCAGCCAGAGCGTGTTCAACGAGCTCTCCGCGATCGGCGCCGCCGGCATCCTGCGGAACTTCAAGTTCTACAACTCGGACTCCAACACCTTGAGGGACGCGCGCGCCTCGGTCGGAGCCGGGTTCAACTTCAGGTTCGGCATCCTGGAGCTGAACTGGACGTTCGCGAAGCGCGTCCCCTTCGAGCAGATCGACCTCAAGACCTGCCAGCCGGCCATTGGCACGGCGACAACGCTGGAAGAGCTGGCGTCGGCGCTGTCCACGTGCGGGTTCGAGCACGTCAGGGATCGTGGGTGGAGGTCCGATTTTTACATCGGGTACGCGTTCTAGCCGAGGCCGGCTCAGTCCGAGAGGAACCGCCGCAAGCTCAGCAGGCTGCCCGTGGTGCCGAGGAGCGTGCCGGCGAGCGCGAGGGCCAGGGCCTGGCCCGGGGTGAGGAAGCCGGCCGTGAGGAGCTTGAGGAACGGGTTCTCGGTGGCGGCCGCATAGCTCTCCAGCCGGCCGTAGGCCAAGAAAAGGAGCCCCTCCGCGGCCAGCGCGCCCGCCATTCCCTGCAAGGTCCCCTCCAGCAGGAAGGGTCCGCGGATGAAGGTCGCCGTGGCGCCCACCAACCGCATGATCGAGATCTCGTCGCTTCTCTGGTAGACGGTCAGGCGGATCACGTTGAAGATGGTGAAGAAAGACGCCACCGCGAGGATCCCTCCGACGACCCACCCTCCGGCCGAGATCACGCGGATGAGAGCGAGCACCTTCCTGGCCTCCTCCTCGCTGTCGCGCACCTCCTCGACGTGCGGGTTCTCCCGGAGCCGCGCGACGAGGCGCTCCGTGTCATCGAGCCTCTCCTCGCGGCCGCCGAGGGCGATGATCTCCAGGCTCGCCGGGAAGGGGTTGCCTCCCACGTCGTCGGCCGCCCTCGCGAGGTGCGCGAAGCGCCGGCGGAAGATGCCGGCGGCCTCCTCGCGCGAGATGTAGCGCACTTCGCGCACCACGCTCTCCCGCTCCAGCGAGGACCGCATCGCGGCCACCTCCTCCAGAGGCGCGTCGTCCCGGAGGTAGACGTTGACGGCGATGCGGTTCCACTCGGCCACGGCAGCGTGCAGGTTGGAGACCAGCAGCAGGAAGCCTCCCAGGATGAAGAGGGAGGCGCCGATGATGCCGATGGTGAGCGCGTTGATGGTCCGGGCGCGCACCAGGTTCACGACCGCCTCGCGCAGCAAGTAGCGCAGCCGGGCCGGCAGGGCCTTCATGGCTCAGTCCGGTCTTCCGGCACCCGGGAAGGCCCGGGCCTCGCGGAGATCGTGCGACTCTCGGAGTGTGTCCTCGGGCAGCTCGCGCCGCTCGTGGACGGGTTCGATCAAGCGCCCCCCTTCCAGGTGGACCGCGCGGCGGCCGAACCTCCGGATGAGATCGCGGTCGTGCGTGGCCACGACCACCGTCGTACCGTGGGCGTTGATCTCCCGGAACAGGCGCATGATGTCGTGGGAGAGCTCCGGATCCAGGTTCCCGGTGGGCTCGTCGGCCAGCAGGAGGAGGGGCTCGTTGATGAGAGCGCGCGCGATGGCCACGCGCTGCTGCTCGCCTCCGGAGACCTGGAGGGGATAGGCGTGCATCCGGTGCTGCAGGCCCACCATCCGGAGCACGCGAAGGACCCGCCCCTTGTGCTCGGACTCGGAGACGCCCACCACGTGCAGCGCCAGGGCGATGTTCTCGTAGACGGTCTTCCGGTGGATGAGCTTGAAATCCTGGAAGACCACCCCGATGGACCGGCGCAGGTAGGGCACCCGGGCCGCCGGCAAAACGGCGAGATTGCGGCCGTTGACGAGGATCTGCCCTTCGGTGGGCAGCTCCTCCCGGAAGAGCATCTTGAGAAGCGTCGTCTTGCCGGCGCCGCTGGGCCCCGTCAGGAAGACGAACTCCCCCTTCTCGACGTGGAGGGAGATGTCCGTCAGCGCGTTGATGCCCGGCGGGTAGCGCTTGGTGACGTGGTAGAGCTGGATCATCGGGGCGCCCCGGGGCTCATTGTAGGAAGGCGGCCGTCGAAATGCGACACGCGGCCCGCCGCGGCCGCGGATCGCGCGACGACGGAGTCAGTGGATCGACTCCTCGTTTCTCCCGGCAGGTCCTTTTTCCCCCTCTCCGGGGACGCCGATCCCCTCCTCCAAGCGCCATCCCTCGAGCACGCGCCGCGACCGGTGGCGCTTCAAGGCGTACGCCAGCAGGATGAGCAGCGTCGCGACGATCCAGAGGGTGAACGTGGAGCCTATCCAGAGGAGCCAGGTCCTCGGGCGCGAGAGGTCCTCCCGCCAGGCCCGCTCGGCCTGCGTGAGCGGGACGCCGGCCGCCTGCTGGAAGGCCGCCTCGAAGTCGCTTCCGCGCCGGAGCGAGGCCACGACTCGGGCCGGGAGATCCCTTCCGTGGGCGCGGCGCAGGAAGGTCACGGCGGCCAGGGATCCGGCGTAGGCGAGAGAACGATCCATCTCGCCGCGGACGAGGGCGGCCTCCAGATCGGCGAAGGGATGCTCCGATCCCACCAGGACCGACGTCCACACGATCCACGTGTCGCGCCATTCGCCCTCGCGGGCGACGGCGGAGGCCGTCCCCTCGCTGAACCACGAGGGCAGCTCCCGGCCGGCGCCGGGAAGGGCCGCCCCGATGATGAGGTGGGCGATCTCGTGCGCGAGCACGGAGCCGATCTCCCTCTGGCCGTACGTCCCGATCCGGTCGAGGCGGATCAGGATGGAGCCGGAGGCGGGGAAGGCCTGTCCCGCAGCCCAGGAGGGCATGGAGACCGCTGTGTCGTGGAACGGATCGTCCGGGCGCGTCCCTGCCAGGACCGTGATCGTCCCGTGCCGAAGGGGAGGAAGGCCGAGATCCTCGGCGGCTCGGCCGGCCAGTCCGGGCGCCAGACCCGCGATCCGCGACGCCTGGGACAGCAGTCGTGAGGCGGCCTGGATGGTGAAAGGGGGAGCCTCGAGGCGTACGGCTTCCGCGGGAGAGGCGTTCCGGGGATCCGCGGATGCCGCGGCGGGGAGCGTGGCGACGAAGAACGCGACGAGGGCGGAGAGGCGGAAGGAACCGGCCCGCCTCAAGCGCCCAGCTTTTCCTTGAGGATCCGGTTGACGAGCCCCGGGTTGGCCTTCCCCTGCGAGGCCTTCATCACCTGCCCGACGAGCCACCCGAGCGTGGCGGTCTTCCCCGATCGGTACTGTGCGGCCTGCGCCGGGTTCTCCGCGATCACCCTTTCGACCACCGCGGCCACGGCCGCCTCGTCGGTGATCTGTACCAGACCCTTCTCGCGCACGATCGCCTCGGGGGCGCCGCCCGTGGCGAACATCTCTTCGAAGACAGTCTTCGCGATCTTCCCCGAGATGGTGCCCGCATCGATGAGCCTCACGAGGTCGCCCAGGGCCTCGGGCCTCACGGGGGAGGCGCCGACGTCCGCTTTCGCGGCGTTGAGACTCCCCATGAGCTCCGTGGCGACCCAGGCGGCGGCGGCGCGCGGATTGCCGGACCGCGCGGCGGCCTTCTCGAAGTATTCGGCGAGCTGCGGCTCCAGGGTCAGGAAGTGGGCGTCGGCCGGGGTGAGGCCGAGGTCCCGGACGTAGCGCGCCTTCCTCTCGGCCGGAAGCTCCGGCATGGATCGCCTCACCTCTTCGATCCACGCCTCCTGGATCACGAGAGGGGGGAGGTCGGGCTCGGGGAAATAGCGGTAGTCCATCGCCTCTTCCTTCGACCGCATCGGCTCGGTGCGCCCCTCGGCCGCGTTCCAGAGGCGGGTCTCCTGCACCACTCTCTCGCCGCGGTCGAGTCGATCGGTCTGGCGGGCGATCTCGTGGTCGAGCGCGCGCTGCACGTTGCGGAACGAGTTCAGGTTCTTGATCTCGACCTTGGTCCCGAACGCGTCACGGCCCACGGGGCGGATCGAGACATTCGCGTCGCACCGCAGCGACCCTTCCTCCATGTTCCCGTCGCAAATGCCGAGGTAGAGGAGGATGCTCCGCAGGCGTGTCAGGTAGAGGTAGGCATGGTCGGGCGTGCGGATGTCGGGCTCGCTGACGATCTCGATGAGAGGGGTGCCGGAGCGGTTGAAGTCCACGTAGGAGCGGTGCTCCGAGTCGGGCATGCCGTCGTGCACGAGCTTGCCCGCGTCCTCCTCCATGTGGATCCGCGTGAGCCCTATCGCGGCTGGTCCCGAGTCGGTCTCGATGCCGACGCGACCGTCCACGGCAAGCGGTTGCTCGTACTGGGAGATCTGGTACCCCTTGGGAAGATCGGGGTAGAAGTAGTTCTTCCGCGCGAAGATGGACCTCCGGTTCACCGTGCAGCCGGTGGCCAGCGCGGCCTTGAGCGCGTACTCGACGGCGCGCCGGTTGAGGACCGGCAGCGCCCCGGGCATGCCGAGGCATACCGGGCAGGTGTTGGTGTTGGGTGGATCCCCGAACCGGCTCCGGCAGGCGCAGAAGATCTTCGTCTCGGTCAGGAGCTGGGCGTGGACCTCGAGCCCGATCACCGCCTCATAGGACCCGGCCATGCCTTCGCCCCGCCTCCCCGCCCCGCCCTACTGTCCCGCGGCGCTGCCCTGCGGGATCATGTCGCCGAGGATG
>CAYNUH010000034.1:6071-7136 GCA_964400605.1 uncultured Acidobacteriota bacterium | reverse complement strand
GGACCTCCAGCCCGATCACCGCCTCGTAGGAACCGGCCATGCCTTCGCCCCGCCTCCCCCCGCCGCTCCGGCCTACAGTCCCGCGGCGCTGCCTTTCGGGATCATGTCGCCGAGGATGTCGTGGTCCTCGTCGAGGGTGATCCGTGCGGGCTTCTCGGGCAGCTTGATCTGGTACGTGTCCTCGGCCTTCAGGACGGGCCGGGCCTTGATGAGGGGATCCTTCTGCCCCTTGAAGTGGAAGAAGACGGGCATCAGCACCTGCTTGAAGTTCTCCTTGTCGCGCTGGCTGATCTTGATGGTCACCAAGTGTTTCCCGTCGCCCTGGGGCTCGGACGTCCACGAGTAGTCGAAGACGGGGATGCCGGTGCCGCGGAACCACTGGTCGAAGAAGTAGTCCAGCTTGTAACCGACGACCATCTCGCACTCGCGCTTGAGCTGGTCGGTCGAGATGTTGGTGTGGCCGTACTTCGTGAAGACGCTCTGCATCGCCTTCTTGAAGTTCTCGAGCCCCATCTGCATCCGAAGCATGTGAACGACGTAAGGGCCCTTGTCATAGATGAGCCCTGTGCGATAGAGACCGGCCGTCTGGCCCGAGACATTGTTCGCCCAGGCGATCGAGCCGTGAGCGTCAGCTATCTTCGCCAGAGCCTTCCACCCCTCCATTTTCTCCCGGAAAGCCGGCTTGCCCAGATAGCTCAGCACGTAGAGACCGGCCGAGTATTCGGCGAACGACTCGGACAGCCAGACGTCCTCGTCCGAGATCCATCCGATCTTGTGTCCCCACCACTGGTGGGCGATCTCGTGCGAGTAGAACCCGTGAAAGAAGTTCAAGCGGGCGACGCCGAGCTGGTCAAGGGTGTTGCTCGACATGAACGCCTCCCCGGTGAGTTGGACGAAGGCCGGTGGCGACTGGCCGAACCCGAGAAACGGGCTCATCATGGCCACGTCCAGCTTGTCGTACGGGAAGGGACCGTAAAGATTCTCCATGAACTTGATGATCGCTTTGCCCTCGTCCAGGACCTCCTTCGGCTTGGCGGCCGGCACGTCAAGCTCGAACGGGATGGG
>CAYNUH010000034.1:718-5971 GCA_964400605.1 uncultured Acidobacteriota bacterium | reverse complement strand
ACCGTCTTCGGCCAGAAATGAGTCGCCAGGTCGATCTTCTTCGTCGCGGCTGCTGAGTCGTACGCCGTGCTCTCCTCCTTGAACCGACCGAAGATCAGGCTCGGGAACTGGACGGGCTGCTCGAAGATCATCTGGATGGCGTTGAAGTTCTCTTCCTCCCACGCCTTGATGACCTTGCCCGAGCCGGTGGCGGTGAGCGGTTTGACGGTCTTCACGGTCCAGTCGATTTCGTACTGGCCGCCGAGATAGCCGTATTGCGGGAACCAGGCGTAGGTGTTCAGCAACGAGTAGTGGACGTTGCTGAGCTGAGTGATCGTGTTCTCGTTCAGTCTGAAACGCAGGGTGACGTCTTTGTCTTTCTCGGCCCTCTCCTTCAGGAGGACGAGAACGATGTCCTTCCTGTGGAGGAAGGGAAGATCCGTACCCGATGTGTCCTTGATCGACTTGACGTCTATCCACTTGGCGCGGCTGTTCCACCGCGGACCTTGTATGTCGTTCACCAAGTCGAAGGCAAGGAGGCGCATCCCGTCGATGACTGGAGCAAAGGTGACATCCACGTCGATGTTGATCTGCTGGATGTCGGGAATCTCCAGATCCATCCGGTAATGCTTGACCTTGATCGCGGCGTGGAGATCGAGGGTCGGGTCGGCCACGTAGCGGCCCGCGGGATCCAGGTCAGCTTTCTTGTGGGCGGTGATCAATGGGTGATAGTAGAAGAAGGCCCCAATGGGCTCGCGCAGGCCCAGGCGCACTTCGTACGTGGCGGAAGGCGCCCATGAGTAGAGGAGCCAGCCATGGTCGGCCGAATTGAGTTCGGCGTGGAAGGCAGCCTCCTGCTTGTCCTGGGCGGAGAGTTCGGATTCCGAGAGAGCCCGGGCAATCAATCCGAATTCCGGGACGCCGGCCAGATCCAGCAGCTCGAGCCTTCCCTTCAGAACCTGCCGCGCGCGCGCCAGCTCCTCGGCGGCGGGAGAGCGTGGAGGCGAGAGGGAGGGCCTGATCTCGTCGAAGGCCTTGTCGTAGGCGATGAAGAGCGCCTCCGTGATTTTCGTGTTGACCATCCCGCCGAGGTTCTTCTTGAGGTGGTCCCGGGCGGCGATGTCCAGCATGTCCCGGTCCATCTTGCTGACGGGAGTGAGCGTGAAGGTCCCTTCGCCCAGGAAGACCGCCATGGGCGTGACGCCCTCGATCGCCTGCGAGAAGAGGAGGACACCCTTCGTCATGCGGACGGTGCCGATGTCGCGGGTGAGCGTGGCGTTGGCGATGTCATGGACGCGGGCCGTGTCGAGGTCGATCTTGTAGAACTCGTCGCAGACCCTCTGGAAATCGGCGCCGGTGGCCAGTTCCGCGCGGGCCGGCGGTGCGGCCGCGCCGAGGGCGAGCAGGAATGAGAGGGTTGCGAGAGGTGGCCTGATCATCACTTCTTCTCCACGGAACAGGGGTACGTGCGCGGGTGAAGTGCCGGTGTATCGGGTCGAAGTATACCATCGCGGTCCCGGGGAGCCCGCCGTCCGGGCGCCGATCCCTGCGCCCGCCGCGCGATGCCCCGCCCCGCCTTCTCACCGCTCCCGGCCCCCTGAGAAATCGCGCGGGAAGCCTGAGCGCACCTGTTTGCCAGCAGGCATCGATCAGGCCTGGGAGTGGAAGCGGCCCCCGGAGGCGGCCAGCCGCTCGAGGAACTCGCAGGGCGCAAGGTGCGGCGCCGCGCGCGAGGCCATGCCGTTCAAGGCGGATGCGATGGTCCCCGCGCCCACCTTGTCGGCCCATCGCAGAGGCCCTCCGAGGAAGGGTGGAAAGCCCGTCCCGAAGACCATCGAGACGTCGATCACGGCAGGAGAGTCCACGCCTCCTTCGGAGAGCAGCCGGGCGGCCTCATTGATCATCGGATAGAGCAATCGCCGGACGAGAGCCTCGCCGGTCGCCGTCTCGGAGGCCGGAGTGGCCCCGGCGGCGGAACGGGCGAGGGCCACGGCCCGGCGGTTGACCCGCCGCCGCCGGCCCGCATGCTGGTAGAACCCGGCCCGGCTCTTGACGCCGAGCCATCCCGCCTGGACGAGCGCATCGAGGGGCGCCGGCGAGGGGAGCCTGTCGGGGAAGGCCGACGAGAGGACCTTGGCCACCTTCGCGGCCACGTCCAGCCCGATCTGGTCCATCAGGGCGAGCGGCCCCACGGGCATGCCGAAGATCACCAGCGTGCGGTCGATCTCCTCCGGGTTTCCGCCGCGGGCCACGGCCCGGAGCGCCTCGGCCAGGTAGGGCATCAACAACCGGTTCACCACGAAACCGGGCGAGTCGGCAACCACCACGGGCGTCTTGCCCAATCGTCTCGCGAGGGCCGCCGCGGCCGCCACGGCGGCGGCGCCGCTCCGCGCCGCGCGCACCACCTCCACCAGCGGCATCCGGTCGGCCGGATTGAAGAAGTGAAGCCCCACGCACCGCTCCGGCCGCCTCAGGGCTGATGCGATTGCGGCGATGGAGAGCGATGACGTGTTGGAGGCGAGGATGCAGTCATCGCGAACGACCTTCTCGACGTCGGAGAGAGCCTGCTTCTTGACCTCGAGATCCTCGACCACGGCTTCCACGATGAGGTCCGCGCCGCCGAACCCAGTCAGGTCCGTCGTGGGCGATATCAGCATGAAGCGGGAGAGGACCCACGCCTCGGGGCGCCGCCGCGATCTCCCCGAGAGGATCCTGTGGGCCTCGGCGAGACCCCGGGAGAGCGGCTCCGTGCCGACGTCCCGCAGCCGCACCGGGATCCCGCTCCCCACGGCCACGGCCGCAATGGCGCCGCCCATGACCCCGGCACCGAGGACCCCCATGCGCTTCACCTCGTGCCCGGCCACCGATCCTGCCGGGGCGGCCGGGCCTCCGGCGCGCGAATCGAGGAAAATCCGCACGAGGTTCCGGCTGACCTCGCCCGTCACCAGGGTGCCCACGAGGTCCGCCTCGCGCTCCAGGCCTTCACTCAGCCCGCGCGACAGACCCGAAGCGATGGCCTCGATGGCCGCGAGCGGCGCCGGGTAGCGCCCGTGCGTGGATCGCCTGGCCGCCGCCGCGGCGCGCCACAGGATGGCGCCGCGCGCGGGCGGGCGGAGCAGAATGCGCTCGAGGATGGAGAGGCGGACGCCTTGAACGATCACCGGTTTGCCGCGCGCGGACGACGATCGCTTCTCCTCTTTGAGGCGCGCGAGAAGGAGCCTCGCCGCGGCCGGCAGCCTCTCCGGCGGCACAAGAGCGTCCACCAGACCGAGCCGGAGCGCCTCCCTCGCCGGCACCGTCCGCCCGGTCAGAATGAGATCGAGCGCCGCTGGGAGCCCGACGAGCCTCGGCAGGCGCTGCGTCCCGCCCCATCCGGGAATGATCCCCAGCCTCACCTCGGGGAGCCCGATCTGGACCTCCTCGGCGTCGGCGGCGATCCGGCCGGCGCAGGCCATCGCCAACTCCAGCCCTCCGCCCAGGCAGGCGCCCGAGATGGCGGCCACCGAAGGAACGGGGAGGTTCGCGAGGGCCTGGAACACCATCTGGCCTCCCATCGCCTTGCCGCGCGCCTCGGCCGGCGACGTGACGGCGGCGATGAGGCGGACATCGGCCCCCGCGAGGAAGACGCCGCTCTTGCCGCTGGCGAGGATCACCCCGGTCAGGTCGCCGCGCCGCGAAAGGTGAGCGAGGGCGTCCTCGAGCGCGGTGAGGGTCTGGGCGTTGATCAGGTTCACCTTCTCGCCCGGAGTGTTGAACAAAATCTCGGCGACGCCGTCCTCCTCAAGACGCCAGGTGAGGCCGCTGCTGGAGACGCCTCCTTGAATGGGGGCTCTGAGCGCCTCGCTCACGCCGACTCCAGAACGGCGGCCATCCCCTGGCCGCCTCCGACGCACAGCGAGGCCAGCCCCAATCGGGCCCGGCGCCTCCGCATCTCGAAGAGCAGCGTGAGAACGAGACGGGCGCCGGATGCTCCCACCGGATGCCCGAGCGCGATGGCGCCGCCGTTGACGTTGAGGCGCGCACGGTCGATCGCACCCACCGCGGAGGGCCATCCGAGGGTCTCGCGGCAGAACCGCGCCGAGGCGAGCGCCCGCTCGCAGGCGATCACCTGGGCCGCGAACGCTTCGTTGATCTCCACGAGGTCGATCGTCTCGAGGGTCACTCCGGCCTCCTTCAACGCCGCCGGGATGGCGTAGGCGGGCCCCAGGCCCATCCGCCTGGGCGAGAGGGCGGCGCAGGCCCACGAACGCACCACGCCCAGCGGCCCGGAGGGTAAGGCCGCGCGGGCGGCCCCCTCGGGCGAAGCGAGCACCAGGGCGGCCGCGCCGTCCGTGATGGGGGAGGCATTCCCCGCGGTGATCGTCCCGTCGCGCCGATCGAAAACGGGGCGGAGTTTGGCGAGAGCCTGAAGAGTCTGCCCCGGGCGGGGGCCCATGTCGGCGGTGACGAGCGCGGGTTGGGCGGATCCGCGGGGATCCGCCGGCACGAAGAAAGGCGCGATCTCTTCGGCGAGGCGATCGGACGCCCGGACCGCCCGGAGGTGGCTCTCCAACGCGAAGGCGTCCTGATCCTCGCGGGAGACGCCGAACTCGGCGGCCAGGATCTCGGCCGTCTCGCCCATGCTCAATCCGCAGCAGGGATCGATCAATCCCACCTCCAGCCCCGGCACGGGGCGGAGGTGGCGCGGGCGCAGACGGGCGAGCGCCGCAAGGCGTGCCGCCGGGCGCTTCGCGCGCCGGGCCGAGAGGAAGATCTCGCGAGCCTCATCGGGGAAGAAAAAGGGGACGGAGGACATCGACTCCACGCCGCCCGCCACCACGATGCGGGCCTCCCCGTGGCGGATGAGGCGCGCCGCCTGGACGATCGCCTCCAGCCCCGAAGCGCAGTTGCGGTTGACCGTGACCGCGGGGATCGATTCCGGAAGCCCGGCGAGGAGGGCCGACACGCGAGCGATGTTGGGCGCGTCGGGGGGAGTCGCCACGTTGCCAAGGACGACCGCGTCCACCTCGGCGGGATCGACGCCCGAGCGCGCGACCGCCTCGCGCACGGCCGTCGCCGCCAGCACGCGCGCCGGCAGGCGCGAGAAGGCGCCGAAGGCGCGGACGAAGGGCGTCCGGGCCCCCGCGAGGACGACGGCGGGTCTCCCGGCGCCCGTCATGGGCCGCCCGGTCCGGCGTCCCGGTACATCGCATCGATCGCGTCGCGGTAGCGTTCCTCGACGACTCGGCGGCGGACCTTCAGCGTCGGCGTCAGCTCGCCCTCCTCGATGGTAAA
>CAYNUH010000034.1:0-708 GCA_964400605.1 uncultured Acidobacteriota bacterium | reverse complement strand
TGGTAAACTCCCGCGTGAGGATCGTGAACTTCTTCACCTGCTCGAACCCCGCGAAGTCCGACAGCGCCCCGCGCACGGCCCTCTCGAAAGCGGCCACCACGTCCGGATGCGCCACGGCGGACCCGAGGGGCTCCGGGGCCACGCCGAGCCGGCCGCAGAGCTTCTCCAGGGCGTCCATCTCCGGGACGAGGAGGGCGGACACGAAGCGCCGGCCGTTGCCGATGACGGCCGCCTGCGCGATCAAGCCCGTCGAGCGGAGCGCGCTCTCGATGGGCTGCGGAGCGACGTTCTTCCCGCCGGAGGTGATGATCAGGTCCTTCTTCCTGTCGGTGATGGAAAGGTAGCCGTCCGCGTCGAGCGCGCCGATGTCGCCGGTGTGAAACCATCCGTCCTCGAGGGCCCGGGCCGTCGCCTCGGGGTCGGCGAAATACCCCTGCATGACGCCGGGTCCGCGCACGAGGATCTCTCCGTCCGCGGCGATGCGGACCTCGGTGCCCGGCAGGGGGCGGCCGACGCTGCCGGGGCGGATTCCCTTCGGGTCGTTGATGGCGATGACCGGCGACGTCTCTGTGAGGCCGTACCCTTCGACGATCAGGACGCCCAGCGACAGGAAGTACTCCAGCACGTCCCGCGGCAGCGGCGCGCCTCCGGAGATGGCGAACCGGAGCCTCCCGCCCAGGGCCGCCCGCACCCGCCGCAGCGCCAGCC
>CAYNUH010000033.1:0-38423 GCA_964400605.1 uncultured Acidobacteriota bacterium | reverse complement strand
CTCAGGTAGGCCATGACGCCCTCATGTTACCACTACGCGGCCCCGTGTCAAGAGGAAAGATCGGCGCGTGGGGGCCTCGTTTCTCGGAACGGCCGCCCCCGCCCTCCGTAGGCCCCTCCGAAACCCCGCGCCCCGCCTGGACGGGAACGCGGGAGATGATCGGCCGGACGGGCTACGGGTCGCCCGGGGTCAACATCTCGCGTCCTGGCGAATCCTCCGGCGGCCCGGGGGCGAGCCGTAGGCCCTTCCAGTCGCAGCCGTCGTGCGTCAGCGGGCTGCACCACCAGCAACGGCCGGACGGGTCGCCCGCCCATCGGGGCCTCAGACAATCCGGCGAAGTGCATCGATCAGCGTTCATGCCTATTGCCAGATGACATGGGTGGGCGTACTCTTACACTCACGCTACCGGCCGCTGCACAGGTGGCGCATGGGGGGAGTCATGAGGGAGGAAAACATGAGGGCTCACCGGTTCGCATTCGTCGTCGCCGTCCTCGCTTGGTCGGGTGAGGCCGTTGCTCAGACGCCGCCCCCGCCAACGACAGCGGCCGACCTCTTCATACCTGTTGCACAAGGACTCGTCGCAAGCGACCTATGCGTTTCGAGTGTTGGAGCTGGGTGTGTAGACGCGAGCACCGGTCTCTCATTCGATGTCGCCTTCAGCCCTCCCGTTACTGATTCGCTTGGAAACGTGTACGTCCTTTCCCCCACAGCCCGATGGGGTGTCTCCGATTGCACACTTGGCGTGACCACCATCGGGTTGACTGAGCTCCGCCTATACCGATTTTCCTCGATCGGAAGCTGGGAACTAATCGGCGTCTTTCGAGAGGCTTGCGAGCTTCCCATCGCTCGTACAATTTCAGGGCTCAATGGGTTCGGGATCGATGTACTGAACGGGAAGTTCTACGTGTCCCTGATCCTTAGGAATTACCTCGACCGCAGTCTTTCATCCACTGCCGAAGCGGTCGTCATCGTCTCCGGCCTCCCAACTGTGACTGACGTCGTTCCGAGTGGGCCGACCGGGCCGCAGGGTGCTCCCGGCGATCAGGGGCCTCAAGGTTCCGCCGGCCCCCAAGGCCCCCCGGGACCGCAAGGTCCGCCGGGTCCCCTGATCCCCGCCTGCCCCGACGCCGACGCTGACGGCTTCCGCGACTGCGTGACGGTGCCCGGCTGCTTTCCATACGGGGGAGCGTGCGGCGACTGCGACGACGCCAACCCGACCATCAACCCCCGCGGCAGCGAGACGAAGCCGAAGGCGAACCGCCACGACGCGAAGGACAACGACTGCAACGGGATCGTTGACGGATAGAGCATCGTCTTGCGGAGCAATCGCCCACCGTAAAGCCGGTCAGTCATGGACGGAAACGCGAGACATGATCCGCCGAATGGCCTGCGGGTGCACCCGGGTCAACATCTCGCGTCCTGGCGAATCCTGGAGGCTCGTTTCTCCCGGACCCCACCGCGCGAGCCCCGCCGCGTTGAAGTCGCACTCATCGCGGGTGAGCGGGCTGCACCACCAGCAGCGGCCGGACGGATCGCACGCCCATCGCGGGCGGACGCATCCGCGTGCGCTGCACCGTTCGGGGGCGGTCACGTCTCGCACGGTCTCTCCACCCCGGCGCCGTCCAGGTCCGTCAGCGTGACGGGGTGGCGGGTGACGCTCCAAACCTTCCGGCTGCGACTCAGACCGCCGGCCTGGTGCCGGTATCGGGACGCAGTTTCTCTCCCACCCGGTCCCCGTCCAGGCGGTAGAACACCACGGATTCGTGGACATTGAAGACGCGCGCCAGCGGGATCGCCACATATTGCCAGAGCAGCCGCGGATCGACCCCAGGCGGTAGGCGATCCTCGCGCTCCTTGAGGGCGGCGCCGGCCTTCTCCACAAGCGGGCCTGTAGGGACGAGGATGCGCCCGGCGAGATTCCGTCCCTGCCACTCGTAATCCTCGATGAGCTTCTCGTCCATGCTCTCGCGCCAAGTGAGCCACTCCTCCACGTCGCGGAACGCGGCTCCCTGATACAGATCGGCGTGGAGGAGTCGGTGCGCTACCTCGTGCGCCAACGTGAACCTGTAGCGCGTCTCGTAGTCGGCAAGCTGCACCGCATCGACGAAGATCGTCGAGAGGGCGTTCGAGATCCATCCGTCGATTCCGAAATCCTTGTAGAGTCGCTCCACCGGGACGATGTTCATCCCGAGAGAGAATTCGACGATCTCCTCGATCGGGACGGGCAGCTCGCATGACGGATGGTGCTCTCTCAGGAATCGGTCCGCGATCTCTTCGAGCTGAGTCGGCTTGATGAACGGGAGGGGCACGCGCCGACTCACGCGCGCCGGATGCGGTCGGCGAGCCGCAGAAGCAACTCCCTGGTCAGCTTCTTTCCCCTGGCCACGCGAAACAGAACCGGAAGGCGCCCGACCAGAGCCGGGTCCTCGGCTAGATCCTTCGGAATCCGGCCGGCGGTAATCGCCGCCAGATCGTGAAGCGTCTGCCACTCCTCGGAGCCCTCTTTGAGACCGAGGGCGCCCGCGATCCGCTCCAGCGCCTCGCCCTGCGGTGCGGGGAGCAGGCCCCTTTCGTACCGGCTCAGGTTGCCGGGGTCCAGCCCGCTCGCCTCGGCGAAGGCGCGCAGCGTGATCCGCCTTTCGGCGCGCTTCGCCTTGAGCCAGTCTCCGAACGTCGTTGCTCGGTTAGCTCCCATCGTTCTTACCTCCTCATGGAACTCCATCCACGCCGTCGTTGTAGGATATATACAACGATTCAGAGGGACGGTCAAGCACGAGATCCGGGCTGTGGGGTATCAGCGCCCGGTCTCAGACCTCCGAATTGCCCAGGCTTGAGGCCCCCAACATCAAAGGGCCGCGGCCCGCCCGGGCGGGGAGGCTCGCGCCTCCTGGCCGTCAGCGAGGCGTTCACCGCCCGGCGCGCGGGAAGGAGGCCAACCCGAACCGCGCGCCCAGGTCTGCCCGCACCTCGCCTTCTACCGGGCAGATCGTCAAAGCGTCGAGTCCATCCCCTCCTCCGGGTGCGGTCGCGCGGGCTTCGTGGCGCGCTCGCGGGCGACGGGACGGCCGGCGCCCACCTTCTCGCGGACGAGTTCCGCGACGACCTCACCACACGCTTTCCAGAACCGCCCCAGGCCGGCGTCAGACTCCGCGGGGTCCAGCTCGGCCATGATCCCCGAGACGCGCTCGGCCCTTGCGTACAGCGCCAGAAGATCATCCGGCGCACGGTGCGGGAACGCGACCAGGACCTCCGGATCGCTCGCGCTGACAACCTTGCAGGCCCGCTCCCCGAGTCGGGTCCTCGCCATGAGTGAGACACCCCACGAGGGCGCATTACGCCGTCGCTGACGCCAGCAGGCCCGCCAGCTTTTCGAGCCGCTATCCCCCTTCGATCCACGCCGCCTCGGTGGCCGTGAGCGCCCGTTCGGCCTCGAACAGCTCGCGCTCCCAGGCGGGGTCAGGGAGCGGGAGTCTGCCCCTGGTGTACGGTTCGATCCGGGCGGCCTCGGCCGAGGGTGGGACCGCGATTTCCTAGATGCGCTCGTTCCTAGTGACTACCGGGTGACTACGCTTCCACCCAATCGCGCGGAAACCGGCGGAAATCAGGGCTAGTTGGGACTGCCGATTCTCCCGCGTTCCAGGGCCCATCTCTCTGCAACGGTTGAGGATAGCAGCTTTCAGGCCGCCCAACTGAAAATCCCTGCGTAGGCGGTTCAATTCCGTCCCGAGGCACCACCACCCTCCCTCTCCCCCGAAAGAGGCGGCCTGCGCATCAGCCCATCAGGTAGGTGAAGAACGGCGCGAACGTCTGGATGACCCGGACCGTTTCGTCGAGGAATTCGGGCTGGTCGGGGGTCGCGAGATAGGGGCCGATGTTCTCGCGGTACTGCCGCCGCGGATCATCGATCTCGACGAAGTACGGGACGTAGAATTGGACCTCGAGGTTGAAGCGGTGGTTGAGCCGCTCGGTGACCAGTTCCTTCAGCAGCACGTACCAGGATGAGGCCGGCTTGAAGTAGCGGTTCTCGGTGTGCTCGATGTCGAAGCCGTAGATGGTGTCCACCTTGAAGCGGGCCTCGCCGTCCTGGACCAGCTTCTGCCCCCCCATGTCGTGGCGGTGCCACAGCCTCACCCAGAGCTCGGGGGCGTCGGCGCGGGCCGTCTTCAAGATGTCGAGAAACTTCTCCTTGTCGCGCGCAAGAGTGTTGAACCGCTCCCACTGCCGGTTCTTGGCGTGGTTCGGCACCGTCAGCCCGATCTCGAGGGCGCGGTGATAGAGGCTCACCGTGAAGTGGCAGTTCTCGTTGAACGTCTCCCCATCGACGTAGAAGACGTCCCAGGCGTCCCCGGGCAGAAAGTTGTTGACCTGATCGCGATACTTGAGCCGGATGCCGAGGCTCTGCTGGAAGAGGTTCCGGACCCGGGGCTCGGCCGCCGCCATCAGCTCGCGCACGTCGGCCCCCGCCTCCTTTTGGGCCTCAGGGTACCGCTCCGAAAAGGGCCTGATGCCCTTGAAGACAACCGTTGACTCTCGGGCCACGCGTCTCTCCTCATGCTTGGGATGGGCGTATCGGGGGCGGCATGTGCCGCCGAAGTGGCACCATTATATCACGCACGCCCAGGCACGCCCGGCCGATCGCGGCGCCTCGCCTACGGCTTCGGTCCGTCGGGGCAGCATCGCGAAAACCCTCGCCTGGCCGCCGCCTTCAGGCCCTAGCTGCAGTCCGCGGCCGTATTCCGGTCTCCTATGGAGGCAAGGCCGGCGGCGAGGCGGACAGCCTCCTCAGCCTCTCCCGCGCCGACGCCACGGCCTCGGTCTCCTCTCCCGAGCCCCACAGGGCGATGAGCGTCTCGTAAGCCGCCTCCGCCCCTTCGGAGTCCCCCATCGCCTCCCGCGCGCGTCCCAGCAGCCCCCAAGCCGGGACCACCAGATCGGGGGCGTGCAGTCCCCGGGCTCCAAGGGCGAGCAGGCGCGAAAGCAGCAGTGCGGCGTCACGGGGACGGCCCATTTCCAGGAGCGCCCGGGCCTGCGGTTCGAGCAGGTAGGGCTCGATGGGGATCCCGGGGCAGAACGTGAGCGCCGCGTCCACCCGGCGCAGGGCCAGCGTCATCTGATCGTAGGCTTCCCGCGGGCGGCCTGCCGCGAGGTCCGCCTCCGCCACCAGGAGGTAGCGCCAGATTTTGTCGGAAGACGAGGTGGGCAACGGCGCTCCCGAGAGCGCAGCATCCCTATCGCCGGTAGCCAGGATCGCCAGCGCCGCGGTATAGGCCTGAAAGCCGTGAACGCGACCCGCAGCCGCGGATAACGTCTCCGAGGCCGCTCGGGCCGCCTCTTCCTTCCTGCCGGCCGTCAGGTAGGAGCGGATCCGGAGCGACCTCAGGATTTGAAGCGACGCCGCGTCGTCCTCTCCCCCGGGGGCGAGACGCTGCGCGTGCTCCTCGGCTCTCTCGAACTGGGTGGCCGCCTCCGAAGGCCTCCCCGTCCAGAGGGCGGCAAGACCGCTGTAGAAGTGCTGCTCGAGCGAGACCCGGGGCGGCAGCCGCGCGTCCCCCTCGGAGTCGTACGCCTGCTCGAGGCGGGCGTAATCCCCGATCAGCATGTAAGCGGGCGCGAGGCCCGCCCGCAGTGCGCTCGCGTCGCGTGACTCGGCGCGCGACGCATCCTCCCGGGCCTCCTCCAACCGCCCCGCGGCCGCGGCGGCGAGCGCCGCCGCGCGATCGCGGATCGAATCGAGCGCCCCGCCCGCGCAGGCTTCCCCCCTCCTGAGGTCTTCGAAAGCCTCCTCCGGACGGCCCGTGTACGATTCCATCTCCGAGAGCATCAAGGCACAGGGGCCGCAGCAGGGGTTCGAGCGGAGCGCGGCGGCGAGATCGTTCCGGATTTCTTCCGCGTCGTAGAGGGAGCACTTCGACCGGCGCAGGGCCGCGCGCAGCCAGCGCGCTTCATCCAGCGAGGGCGTCTCCGCCACGGCCCCGTCGAGGAGTGCGAGCGCGCGCGGACTCTCGCCCGCGGCCGCTGCCCTCACCGCCCGCGCCACGGCGGGGAGAGGCGGTGGGAGTTCGTCGAGAGTCGCCGGCGGCGTCAGCGCCGCCGCGGCCCCCGGGAGATCGTCGCCCTCCAGACGCGAGACTGCCATCAGGTATCTCAGGATGGGAGGGGCGCCGTCCGACGGCTCACGCGCGAGCAGGGCCGTGGCGCGATCGGGATCGCCTTCAGCCAGCGCGCCGAGCGCGTCGAGGAAGCCGTCCTCGAGTCGGCGGTCCAGGCGATCGAGATGAAGGCGAGCGAGGCGCTTGAGGGTTCGCTTGCGCCAGCGCCGCGGGAGCGACTCGAGGGTCTGGCGCGCGGCCGACAGCGCGTCGGCCAGCCGCTTTCCCGTGAGATTCCCGCGAGAGCGTGCTTCGAGACGCAAGACCCCGGCGTCCTCATCCCGGGCGAACGATTCGCGCAAGTTCCACCTGACGTCGGTTCCGGGGACCAGGGTCAGAGCGAGCCGGGCGATCTGGGCCGCGTCGGCGGCCACGCGCCGCGAGGCTTCGTCCATCCCGGCCGGCGGGGGCTCGACGGCGACGGCGGAGGGCTTCACCTTCTTCGCGGCACCGGCGGGGACAACGGCGACGAGCGCCAGCGTGGCGGCGACGGCGCCGAAGCCGATACGCCGCCCGCCGGGACGCGACCTCACCTCCTCACCTCCCTCTCCGGCGTGCCTTCCTTCACGAGCCGCACCCGTCTGCTCGGCGCTCATGATAGGTGAACGTCGCGAGAAGGCGCCACCGAATCGGTGTGCCGGGACGGACGGCAGGCGGGCAGCGGTATATAATCCGTTCCTCTGGCCTGCAATCAGTTCAAGGGCGTCGCGCCCCGCGTGCAGCCGGCGCGCATCGGCGTGTGTTCAGTCCTGACAGGCCTTGACGACACGCGCCGCTGACGCGAGGCGGCCTCCCGGCCTTCGGACGGAAGGAAAACCACGATGAGCTACGTTGAATACGTCGTCGAGAAGAGCGGACTCGGCAAGGTCGTCTACTTCATCGCCGCCAAGGAGGACGGCGACGGATGGACCGCGGGGTTCTTCCCCGCCTACATGGCTCCGAGCCCCGGCGAGGACACCGACGAAGACATCTTCGATCTGGCCAACCCCGACCACACCGCGACGGGGCCCACGAAGGAAGCCGCCGAGGAGGCGCTGCGCGCCTGGATCGAGGAGACGTACAAGGGAAGAATCCACGAACGGCGGGCTCAGAGGATCCCCCTCAACCTCTGAGCGCCGATCAAGCGGCGATCAGCTCCGGACCCGCCGGCCGTGGGCCCTCCAGAGATCCCCGAACGTTCCGAACGCCCGGAATGTCCTCTTGCCCGCGGCGAAGAGCGCCAACTCCAGACCGCACCACCCGAAGTAGATGGCCGTCACGTACTCGTGGATCGGGGGCACCACGAGCTGCACGAACCACAGTACGAACAGCCCGACAGCCTCGTACCAGGCGAACGACATGTTGCAGAGGAGGATGAACGCCAGCGCCGACTGGCTGATGGTCAACAGGATCTCGACCCGCTGGTGGTGATCGAAGACGACCGGGGAGAAGGATCCGCCGAAGAACGCCGACCCGTGGATGCTGAACGAGTAGACGATCGGGATCATCGCCACGAGCATCGTCCACTGGTTGACGTTCGACGAGACCATGTTCATCAACGCCATGGGCGCCCCGGTGATCTTGCGCGCCCAGTAGAACGCGCTCACCTTCTCGGGGAACTCCGACAGGAACGGCGCCACCCACTGCACGAACACGTACTGGGACATTCCGAGCGACACGGCCAGGGCCAGCATGCTGTACAGGAACGGGTGCGCCACGAGGGAGAGGATGAGCCCGCCCGCGAGGAACAAGGCGATGATCGTCGTGTTCCGCAGAGCGGGCTTGAGCCCCAGGATCGTGCGCGGGACGACCTCCATGTCCTCGAGCTTCTCCTGGTCCTGGGGCGGGATCTTGTTCAGGATGAACAGGTACGATCCGTAGAACACGGTGAGGACGATCGAGTCCAGCACGGTGAGCGTCCCCTTGAACCAGATGAACAGGAAGTAGACCAGCGGGGGCAGAAGAGCCAGCACCTCGACCGCGTGCTCCCCTTCGAGGCGGATCTCCCGCAGGGGCTTCCCGTGCTTGCGGCGATGGGAGAAGGCGGCCACGGCGAAGATCATCGGCCAGCCGAGCCCGACCAGCAGCCGCAGCGACCCCGTGAAGTTGGCGGAGATGAGGGCGACGCCGTTCGGGATGTGGGGCGCCTGGTAGGCGATGACCGCCTCGACGGCGAACTCCGGCAGGGTCTGGAGCCACGCCAGGATCGCGAGGGCCATCCCCTGCGAGATGAGGAACTGCGCGGCCTCCGCCGCCCATGCGATGATGACCGCCGATCCGATGATGGAGGGGAACGTCCACAGGGCCGACGCGGCCGTGGCCTCGGCGCCCGCCGCCCCCGCGATCGACTTGTAGATGCCCGCCGCGAGCTTCACGTCGTTCCGCCTCTCTTCGCCCCATGCCGGGCGATGCGTGGCCGCGACGCGCGGCCCGCGGTCTCAGCCCTCCCGTCCCCGGGAGGCGCGCCATTATGACAAATCGCCCCCCCCGGCGGTGAAGGGAGCTGGCGGCGCCTCAATGCCCCCGGACCTCCGGGATGGGGAGCCGGCTCACGTCCACGGCCCCCCGCTTCATCTCGAAGTTCCACTTCCAGAATTCGTAGATCGGCGGGTACACGAGGAGTTCCATGATGAAACTCGTGATCAACCCGCCGATCATCGGTGCGGCGACGCGCTTCATCATGTCGGCGCCGGTCCCCAGCGACCACATGATGGGCATCAACCCCATCATGGCGGCGCACACGGTCATCATCTTCGGGCGGATGCGCTTCACGGCGCCGTGGATGATCGCCTCCTGGAGATCCTGCTTCGTGCGCATCTTCCCTTGCCTGACGGCATCGTAGTAGGAGAGGTCCAGGAACAGAAGCATGAAGACCCCCGTCTCGGCATCGAGGCCCATCAGCGCGATCATCCCCACCCACACGGCGATGGAGACGTTGTAGCCGAGAATGTAAAGGAGCCACACCGCGCCCACGACGGAGAAAGGCACCGCCAGCATGACGATGCTCGTCTTCACCCCGGACTTCGTGTTCATGTATAGCAGGACGAAGATGAGGAAGACGGTGATGGGGACAACGATCTTCAGGCGTTCCCGGACGCGGAGCATGTTCTCGTACTGGCCGCTCCACTGGATCGTGTAGCCGGCGGGCACGCGGAGCTTCTCGGCCACCAGCTTCCTCGCCTCCTCGACGTACCCGCCCACGTCGCGCCCCGCCAGATCCACGTACACGTAGCCGGCCAGCATCCCGTTTTCGTCCCGGATCATGGCGGGCCCGCTCACCAGCTTGATGTCCGCCACCTGGGCCAGAGGGACCTGCGCTCCCGTCATGGTGGGCACCAGGACGCGCTCCAGGCGCTCCAAGCTGTCGCGCTCCTCGCGGGCGTACCGGACGTTGACGGTGTACCGCTCCCTCCCCTCGACGGTCCGGGTGATTACCTCACCGCCGATGGCGGTCTGGATCACCGTCTGCGCCTCCTCGACGGTGAGGCCGTAGCGGGCGAGGCGATCGCGGCGCAGGTTGAAGTCCAGGAAGTAGCCGCCTGCCGTGCGCTCGGCGTAGATGCTGCGCGTGCCGGGGACGTCCTTGACGATCGCCTCGATCTCCAAGCCGATCCGCTCGATGACGTTGAGGTCGGCCCCGAAGATCTTGACCCCGATGGGAGTCCTTATTCCGGTCGTCAGCATGTCGATGCGGTTCTTGATGGGCATCGTCCAGGCGTTGGTCATCCCCGGGAAGCGCAGCTTCCCGTCGAGTTCGGCGATGAGGTCGTCCTTGGTGATCCGGTCGTACCAGATGTGCCGGAGCGGGGCCCGCAGCCACTCAGGCCAGCCGGAGTAGAAGCGCGGGACCTGCCGCCACTCGGAGGTCGGCTTGAGAAGGATCGTGGTCTCGACCATGGAGAAGGGGGCAGGATCCGTCGGGGTGTCGGCCCGGCCGATCTTGCCGAAGACCCGCTCCACTTCGGGTGTCTCCATGAGGATCCTGTCCTGGATCTGGAGGATGCGGGCCGCCTCCGTGACGGACAGGCCGGGCATCGTGATGGGCATGTAGAGGAGGCTTCCCTCGTACAGGGGAGGCATGAACTCGGAGCCGAGCTGGAGATAGACGGGCACGGTGCTCGCCATTACGAGCAGGGCGGTCAGGATCGTGCTCTTCGGGAATCTCAGGACGAGGCGGCAAGCCGGCTCGTAGATCCAGAACAGGATTCGGCTGATCGGGTGCCTCTCCTCCGGGTAGTAGGTGCCCACGGCGACCTTGGTGGTGAGCCAGGAGAGCCACCTCGGGCGGAACCGGAACGGTTCCATCCTCGCGAACATCATCCGCAGGGCCGGGTCCAGCGTGATGGCCAGCACCGCCGCGATGGCCATCGCGAGGGTCTTGGTGTAGGCGAGGGGCTTGAAGAGCCGCCCTTCCTGGTCCACCAGCGTGAACACAGGCATGAAGGCGACGGCGATGACCAGGAGCGAGAAGAAGACCGCGGGGCCCACCTCCTTGAGGGCGTTGAGACGGACCTCGTGGAAGTCCCCCACGCGGCCCCCGTCCTGCCAGAGCTGGAGCTTCTTGTAGGCGTTCTCCACCTCGACGATGGCGCCGTCCACCAGCACGCCGATGGAGATGGCGATCCCCGCCAGGGACATGATGTTGGAGGTCACCCCCATCACGAGCATGGGGATGAAGGCCAGGAAGACCGACACGGGGATCGTGACGATGGGGATGATGGCCGAGGGGATGTGCCACAGGAAGATCAGGATGACGATGCTGACGATGATCATCTCCAACAACAGCTCTTCCTTGAGGTTGTCGATGGAGCGCTGGATGAGATCGGAGCGATCGTAGGTGGTGATCAGCTCGACGCCGGCCGGCAGCGAGGGCGCGACGTCGTCCAGCTTCTGCTTGACCCGCTCGATCACGTTCAGGGCGTTCTCCCCGTGGCGCATCACCACGATGCCGCCCACCGTGTCCCCCATCCCGTCCAGGTCCACCACGCCGCGCCGCATCTCGGGCCCCAGGACGACCCGGCCCACGTCACGGACGCGGACCGGCGTGCCGTTCATGTCCTGCCCGACGACGATCTCTTCGAGATCGCGGACGGAGCGGGCGTAGCCGCGCCCACGGACCATGTACTCGGCGCCGGCGAACTCCACCAGGCGCCCGCCCACGTCGTTATTTCCCTGGCGCACGGCGTCGATGACCTTCTGGATCGGCACCCGGTAGGCCAGCATGGCGTCCGGGTCCAGGTTCACCTGGTACTGCTTCTGGAACCCGCCGATGGAGGCCACCTCCGCCACGCCCGGCACGCTCTGGAGCCAGTAGCGCAGGTACCAGTCCTGGAACGTGCGCAGGTCCGCGAGGTCGTGCCTGCCGGTCCTGTCCACGAGGGCGTACTGGTAGACCCAGCCCACGCCCGTCGCGTCGGGGCCGAGCTCCGTGCGCACCCCCTCGGGCAGGCGCGGGAGGATCTTGCTCAGGTACTCCAGCGTTCGGCTCCGGGCCCAGTACAGGTCGGTACCGTCCTGGAAGATGACGTAGACGTACGAGAACCCGAAGTCGGAGAAACCACGGATGGCCTTGACCTTGGGGGCCCCCAGGAGGGCCGTGATGATCGGGTAGGTGACCTGGTCCTCGATGATGTCGGGGCTGCGGTCCCACCGGGAGTACACGATGACCTGGGTGTCCGAGAGATCCGGGATGGCATCCAGCGGGATGTTCCGGACGGAGTAGACCGCCCCCGCCAGGGCCACCGCCGTCAGCACGAGGACGAGGAACTTGTTGTGCGCCGAAAAGTCGATGATGCGCTCGACCATCGCCCCGCTCCCTGCTCAGCGCTGGTGGACGTGCGCCGGCGGGGCGCCGCCCGAGCCTTTGGAGGTCGCCGTCCCCGCCGAGCTGAGGGCCGCCCTCAGCTTCGACTCCGAATCCACGAAGAAATTGGCCGAAACCAGGACCATCTCGCCCTCCCGGAGCCCCTCCAGGACCTCGAAGCCGTCGGGGAGCCTCACGCCGAGCGTGAGTTCCCGCGGCTCGAAGTACCCCTCGCCTCTGTCCACGAAGGCGATGTCGCGCTCCCCGGTGCTGATGACGGCGCTCTCCGGGACCACGAGCTTCTCGCCCAGGTCCGACCGGATCTGCACCTCCGCGAACATCTCCGGCTTCAGCGCGAGATCCGAGTTGGGGAACTCGAGGCGGACTTTCACCGTCCGCGTCATCTCCGACAGGACCGGGTAGACGAGTGTGATGCGTCCCTCGAACGCGCGGCCCGGGAGGTACGAGAGCGTCATCGTCGCCTCCTGCCCCGCTCGCACGAAGGGCAGCTCGTACTCGTAGATGTCCGCGAGGACCCAGACCCGGCTCAGATCCGCGATGTCCAGGAGGTTCGTCCCGGGCTCGATCTTCTCTCCCTGGGTAACGTTCCGGGCGACGACGTGTCCGGAGATGGGTGCATGTAGCGTCATCTCGCGGGGAACCTCCCCGGCCCGTTCCAGCGCCTCGATCTGGTCGGGCGTGAGATCGTAGAGCAGCAGCCGGCGCCGGGCGCTGGCAACGAGATCCTCGCCGCTGTCGCGGATGGAAGGCAGCGTGGTCCCCGCGAGCCTCTCGCGCGCCTTGAGGGCGAGAAGGTACTCCTGACCGGAAGCCAGGAGCTCCGGGCTGTAGAGGGTCAGAAGCGGCGCGCCCGCCTCCACCTTCTCGCCCGTGGCGTTGGCGTACAGGCGCTCCACCCAGCCGCCGATCTTGGTGTGGACGTGCCGAAGGCGGGTCTCGTCGTACGTGACGCGCCCCACCGTGCGGATCGTCCGGACGAGAGGCTGGATCCTCACCGGGGCCGTGCGAGCGCCGATGAGCTGGCGCTTCTGCTCAGTGATCTTGACGGCGACGCGGCCCTCCACCGCGGGAGCCCCTTCCGCCTGGGGCTCCTCAACCTCCACGGGGACCATCTCCATCCCCATGGAGTCCTTCCCCGGCCGGTCCGAGATCTCGGAGGGGTTCATGGTGGAGCGGTAGATGACCTTCTTCCTCGCCCCGGCAGGGGGCGCGGCCCGGCCGGCGTGTTCGTCCGCCGCGTGACCCGCATGATCCATGCCCTGGCGGGCCGGAGCCTCCGCTTGTTCCTCCTCGATGGGGACCATTCTCATCTGGCAGATGAGGCAGTCGCCGGGCCTGTCGGACACCATGGTTGGGTGCATCGGGCAGTGGTACCGGGGTGCTTTCGCGTCCTCCGCCGCCCCCGGTGCGCCCGCTTCGCCGGGCCGCAGCCAGAGGAACCCAGCGGCCCCCACCCCGATGAGGACGAGGGCGGCCGCCCCCGCGAGGATCACCTTCTGGAATCCACCGCCGCTCATCTGTCGCCTCCATCCTCAACCGCGCCTTCCGCCGGCGCGCCCTCCCCGTTCACGGGCACGAGAAGCCGTCCCGTGAACCGCTCCAGGTCCGCCAGCGCCGCGACCCGCTCGGCCCTCTGGCTCTCGTATCCGATCTCGTAGGTCAGCAGGGTTGTGAAATCCGCGAGAAGGGTCAGGAAATCCACGCGCCCGACGCCGTAGGAGGCCGATGCGGACTCCAGCGCGCTCTGCGCCTGGGGGATGATCCCCTCAGAGTACAAGCGCGACAGCGCCCGGGCGCGTTCCGCGCGGGCCGCGAGGCCGCGCACGTCCGCCGCGATCCTCAGCCGCGCCGCCTTGACCTCCTCCCTCGCCGCCTCGACTTCGGCGCGAGTCTGCACGATCCCCTGCACCTGCTTGCGCTCGCGGTAGAGGGGCAGCCTCATGCCGAACGTGCCCGCGATCATGGGATCCAGATCCCCGCGGTTCGCGTACGACGCGCCCCACATGAGATCCGGCTTGAGCTGGCGCCGGGCGAGGTCGAGCCTCGCCTCGTCGCGCACGACGGCCGCCTCCATCTCCTTCACTTCGGGAGAGCGCTCCAGCGCCTCCTTCACCAGCGCTTCGGTGCCTGGTGCCGGCGCGAGCTCGGGAAGCCCCAGGGCGGGGCCCAGAGCGCCGTCCTCCGCCCTGCCGGCCAGGGCATTGAGGAGCGCCGCCGTCGCGCGACGGTCCTGCGCCAGGGTTTCCAGCTCCGCGTCGAGTTTCGTGATCTCCGTCTGGGCCTTGAGGACGTTTTCCAGAATCCCCTCTCCGGTCTCATAGCGGGCGCGCGCGGTGCCGAGGAAGGAGACGAGGAGCTCGCGACTATCTTCCAGGATCAACGCGGTCCGGTCGATCCGGTACAGGTCGGCGTAGGCGCGCTTGATGCTCGAGGCGATGTCCAGCCACGTCCGGTCCAGTCGCGCGCGCGCCATCGCCAGCTCGCCGCGCGCGACCTCGCCGGCGAGAGGGCGTTTGCCCGGGTAGGGGATCTCCTGCGTCCAGGAGAAGGCGAGGAACGAATCCTCCGTGTCGCCGTGCGTCACCCGCGTGAACGACTCGTTCTGGTACGAGACGCTCGCCACGGGATCGGGGAGCGCCTCCATCTGGGAGGGAACCGCCCCGGCGGCCTTCACACGGGCGCCCGCGGCCGCCAGCGCCGGGTTGCCGGCCGCCGCCTCCCGCAGCAAGGCCGCCAGGTCGAGGGGCGGGAGCGCCTCCTCAGCGGCCTGCGGCGCGGCGGCGGGCCCTTCCCCCGCCGCGCCGTGTGCCGCACCGACCAAGATCGCCACAAGAGACGCGACCGTCGTCGTCCGGAAGACGTGGAGCCGGCGTGCCGCGATTCCCCGCCGGTCTCTTCCCGAGCCCCCGAAGGCCCTCATCGCGCGCCTCCAGCCCGCGAGGGCTCACCGAACCTCAGATCCTCGAAACTCTTCAGCCGCCCTCCGTGATCTTTCACGAAGCCCGCAGCGGCCTCCTTCGTCTTGAAGGCGATCAGGCTCGGCAGGCAGCGGTCGTAGGCCATCTCCAGGCAGCAGCCCGGATAGCCGCGCTCCGCCTTCGGAGCGCTGCAGTGCTCGAAGTCGCTTCCCTCCACGTACACCGCGCCGCGGGCGTCCACGCGCTCGCCGGTCGCGAAATCCGTGGCCTGGAGCTGCGCGACCGTCCTGCCTTTCTGCTCCGCCACGGCGTGGGAGGCGCACCGGGCGCAGCACGTCTCCTGCGCGTGGCCGTCCGTGTACTCGACGCGGAACGCGAGCGCGCGGCACTCGTCGCGGCCGCAGACGGCGCAGGAGGCCCGCGCGCCCCTGCAGGCGTCGAGAGCCGCCGCTGCGGAAAAGGCCGCTAGAAGGAAGATCCCGGCGCGTGCGGGAGCCGCGATGCGGCGCAGGAAGCGATCCTCGTTCAGCATGTCCGGTCTCCTTGTCTGATTGTCTCCGCTCACGCCCGCCGTCTCCGCCGCGGTGCGGTCCCCGGACGGCGGCTATCCACGATGGAGGGCGCGATGCGGGCCGTGTGCTGGACGACCGTCCCTTCCCCGGATCCCGTCAGCGTCACGGCGAATCCCACATTGCCGGAAACAGCGGCGGAGGGAGAAGCGTCCGGGGTGCGAGGACCTGCTGTCTATTCTATGTGGAAGGAGATCTCGCTCTCGCGCCGATCGTGCTCGCGGGGCATGGTTCACCCCACGGGCCGCGCGTCACCTCAGGAGGGAGGCGTTGAGGAGGTAGAGCGGGACGTCGTGCGAAGGATAGTCAGAGGCTTCTCGACAGGCAGCCGCCTGCGGCAGGGCGGCGTCCAGGGAAAGCAACTGGGCCCACGGGGCCGTGACAGCGGGTCCCGGCAGCGCGGGGCGCGCGCCTGGGCCCGCGGGGAGGTTCGATCCCGCGCAGCAACAGGGATCCGCGCTGAATGCACCGAAAGGTGCGTCGTTGCACCCGGCCATCGGACACGGGGCTGCGGCATCCAGAGCGGCCACGCAGGGGGCTGCCGCCGAGGCCAGCGCGGCGAGGACGACCGAAATGGCGCGCAGCGTCTTCAACATTGCGACAACAACTCTATACCCCGAAAGGGAGATCGTCAAACCGGGCTCCAGGCGGCCTGAAGCGAGCGGCCCGAGCACACCGAACAACAGGTGCCCACAGCATATTCCATGCCCCGAAGCCCATGGTCCGTGGAGCGCTCGACGGGCGTGGAGCCGAGAGGGGCTCGGCCCGAGACGGGGGAGGCCACGCCCTGTCGGTGCTCGCAGCCGTGGAGCGCGCCCCCCACCATACTCCCACGAGCGGCAGCGCTTCCCTCGGAGCGCTCCGCACGCCCTGAGACCGGTCGGCTGCGACCCGATCACCCACGCACTCCCCGGTTCCTGTACAATCGCCGGCTCGCGGACCCCGCACTACCAGGCTCAGCCCGCCGCGCCCGTGCCGAAGGCGCGGACCCGGCCGCAGGAGCTGAGGTTGCGGTGTGGGCCGTCTGTGGTCGGCCGGGGACCTGCCGTTCCCTCAAGGAGGACGCCATGCGAAGACGTGACTTCATCCGTCGGGGCGGGCTGGGAGTATCGGGCCTGGCGGCCGCGGCGCTCTCGCCGGCGGGCGCCCCTGAGGCCGGGCCGCCGAAGCCTTTGCCCGCGGGCGCGCAGGCCGCACCGGCCGGCGCACCGTCCGGCCCCATCGCTATCACGAGCGGCAGGGGCGTGAAGGCGGCGGATCGGGCCATGGAGATCCTCAAGGGCGGAGGCTCCTGCCTCGATGCCGTCATCGCCGGCGTCAACCGCGTTGAGGAGGACCCGGAAGACATCACGGTGGGCTACGGCGGACTGCCCAACGAGCGAGGCGTCGTCGAGCTCGATGCCTCGGTTATGCACGGCCCCTCGGGCCGAGCGGGCGCGGTCGCGGCCCTGCGGAACATCATGTACCCGTCGCGCGTGGCCCGGCTCGTGATGGAGCAGACCGACCACGTGCTGCTCGTGGGCGATGGAGCGCTGGAGTTCGCCCGGGCGCAGGGGTTCAAGGATCAGGACCTCCTCACCGAGAGGTCGCGCAGAATCTGGCTGTGGTGGCGCCAGACCCTCTCGGACAAGGACGACTGGATCGCACCTCCCGAATCCGAGTGGCCGGTTGAGGTGAAGGAGTACCTCCGAACCTTCGGGACGATCCACTGCTCGGCCCTCGACGCGCGCGGGGACCTCTCCGGCGTCACGAGCACGTCGGGGCTGTTCTTCAAGATGCCGGGGCGCGTGGGCGACTCCCCCATCATCGGCGCGGGCTTGTACGTGGACAACGAGGTGGGCGCCTGCGGTTCCACGGGACGCGGCGAGGAGGTGATCCTGGCGTGCGGCTCGGCCTCCGTGATCGAGCAGCTCCGGCGGGGGCTCTCCCCGGTGGACGCGGGGCTCGAGATCCTCAAGCGCCTCGTGGATCGCGCGAAGCGCCTGCCGCGGCTGCTGAGACCCGACGGCACCCCCGACTTCGACGTCAACTTCTACGTCCTGGACCGCAAGGGGAACCACGGGGGTTGCGCCATCCGGAGCGGTGCGTCCTACATCGTGCACGACGGCAAGGAAAGCCGCCGGGTCGAGTCGGCCTATCTCTTCAAGGCCCCGCCCCGGCCCGGCGTATGAGGCGCGATCCAGCCCGGAGACCCGGCCGGTGAGCGGGTTCGACGCGACATCGCGGCCGCGCGTCCGGCAGGTCGAGGCGCTCCCCGTCGTGTCCGAGGGGAGGCGGTGCTACGCCCTTCGGGATCCGGCGCTCTTCAGCGGCGACGTGCTGGTCGTCACGCCGGAGACGCTCTTTGTCGTCTTCTGTCTGGACGGGACACGCACGCCGCGTGACGTCCAGGAAGCCTGCTTCCGGCGCTTCCAGGAGATCGTCCCCCTCGACCAGATCCTCCACGTGGTCGAATCGCTCGAGAAAGCGCTGCTGCTCGACTCGGAGGCGTTTCGCGCCCGCCGCGCGGCCGTCGAGAAGGCCTTCCTGTCCTCGGACGTGAGACCGGCGACCCACGCGGGCACCGCCTACGCCAAGGAGCCTGACGCGCTGCGCTCGATGCTCGACGATCTTCTCGGGGGGGCCGCCGCCTCGACGACGTCCGTCCCCGGCGGGAGGCTCGTCGGCCTGATCGCGCCTCACATCGACCTGCACCGTGGCGGGCCCGGGTACGGCGCCGCGTATCGTGTCCTGGCCGCCCGCAGCAGAGCCTCCACGTTCGTCGTCCTCGGCACGGTGCACGCGGCGCCTCCGGAGCCGTACACCGCCACGCGGAAGGCCTACGACACGCCGCTTGGCGCCGTCCCGGCCGACACGGCCTTCATCGACGCCCTGGCTCGCCGTTACGGCGAGCGCCTCTTCACGGAGGAGTCCGCCCATCGCGGCGAGCACTCCATCGAGTTCCAGGCCGTCCTGCTGCGCCATCTCTTCGGCGACACGGCCCTCCGGATCGTCCCCATCCTCTGCTCGTCGTTCCACGAGCACGTCGAGTCGGGGAAGGAGCCTCGCGAGGATGACCGCGTGGCCTCCTTCATCGACGCGCTGGGGGCCGTCCTGGCGGAGTTTCCGGACTCATGTCTCATCGCGGGAGCGGACCTGGCCCACCTGGGGCCGCGCTTCGGCGATGAGGCGCGGGTCGGGAAGGAGATCGCCTACTGGTGCGAGGTGGCCGACAGGGCCACTCTCGACCGGGCCGGGACAGCCGACGCGGGCGGGTTCTTCGGGGCCATCGCCATCGAGAAAGATCGGCGCCGCGTGTGCGGCATCTCGGCCATCTACACGTTCCTGTCGGTCCTGCCCGCCGGATCCGCAGGCACGCTTCTGCACTACGGCCAGGCGCTGGACGAGGAGGGGACGACGTTCGTCTCGTTCGCCTCCATGGCGTTCACCGCGCCCGCCTGAGGATCGATCCCACCGGCGGCGTCATCAACCGGCCGCGCCCGCCCTCGTGCGGCATTCGGTTCATCCGTCACGGGCTCGTCCTTGCCGCGTCCGCTCCGAGGCATTATTCTGAAGTTCCGCAAGCCCCGCCCGTGGGGCGACACGGCCGGCCCCAGGATGGAGGAGATCCCTGATGAAGCCCTCCCGACCCGTGTACATCGTCGGTGGCGCCCACACCCCCTTCATCGGCAAGTTCCATCCCGACTTCATCTGGAAGGGGCACGACGACTTCGGCAAGAGGAACAACCCCACCATAGAGGAGCACCTGCACAAGGCTGTGCAAGATGCCCTCTCCCGCGCGGTGGTGCCTCCCACGGCCGTCCAGAAGGGATACGTGGGCAACTTCGCCGGAGAGATCTTCGCGCAGCAAGGGCACCTGGGAGCCTCGCTGGCGGCCGCCGACCCCGCCTTCAGGTTCAAGCCTTTTTCGCGCGTCGAGGGAGCCTGCGCCAGCGGCGGGCTCGCGCTGACGGCCGGAGTCGACGCCGTCGGCGCCGGGTTCGACGTAGTCCTCGTGGCCGGCGTCGAGGTCCAGACCACGCTCTCCGCCAAGGATGGCGCCGACGCCCTCGCCCGCGCCGCCCACTACCCCACCCAGCGATCCATCGATCCGTTCACCTTCCCCTGCCTCTTCGCCCGCCGCGCGAAGGCGTACCGGCAGGCGTTCGGACTGAGCGAGCACGACCTCGCTGAGGTCGTGCTCAAGGCGTACGGAAACGCCAGCCGGAACCCGTACGCCCACATGCGCACATTCAAGATGATGCCCGAGCATGCCCGCGCCGCCTCGGACCGCAACCCGCATTTCCTGGACAACCCGGAGTATCGCGACTGGATCAAGGTCAGCGACTGCTCGCAGGTCTCCGACGGCGCCTCGTGCGCCATCCTTGCCTCCGAGGCGGGCCTCGCACGGCTGGGGAAGAGGCGCGCTTCGGCGGTCGAGATCCTCGCGTACGGCCACGCCACGGCGCCTCTCCACGAGAGCGGCGATCTCACGGAGCTGGCCACCTCGCGCGCGGCCGCGGAGGAGGCCTACAGGGACGCGGGCGTCGCGGTGGACAGGATCCGCGTCGCCGAGGTCCACGATTGCTTCAGCATCGCCGAGGTGATGATGTACGAAGCGTGCGGCTTCGCCCCGAAGGGCAGGGGCATCGGCCTCGTGATGGACGGGACGACGAGGCTCGGCGGGCGTCTCCCCGTGAACACGGGAGGAGGCCTGCTCGCCTTCGGACATCCGGTGGGGGCCACCGGCGTCAAGCAGGCCGTCGAGATCTACCGCCAGATGAAGGGGCTCTGCGGGGACTACCAGGTCACCCCCGGACCTCAGATTGGATTGAGCGCCAACATGGGAGGCGACGACAGGACCGCCGTCGTCACGATCTACCGCGCTTGAGGAGCGGTGCGGGCTCCAGGCCCGCCCGGCGCCCGCCCTCAGGGTGGCTGGTCTCCAACCAGGGATGCCGGCCGCCCGAGCAGGTGCATGCCCGGCCCCGGCGGCGCGAGGGCGATCGAGTCAGCCCTTCGGGACGCCGCAACCTGCTCAGTCCGCCGCCCCGCCCAGCTCGACGATCCGCACCCGGATCTCGTTCAATCGCGTCTCGACCGGAGAAAGGCGCTCGGCAAGGGCTTGGAGGTCCGCCCGTGCGCGGTCAATGGCCTTTCGGGTCGGCGACTCGTAGGCCTGGATCCCGCCCACCGGCGCCTCTTTCGCCGCTCTGACCTCGAGAGAGGAAACCTCCTGCTCCAGCTTCGTGCGCGAGTCACTGAGGTCCTGCTGAATCTTCTTCAGATTGGCGAACTCCCGGGCCAGCGTGGCGAGCAGTGCGGCGACCTCGTTCGGATCGGACGGCACGGCCGGCGCGAGCGCCGCGGGGGCTTCACCGGCGGTCGCAGCGGCGGCGACGGGGCGCGCCGAGCCGATGATCTTCATCTCGATCACTTTCCCAGGCTCCACCGGCGCGGGCTCCGGCGCCACCTTCGCCCCGGCGGCCGCCGCGGAGGCGGCCTCCGGAGCCGGAAGCGGGGCGTTGAACTTCTCGGTGGCCCCCCAGTCGATGCTGTCCGCCGGGTAGAAGGAAAGCGTGCCGCGTGGAGCCAGCCGGATCCGGGCGCGCCCCTCCCCGACCTCCGGCTTTTCCATGGCGTCGATCCGGTGGCCGTCGCGGGTGATGATGACGTACGGAGCAGGCCTGTCGGGCGCGACCATGGCCGTGCCGGCCGCGAACGCTTCCGGAACCGGCAAGGCCGGCGCGGCAAACACCGCGGCCGCGAGAAGCATCGCCCGCGCCCGCCTAGATCGTGGCGAATATGAAGCGCCGGAGGGCTTGGAGATCGGGTTCATTGAGTGCCAGGAAGTACAGACCATAGCGCCACTCCTTGATGCCCGGTTCGGGGGCGTCCACGCGCACGATCAGGGCGTCCGTGTCGATGAGCCGATCCGGCTCGCCGCCCGCCGGGGGAACGTAGATACGGCAGCCAACCTGGGCCTTCAGCGGGAAGGATGGCTCGCAGCGCACGTAGGCGCCGCTCGCGCTGAGGTCGGTGGTTACGGCCCGACCCCAGGCGCCGGCCCGCAGCGGATATTGGATGTCCACGCGGATCATCACCGCGATACGGGGGTCGAGACGCGGCTTACCTTCGGGGGCCACTCCACCTCCGCGCGGTGCGCGCCGACACGATCAGGAGCCCAACCCCGCAGTCCAGGAAGGCTCGGGGCATTATATGATTCGATCTCGGACGCCAGCAACAAGATCGACCGGAAACAAGCGTCTCGTGACGTTCGCCGGGGGGCGCCTCGATGCCATCGAGACCCGTCAAGATCCACTGGCCCTGGAAACCTTGGCACGAAGTGGGATCGGGTCGAGCAGCCGGCGTTCCGGAGAACCAGTTCCCCCGGTGGAGCGGTCTGCTTTTCGTCGCGATGGCTGTGGCGGCCGGAGTCGTCTCCGGGGCGCCGCAGGCCCGCTCCTGCCCGCGGGATGATCCTCCTCGCGCGACCCCTACCGCCTCTCCAGCCGCTCGATCCCCGGCGGGACCGAACTCCGATTCGACCCCACGGAGACCGCCTGTAGCGGATCCTCGCAGGTACACGGACGCCGTCGGGCGGACGATCACCCTGCAGGCCGCTCCGGCGCGGATCGTGTCGCTGGCCCCGAGCGTCACCGAGATTCTCTACGCGCTCGGCGCGGGGGACCGCGTGGTGGGCGTCAGCGACTTCTGCCGCGTGCCGAACGGAGCGGCGCCTCCGGCCCGCGTGGGAGGGCTGGTCAATCCCGACCTGGAGCGCATCGTCGCCCTCAGACCCGACCTGGCTGTCGCCACGACCTCGGGGAACTACCTTGACGACGCCGATCGGATCTCGCGGCTGGGGATCCCCGTGTACACTTGCGACACGCCGACGATTGATTCGATCCTCTCGACCCTGGAGTCGCTCGGAAGGGTCCTCGAGATGGGGAAGAGGGCCGCCGCCCTCGTCTCATCGCTGCGGGCGCGACTCGGTGTCGTCGAGAAGCGTGTCGCCGGGCGCCCTCACCCCCGGGTCCTCTTCGTCGTGTGGGGGGATCCGGTTCTCGTCCCGGGGCGCGGCGCCTTCATCAACGACGCCCTCTCCCGCGCGGGGGCCGACTCCGTCTCGGCCTCCGCCTCCTCCCGGTGGACCGAGTACGATCTGGAGCAGGTTCTCTCCGCCCGGCCCGAGGTCATCATCACCGTCCCCGACAACGCGGCCTTCGCCCGCTCGCTTCCCTCCCGCCCCGAGTGGGCCGCTGTCCCGGCCGTCAAGAACGGCCGCATCCACATCGTGGACGACGCCGTCCAGCAGCCCGGCCCGCGCATCGTGGACGCCATCGAGGAGATCGCGCGGCTGCTTTATCCGGAGTAGGTGGCGGGACGCGAGGCAAGCATCCCTCTGAGTGCGGGAAGCTGCGGGCGGCGGCTACCTGTACTTCCTCAGCACTCCGATGACCGCGCCCTGGACACGCACGCGGGAGGCCTCGACCACGATCGGCTTTACGGCGGGGTTGGCCGGTTGCAGGCGGATCTTGTCACCCTCGCGGAAGAATTTCTTGAGCGTTGCCTCTTCGCCGTCGATGAGCGCGACGACCAGCTCGCCTTCCCGCACCCGCGCCCGGTCCTCCACGATGACGTAATCCCCTTCGCGGATTTGCTCATCGATCATCGAATCGCCGCGAACCTCCAGGACGAACGTGCGCGACTTGCCCACCATGTCCTCCGGCACGGCGATGACCTCGCGCTCCTCGATCGCCTCTATGGGCCGGCCCGCCGCGACACGGCCCACCAGCGGCAGCCGGATGGCCCTCAGGCTCAGCGCCTTCTCGGCGAGCTCGAGGGAGCGGTTCGCGTTCCAGACCTTGGTGACGAACCCCTTCTTCTGGAGGTTCTCGACGTGCTTGTGCACGGTGGCCACGGAGGAGAGGCCGAAATGCCGCCCTATCTCCATCAGGCTGGGTGAGTACCCCTTCTCGTCGACGAACCTCGTGATGAAGTCCAGGACCTCTTTCTGCCGCTTGGTGAGGATCATCGGGCCACCCTCCGCCGTGCCGATCGGGTCAATGCCGTCGCCCATCCTGCGCGGTGTCGGCCGTCCGGGCGATCTTTGTGAAGTCTCCGGCTACACGAGGGCGGGAATGTATGGGAGGCGAAAGTGAAAGTCAAGCGAATGGCCGCGGCCGCACGTGCGCGGCCACTGGCGGAAGACCGGACGGAGGAAAGGGTCGCCCGCCGGGCTTCACGTCTGGGGGAGCAGGTGGGGAATGAGCGACCTCAGATCCTTGCCGCGCGCCACGGCGCTCGCCTCTTTCTCCACCTCGCGCCCGGCGGCGTTGAAGGCCACCGACCACCCCGCCGCCCGGAACATGGACAGGTCCCCCTCCGTGTCGCCCACGGCGGCGACCTCCCGGGGCTCGACGTCGAACGCGGCGCAGAACCGCGCCAGCGCGCGGTCCTTCTCCTGGTGGGCAACCCGAACGAGAACCTCGCCGGTCACCAAGCCGTCCTCCACGATCAGCTCATTGGACGCGGCGAAGTCAAAGGCGTGTTCGGATCTCACCCGCTCGGCCAGGAGAGACAGCCCCGTAGAGACGATCCCGACCGCCATCCCGGAGCGCTTCAGCGTTCGCACGAGCACGCCGATCCCCTCGTGATACGGGATGGAGTCGCAGATGAGCCGGAGCCGTCCGGCGGGCAGGCCGCGCCACTCCAGCGCGTCGAGTCGGCAGAACTCCTCGTAGGAGATCTCGCGGGCTCCGAACCGCTCCTGATGGCGCGCGGCCCTCCCCGACCAGATGCCGAGCGCCTCGTGAACGTGCTGCCAGGAGGAGCGGGGTTGCGTGAGCGTGCCGTCGAGATCGAAAAGGACGGCGCGCAGCGGAGGGCGCGGCGGAGCGGGGAACTTCAGGCGCCGGCCTCCGATGGGCGCGCTGCCGCGGACGCGGCCTGGTCGGCCCCGACGCGGGCGTCCGGCTTGATGTCGCCCGCCGTCCAGGCCTCCTGGAAGGCGTCCACCACCTTCGGATCGAACACGACACCCGCCAGCTCGCGGATGCGCGCCACGCCGGCCTCCATCTTCATGGCCCGCTGGTAGGGGCGTGTGGTCGTCATCGCGTCGAAGGAGTCCGCCACCTGCACGATGCGGGCCACGAGAGGGATCTGTTCGCCCTTGAGGTTGTCGGGATATCCGCCTCCCGACCAGCGCTCGTGGTGGTTGCGGATCCCCGGGAGGATCGCCTTCATCTGGGGCATCGCCTCCATGATGTGGGAGCCCTTCTCGGGGTGCCGCTTCATGATCTCGAACTCCTTGTCCGTCAGGGCCGACGGCTTGCGCAGGATGGCGTCCTCGATGCCGATCTTGCCAACGTCGTGGAGCAGCGCCGCGATGGTGACGTCCCGCTGCTCGCTCTTGGAGAGGCCCAGGTGCCGCGCGATGGCCACGGCGTACCGATGCACCCTCTCCGAGTGGCCCCGCGTGTACGGATCCTTCTCGTCGATGGCCGCCGCCAGCGCTCGGATGGTCCCCAGGAAGAGCTGCTGGTTCTCCTCGGCGGCGGCGTGAATGCGCTGGATGTGGTTGCGGATCTCCTCCGACATGAAGTTGAACGTGGAGGCCAGCTCGCCGATCTCGCTGCGGCTCCGCACGGACACCGGCTTGCCGAACTCACCCCGGGCGAGGCTGCGCGCCCCCTCCACCAGCGCCTTCAGCGGCCGCGTGACGAGTCCCGCCGCGACGATCGCCGCGAGGGTGGCCAGCGCCACGGCCAGGAGGGCCCACCGGTACACCTCGCGGCGCATCTCCTCGGCGGCGTGGTAGGCCAGTGCGCGGTCCACCAGCACGAAGAGCCCCCACCCGAGGTCGGTCGGCACCGCCGCTCCCAGGAGTTCCCGGCGCGTGGCCCCGAAGGGGACGGTGACGGGCATCGTCTCCTTGAACTTCACGCGGGAAGTCAGGAAGCGCTGGACGATCTCGAGCTTCCTGTAAGGACCCCCGGCGAGCTCCGCGGAGAGGTTTGCCCGCGCGAGGATCGCCCCCTCCGGATCGAGCGCGAACACCGCGTAGTCGGACCCGACGTCGTTGACACCGCGCTTCCAGGTCTCGGAAAGGTCCAGGACGGCGCCGAGCACGCCGGCGGCGCGGCCCTCGCGCACCACGGGCGCCGATACCACGGCGCCCGGCCGCGGGGGGTGCTCCGCGTCGCCCGCCTGAAGCCTCACGGGGATGCCTGCCGTCGCTTCCCCCTCCATGGAGCTCGCGAACACCGCAAAGAACGCGTCCTGGATCGCCGCCGCGTCGGCGCCGTCGGCCGACCCCGCCTGGACCATGGTCCCGCGGGCGGCGGTGTACCGCAGCAGGGTGATCTCCTGCGTCAGGTGCGATGCCATCAGAGATCGCAGGGCCGCGGCGTCGGAGAGGACTTCGGCCCGGGCGGAGGCCAGCGCCGCGGCGGCCTCGGCGGCGCGGCGCCGCCCTCCTTCAAGGGCGGCGTCCAGGCGCGACGCGAGCGAGCCGGCCACCTGGAGCTGGTACTCGCGGGTGGCCGACTCGAGGCTCTCACGGTTGATCTCGATGAGGGCATAGGCCGTGATCAAGAGCGGCGCGAGCGAGATCGCCAGCATGACGGCCAGAAGCGACCAGACGAGCCGGACGCGCCTGGGAGGAGAAGTCGGGCCGGAGGCGGTATCTAGGGCCATGTCGGGCATCTACGGGCCGGGCGCGAGGAAGGGGTGTCCCCGCCGGCGAGGCGGATCAGAGAAGGCGTGGCGTCACGGCAGGGTAGGAGCATCCTGGGCTCGAATCGCCGCTATCGATTCGCCGGCCATTATAGGGACGACGGCGATGCGGGGGAAGGGGGATCGTCAGAACCCGCGCGTGCCTGGACCGTGCGGCTCCGCGGGATCTTCTTGCGGCTCCGGGGACGTGACCTCCTCGTCCTCGCGCCCCGCCCTCTCGCCGCGCCTCTCCCGATCCTTCTGGTCGCGGGCCTCCTCCTCGGCGCGGCGCTCGTCCTCGAGGGCGTCCCGCGCCGCCTCCCTCTCGATCCGCTCCTGGTCGGCGTCCTCAGACTCACCAGGCTCTTTGCCGTGCGCGTGATCGTGCGGAGGGGGCAACGGCATGGTCGGATCGGCGAGAGCGTCGTACTGCTGCATCATGGCGCAGCACGATCGGACAACGCCGCCCGACTCGACCAGGTGCTGGATGGCGGCCTCCATCGGCTCGGGCACGTCCGTCCGGCGCTTCCGCCCCTTGCCCAGCCGGATCGCTTCCTCGAAGGAGAACCCCGGCTCCTGAAGCACACCCACGAACAGCTTCACGCAGTCGGGCTGGAACTGGCGGCTCATGCCTCCCACCATCTCGGCGTAGGCGAAGTCGAGGCTCTGTCCCTTCCGGTAGGGGCGGTTACTGGTGATGGCGTCAAAGGCATCCGCAAGCGCCGTCACCCACACCGCGAGCGGCAGATCGTTGCCGCCGATGCCGTCAGGATAGCCGGAGCCGTCGTACCACTCATGGTGGTGCCGGACGATGGGCACGTAGCGCGCGAACGAAACCAGAGGCTCCAGGATCTGCGCCCCGATGATGGGGTGCATCCTGACCATGTCCATCTCCTCGCCGGTGAGCCGCCCCGGCTTGTTGAGGATCCTCTCCGGGAGGCCGATCTTTCCGATGTCGTGCAGGAGGGAGACGGCCCGGATGTCATCGATCTCCTCGCGGGGCAGCCCGAGCTTGCGGGAGATCATGGACGCCCATCGCGCCACGCGCTCCGAGTGGCCCGCCGTGTACGGGTCCTTGGCGTCGAGCGCCGCGGCGAGCGACTGCAGGGTTTGCATGTAGGAGGTCTCGACCTGCTTTTCCGCCTTCCGCAGCTCCCGGAGCGCCCCCTTGAGCTGCAGGTTGCGGAGCTGGAGGTCCTCCAGCAGCCGCTGGTTGTCTCGCCGGAGCCTGAACTGCCTCAGCAGCGAGGTCACCGTCATGTGCAGGTCCTCGATCTGCCACGGCTTCGAGATGTACTTGTCGAGGTTGGCGTTGTTGATGCAGTACAGGGCCGAGTCCAGTCCGGTGTGGCCCGTGAGAAGGACCTTCACGATGTGCGGGAAGCGGGCGTTGACGATCTCGAGGAGACGGTCGCCGGTCATGCCCGGCATCATGAGGTCCGTAATGAGCATCTCCACCGTCTTCCCCTCGTGGTGGACGTCGTAGAGGATCTGCAGCGCCTCCTCCGCGCTCTTGGCCATCACCACCTCGTGGGTGGCCGACGTCAGATCCATGAGCTGCTGCCACAGCGTCTCCAGAAGGGCGAGATCATCGTCGACGCAGATGATGTAACCCTTGTCGGCCATCAGGAGCCCCCCCGCGCAGGTCCGGGTTCGGCCGGCCCCGCCGCCGGGAGCCGGACCTCAAAACAGGTGCGCCCCGGTCGCGATTCGAAGGTGAGAGTGCCGCCGTGCCCCTCCACGATGCGCCGCGAGATGAAGAGCCCCAGGCCCGTCCCCCCGCCGGCGGCTTTCGTGGTGAAGAACGGCGTGAAGAGGCGCGCCTCTATCGCCTTCGGGATCCCCTCTCCGTTGTCGATCACCTTGAGAGCGATCCCCCGCGATGTGAGTTCCGCCTCGATGAGGACGCGACCGCCGGCGGCCGGCGCCGCAGCCAGTGCGTTGACCACGAGATTCGAGACCACCTGGGCGATCGGCCCGGCGCTGCCACGCACCATCAGGCCCTCCACGCACCGGAGATCCACCTCGACGCCGGCCGGCACGGCGTGCTGAAGCGTTTCCAGCGTCTCGTTCAGGCAGGAGCGGAGATCGAACGCCTCAGACGCGGGCGGAGGCGCTCCGAGACCAAGCCGCATCCCCGCGACGAGGTTGAGCAGCCGCGCGGCGGCGGCGTCGATGCACCTCAGATTGGAGCGGACTTTGGAAGCGGCGTCGAGAACCTCGATAAGGCAGTGTGCGCCCCGCTTCGCGAGAAGCGGCTCGAGAGCCTCGAGGCGGCGCTCCCAGCCGCCGCGGATGATGACCGAAGCGGCCAACTCCTGGCCCTGAGCCAGTCCAGCGCGGGCGAGCCGCGCGGCCACGGAGGCGATGCGCTTCTGGACGGCCAGGCCCGTCTCGGGTGATCCCGAGTGAGGGTCGGCCAGCGCCGCCGAGACAAGCGGCATGATCTCGCGAAGGGCCGGGGCGGCATCCCCCGCCTGATCCATGGACCGGGCGAGGTCGTGCAGGTTCTTCCGGAGGCTCGCCGACGCGGCCTGGATCGCCGCCAGCGGCGTCTTCATCTCATGGGAGAGTGAGGCCGCAAGGATTTCTTCGCGGGTGTCCTTCTCGGGGAGAACGGGCAAGATATCCTCGGCTCCCGGCGCGCGGCCGGGCCTGCGGGTTCCCGACGGGTGCCTGTCGCGGATGAGGCTGGGGACCGGGCACCCATCAGGGTGGAAGCGCGGGAAACGCGTCGTGCCTGCCCAAATCGGCCCGGTGGACCCCCGCCGGACCGATTCCGAAATATATGGTGGCGAGGGGCTGGCCGCAATCGGACATCACCGGCCTCTCCTCCGGTGTTGGCTCGGGCGGGGTTGAACGGAGCCGGGAAACCCCATGCCGGTGCGCGCAGCGCCACGGGCATGCCGGGGGGAGGAGGGTCGCCGGGGCGGGCGTGCGGTCCCCTTTGACCCGGTTCCCTGACGCCGGATATAATCGGGCTCTAAGTTCTTACTGATCTTCATGTTAGCCTAACCGTACTCTCAGCCTCGCTCATGATGGTCCTCTATCACGCGCTCACCTTAGCCGGCTCCGCGCTGGCCGTCCCGAGCCTCTACCTGCGATCCGTGGGGGACACCGCAGGGAGGGCCGCCTTGCGTGAAAGGCTGGGACTGCTCCCCAAGCGGCTCGCGAGAGCCCAGGCCGGCGCCCAGGCCGCCCAGACAGGTGGAGGCACCGGCCGGAACCGGCCGGGGCCGCGAATCTGGCTCCAGGCAGTGTCCGTGGGAGAGGTGCGCCTCGCGGAGACGTTCCTGACGGCCCTGCACTCGGCGAGACCGGGGCTGGAGGTCGTGCTTTCCGCGACAACGCCTTCGGGGCTGGAACGGGCGGCGCGGCTGAAAGAGCCGACGGCGGGGCCCCATGCCGGCGAGGTGAGCGCCAGAGAGGTCTTCGCATTCCCGCTCGACGTGCCCTGCGTGGTGAGCCGTGCGCTCGACACGCTGCGCCCCGCCGCCTACGGATCGATCGAGACGGAGATCTGGCCGGGGCTCCTCTGCGCGTGCGCCCGCCTTGGAGTCCCCGCATTCATCGTGAGCGGGTCGGTCAGCGAGAAGTCGCGGCAGCGATACCGCTGGATCGCTGGAGCCGTGAAGGCGGGCCTCGGCGCCGTGCGCGCCGCCTGCATGCGCAGCGACGAGGACGCGGCGCGCATCCTCGGACTAGGGGCCTCCGAGGCGTCGGTGGTGGTGACCGGCGACATCAAGTTCGACTCGACTTCCGCGGATCTTTCCGACCGCGCCGAGGGGCTCAGGCAGGCGATGGCGCTGCCGCACGGGACGCCCCTGCTCATCGCGGGGAGCACGTCGCCGGGCGAGGAAGCCGTCGCCGTCGAGGCGTGGAAACGGGCCGTGGAGTCCGTCCCAGGATTGGTGCTGCTCGTGGCGCCGCGGCACCGCGAGAGCTTCGGTGAGGCGGCCGCGGCCATGGAGGCGGCCGGCGCGAAGGTCCTGAGGCGCTCGCGTTCGACGGGGACCTCCCCGCCCGGACCCGGTGAGGCGATCCTCCTCGACACCCTCGGAGAGCTGGAAGCGGCCTACACGCTGGCGAGGGTCGCCTTCGTGGGGGGGAGCCTCGTGCCGCGCGGCGGCCAGAACCCTCTCGAGCCAGCGCGCGCCGGCGTGCCCGTCCTCTTCGGCTCCGGCATGGACAACTTCCGGGAGGCGGCCCGGGCGCTCCTGGCGTGCGGCGCCGCCTCGGAGGTACGCGACGCCGACTCGCTCGCCAAGGCGGCGCTGCGTTTTCTTCGGGATCCTGCCGCCCACGATCGTGCGTCGGAGGCGGGCCGCGCCTTCGTAGCGGCCCACGCGGGAGCGACCCGGAAAACCATCGAGGTCCTCTCGCGCCTCATCCCGGAGGTCTTCGCCTTGAAGGTCGGATCGTGAGCGCCATGCTCCTCGCTCCCCTCTCGGCCGCGTACGGAGCCGCGGTGGCCGCACGGGCGGCCCTCTACCGGATCGGATGGCTGAAATCGGAGAGAGTCGGCGCCCCGGTGATCAGCGTGGGCAACCTGGCGGCGGGCGGAACCGGGAAGACGCCCGTCGCGGCGCTCGTGGCGGGATGGCTGCGGGACGCGGGATGGCGCCCGGCCATCGTGAGCCGCGGCTACGGCGGCAGGAGGCGCGCGGACCCCCTCGTCGTCTCGGACGGGATCTCGGCGAACCCCGGCGCCGCGGCGGCCGTGGCCGGCGACGAACCGGTCATGCTCGCGCGCCTCCTCCCGGACGTGGCCGTGGTGGTCGCCCGGCGCCGCGCGGAAGGCGCGCGTCTCGCCGTCTCGCGCCTCGGAGCGCGCTGCCTCGTCCTCGACGACGGCTTCCAGCACCTTGCCCTTCTCAGGGATCTGGACCTCGTGCTGCTGGACGCCGGCGCCTCCCTGGACGCCGCGCGACTGCTGCCGGCCGGGATCCTCCGCGAGCGCCCCTCGGCTCTCTCGCGCGCGAACGCGATCGTCTTGACAGGGAATGCCGCGGCCCCGGGGGGACTCGAAGGCGCCCTCGCCCGCTGGGCGCGGCCGGGGACGCCGATCTTCCACGTGGGCTTCCGGCCGACGTACCTCCTGGACGGTGCCGGCGGCGGCGCACGCAGTGCGTCATGGCTCTCCGGGAAGAGGGTCGTCGCCTTCGCCGGAATCGCGCGTCCCGGACGGCTCGCGGAAAGCCTGCAGAGCCTTGGCGCCGAAGTGGTCTCCTTCCTCCCCCATCCGGATCACCACCCCTACACGGCCCACGACATCGCGAGGATCGTCATCCAGGCGAAACGCGATCGGCCCGACGCTCTCGTGACCACCGAGAAGGATCTCGCCCGGCTGGAGGGGACGCCGCTGATGGCCGCCGTGGCGAGCGCCGGCGTCGCGGCACTCCGGGTGGAGGCCGTGCCCGAAGCGTCCGAGGAGGCCGCCCTTCGCGATCTCGTTCTCGCAGCAGCCCGCGTCGTGCCCCGGGCCGCGGGGGAGGCGGCGGCGCGATGAACCGCTCGGCCAAGGGAGCGTCCAGGGTGGGGCGCCTCCGGACCTGGCTGGAGTTCGTGCCGATCCGCTCCCTGCAGGTCGTGCTGCGGATGGTCCCCCGTCGGGCCGCCCTGCTCGCGGGACGCGCTGCCGGACTCCTGGCCTATGCCGTGGACGCGCGCCACCGGGGCGTGGCCCTGGAAAATCTGAGAGCCTGCCTCCCGGAAGCCGGAGACGAGAGGGTTCGCCGCCGCATCGCAAGGCGGTGCTTCGCCCACTTCGGCGCGGTGGCCGCCGACTGCCTTCTCCTGCCGTACCGGCGCGTCTCCGACGCGGATCGCCTCGCCACATGGGAGGGGATCGAGCACCTGGAGCGGGCGCACCTTCTGGGCAAGGGGGTCTTCGTGATCTCCGCGCACCTCGGCAACTGGGAGATGGTGGCGCTCCTGCAGGGGTGGGTCGGGCTGCCCATGGCCATGGTGACGCGCCCCCTCGACAATCCGCTCCTGGAGCGGATGCTCGCGCGGGGACGCAGGCGCAGCGGCAACGAGATCGTCCACAAGCGCCGAGCGGTGAGGGGGATCCTCAAGGCTCTCCAGGACGGATGGTGCGTCGCGCTCCTCATCGACCAGGACTTCCCGGAGTCGGACCGCGTCTTCGTGGACTTTTTCGGTCGCCCCGCGGCCACGGCGCCCACGCTGGGGCTGCTCGCGCTGCGCACGGGGGCCCCCATCGTGCCGGTCCTCAGCACGCTGATGCCGGACGGCCGCTATCGGATCCGGTACCTCCCCCGGGTGGAGCCGCCGAGCACGGGCGACCGTGACGCCGACGTCCTTGGTATCATGTCGCGCTGCACGACTCTTCTGGAATCGGAGATCCGACGCCACCCGGAGCAGTGGCTCTGGATGCACCGGAGATGGAAATCCAGGGCCAGGGGAAAAGCCGGTCAGGAGACGGCGGCGGGGCGGACGACGTGACGCACGACGGACGGCAGGCGATCTTCATGGACCGGGACGGAACGCTCCTGGAGGAGGTAGGCTATCTGAACCACATCGACCGCGTGCGCTACCTCCCCCGCAGCGCCGAGGCCGTGAGGCGCATCAACGAAACCGGCTTCCTCGCGGTCGTGATCACCAACCAGTCGGGGGTGGCCCGCAGGATCTTTGATCACGCTCTCGTGGACCGGGTGCACGCGGGGATCGGCTCGTGGCTGGCGGAGGCCGGCGCGCGTCTGGACGCCATCTACGTCTGCCCGCACCACCCCGAAGGCCTGGATCCGGAGTACCGGCGCGTCTGCGACTGCCGCAAGCCGAAGCCCGGGATGCTGCTGCGCGCCGCGAGGGAGCACGGCATCGATCTGGAACGATCCTACCTCGTCGGCGACACAACGACGGACCTGGACGCGGCCCGGAACGCCGGGGTGAAGGGCATCCTGGTCTTGACCGGCTACGGACGGGGGGAGGTGGAGCACCGCCTCGCCTCCCGGGAGGCGACGCCCGTGTTCATCGCCGAAGACCTCTTGGACGCGGTCGAATGGATTCTGAGACGGGAACGGGCGGCCGCCGGAGAGGCCCGGCCGTGACGGCCGGCGGTTATTTCCCCGTGCCGGGCCCCGTGAGACGAGCGGGTGGCGCGAGGGGCCGGTGGGCGGGCGCGCGGATGGGTCCGCTCCGGGCGAGGCCGGCCGCGATCCCGGTCAACCTGCGACCCCGCGGGTCGCACTGAGGAAGCGGTATGGACGCCGCATTGCGCCTGTACAGGGAGGAGGGAGTCAAACTCTGCGCGGTCGTGGACCGCTTCGAGGACGTGCCGGTGCTTGTCCTGGCCGATCTCGTGCTCGACGAGTTCCTGCACGCCGAGATCGCGCGAGTCTCCCGCGAGGCGCCCGTGCTGATCGTCCAGCACCGGCGCCTGGAGGCGATGCCGGGAGGCGGCGCCAACGCCGTCCACGGCGTGCGCGCTCTGGGAGGGCTGCCGATCCCGGTGGGCGTCGTCGGCAACGACGATGCCGGCGGCCGCCTCGTGGACCTCCTGGCGAAGCTGGGCATCGACACCGCCGGCATCAGCGTCGAGGAGGGATACGAGACGCCCGTCAAGACCCGAGTCCTGGCCGCGCTGCCGCACTCGCGCCCCCAGCAAGTGGTGCGGATCGACAAGGGCGCGGCCCATTCCGTGGACTCCGCCGCCGCCCGACGCGCGGTGGAGCGCGCCTCGCTTCGCCTCGACGAAGTCCCGGCTGTGCTGCTCTCGGACTACGGCTATGACCTCGTGCGGCCGGACCTGACGGCCGCGCTCGTCCGGACGGCCCGCGCTCAGGGCCTCAGCGTGACGTGCGACTCCCGCCACCGCGTGCGCGAGTTCGCGGGGGTGACCGCGGCCACGCCGAACCTCGAGGAAGCGGAGGAGATCCTCGGGTGGCGACTCGAGGACGAGGGCAGTCGCCTGCGCGAGGCCGGGCAGCGGTTGCTGGCGACGCTGGGGGCGGAGGAGATCGTCATCACGCGCGGAAGCCGGGGCATGATCCTCTTCAGAGCGGGCGAGGCGCCGGAGGAGATCCCGGTTTTCGGCTCGGATCAGGTGGCCGACGTCACCGGGGCCGGCGACACGGTCATCGCCGCGTTCACGCTCGCCCTCGCCTCGGGCGCCACGGCCCTGGAGGCGGCGCTCGTGGCCAACGCTGCGGCCGGAATGGTGGTGATGAAGCGCGGCACCGCGACGGTCACGGCCCGCGAGCTCACCGACGCCCTGAGGCGCGCGGGGACGGCGCGTGGCTAGCCGCGCGGCGCGGCCAGGGGCAGCGGCGGCATCACCATCCAGGTCGGCCCGTGCCTGACGCGAAGATGCTCGATCTCGACGCCCTCGCCGCCACGCTCGCGCCCCGTCGCGCCACGGGGGCGAAGGTGGCTCTGGCGAACGGGCTGTTCGACATCCTGCACGTAGGCCATCTCCGGTACCTGGAGGCAGCCCGCCGGGAGGCCGACATCCTGGTCGTGGCGATCAACGGCGACGCGTCGGCGGGGCGGTTGAAGGGACCCGGCCGCCCCATCGTTCCGGCGGCCGAGCGCGCCGAGCTGGTGGCGGGATTCACCTGCGTGGACTACGTGACGATCTTCGAGGAGGACACCGCGGAGCGTCTGATCCGCACGCTGCGGCCCTACGTGCACTGCAAGGGGACCGACTACACCGTGGAGAGCGTCCCCGAGCGGGAGGCCGTGGAATCGTATGGAGGCCGGATCGCCATCGTGGGCGATGCGAAGTCGCACGCCACGCGCGACATCATCTCGGAGATCCGCAGCTCAGTTCGACGCTGAGGTGGATCTGAAGACTCCTGCGCCTCACACCGCGAAAGCGCAGGCTGCGGCATGTCTCAGTTCCTCGACGGTCTGAAAGCGATCCAGCGCCTGCCGCAGGATGGCTTTCCGCACCACGGCACGGAATCTATCTTCGACCTCTTCCAAGTACACGGGTGGGAAGTTCCCGGTGAGGAGTTCGTACAGGATTACCCCGAGACTGTAGACGTCTGCACGGGCGTCGACATTCTTCGCATTCTGGAGCTGTTCGGGCGCCATGTAGGGCAAGGTCCCTAACGACTGGTTGGTTCGCGTCAGTGTAACGGTCTCACGATCCATCTCAACACATAGGCCGAAGTCGGAAACCTTCCACAGGTCGAGCCCCACTTGCAGGACGTTTTCAGGCTTCAGGTCGCGATGAACAACTCCGGCCTGGTGGGCGGCGGAGACACCACGGCAAACGGCGTCGAAGATCTTCGCAGCTTCGCTGGTCTCGATGCGCCCCTCCAAGAGCTTGTGGCGGAGGTTCCCGTGGTCGGCGAACTCCATGGCAAAGAAAGAGGGCTCCGCTTCGAGGGACGCTCCGTAGAAGGCGACGATGTTGGGGTGGTCGAGCTGTGTCGCCAGAATCCTCACCTCCCTCCTAAACCGCGCGCGATCCTCATCTGAGGGAGCGCGATCCTTCCCGAGGATCTTGATCGCCACTTTCGCTGTCGGATCGGCGGCCCTGGCTCCCCCAAAAACGCGGCCCATGCCGCCTTCTCCGAGGAACTCCACCACCTTGAAACGTTGGACGGGGCGATGATACGTCAGCACATGACTTTGCGCCTCGACAGTCGCTGCGACGCCTGGTACTCCTGCGAGGATTCCGAACAGGTACCACGAGGTCGCAGAAGAGTGGGCGTACTTTCGGATGGCCCTCTCGGACAGGGAGCCGCTCCGTGCCAAAGTGCGCCAAGTCTTTTCAACGAGAGATCTTTCGATCCGTTCTTCCTTGTCCCCGTGGCGAACAGTCAGGCCCCCTTCGTCAACGGCGAGCAGCGTGAACGGATCCAGGATTACGCCGGACAAGAACTCCCTTCCGAGGCCGCGTCGCAGGGCGCCCCAGTCGAACGGATCGGGGCCCGTCTCAAGAAGACGAGGAACACCACCAGAGGTCTGGGAAATCGGAAACGTCTCCGTGGGCGCGACCGGGGTACGTGCTTCAAGCCACTGCACGCGCTCTCGAAGTCTCGGCAGGATTGGCTCTAGGTCCGTCTCCGAACGCACGCGTGGCTTGAGCCAGGCGGCGCCTGGGCCACCACCTGCTGGAAGCCAATGGCCGAGGTAGAAACTTCGGACATCTGGGTAGAGTCCACATACCAGGTTTCGTCCCGACTTGAGACCCAAGTACGAGTTTACCGGCTCCTCCTGAACCCGTGGACTGAGCCTCTTTACCTCCTCGACAAGCCTCTGCACCAAGGGCTGGACGGCGGGATCAAAGCTCTCGAGAGTCACCATGGATGGGCAAACAATCACACAGACCGCGGCGGGCATTCAAGCGTCGGCGCCAGTCACGGCGCACGAAGGAATCAACCTCCTCGGGATGTCCGACATCAGAGCGTCCGTTCCGTGCACCGCTACTGGTCACGGGCGGAGCGGAAGTCGCGCTCGGAGGTTCACCTGCGGGGTCTGCCCGAGATCGGGGATGAGCTCATGCCGGAAGGAGCTCGAAGCCGAGCCCCCGCGCGCTGGATCTCACGCGCCCATCCAGACTCAGAAGGACAAGGCCTGGAGCGGCCGTGCGGGCCGCGAGGGCGGATGCCAGGTGCAGGGCGTCGAGGGTTCGCACGGGCTCAGCGGGGAACTGACGCCGTGCACGTCCCAGGATTTCGTCATCGAGACGCAAGATATTCCACCGCGCCGCTGTGACCTCGAGCTCGCCGCGCAAGTCCGCGGCCAAACTCTCGGAAAACCTCCCGGCCAGCGCCCCTCGGAGGATGGCGCGTTCGCACTCGACGAGCGTCAACTCGGACGTGAGAACGAACTGCGCCCCCGTAAGGGAGTCGTAGACGGCGCCGGCAGAGGTCTCACCGAGCATCCACGCCAGGATGGCGCTCGATTCGGCGTACAGATTCAACGCTCGCCCCGCTCCTCATCGAGCAGACGCTGAGCCTCTCCGTCGGGCGCGCACCGCGGTAGCCGCCGGTAGACGGTCGGGTCGTTCACCCGAGCCTGCGAGATCAGGCCACGCTCCAGCAGCGCGAGGAGTTCGCGGGGAATGTCAGGGTCGGCGGTTCTCTTCCGAGGGGGAGCGAGCTCGGCGACCACCTCGCCTCGTTCGGTCACGAGGACCTCCTCGCCGGCCTTCACGCGCCGTATGTACTCGCTGAGGCGGTTCTTCAGGTCTCTGATGCCCACGACCTTCATGGGAGCCAATGTAGCTACTTGAGGCTACATAGTCAACCGACCGGGATTTTCAAGCAGGCTGTCAGCTCCTGCCTGCGGAGGGATCAGCCGGGGTGGGAAGCGCCGCTGGGTGGAGGGCTGCTATGAACTCGGTGCCCTCAGACCTGTGGGCGGGCGTACTGCTCATAATCTTGAAGGGGACGCACGCTGAGGGGCTCCTCCCGCAGGGCCCGGATCCCGGCCACGCATGCGGCCGCGGCCGATAGGGTCGTGATGCAGGGAACGCCGTGGGCATACGCGGACTTGCGGATGGCCGGCTCGTCGAAATACGAGCCGCCGCCGTAGGGCGTGTTCAGCACCAGATCCACCTGGCCGTTCTTGATGTGGTCCACCACGTTGGGTCGCCCCTCAGCCACCTTGTAGACCATTTCCACGGACAGCCCGGCCTGCTCCAGCGCGCGTGCCGTGCCCCGCGTGGCGATCAGATGGAAGCCCAGGGAGGCCAGATCGCGCGCGATGGGGATGACGGTCTGCTTGTCGAAGTCGTTCACCGAGATGAACGCGGTGCCCGAGGTCGGCAGCGAGCAGCCGCTGGCCATCTGGGCCTTGGCGAAGGCGGTGCCAAAAGTGGGGGCGATCCCCATCACTTCCCCGGTGGACCGCATCTCGGGACCCAGCACCGGGTCCTCGCCGGGGAACTTTACGAAGGGCATCACTGCCTCCTTCACGTACCAGCCGTTCAACTTCGGCTCCTGCGTGAAGCCCAAGGAGGCGAGGCTCCGGCCCACCACCACCTTGGCCGCCAGCCGCGCGAGGGGCACCCCAATGGCCTTGCTCACGAACGGCACGGTGCGGGAGGCGCGCGGGTTCACCTCGAGCACGTACAGCACGCCGTCCTTGATGGCGAACTGGACGTTCATGAGCCCCCGCACGTCGAGAGCCTTGCCCAGCGTGACGGTGATCTCGCGGATCCGCGCCAGATTCGCGGCGGTGATCTTGTAGGCGGGCAGCACGCAGGCCGAATCGCCCGAGTGGATTCCCGCCTCCTCGATGTGCTGCATGATGCCGCCGATGGCGACGACGGCACCGTCGGCGATGGCGTCCACGTCGAACTCGAAGG
>CAYNUH010000032.1:0-38437 GCA_964400605.1 uncultured Acidobacteriota bacterium | reverse complement strand
GACCCCCGCCATGAAGGCCGTCACACGCGAGCAGCGAAGCGCCGTGCTGCTGGATTCGCTGCGCAAGCTCCTGCGCCGCGGCGCCACGGGGCACCTCCTCAACCTCCTCCAGCGGATCCACCCCGCCGACATCCCGCCGCTCTTCAAGTACCTCACCGAGGCTGAGTCCCACGAAGTCCTGAAGCTCTTGATCGAGAAGGACCTCGGTCGGGCCGCCGACGTGGCGACCTCCCTGCATCCCACCACGGCCGCGGAGATCCTGGCCCGGCTGGAGGTTCCCGATATCTCCCGCCTCGTACAGATGTGCCCGTCCGACGACGCGGCGGAGATCGTCGCGGCGATGCCGGAAGATCTGCGTGAGAGCGTGCTGTCGCAGATGCGATCCGAGGAGGGGGACGAGGTCCAGGATCTGCTGTCCTACCCCGAAGAGACCGCCGGGCGCATCATGAGTCCCGACTTCTTCGCGCTGCCCGAGGAGACCTCCGCGGGCGACGCCATCCAGGCGCTGCGGTCCAAGAACGACGTGGAGATGGTTTTCTACATCTACGTGGTGGACTCCCGCAACCACCTCCTGGGCGTCATCTCCCTCCGGCAGCTCCTCCTGGTGGACCCGTCGGTGCCCCTCAAGAACATCATGATGACCAACGTGGTGTCGGTGCGCACCGACGCCGACCAGGAGGAGGTGGCCCGCCTGGTGGCCCGGTACGATTTCCTGGCGGTGCCGGTGGTGGACGACCAGAACCGCCTGGTCGGCATCATCACCGTGGACGACGTCATCGACGTGCTCCGGGATGAGGCCACGGAGGACTTCTACAAGCTGGCCGGGACCTCGGAGGAGGAGCGGCTGCGGCGCTCGGTCCTCAGCGCCGCTCGGCTGAGGCTCCCCTGGCTCACGGTCTCTCTCATCGAGGGGGCCCTGGCAGTGAGCATCTTCGCCATCTACCAGAGCACCGTGGAGAGGTTTCTGCTCCTCGTGGGCTTCCTTCCGATGCTGACGGGCATGGGCGGCAACATCGGAACGCAGAGCGCCACCATCGTGGTGCGGGGGCTGGCCACCGGGCGTTTCGAGCTGAAGCAGATCGGGACGGTGCTGCTCCGGGAGATCCGCATCGCGGGGATCCTGGGCCTGGGCTACGGCGCGGTGCTCTGGCTGGCCTCCTTCTACTTCGAGGAGCTGCCGCCGCTCGCGGGCCCGGTCATCGGGACGAGCATCTTCCTGATCATGATCCTCGCGGCGGCCATGGGATCGTTCCTGCCGATGGTGTGCGCGCGCATCTCGGTGGACCCCGCGGTGGCTACGGGGCCCTTCCTCACGAGCCTCATGGACATCCTGGGGATGGTCGTGTACTTCGCGCTGATCGACCTCTTCCTGCTGAGGTAATCTGAGGACCTGGCGTGCCCCTCCGATCGACGGAAGCCTACGTGCTCGACGCGGTGATCTCAGGGGAGCGGGACAAGGTCGTGACCCTCTTCACGGAGGACGAGGGGAAGCTTCGAGGCGTGGCTCATGGCGCGGCCCGCAGCGTGAAGCGGTTCGGCGGACGGCTCGAGCGTCTCAGCCGCGTGAAGGTGACGTACTTCGAGAAGGAGGGGAAGGACCTCGTCCGGATCGACGATCTGGAGCTGATCGAGGAGTCGTTCCGTTTGCAGCAAGACTTGCGAGTGTCGGCCGCCCTCGCCTACGTCAGCGAGGTGGCGGCGGAGTTCGTGCGGGAGAGGGAAGCCGACCGGCGCTACTTCCGCCTCCTGGGCGCGATCCTGGAGGCGTTCCGCGCCGGGGGAGACGTGGAGGTGCTCCTGAGCTATTTCGAGTTCTGGACCGCGAAACTGCACGGGATCTTCCCCGATCTAGCATCCTGCGACGCCTGCCACGCCGCCTTCGGATCCGCCGGGGCGCGGGTCAGCGTTGCGGACGGGGCCGCGTTGTGTGCCCGCTGTGCCCGCGCCGCCGGGCGGCCGACCCACCGGCTCTCGCCTGCGGCCCTGTCGGCGGCGCAAGCGTTTCGCCGCGCGGCGCCCGCGGATCTCGGCAACGTGACCTTTTCTCCGAAGGCGATCCGGGAGATCGAGGCGGCCGCCTCGGGCGCCCTGACCACCTTCGCGGACCGCGAGTTCCGCTCGCGCGCCTTTCTCCGGCAGGTGCTGGCCGGGGCGGCGCCGTGACGTTCCAGGACCTCGTCATGGCGCTCGAGCGCTACTGGGCGGAGCGGGGGTGCCTGATCACGCAGCCCTACGATCTCGAGGTGGGGGCGGGGACGATGAGCCCCGACACGTTCTTCCGGGTGCTGGGGCCCGAGCCGTGGCGGGTGGCGTACGTGCAGCCCTCCCGCCGGCCGGCGGACGGCCGCTATGGCGAGAATCCCTTCCGGCTCCTGAAGTACTTCCAGTATCAGGTCATCCTGAAACCGAACCCGGACGACGTGCAGGAGATCTACCTGGAGTCCCTGCGGGCCCTCGGGATCGATCCCGCGAAGCACGACATCCGCTTCGAAGAGGACAACTGGGAGTCCCCGACGCTGGGCGCCGGCGGCGTGGGCTGGCAGGTCCTGTGCGACGGGATGGAGATCACGCAGTTCACGTATTTCCAGCAGGCGGGGGGGATCGAGCTGCCCAGCGCCTCGGCGGAGATCACCTACGGCATCGAGCGGATCTGCATGTTCCTGAACAACATCGACAACATCTTCGATCTGCCCTGGGGGGATGCCCCGGACGGGGGCGCCAAGGTGCTCTACGGAGAGCTGCGCCGCGCCGAGGAGGCGCAGCACAGCCGGCACTGTTTCGAGCTGGCCGACGTGGAGGTGAACCGGAGGCTTTTCGACGCGCACGAAGCGGAGTCCAGACGTCTTCTGTCGGAAGGGCTCTACTTCCCCGCCTACGATGCCTGTTTGAAGTGCTCGCACATCTTCAACATCCTCGACGCTCGCCGGGCCGCCGGCGTCGCCGAGCGCTCCGCCTACATCGCCCGCGTGCGGGCGCTGGCCTGCGAGGCGGCGAGGCTCTTCCTCGAGGACCGGCAGAGGCTGGGCTTCCCGCTCGGAGCCGGGAACGCGGCCGGCCGAGGGGGGACGGATCGTGGGTGATCGCCGCCCCGCCGGGCCTGCGCGGCCGGCCGCAAGTAAGCGGGCCCCGGGCCACCCGGATGGGCTCACGTTCGTCCTGGAGGTCGGCTGCGAGGAGATCCCCGCGCTCCTGATCCCGAAGGCCCTCGAAGATCTCGCCGCCGCGCTGATGCAGGCGCTCGGGCCTCTCGCCGCGGGCGCGTCGGCCGCGCGGGACCTCGGCGGCCCGAGGCGCCTGGTGGCGCGCATCACCGGGATCCGCGATCGCGAGGCGGACCGGGAGGAGACGGTGACCGGGCCTCCGCGATCGGCCGCCTTCGACGCGGCAGGACGGCCCAACGCGGCGGCCGCCGGATTCGCCCGGGCGCAGGGTGTGGGAGTTTCGGACCTCCGGGTGGTGGCCGGGGCGAAGGGCGAGGTGGTGGCGGCGACGAAGCGGGTCCGCGGCCGCGCGGCCGCAGAGGTTCTCTCCGAGGCGTGCCCGCGGGTGCTCCAGGCGATGCGGTTCGGAAAGACGATGCGCTGGGGCGATCGAGGGTACGTCTTCGTCCGCCCCGTGCACTGGATCCTCGCCCTCCTGGACGCGGAGGTCGTCCCCTTCGAGTTCACGGGCGTCCGCAGCGGCCGCGCCACCCACGGACACCGCTATCTCGGAGCGGGCCCTCACGAGGTTGCCCGCGCCTCCGACTACGAGATCGTCCTGCGCGAGAGGGGCGGCGTCGTCGTGGGGGCTGAGGAGAGGCGGCGGGAGATCCTGGTTCGGGCGGCGCGGGAGGCCACGGCCGCGGGCGGCATCCTCCGACCGGATTCGGACCTCGTAGAAGAACTGGTCTTCCTGACGGAGCACCCGGCGGTGGTTGGAGGGTCGTTCCCGGAGGAGTACCTCGCGCTTCCGGAGCCGGTCCTCCTCACGACCATGCGGCGCCACCAGAAGTACCTCACCGTGGAGAAGGCCGGCGGCGGGCTCCTCAACGCGTTCGTGGCGGTCCTCACCACCGACGCCGACCCGGCAGGCCTCATCCGCCGGGGGAACGAATGGGTGCTGAGAGCCCGCCTGGCCGACGCCAGGTTCTTCTTCGAGGAGGACCGCAAGCGCCGGCTGGAGGAGCGCTCGGCGGATCTGGCCCGTGTGATGTTCCACGCGCGCCTGGGATCGTACGCGCAGAAGATCGATCGCCTGTCGTGGATCCTCGACCCGGCCGTGGACCTGCTGGGGCCCGCGGGCGTCCGCTCGGACGAGGAAAGGCGCGATCTCAGCCTCGCCCTGCGGCTCTGCAAGGCGGACCTCACGACGGGGATGGTGGGGGAGTTCCCCGAGCTTCAGGGGGTGATGGGAGGGATCTACGCCCGCCTGGAGGGGCACCCCGAAGCGTGCGCGCGGGCCATCGAGGAGCACTACCTGCCGCTGTCCGCCGCGGGGAGCGTGCCTTCGAAGGGACCGGCCGCCGTCCTGGCGCTCGCCGACAAGATCGACACGCTGGCCCTCTGTTTCACGGCCGGGATGGTGCCGAAGGGATCGGCGGACCCGCTCGGTCTGCGGCGGATCGCCATGGGGGTCCTGAGGATCCTGATCGAGAACCAGGTGCGCACCGATCTGGGGCGATTACTGGACCGGGCGATGGAGGAGGTGGAAGGCCACGTGACGCCGCTGGCGCGCGAGGCGAGCGCGGCTAGGCCTGAACCCGATGAGCGCAAGTCCAAGGAGGCCGGTGCGCGTGCGGCGCCTCCCGTGCCCGTAGGGACTGGGTCCGGAGCGGGGCCGGGCCCCGGGAAGCAGCGATCCCCCGGCGCGAAGGCCCGCGCCGAGACGCTCGATCCCCGCGCAGCGCTGCACGAGTTCGTGAAGCAGCGGCTGCAGTTCCTCATGGAGGAATCGGGGGTGCGCTTCGACGCCGCGCGCGCGGCGCTGGCGGCCGGTTGGTCGGACCCCCTGCTCGCGTGGCGGCGAGCCCGCGCGCTGCACACCCTGCGCGGGCAGGACGATTTCCTGGCCCTGGCGGCGGCCGCCAAGCGCGTGCGCAACATCCTGGCCCAGGCGGGCGCGAAGGGGATGGGCGTGGACGGGTCGGCCCTGGTCCCTTCGCGGCTGGCGGCCGGCGCCGAGGCGGACCTGTTCGAGGCGATGCGTCGCGCGGCCGGCGAGGTGGACGATCTCGCGGCGCGCGAGGACCACCGCGGCGCTCTGTGCGCCATCGCGGCGCTGCGCCCCCGCGTGGACCGGTTCTTCGACGAGGTGCTCGTGATGGATCCGGACGCCGCGGTCCGGAGCAACCGCCTCGCGCTCCTCGCGGAGCTGTCCAGGCTTCTTTCGCGGGAGGCGGATTTTGCCGAGATCGTGGTGGAGGGTGAACCTCCGGCCTGACAGGGCCGAAGGGTGACGTCAGCGGAGACGAGCATGACCACACAGGCGAGACACGTGTATCTCTTCGGGGGCGGGACGGCGGACGGCGACGGATCGATGCGCGAGCTTCTGGGGGGCAAGGGGGCCAACCTCGCCGAGATGAGCCGCCTCGGACTGCCCGTCCCTCCGGGCTTCACCATCACCACCGAGGTGTGCAACGCATACCTGCGCGACGGGTCCTTCCCGGGCGATCTGAGGGCGCAGGTGGACTCCGCGCTCGGAAAGATCGAGGTGAGGATGGAGCGTCGCTTCGGCGATCCGCGATCGCCCTTGCTGGTCTCGGTGCGCTCCGGGGCGCGAGCCTCCATGCCCGGCATGATGGACACGGTGCTGAACATCGGACTCAACGACCGCACGATCGAGGGTCTCATCGGCGACTCGGGCGATCCCCGCTTCGCCTACGACTGCTACCGGCGGTTGGTGGAGATGTACGGCGACGTGGTCATGGGGGTCTCGCGCGAGGAGGTGTACCACCCGCTCCTGGAGGAGGCGAAGCGGCGTCGCGGCGTGAGCGAGGATCATCGCCTGCCCGCGGAGGATCTCCGCGCACTGGTCGCGGCCTTCAAGGCGGCCACGAAGACTCACGCCCGGGAGGCGTTCCCCGAGGAGCCGGCCGAGCAGATGTGGGGGGCCGTCCGGTCGGTCTTCCGATCGTGGATGAACGACCGCGCCATCGCCTACCGGCGGATGTACAAGATCCCCGAGGGGTGGGGGACCGCGGTGAACGTGCAGGCGATGGTCTTCGGCAACCTGGGAGGCGACTGCGGCACGGGCGTAGCCTTCACCCGCAGCCCGGCCACGGGGGAGAAGGGCGTGTACGGCGAGTACCTCCCTAACGCCCAGGGTGAGGACGTGGTGGCGGGGATCCGCACACCCCTCCCCGTAGCCGGCGACGGCTCGGGCGGGCCTTGCCTCGAGCGGGACATGCCCGGCATCTACGCGGAGCTGAAGGCGTTCGCGGCGCGCCTCGAGGCGCACTTCCGGGAGATGCAGGACATCGAGTTCACCATCATGAAGGGCCGGCTATTTATTCTGCAAACTCGGCGCGGGGAGAGGACGGGTCTGGCGGCCGTCCGGATCGCCGTGGAGATGACCGGCGACGGGCTCATCAGCAAGGAGGAGGCGCTGCAGCGCGTCAAAGCGGAGAGGTTGAACGACCTGCTGGCGCCCACATTCGATCCGGTCGAGAAGGCCGCGGCCCTGCGCGAGGGACGGCTGCTCGCGAAGGGGCTCAACGCGGGGCCCGGCGCCGCGGCCGGGGCGGTGGCGCTCACCGCGGAGGCCGCCGCGCGAATGGCCGCCGCCTCGCCTCGCCGCGTGGTCATCCTTGTGCGCGCCGAGACGTCGGCGGAAGACATCACCGGCATGGAAGCCTCGGCCGGGATCCTCACGGCGCGCGGCGGCATGACCTCCCACGCGGCGGTGGTGGCGCGGGGGATGGGCAAACCCTGCATCGTCGGCTGCGGCGGGCTCCAGTTCGCAGAGGACGGCCGATCGTTCGCCGCGGGCGGCCGCACCCTCCGCGAGGGGGACTCCGTCTCCATCGACGGGTCCACGGGAGAGGTCCTCCTCGGGGAGATCCGCACCTCCCCGCCGGAGGTCCTCCGGGTGCTGGTGGAGCGCACCCTCAAGCCTTCCGATTCGCGGATCTACCGAGACTTCGAGGCGCTTCTGTCGTGGGCCGACGCGGTGCGCCGGCTGAAGGTGAGGGCAAACGCCGACACCCCCCACGACGCCGCGGTGGCGCGCGCGCTGGGGGCGGAGGGGATCGGGCTGTGCCGCACCGAACACATGTTCTTCGCGGAGGAGCGGATCCTCGCGGTGAGGGAGATGATCCTCGCGGAGGACGCCGCGGGCAGGAGGCGCGCGCTGGAGAAGATAGTCCCGATGCAGCGATTGGACTTCATCGGGATTTTCCGCGCCATGGACGGCCTCCCCGTAACGATCCGCCTCCTGGATCCGCCGCTTCACGAGTTCCTCCCGGCTGACGCCGATCAGATCCGCGACATCGCGGCGGCCATGCGGGTCCGACCCGAGGACGTCCGCGCCCGAGTCGAGTCGCTCAAGGAGGCCAACCCGATGCTGGGCCACCGCGGCTGCCGCCTCGGAATCACGTACCCCGAGATCTACGAGGCCCAGGCGCGAGCCATCTTCGAGGCGGCCTGCGAGGTGTCGGCGGCCGGCGTGAACGCAATCCCCGAGGTGATGATCCCTCTGGTGGGGGCGGCCGAGGAGCTGAGGCGGTTGGAGAAGGCGGTGCGGAAGGTGGCCGAGGAGGTCTTCGCGCGCGCCGGCCGCAAGGTGGACTACCTGGTGGGGACCATGATCGAGGTCCCCAGGGCCGCCCTCACCGCGGCGGAGGTGGCTTCCGCGGCGGAGTTCTTCTCTTTCGGCACCAACGACCTCACGCAGATGACGTGGGGACTGAGCCGGGACGACACGAAAAACTTCCTGCCCTTCTACGTCGAGAGCCGGGTGATCCCGGAGGACCCGTTCCAGAGCCTCGACACCGCGGGCGTGGGCCGCCTCGTGGAGATGGCCGTGCGCGAAGGGCGAGCCGCCAGGCCGGGGCTCAAGATCGGCGTGTGCGGCGAGCACGGCGGCGACCCGGCGTCGGTGGCCTTCTTCCACCGCGCGGGCCTCGATTACGTCTCGTGCTCACCCTACCGGGTGCCTATCGCCCGCCTTGCCGCCGCCCAGGAGGCCCTCCGAAAGGCCTAGGATCGATCCGGCCGCGGCGAAGCCATGAAGATCCTCATCCTTTCCCGCAGGCGGAGCCTCTACTCCACGCGCAGGCTCGTGGAGACGGCGCGAACCATGGGCCACGCGGTCCGCGTGGCCGATCCCCTCGACTGCTACCTGCACCTGGGCCGCAAAGCGCCCTCGGTCTACTACCGCGACCGCATGCACCCGCTGCGCGACTACGACGTGGTGATCCCGCGGATCGGGGCCTCCGTCACGGAGTACGGCCTGGCCGTGGTGAATCAGTTCGACATGATGGGGATCCCGGTGGTGAACAACTCCCAGCCCATCGCCCGCGCGCGCGACAAGCTCCGCAGCCTGCAGCTCCTCACCCGGCACGACGTGGACATCCCTCGGACCGTCATCGCCCGAAACCCCGGGCAGATCCAGCGCGCCATCAAGATGGTCGGCGGCGTGCCGGTGATCCTCAAGCTCATTCGCGGCACGCAGGGCGTGGGCGTGATGCTGGTGGACAAGGAGGAGCAGGTGGAGTCGATCATCGAGACGGTGTGGATCCTCGGGCAGGACATCCTGATCCAGGAGTTCGTCAAGGAATCGGAAGGAAAGGACATCCGGGCCCTCGTGGTGGGCGACCGTGTCGTGGCCGCGATGCGGCGCGAGGCGCGCATCGGAGAGTTCCGCGCCAACATTCACCGCGGCGCCGGCGCCGCCCCCCTCACGCTGGCGCCCGCGTACGAGTGGGCGGCGGTGATGGCCAGCCGCGTGATGGCGCTCCAGGTAGCGGGAGTGGATCTGCTCGAGTCGCGAACGGGGCCGAAGGTCATGGAGATCAACTCCTCGCCGGGGTTCGAGGGGCTGGAGGTGGCCACGGGCGTTGACGTGGCCCGATCCATCATCGAGTATGCCGTGAGCTTCGCCCTGAGCCACCCGCGGAGGCGTTGAGGCCATGCGGGGAGCCTACCGCCAGTTCGACCACACCGGCGACATCGGCGTCGAGGCCGAGGCGCCGGACGAAGGCTCCCTTTACGCCTGCTGCGCGGCAGCGCTGTTTGATATCATCGCGGAGCCCGATGCCGCTCACCCTTCCGCGGAGCGGCTGATCGAGATCACCGCGCCCGACAGGGAGGTTCTTCTCGTGCACTGGCTGCGCGAGCTGCTGTACCTCCACGACGCCGAGCGGTGGATCTTCCGCGACTTCGAAGTCGAGACGGGCGGGGCTTCGGACGGCGGGCGGTGGCTGAAGGGCGCCGCGCGGGGCGACACGTTCGATCCGGCGCGGCACACGATCCGCACCGAGATCAAGGCCGTGACTTACCACCAGGCCTCGGTCCGGCGGGATCCGGACGGCACCTGGCGGGCGCGCTTGGTGCTGGACATCTGAGTCGGTGAGGGTATGGAGATCCGAAAGATCGACGAGTACCGGTGGGAGATCCCGCGGACGGGCCGGATGAACGTGCCGGGAGTGATCTTCGCCGATGAGAAGCTGATGGGATCACTCGGGGAGGACCAGGCCCTGCAGCAGGTCGCCAACGTCGCCTGCCTGCCGGGAATCGTGCGGGCCTCCCTCGCCATGCCCGACATGCACTGGGGGTACGGCTTCCCCATCGGGGGCGTGGCCGCCTTCGACGAGCGCGAGGGCGTGGTCTCGCCGGGGGGCGTGGGCTACGACATCAACTGCGGGGTGCGGCTGCTGCGCTCAGGTCTGAGCCGCGCCGACATCGCTCCGAGGCTCGAGGACCTCGTCAACGCCCTGTTCCGCAACATCCCCAGCGGCGTGGGGGCGCGCCGGAGCGACCTCAAGCTCGACCGGGAGGACCTGAGACGTGTCCTCATGAAGGGCGCCGCGTGGGCGGTGGAGCGCGGCTTCGGCTCCGCGGCCGACCTCGAGCACACCGAATCGCGGGGCGCCATCCCGGAACCGGATCCGGACGGCGTGAGCCCCAGGGCCATGGAGAGGGGTCGGCCCCAGCTCGGAACGCTCGGCTCGGGGAACCACTTCGCCGAGATCCAGATCGTGGACGAGGTCTTCGACGCCGGCGCGGCGGCGGCCCTCGGGCTCTGGAAGGGCCAGGTGACGGTCACCATCCACAGCGGATCGCGCGGGCTCGGCTACCAGGTCTGCGACGACTCGCTGGACACGATGATGGCGGCCTCGAAGAAGTACGGCATCGATCTTCCCGATCGCCAGCTGTGCTGCGCCCCCGTCACCTCGCCGGAGGGGAGAGCGTACCTGGGCGCCATGGCGGCCGCGGCCAACTACGCGTTCGCGAACAGGCAGGTCATGACCCACTGGGTCCGCGAAACTTTCGAGCGCGTCCTCCAGAGGCCCCCGAAGGACCTCGCGCTCGACCTGGTCTACGACGTCTGCCACAACATCGCCAAGATGGAGATGCACGAGGTGGAGGGGCGAAAGCGAAGGCTCTGCGTCCACCGCAAGGGGGCGACGCGGGCCTTCCCCCCTCTCCACCCGGAGACGCCGGCCGCGTACCGCGACGTCGGTCAGCCGGTGCTCATCCCAGGAGACATGGGCCGATATTCGTTCGTCCTCGTGGGGACCGAGGGCGCCTTCCGGGAGACGTGGGGGAGCACGTGCCATGGAGCGGGAAGACGCATGAGCCGCTCGGCCGCGAAGCGGTCCGCCCGGGGCCGATCCATCATCAAGGAGCTGGCGGCGAAGGGGATCTTCGTGCGGGCCGAGGGGCGCGACACGGTGCTGGAGGAGATCCCCGAAGCCTACAAGGACGTTGCCGACGTGGTGGATGTGGTCCACGGGGCCGGGATCGCGCGTCGGGTCGCCCGACTGGTCCCCGTCGGCGTGATCAAGGGGTGAGGCGATGGGGCACCGGATAGGCGTCGGATCGCGATGGCTCCGGAGCGCGGCGCTGCTTGTGGCGTGTGCGGCGGCGACGGCGGTCGCGGTGGAGGTGCGCAAGATCCGCCCTCCCGCGCCCGACGACGAGACTCTCAGGCAGGCCGTGCTGATGCGCATCAGCGGTCGGGTCGGCGTGGACGTCTCCCGCGTCACCGTGTCGGCCTCGGCTGGGACGGTGGCCCTCTCGGGTGCGATGCCCACGCTGCACGAGAGATCCGAGCTGGAAAGGTACGCATCCCAGGTGTACGGCGTCACCAGCATCGACAACCGGGTCGAGGTGGATCGACAGGAAAGAGGTGACCCGATCCTGGAGCTGGAGGCGGATCGGAGCCTCCGCGCCTCGCCGCGCCTCGCCTCCTTCGGGCTCCAAGTTTCGGTGCGGGACGCCGCCGCGACGCTTCAGGGGGAGGTTCCCCTCGCCACCGATCGGGAGGAGGCGGAGGAGGCGATCTCGCGCGTGGCCGGCATCGTCGCGATCGACAACCGTATCCGACTGGCCCCGGTCCCCGCAGATCCTGCGACTGTGCGGAGGCGCGTGGAGAGTCTCCTCCACGCCAAGCTCCTTTTCGGCGGCGCCGAGGAGCTGAAGGTGGTCGCGGACGAGGGCGGTTCGGTCACGCTGACCGGCGTGGTCGCGACACTGGCGGACAGGCTGCGCGCCGAGAGGCTGGCCTTCGGGGTGCGCGGCGTCACATCGGTGAGGAACGAGCTCGTCGTGCGCCGGTTCAAGGGCCCGGGCCCCTGAGCCCGCGGCCCCAACCTCGCGTTCCCCCCGCGAGCCGGGTGAGACACAGGTGTACCCGCCGTGGGACACCTTCCGACACTTCAGGCCTGCAGACGGCGCGGAGGAGGTATCCTCTGGCCGGGATACCTCTCGAATAAACTGTTGAATTGCAAGGGCTTAGCCCTGAGGACCGGCGTGGCCTGCCATGACCTTTTTCTGGCACAGACCCTGCAAATCCGGGTCTCTGACCGGTGCACCATCGCCCCGCGACAGCCCTCCGGCCTGAAAAGGACCCTGACACCCATGGCTGACCCCAGAGTCGACGTCATCGAAGACGACTCCGCTCCCGCTGGCGCTCTCGCCAAGAGCGCGCGGCGGGGCGATGCCGGAAGTGCCGAGACGGCCGAGTCGCTCGAGCAGTACCTGCGGGAGATCTCCCGCTGGTCGCTCCTCACTCCGGAGGGGGAGCGCGCCATCGCCAGGAAGACGGCCAGGGGCGACCCCAAGGCTCTCGAGGAGCTCATCCAGAGGAACCTCAGGCTCGTCATCTATTGGGCGAAGCGCTACCGGTCCGCCGGGTTGCCGCTTCAAGATCTGATCCAGGAGGGGAACATCGGCCTCATGCGGGCCGCCGAGAAGTTCGACCCCCGCAAGGGCACGCGCTTCTCCACCTACGCCTCGTGGTGGATCCGTCAGGCCCTGGCCCGCGCCATCTGCGACAAGCAGGACCTCATCCGGATCCCCGTCCACATGCACCAAAAGCTGCGCCGGGTGGACCGGATGCTGGAGAGGGCGCGGGTGAAGACGCGCGGCGCCGATTTGGACGTGCAGCGCCGCATCAACGCCTCCGGCATCGTGGCATTCAAGGAGTGGGAGGCGGCGCGCCGCCTGCAGCAGCCCATCTCCCTCGACAGCCGGACCGACCCCGACCGCGAGGGCGGCATCGAGGTGGAGGATCTCAACGCCGTCAATCCCATGAACGGGATCTACCACGGGGAGATCCGCGAGTACCTCGGCCGCCTCCTGGATGAGCTTCCCCCGAGGCACCGCACGGTCATCCGGATGCGATACGGCATGGAGGACGGCCGGGAGCACACGCTGGAGTTCATCGGCTGCCGGCTCAAGATCTCGCGCGAGCGCGTGAGGCAGATCCAGGGCGAGGCCATCGAGCGCATCGCCCGGATCGCGGCCCAGCAGGATCCGGCCATGGCGCTTGCCCCCGCTCACTCCGCTGAGAAGGCCGCGCTCAGGTTCCTCGCCCCGAAGAGCCTGCGGGCTCAGGCTCGAAAGTCCGCCCGCGTCCGCAGGCGGCGGGCCCGCTCGCGGAGTTGACGGCGCCTCAGGGGGTGGTGAGGGCCACCTCGTCTATCCGGCCGGAGAACCTCTCGCCGATCACCGCGTCGTCCTTGCTGGCGAAGGGGCCCTTCACTCCCGCCTTGCGGCCCTGCTCCTTGCCGTCCACGACCAGCACGAGAGCGTCGCCGTCGAACTTCATCACGATCTCGTGCCACGCATTCAGCGAGAGCGGATCGGCACTGGTGACGGCCGCGTAGGCGGCGCCGGCGGCCGCCCGCACCTTCAGCCCCCGCAGAAGCACCAGCCGGTAGGCGGCGCCGTAGCCGCGGCCTTTCTCGAAGATCCCGCCGTAGTAGATCGGATCCCTCGTGGGGAAGACGACCGCACGGAGTGTGAAGGGGCCCGGCGGGTTCAGTCGGTCGCTGTGGGGAATGGTCACGCGCGTGGCCTCCCGGACGTCCGGTTTGAGGTAGTTCTTCAGCGAGTAGTCCTCGAACACGAGGGCCCTCCCGGATCGGCCCTTGCCCCATCCAGCTCGTACGACCTTCCCGCTCGGGGAACCAGGCCCCCCGGAGGCGCTGTCGCCCGTCCCCTCGTCGAAGAGCCACCGGGCGATCGTCTCCTCTGCCGAGCTCTCGCGGGCGAAGACGCCGAGGGCCAGCAGCGCGAACAGCGCCACGCCCATCGCTTTCCTACCGGCCGGGAACGTCATTGCGCGTCGCCTCCTCGTGGTGAGTGCCGGCGCGCGGATGGAGCCTTCGCGCCGTTCGAGCCCGCTGATTCTAGTCGGCTCCCCTCCCGATTCCCACCCCCGCCGCCCGATGTTTTCGGGTAGAGTGCACCTGTCGGCGCCCTCGGCCGGACGGGCGGCGCGCGGGGGGGAACGTCATGGGATGCATCCGGGTTCTTCCCGATGCGGTCATCAATCGCATCGCCGCGGGCGAGGTCGTCGAGCGGCCCGCCTCCGTGGTGAAGGAGATCGTGGAGAACTCGCTCGACGCCGGCGCGGTCTCGGTCGCGATCCGCATCGAGGAGGGAGGCCGCCGTCTCATCGAGGTGAGGGACGATGGCGAAGGGATGGACGCTGACGACACCATCGCCTGCCTGGAGCGCCATGCCACGAGCAAGCTGCGCGCGGACTCCGCGCTTCAGGCCATCGGGACGCTCGGCTTCAGAGGCGAGGCCATCCCCTCCATCGCAGCCGTCTCACGCTTCACCCTCACCACCGGTCGCGGCGAGGGGGAGGGCGCGCGTGTGGTGGTCGAGGGCGGCCGGCTGATCGGTTCCGGCCCGGCCCCCCATCCGCGGGGCACCACGGTCTCCGTCCGCGATCTCTTCTTCAACACGCCGGCACGGAGACGCTTCCTGCGCGCGCCGGGGACGGAGATGGCTCACATCGTGGACGCTGTCACTGCGCTCGCACTCTCCCGTCCCGCCCTGCGGGTGCGCTTGGAACACGGCTCCCGGATGGTTCTCGATGTGGGCTCGGCCCCGGACCTGCGCGCGCGGCTGTCGCAGATGGAAGGCGCGGCGGCGGCGCGCGAGGCCGCACCGATCGGCGCCGGGAGGGGAGGTGTTTCGGTGTCGGGCTTCGTCGTGGGCGGCGAGACCACGGGCGCCTCGCGCGGCACGCGACGGTTCGTCGTGAACGGCCGCGTTGTGCGCGACCGGATGCTGGCGGGCGCGGCATCGAAGACCCTGGAAGAGATGCTGCCCGCGGGGTCGGCGGCCTCCTGCCTGCTGATACTGGAGGTGCCGGCGGAGGCGGTGGACGTCAACGTCCACCCGGCCAAGGCCGAGGTCCGCTTCGCCGAGCCTGGGATGATATTCGACCTGGTCCGGGACGCCCTCAGGCAGGCGTTGGGGCGCGCCCGCCCGATCCGCTCCGCGCCGGCGCCGGACGAAATACGCGCGCAGGGCCCGCCGGCCGGATGGGCGGGCGGGGCGGCGCCCGATCGCGCCCGGCGCGCCATTTCCGAGGCGGCAGCCTCTTACGTCTCCCGGCACGATGCCCTCGCGTCACCCTCCCGGACCCCGAGCCCCGCGGCCGGGGATACGCCCTACGCCGGAAGGGATCCGGATGCGGAAGAAGCAGGGGCCGAGGTCCTTCCGCGCGGCGTTCCGCGCGTCGTGGGACATTACCGGAGCGGCTACATCCTCGCCCAGGACGAGGACGGCCTGATCCTCGTGGATCAACATGCGGCGCACGAGAGGATCCTCTTCGAGGAGATGACGGCGTCGGAGACGGGAAAGCCGCAGGCCGCGCAGGCGCTGCTCTTCCCGAAAACGGTGACGCTTCCCGCGAGGATGAGGTCCCGGGAAGGGGAGATCCTTTCTGACCTGGCCAGCCTGGGCTTCGACGCGGAGGCGTTCGGGGGTGAAACGATTGTGGTCCGCGCCGTGCCCGCGCCGCTCGGCGCTGCGGATCCCGAGAGGCTCGTCCTCGACCTGCTCGCGGCGCGCGACGAGGAGGACGGCTCGCCTTCCGGTGTCGAGGGGCGCCGCCGGAGAATGCTGGCCACGGCCGCGTGTCACGCGGCGGTGAAGGTCCCCGCGCACCTGACCCCGGAGAAGATCGAATACATCCTCAATCGTCTTCTCGAGTGCCGCTCGCCGCTGCGCTGCCCGCACGGCCGCCCCACGATGCTGCGCTGGGAGCACCGGGTCATCGAGCGCCGCTTCGGCCGCCCTTGAGGGGGCGGGCCGATCGATCGCGTCGAGAGAATCGTTCAGATCTCGATGAGGGCGCCGGCGCGCCGCGTCTCCTCCTCCGCGCGTCGGATGTTCCTCTGCATCTCGCGCATCCCGGGGCCGCGCCGCGACCCTTCAGGAGGCGCCTCGAGGGCGACCTCGATGTCCTTCTCCGCGCGGCTTCTGACCACGGTCAGCGTGATCTTCTTTCCCTCGTGCTCGCGCACGGCCCGGTGGAGATCCGAGATCTCCCCGATCGGATCCTTCTCCAGCCGGATGATGACGTCGCCGGCCTTCACCCCCGCCTTGGCCGCGGGGGTGTCCTCCATCACTTCCTTGACCAACACGCCCTGGCCCGAGCGGACGCCGAAGTACTCCGCGAGCTGAGGTGTGAGATCGTCGACGGCGACGCCCAGGCGCGGTCCTCCTCCGAAGAAATATCCTTTCATGCCCGGGAAGCTGAATTCCTTCAGGTGTTCGAGCTCCTTGAATGCCCCGGGCCCGCCGGGCGGGCCGCCCTCCCACCGCCAGGAATACGCGTGCGGGAAGCGCGGGCGCTCTCCGATCTTCACGCGAAGCGTCTGCGCCGACCCGTCACGGCTGATGCCGATGGCGGCCGTCCGCCCCGCGGGCGTCTCCCGCACCATGCGCCGGAGCGCCGCCGCCCCCTCCACCCTCTGACCCTGGTAGGAGACGATCACGTCGCCGGCCGCGAGCCCCGCCCGCCCGGCCGGACTGTCCTCCTCGACCTCCTGCACGAGCGCGCCGTGCGCCTCGCCGAGGTGCAGCTCGGAGGCCTTCTCGTCCGACACGTCGGCGATCTGCACGCCGAGCCAGCCTCGGTTCCCGATGAAGACGAAAACGTCGTCCTCGGGATCGGGCGTCTCGGGGGGCTCCGGGGGTTCGGGAGGATCCGGTGGCTCGGGCGCTTCGAAAGGCATGGAGGCCGGCGTGACGGCGATGCTACCCGCCGCCTCGGCCGCGGGGTGACGCGGCGCCGCCTGGGCCCCGCGGTCCTTCGGCGCGAGCGGCACTGCGAGGGCCGCTCCCCCCACCAAGGCCATCGCGATCAAGAGAAACGTGGATCTTCGAATTGTCATCTCGTCGTCCTCCCGGTGATGCATTCCTGGGCGCGCCGGCGGAGAGCCGAGCCCGTATGCCGCAGTCGAAGGCGTTGAGCTCCTGCTGGGCCTCAAGAGGTGAGATGCCCAGGGGAGGCGGAACGTCGCAGCGCCTCGGCCCCGTCAGGGGGTGTCATCGGGCGCCACGGCGGGCTGGATCGCCTCTTCCTGTGCGGGGTCCTGCGCAGGCCCGGTCCGCCGTGCGGGGGCGTTCAGGAGGAGCGCCCCGAGGAGGACGGGAGAGATCGGGGCATCGATCTCTCCCGTCAACCCGTCGGGGATCACCCGCAGCGACGCCGTGAAGGGAGGCCACGGCTCGGTCGGGTCCCGGAGCGCATCCCTCAGACGCCGCAGCCAGGGGTCCTCCGCGGACTCTCCCGCGCCCTCGGGGGCCAGCGCCCGGAGCCACGAGACAATCTTGTGCGAGTCGGCGGCGACGATCAGATGGGCTCGCTCGGCGCCGAGAGCCCGGCCTCGCCCGCTGGAGGCGTCGGCGTCCGCCGGCCGGGCTGCGGCGTCGAGCGCGCGGCGCAGCGTCTCCGGCGAGCCCGCGAGCAACAGGACTGAGTCGGTGACGGCGTAGGAGGGCCGGAAGGGCAGCAGGCGGGGATGCTCGTACGTCGTGATCGGCCCGCCGGGCGAGTCCTCGACCCGGTAGGCCTCGGCGGCCCGGGCCAGCCCGTCCAGACGTGTGAGCCACCGCCGCGCCGCGGGGAGATCCGAGGGATGCATGGCCACGACGAAGGAACGCTCCGGAGGAGGGCCCAGCGCCATCGTGATCTCGCCGCCGATGGCGCCGAGGATTTCCTTCCGGATATCCACCCCCAGGAACTGCTCGATCCCATCGAGCCGATCGCGGATACGCCTTGGATCCCGGCCGAGGGCCCTCCCCAGCCATTCCGGCAGCCGGTCCCAGACCGCCCCCGGGTCCGAAAAAGAGGCGCCCAGGAGGAGCGGGAATTCCGGTGGCAGGAGGAGAGCGGTCTCGAGGGCCCGGGGCCTTCCCCGGAAGACCTGGCCCGGTAGAGTCTGGGAGATCCCCGGGGCCAGGAGCCTCAGACGCTCGCGGAAGAGTCCCCGATTTCCCACCGTAACCGACACGCCGGCCCCCTGGACCGAGGCCAGCACATCGAGCGACCGCAGCCAGGCTACGGGACTCCTGTCACCGGGTCGATCCGGGCCGAGCGCCCGGCGGAGAAAGTCCCCGGAAGCATAGGCGATCAGATCGGATCGCTCACGCAATTCCCTCCGAACGCGCCTGAAGACGGGATTCGAGAGAAAGGAGGCTTCCTGCTTCGTCAGCGCGGACAGCGCCCGCCTCATGCCCTCGCCCGACTGGGTGACGAGGACGATCCTGTGGTACGAGGCGAGGCAGACGGACGCTTCCGATCCCGGGAAGCGCAGCGTGCCGTACTCGCGGCCGCGATGCGAGCGGCGCCCCCACACGGCGCCGGAGCCGGCCAACCCCGGGAGGATCGACTCCTCGACGTACGCGAGCATCCCGCCCAGCCTCTGATGAGTCTCGAAGGCGAGGATCAGTTGCCTCGGAGAACCGGGCCGCTCGGGGGGCAGCCAGGCCAGCGCGGCGGCGCCGCGCAAGGTCGTCGCCAGCCTGGCCGGGTCCGGGTCGAAGGGGATGCCGCGGGACGAGAGGAGGTCCGAGAGGACGTCGGCGAGGAGGTCCCAGCCACCCTCGCCGGCGGACGGGGCCATGCGCGTGCCTGCGAGGTCCTTGAGCAAGGTCGCCACGGAGGGGACGAGCAGGACGGCGTCGGCCGACGCGGGGACGGCCGCAGCGGGCTCGCCCGGCGATTCGCTCCGGAAGAGGAGGAAGGAAAGCGAGACCGCTCCCGCCAGGATGGCGGCGAGGAGGAGCACGGCGAGGACCGAGCGCTGCATGAGCCTCCGAACTCCCACGGCGCGCCTGAGGAAGGGCCGCCAATATAGGCCACCCCGGCGCGCGGCGTCAGGCGCCCTCCGCAACTGCTATTCTTCGCTATCCGGCGGGATCGCCGCCGGCTCCCTGACGCGGAGGCGCGACTGGCTGCAGCGGAACAAGAACCTCGCACGCTCGCTGAGATCCCCGAGCGCGCCGCCCGCCTCGCATCGCGCCGGACGGCGTTCATCACGCCCGGGAGAAGCCACACCTTCTCGGAGGTCGCGGACGGGATCCGCGCGACGGCCGAAGGTCTGGTCCGACTCGGAGCCCTCCCCGGCGATCGCTCGGCCATCCTCCTGCCCAACGCCATCGAGTACATCCACGCCTTCTTCGCGGTGCCCGCGGCCGGTGGCGTAACCGTTCCCGTCAGCACTTTCCTCGCGCCGGCCGAGGCGGCCACGGTGCTCGAGGACTCAGGCGCCCGCTGCCTGTTCACCACGAGGCGTCGACTGGCTTCCCTCGCTCCCCACACGGAGAGGCTCGAGCGGCTTCAGTGGATCGTGCTGGTCGAGGGTGAGGAAGGCGCCGCCGCGCCGCTGCCCTCGCGCTTGCGGACGGTGGCGTGGGCGGATCTCGCTGCCCGCGGCGCTGCGGTCACGCTCCCGCCGGCGCCGACGGGCGGGGACCTGGCGATCCTCACGTACACGTCGGGAACCACCGGGCGGATGAAAGGGGTGATGCTCACCCACGCAAACCTTCTGGCGAACGCGCGGGCCTGCCTGGAAGCGGTCCATCTGCGCGATCGGGACCGGCTGCTCCTCTTCCTACCGATGTTCCACTCACTGACGCAGCTCGTCTGCGTGATCGTCCCCACGCTGGCAATGCTCACCGTGGTCCTCCTGCCCGGCGTGGACCGTGCCGCGATCCGGGCCGCGTTGAGACGTCACCGGCCCACGATCTTCCTCGCAGTGCCGGCGATCTACGCCGCCATGGCGGAGCGTCCGCCCGGCCTCCTGGCCCGCCGCCTCAACCCCGTGCGGCTCTACATCTGCGGCGGAGCGCCACTCCCCGTGGACGTGCTCCAGCGGTTCGAGAAGGGCTGGAGCCGGCCCCTGTGCGAGGGGTACGGATTGTCGGAGGCCGCGCCCGTGGTGAGCCTGAACCCCGTGGAAGGAGAGCGCCGTCCGGGCTCCGTCGGGCTTCCCGTACCGGGGGTGGAGGTGAGGATCGCGCTCGAGGACGGAGCCCCGGCCTCGGCGGGAGAGATCGGGGAGGTCCTGGTGCGAGGCCCGAACGTGATGGCGGGATATCACGAGCGGCCCGAGGAGACGGCCGCCGCGCTTCGGGACGGCTGGCTCCACACGGGCGATCTCGGCCGCCTCGACGCCGATGGCTACCTCTACATCGTCGGGCGTCGCAAGGAGATGCTCATCTACCGCGGGCTGAACGTCTACCCCCGCGAGGTTGAGGAGGTGCTCGCGGCGCACCCGGCCGTGGCCGAGGCGGCCGTGGTGGGGCTCGCCGATCCGCACCGCGGAGAGGTCCCCCACGCGGCGGTGGCGCTGCGGCCCGGCGCGGCGGCGACCGCGCGCGAGCTCAGGGCGTTCTGCCTCGCGCGCCTCGCGCGCTACAAGGTCCCGCGCTCGATCCTCATCCTGCCGGCTCTGCCGCGGAATCCCACCGGGAAGATCCTCAAGGACGAGGTGAAGGCGGCGATCGAGGAGGGAAGAGGGAAGGGGGCGCCGGACACGGACCTCACTTGATCACCGGGTCGTCCGATGGCCTACCCCTCGGGGGGAATCCCCGGACCCGGGTGCCTCAGGCGCTCCTGCGCGGCGCGCCGGAAGGGGAATCCTTTGAGCGACGCGGCGCGGCGGTACTGATCCTCCGCCTCGAGCCACTTCCCCTCGGCTTCGAGCGCCGCGCCCAGCCGGATCAGGGCCCATCCCTGGAGCGTTCTCGGCAGCCCGGCCTTCGGCTCGAGGCAACGGCGCAGCTCCGCCATGGCCTCCGAACGCCTCCCCGCAGCCTCGTAGGCGCGCGCGAGGTGGTAGCGCAGCACGAGGTCGCCCGGGTTCCTTCCGGTGGCTGCGGCCAGAGCGGCGGCGGCTTCCGCGGCGGCCCCGTCGCGGAGCCTCTCCACGGCGGCGGCCGCCAGGGGGTCGTTCGGCAAGGGCGCCGCGGCCGCGATGGATCCGGGCTTCGTCGGCGTGACAGCCGCACGGCCGTCGGCGCCCGTGCCCGGAGGTGAAGCCGCGCCTGCGGGGGCGCCGGGCCCGGGCCCCGTGGTGGCCGGCGCAGGGAAGGGGGATGCCGTCGCAGCACCGGCCGCAGAGGCCGATCCCGCCACCGTCATCGGGGCCTCGGTCAGATCCACTCTGAGGCGCGCGTCGAGTGCGGATGCGATGGCGCCATACCCTTCGGGGAGGTGAGAGTCCGGCTCCAGGAGGGGCATCAGTTCCTCCAGCGCCTCACGCGGCCGGTACTGGTAGTAGAGGCTCTGAGCGAGCCTGAGCCTCGCGAGAGCCGGGATGTCGGGTGTCACCGCGGGCGGCGCACTCGAGAGAGCGATGGCCTGCCGGGCGGCGCTCTCGGCAGCGGCCAGGTGGCCGGTGAAGAAGTTCAGCCTCGCGTCGAGGGCCGCGAAAAGGGGAGAGGCGGGCTCGCGGGCGCGGAGCGTCCTGAGGTGGCCGAGGGCCGTGCCGTAATCGTCCTCGTGTTCGCTGGAGTAGATGTACGCCAGCAGCAGTCCCGCCTCTGCGGCAAAGTACCTTGCGTCGCGGGACGCCTCGATCAGCCCCGAGAGTCCCTCCTCGGCGTTGCCTCCTGGGATTCTGAAGAAGACCCCCAGAGCCCGCACGAGCCAGGGCATCCGCGCGGCGAAATACTTGTAGGCCCCGAGGGCGAACCAGGCGTCGGCGGCGCCGGAGTCGGCCTCGAGCGCCGCCTCCAGGTGCCGGTGCCCCTGTCGCGCGGCGGAACCCGCCGAGAGGAAGCTGCCCGACCAGGCGCGGCTCTGCGCGGCAAGGATCAGCGCGGTGCCCGCGAGAATCCTCCCGCGCTGGGCCTCAGGACCCGGGAGGAGCGCCTCGGCGCGGCGGACCCCTTCCTGCAGCCGCTCCTCGAAGAGGCGGACCCGGTCCGGATCCTTCGGGCCATCGAGCAGACGCCACCACGTGACGAAGGCCTCGAAGAAGGGGCCTTCGGGATCCTCCGGACGCCGCGACGAGATGCCGGTGAACGCCTCCTCGGCGGCATCGAATCTCCCTTCATGGAGGAGGAGAATCCCGGCCCTGGCCTCTACGGAGGGCTCGACTGCCGGTCCCGCCAGGGCGGCCGGACAGAACGTGCAGAGCATCACGAGCGCCGGCAGGAGGATCGCACCGACCGGTTCATCACGCCCCCAGGGGGCGCGATTCAGTGGGAAGCCGGGCATGGGGCGTCGCCTCCGGCCGGCCGGGGTGTGGATCGTCTCCGGCCGCGCCTCTATATTGCTCCGTGTTTCGCCCATTTGCCAGGAGCGTCCGTGAAGCGGATGGGGGCGCCGGCAAGGAGTCGAGAATGGCCGCGCCCCACCCTTCGCTCCTACCGTCCGAGAGAGCATGAAGGGGCACTTCACCAGCCACTACCTCGCCGAAGTCCTCCGCGATGTCTTTCTGCCGGAGCGTAGCGGCGTCCTCGCGCTCGAATCCTCCTCCGGGCCGCGCACGACGCTGCGCTTCGACCGGGGGATGTTCGTGGACGCCGATTCTCCGGCCGCAGCGCCGACGCTGGCGGCGGCGCTGCGCGACGAGGGCATCGTCGGCGCGGAGGTCCTCCTCGAAGCGGTCCCCGACTGCAACACCGCCTCCGAGCTGGCCGCGGCCCTCCTGAAGCGGGGCGCCGTCACCGGCGCCGGTCTCGCCACGGGAATGAAGGGGCTCATCCGCCGCGCGCTGGCCGAAGCCTTCGGCTGGCAGGGAGGGACGTACACCTTCGAGGAGGGCCGTCAGTCGTCCCTTGCCTTCACGCCGGACGTCCTCTTCACGTTCGAGTCCATCCTCAACGGCGTTGCCGCCATGTCCAACTTCGACCCGCTCAGGGAGGTGCTCGTGGGCATGCCGGGCCGCCTCGGGTTGAGCGAGAGGCTCTTTCTGCCCGTCCACCGCCTCGCGTTGAAGCCGCATCACGGCTTCGTGCTGAGCCGTATCGACGGTTCGATGACCATCGCGGAACTTGCGCAGGTGGTTCCCCCCGACTCGGTGGACGACGCGCTGAAGTTCACCTACGGGCTGGTGGTCTTCGGCGTGGTCGCCTTCGATCCCCCGCTGGGCCCCGGGCCTTTCAGTCTGCGCGAGATCATGCCCGTCCACCATGAAGCTCGTGCGCGGGCGCAGCGCGAGGAGGCCATGATTCGCGACACTCTCTCGCAAATGAGCGGGCAGCCGGCCGGGCAGATCCTGGGCGTGCCCGAGGGGGCGGGGCCGGAGGCCATGCGCGCCGCCTTCGAGGACATGCGGACCAAGTTCCGGCGCGAGCGATTCGCGGAGGCGGTGCGGGAATCGATGAAGCGGGAGCTGGACCTCATCGAGGCGAAGCTCACTGAGGCATTCTTCAATCTCGAGCTGGGGGCGCTGGAGCGCGAGCAACACACGGCTCGGGGCGGCTTCGGGGTGACCACTCTGAGCGAGGAGGAGATCAACAAGCGCCGCGAGTTCTCCAAGACCGAGGCGCAGGCGACCCAGGAGCAGAACATCAAGCTCTCGGAGAAGTACTACCACAAGGCGCGCGAGTACTTCCGGGAGGGGGATTACTACAACAGCCTGCAGTTCTCCCGTCTGGCCATCAGGTTCAACAGCGAGTCGGCCGCAGCCCACCATCTAATGGCCGATTCCCTCGCGCGCAACCCCGACCGGCGCTGGCAGAGGCAGGCCGAGGAGGCGTATGTGAAGGCCACCGAGCTGGAGCCGTTCAACGCCGAATACTTCGTCACCCTCGGCATGTTCTACAAGGAGCGGGGGCTCGACCTGCGGGCGCGGAAGATGTTCGAGAAGGCCCTTGAGCTCTTTCCCTCCCACTCCACGGCCGCCCAAGAGCTCAAGTCCCTCCGCCGCTGACACCCCCATTTTGACACCTCCCGGAGCGGTGCTATAATGCCGCGTCTTTTCAGGAGGATGGCGTGATCATCCGCCCTGCGGACGTCACTCCGGATGGGACTGACGTTGATCTTCCCCTGGATCTGGACCCGCTGATTTCGGAGGCGGATGAAACGATCAGGGTCGAGACGGTCGTCCTGAAGGGGCGAGTCCTCCCCGCCAGGAACGGCCTCTCGTTCAGGGGGCGGCTGGCCGGCCGGGCGCTGGTCCCGTGCTCCCGCTGCCTCAAGCCGTGCGCGTTGGAGGTGGATCGCCTGTTCAATTTGTTCTACGCCTTCGCCCCCACGGACGGCAGGGAGGTCCAGATACCCGACGACGCGCTGGACTATGCGTTCCTGCGGGAGGGGGACGGCATCGACCTCGAGCAGGTCGCCACGGAGCAGATGTACCTCGAGATTCCCATGAAACTCCTCTGCCGGGCCACCTGCAGGGGCCTGTGTGCGCGCTGCGGCGCCGACCTGAACACGGACGGGTGCCGCTGCGTGGGGGTTCAATCGATCTCCTGACATGCCATACCGTCCGTCCGGCCCCATCCTGGGACAGGGGCCCCGGCGGGCCCGAGGGGCCCACCCGGGCCGTTGAGGAGCCACCATGCCCAACCCCAAGCGACGCCACTCCAAGGCGCGACGCGACCGGAGGCGTGCGCACGACGCGCTGACGGCGCCCACGCTTTCGGAGTGCCCGCACTGCCACGAGCCCAAGAGGCCGCACCGGGTCTGCCCGCACTGCGGCTACTACAGGGGGCGCGCGATCATCGAGGTGGAGCGGCCCTGAGAGATGGGGGCGAGGATCGCCGTTGATGCCATGGGGGGGGACCACGCCCCCGCCGCGGTCGTCGAGGGGGCCCTGGCGGCGTCCCGCGAGTGGGGCCACCGGATCCTCCTCGTCGGCCGGGAGGAAGAGGTCCGCGCGGAGCTGCGCCGGTTCGGCGCGGAGGACGGCTCCGTGACGGTGGTGCACGCACCGGAGGTCATCGAGATGCACGAGCCTCCGATGCAGGCGCTCCGGCGCAAGAAGCACTCCTCCATCCGCGTGGGGACCCACCTGCTGCGTGAGGGGCGGGCCGAGGCCTTCGTGAGCGCCGGCAACACGGGCGCGGTCATGGCCGGCGCCAAGGTGTCGCTCGGCACCATCCAGGGCATCGATCGCCCCGCCGTCACCGCGGTGCTGCCCAATCTGAAAGGACGTTCGGTGTGGCTCGACGTGGGAGCGAACGTGGACTGCCGGCCGTCGCACATCCGCCAGTTCGCGCTCATGGGGGCGCTCTACGCCAGGGAGATCCTCGACATCCCCTCGCCGAAGGTCGGGCTCCTCAGCGTGGGCGAGGAGGACACCAAGGGAAACGACTTGACCCGCGAGGTCTTCAAGGAGTTGCGCGGGGCCACTCTGAACGGCGCCGCGCTGAACTTCATCGGAAACGTGGAGGGGCGCGACATTTTCAACGGTGAGTGCGACGTCATTGTGTGCGACGGCTTCACAGGGAACGTCTCCCTCAAGGCCATCGAGAGCGTGTCCGAGATGCTGGTGGTCTTCCTGAAGCAGGAACTGCGGAGTTCGTGGCTGGCGCGCATCGGGCTCCTGCTCGCCCGCCCGGCCCTGCGCCGCTTCAAGAGGACCATCGACTACGCCGAGTACGGCGGCTTCCCTCTCCTCGGGGTGAAGGGAGTCGTCATCATCGGCCACGGGCGCTCGTCGCCCAAGGCCATCAAGAACGCGATACGCGTCGCCGCGGATTGCGTTGCGAGCCGCGTCCACGACCGGATCCAGGAGGTCATGGCGCGGGAGACGGCGCACGCGGCGCCCGCCGTCTGAGGTCCCACCTTGAGCGAGCCTTCCGCCGTCATCGCCGGAACGGGAGCCTCCCTTCCTGAAAAGGTCGTCACGAACTTCGATCTGGAGCGCCTGGTCGAGACGTCGGACGAATGGATCACGACCCGCACCGGGATCCGCGAGCGCCGGGTCGCCCGCGAGGACGAGACCATGTCGCAGTTCGCCACCCAGGCGTCGAGGCGGGCGCTGGAGATGGCGGGGATCGGGCCCGGGGCGGTGGACATGATCATCTGCGCCACCGTGACGCCCGACATGCCCATCCCCTCCACGTCCTGTCTGATCCAGCATCAGCTCGGGGCCCGGCGGGCCGCTGCGTTCGATCTGTCGGCGGGCTGTTCCGGCTTCATCTACGCTCTGTCGGTGGCGCACCAGTTCATCCGCGCCGGCATCTACCGTCACGTTCTGGTCATCGGGGCGGAGCTGCTGACCAAGTACATCGACTGGTCGGACCGCACCACGTGCATCCTGTTCGCGGACGGCGCTGGCGCCGTGATTCTGTCCGGCGATCCCGAACCTGGCCGCGGGATCATCGCCTCCAGCCTGCACACCGACGGCTCCATGGCCGACTACATCACGCTGCCGGGCGGCGGCACCCTCCATCCACCCACCGAAGAGACGGTCCGCAAGGGCCTGCACTACATCCGGATGCGCGGCAATGAGACGTTCAAGATCGCCGTCCGATCGCTCGAGGAAGTCTGCCGGGAGGTTCTCGCCGCCGGCGGCATCTCACCTGACGACGTGGACCTCTTCGTTCCCCACCAGGCCAACAGGCGGATCATCGACGCCGTGGGGAGCCGCCTCGGATTGTCCCCGGAGAAGGTCTACATCAACATCGAGAGAACGGGGAACACCTCCTCCGCCTCCATCCCCGTGGCCCTGGACGAGGCCAACCGGAAGGGGATGATCCGCCGGGGCGACCGCGTCCTCTTCGCCGCCTTCGGCGCGGGCCTCACCTGGGGCGCGGCCCTGCTGCGCTGGTAGTCGGCATGGGCGAGCCAGCCGCCGGCGCGGCGCGCGACGGAGCGACGGCGTTCCTCTTTCCCGGCCAGGGGTCCCACGGCGTCGGCATGGGGCGCTCGCTCGCCGGCGCGCACGAGACGGCACGCCGGCTCTTCGCCGCGGCCGATCGCATCCTCGGCTATCCGCTTTCGCGGCTGTGCTTCGAGGGGCCCGAAGCTGATCTTCAGCAGACCACCAACGCCCAGCCCGCGATCCTCACCGTGGCCGTGGCCTGCTCCCAGGTTCTGGCCGAGCGCGGAGTGCGGCCCGCGGCGGTGGCCGGACACAGCCTCGGCGAGTACGCGGCGCTGGTGGCCGCGGGAGCCCTGCGCTTTGAGGACGCGGTGCTGGCCGTCCACCGCCGCGGGCGGTACATGCAGGAGGCCGTGCCCCTGGGGGAGGGAGCCATGGCGGCTCTGATCGGACTGGACCCGGAATCCGCCTCGGAGGTGTGCGAGGCCGCCACGGCGTCGGGCCCGGGGATGGTGTCCGTGGCGAACGACAATGCCCCGGGTCAGGTGGTGGTGGCCGGGCACGCCGCCGCCGTGGACCGCGCGGTGGCGATCGCGAAGGAGCGGGGGGCGAAGCGGGCGGTCCGGCTGAACGTCAGCGCACCGTTCCACTGCGAACTGATGCGGCCGGCTCAGGAGCGCCTCGCCTCAGACCTTGAGGCGATCCCATTCCGGGACCTCGCCGTCCCGCTCGTCACCAACGTGGATGCCCGCGTGATCCGAAGAGGTGAGGAGGCCCGCCAGGCGCTCGTCCGGCAGGTGACGGCGCGTGTGAGGTGGACCGAATCGGTGCGGCGCTTGCGGGAGATGGGCGTCGCGTCGGCGATCGAGACGGGGCCCGGGCAAGTCCTCGCCGGCCTCGTGCGGCGCATCGACCCCGGGATCCGGGTCATGTCGGCGGGGGATGCGGCTGGGATCGAGGAGGCCGTGGCGTTCGCCGGCGGCGGAGGACGGGCATGACGCCGGGCGACAGGGTCCTGGCCGGGAAGGTGACGCTGGTGACGGGGGCGAGCCGCGGCATCGGCCGCGCGGTCGCGCTCGCGGCGGCCCGGGATGGGTCGGACCTCGCGTTGACGGCGCGCGACGGCGAGCGGTTGTCGCAGGTGGCGTCCGAGGCTCGCGCGTTTGGGGTGAGGGTCCACGAATCGCCGGCGGATCTGGCGGAAAGCGGGAGCGCCGAGCGGTGCGCCGAGGCGTGCGCGGGCGCACTCGGAGCCATTCATCACCTGGTGGCCAACGCGGGCGTGACCCATGACCAGCTCCTGATCCGGTTGAAACCCGCCGACTGGGATCGTGTCATCGCGACCAATCTGACCTCCGCCTACGCGCTGTGCCACGCCGTCATCGGCGGCATGATCCGCGCGCGGTATGGCAGGATCGTCTTCATCTCGTCGATCTCGGGGCTCATGGGGAACCCGGGCCAGAGCGCCTACGCGGCCAGCAAGGCGGGGCTCATCGGGCTCGCGCGCTCTCTCGCGCGGGAGGTCGGCTCGCGGGGCATCACCGTCAACGTGGTCGCGCCGGGGCTCGTCGAGACGGACATGGTGCGCGCCATGCCCGAGAAGGCGCGGGAGGCGATGCTGGCGCACATCCCCCTGGGCAGGCTCGGCACGCCCGAGGAAGTGGCCGGCGCCGTGAGCTTCCTCCTCGCGCCGTCGGGGGCGTACCTGACGGGGGCTGTGCTCAACGTGTCGGGCGGGCTGTACATGTAAGCCTGCCGCCCGGCGTCGCTGTGCTAGACTGACCGCCTCTCCGCGCAGCCGGCGTTTCCAGGCGGTCCGGCGCCGCGCCCGGCGCTCTCGTTCCGATCAGCCAGCACGGAAACACGGAGGAGTTGAATGAATATCGATGAAAAGGTGAAGAGCATCATCGTCGAACAGCTGGGCGTCGAGGAGGACGAGGTGACGCCCACGGCCTCCTTCGCCGAGGACCTGGGGGCCGACTCGCTCGACCAGGTCGAGCTCGTGATGGCGCTCGAGGAGGAGTTCAACCTCGAGATCAGCGACGAGGAGGCCGAGAAGATCAAGACCGTCCAGGACGCCATCACCTACATCCAGGCCCACAAGTAGGGCCCGGCCCACCCCCCAGGAGCGACATCGGTGCAGCGAAGGGTGGTGATCACCGGGATCGGCCTCGTGAGCCCCCTGGGCATCGGCACCGAGGAAACCTGGAAGAACCTCATCGCCGGCCGGAGCGGGATCGCGCCGATCACCCGTTTCGACGCCTCCGAGTACGCGTGCCGGATCGCAGGCGAGGTCCGCGGTTTCGACCCCGCCGTTTTCATCCCGCGCAAGGACATCAAGAAGATGGACCTCTTCATCCAGTATGCGCTGGCGGCGACACAGTTCGCCCTGGCGGACGCCGGGTTGAAGATCCAGCCCGAGGAGTCCGAGCGGGTCGGGGTGTACATCGGATCCGGCATCGGCGGGCTTCCCTCCATCGAGAGCCAGCACCGGGAGCTGCTGGAGGCGGGGCCGAAGCGCATCTCACCCTTCTTCATCGTCGGACTCATCGTCAACCTCGCCTCCGGTCAGGTGTCCATCCGGCACGGCGCCCGCGGGCCGAACCTGGCCAACTCCACGGCGTGCGCCACGGGGACCCACGCGGTGGGAGACTCCTTCAGGCTGATCGCGCGCGGGGAGGCGGACGTGATGATCTGCGGCGGCGCGGAGGGCGTCATCACGCCGCTCGCCGTGGGGGGGTTCTCCGCCATGCGCGCTCTGTCCACCCGCAACGACGCGCCCGAGAAGGCGTCGCGGCCGTTCGACGCCGGCCGGGATGGTTTCGTGATGGGGGAGGGGGCGGGAATCGTCATCCTCGAGGAGCTCGAGAGGGCCCGCCGGCGCGGCGCCCCACTCCATGCGGAGGTGGTGGGATACGGCATCTCCTCCGACGCTTTCCACGTGGCCGCGCCTTCGGCGGACGGTGATGGACCTTACCGCGGGATGCGAAACGCCATCGCCGACGCCGGCGTTCGCCCCGAGGAGGTGGACTACATCAACGCGCACGGCACCTCCACGCCGGAAGGGGACCGGGTGGAGACTCTGGCCGTGAAGCGGCTCTGGGGGGACGCCGCCCGCAAGGTGGCCATCTCCTCCACCAAGTCGATGACCGGCCACCTGCTCGGGGCGGCGGGAGGGCTCGAAACCGGGATCACCGCCCTGGTGGTGGAGCACGGGATCATCCCGCCCACCATCAACCTCACGTCCCCCGATCCCGAGCTGGATCTGGACTACGTCCCCAACGAGGCGCGCCGCCGGAAGGTGACCTACGCTCTGAACAACTCGTTCGGATTCGGCGGCACGAACGCCTGCCTTCTCCTCAGGGCGTTCGAAGAGTGACGTCGCGTCCCGCGCGCAGGAGAGCGCCGTGAAGATCGCCGTCGCCGTCAAGCAGGTTCCCGACACCGAGACGAAGGTGCTGATCGCCTCGGACGGGCGCTCCGTGGACGAATCCAACGTCACGCTGGTGGTCAACCCGTACGACGAGTTTGCGCTCGAAGAGGCCCTGCGCATCAAGGAAGCGCGGGGCGGCGAGGTCGTGGTGGTGACCGTGGGCCCGGAGAAGGCGGCCCAGGCCCTGCGCACCTGCCTGGCCATGGGCGCCGACCGGGCCGTGCACGTCAAGGACGCGGCGGCGGAGGGCGCGGACGCGCTCGGCGTCGCGAAGATCCTCGCGGCCGTCATGAAGGAGATCGCCCCCGACCTGATCCTGACCGGCAAGTACGCCGTGGGCACCGACAACCAGCTCGTGGCCGGGGCCATGGCCGAGATCCTGGGCCTTCCCCACGTGGGCGTGGTGACGAAGCTCGAAGTGCGGGAAGGCGCGCTCACCGCCGAGCGGGAGATCGAAGGCGCGCTGGAGGTGGTCACCTCGACGCTGCCCTGCGTGATCTCGGCGCAGAAGGGCCTCAATGAGCCGCGCTACGCCAGCCTCAAGGGGATCATGGGGGCCAAGAAGAAGCCCCTCGAAGAGAAGACGCTCGCGGCCTTGGGCCTGAGCGCGGGCGCCGTGCGTGCCCGCGTGGCGTGGGAGAGGCTGGAGCTGCCGCCGAAGAAGGGCGCGGGAAAGGTCCTCAAAGGAGATATCGATCCGGCGGGCGCGGCGCGGGAGCTCGTGCGCCTGCTCCACGAAGAGGCGAAGGTCATCTAGTTCGAGGAGCATCCATGGCTTCGGTCCTGGTGTTCGCGGAGCAGAGGGAAGGGAAGCTCAAGAAGGTGGCGCGCGAGTGCCTCTCGGAGGGGAAACGCATCGCCGAGAGCACCCGGGGAAGGCTCGCGGCCGTGCTGGTGGGCTCGGGCCTGGAGGCGCCGGCTTCCGAGGCCGCCCGGTTCGGCGTGGACCTCGCGCTTCTGATCTCGGACGCCCGGCTCGCGCGGTACGCGCCCGTCGCGTACGCGCGGGCGGTGCACGCCGCCGCCCTGGAGTCGGGCGCCGACATCGTGATCCTCCCTGCGTCCTCCATGGGCAAGGACGTCGCCTCGCGCCTCGCCGCTCGCCTGGATGCCGGGGTGGCCTCGGACTGCACGGGGCTCGACGTCGCCGCCGATGGGTCGGTGACGGCGGTCCGCCCCGTGTACTCGGGCAAGGCGTTCGCCACGGTCTCCTTCCGCGACTCGAAGCCGGCTGTGGTCACGCTGCGGCCCAACGTCTTCCCTCCGCTCGATGGCCCGAGAACCGGGAAGGGGGAGTCCCGCCCGCTCGCGGTGGCGTTCGAGGAGAAGGACTTCGCCGCACGCACCACCGAAATTCGCTCGCCCGAGGGAGTCGAGGTGGACGTGGCGGAGGCGGACATCGTGGTGTCCGGAGGACGGGCCATGAAGGGGCCGGAGAACTTTTCCTACATCCGGTCGCTCGCGCAGGCCCTCGGCGGCTCCGTGGGGGCCTCGCGGGCCGCCGTGGACGCCGGCTGGATCGACCACGGTCACCAGGTGGGCCAGACGGGCAAGGTGGTCTCGCCCAAACTCTACGTGGCCTGCGGGATCTCCGGCGCCATCCAGCACCTGGCGGGGATGTCCTCGTCGAAGGTCATCGTGGCCATCAACAAGGATCCCGAGGCGCCCATCTTCAAGATCGCCGACTACGGGGTCGTCGGCGACCTCTATACCCTCATCCCTCGGATCGTCGAGGAGCTCAAGAAGCTCAAAGCTTCCTGATCACACCTCATCGAAGAAGTACGGCTTCATGCACTGGATCTTGTCCTCGTAGCTCTTCGGGTACAGGAACCAGACGGCGGAGGCGACGGAGGACAGGAGAGGGTTGCCGTCCTGCGGGGTGAAGCAGAAGCCGATCACCTCGTGGCCGTCCTTCACCGAGAGCGTGTCCACGGCGATGACCGTCTGGCTGAGGATGCGGCCGTAGTGTCCGTAGTCGCGTCCGAAGGAGAAGATGGAGTTGGCCGAGACCTTGTGCGTGAGGGCCACCCTGTCGTTCGCGCGGAACCGCTCGATGACCTGCTTCACGTTGGTGGGGCGCTTGAGCCGGATGCTGAACCAGATGCAGTGCATGTACTGCGAGTTCATCTTGAGCGCCGAGGAGTACAGGTCCGGCAGGTCGTAGCCCAGGGTGTCGAACAGGTGCCAGGCGTCGCGCGCGTGGTGCGTGCCGAAGCGCTCGTCCTTGTGGCGGCCCACCTGCGGAGAGGGGACGAAGGGTCCGTCCTGTGAGATGTCGTTGGCGCGGCGCAGACAGAGGAAACGGCCCCCCACCAGGTTGTCGGGCCCGCCGTCCGAAAGCGCGATGTTGTCGATCAGCACGGCCAGGTTGTGGGTGTTGCAGGAAACCACCTGCAGGAACTGATCCTCTCCGTGCTTGAGGGATCGATCGTTGATTCCCCGGGCGTAGGGCTTCCCGAAGCCGAACTCCGACCCTTGCGCGATGAACCCGAGCGTGGTTGTCCGGTGCCGCTCGTAGAGCTCGACCTTGTTCTGGTTGCCGACGGGAGTGCAATCGATCACGACGCTCGCCCTGTCCAGAGCCTCATGGGCCTCGTAGGAGGGCTCGATGCCGATTTCCTTGAACCCCTCCAGGGCGTCCTCGTCCACCGCGAGCTTCGCGCCGCGGCGCTGAAGCTGCTTGACCTTGGACCGATCGGTCTTCAGAGGGGTCCTCTTGTGGAACGTGATCTCATCGAGCCCCAGGGGGTCCTTCATCGCCGTGAGGATCCCGATGAGCGGCTCGCCGATGGTGCCGGTGCCGACGATGTGGACGACTTTCCTGTCTGTCATGGGCAGGCCTCTTTGGCCGGGGTGCGCGGGATGCACCGCAGGGGTCGCTCGCACCGCCGCCGGGGAAGCCTAAATCTATAGCCGGCCGCGGTTTGCTGTCAACGAAGGGGCGCCGCGGCGCCGCCTTGACACCCAGAACGGGCGGCCCGTACACTTCACGTGTTACTTGAGCGTTCCCAAGACAGGAACACCGCCGCGAGAGAAGGAGCCACCCCAGGGGGCAGTTCATGGACACCGGGGCCATCCACCCCACGATTCGCGTCCGAGACCTGATCTCGGAGGAGGCGAGCCACCTCAAGCTGGATGTCATCGCCGGCAAGGTCGGGCTCGACAAGGAGATCACGGTCGCCCGGATCCAGAAGCCCGGTCTCGCCCTGGCGGGGTTCATCGAGTACATCCATCCGGGGCGCGTCCAGATCCTCGGCCAGAGCGAGATCACCTTCCTGCGCGGGCAGGACCCCGAGCGCCGGCGTGAGATCCTCTCGCAGGTGTGCGCGTGCGGGGTCACCTGCCTCGTCATCACGAAGAACCTCGAGCCGCCGCCCGAGCTCGTGGCCGCCGCCGACCTGTACGAGATCCCGCTCCTGAAGACGGCGGAGGTCTCCTCGGCGACGATCGACGGGCTGACCGAGCACCTCGAGGAGAAGCTGGCCCCACGCATCACCATTCACGGCGTCTTCCTCGACGTGTACGGCGTGGGCGTGCTGCTGCTGGGCGAGAGCGGCGTGGGGAAGAGCGAGTGCGCGCTGGACCTCGTCGTCCGGGGCCACCGGCTGGTGGCCGACGACGTGGTGGAATTCCGCCGCCGCGGCGGGCTGCTGAACGGGCACGGCCCGGCCATGACGCAGTTCCACATGGAGCTGCGGGGATTGGGGATCATCAACATCAAGGACCTCTTCGGCGTGGCCGCCGTGCGGGATCGCAAGGACCTGGAGATGATCATCAGGCTCGATCCCTGGCAGGAAGGCAAGGAATACGAGCGCCTGGGGATCGACGAGAAGTTCTACGAGGTCATCGGAGTCAAGATCCCCTACATCGAGATGCCCGTCGCGCCGGGCCGCTACCTCTCCGTGCTCATCGAGGTGGCGGCGCGCAACCACCTCCTCAAGGCCCAGGGCTACGCGCCCTCCCGCGACCTCGCCGAGAAGCTCGACCGCGAGCTCGCTCAGCGTTCCGGGGGCGGCCGGCGCCCATGACCCGGGCCCGCTTCGTCATCATCACGGGCCTGTCCGGCGCGGGAAAGAGCCTCACCGCCAACTGCCTCGAGGACATGGGGTACTACTGCGTGGACAACCTCCCCATCAAGCTCATCCCGGTTTTCTGCGACCTCATCTCGCGCTCCGCCTCCGAGATCGCCAAGGTGGCGCTCGTCATAGACATCCGCGAGGGGGCGTTTCTCCAGGACTTCCCCGACATCGTGAACCAGCTGCGGGCCGAGGACCGCGACGTCTTCATCCTGTACCTGGACTCGTCCGACGAGGTGCTGCTGAGGCGTTTCAGCGAGAGCCGCCGCCCGCACCCCCTGTCTCAGAGCGGATCCTTGGAGGAGGGGATCCGCCGGGAGCGGGAGGCGCTTGCACCGGTGCGCGAGAGGGCCGACAAGATCATCGACACCACCAAGTTCAACGTTCATGAGCTGAAGCGCTACCTTCTGGACTGGTTCGAGGCCAAGCGCCAGGACGCGTTGTTCGTCTCGGTGGTCTCGTTCGGCTACAAGTACGGCGTCCCGACGGACTCCGACATGATCTTCGACGTCCGCTTCCTCCCCAACCCGAACTTCCAGGACGATCTGAAGGCGTTGAGCGGGCTGGATGGGGAAGTGGCGGCCTTCATGGACTCCTCGGAGGAATACCGGGAGTACTACGGCCGGGTGTACTCGCTGATGCAGTTCCTGATGCCGAAGTTCGTCAAAGAGGGGAAAAACTACGTGACCCTGTCCATCGGGTGCACGGGCGGACGGCACCGCTCGGTGGCGATGGCGCAGAGGTTGGGCGATGATCTGGAGCGGGCCGGGCACCGCGTCCGGACGGTCCACAGGGACATGGGGCGTGGATGAGGAGGCTTCCGTGATCGGCGCGCTGGTGATCACGCACGGCGATCTGGCGCGAGAGCTGGTGCGCGCCGCGAACCGGATCCTCGGGCCCATCGATAACCTGGAGGCGGTCCCCATCGGGTGGGACGAGGACGTGGATGCGGCCCGCCGCATGATCCAGGAGGCGGTCGGACGGGTCACGGGGAAGGAGGGCTTGCTCATCCTCACCGACATGTTCGGGGGGACCCCGGCGAACCTGAGCCTCTCGTTCCTGGAGAAGGGGCACGTGGAGATTGTCACCGGGGTGAACCTGCCCATGCTGATCCGCTTCTGCAAGATGCGTGCGGAGCCGCACAGCCTCGGCGAGGTGGCCGACGGGGTCTGGGCCGGCGGCCGAGACCACATAAGGATCGCCACGGCTTCGCTCAAGCCGCGCGAAGGCGCGGCCCGGCAGGGTCCTCTGCCGCCCGAAACGAAAGGGACATGATCGAACGTGAGATCACCATCAGCAACCGCCTGGGCCTGCACGCGCGGGCCGCGGCCAAGTTCGTGCAGGCGGCCTCGCGCTTCCGCGCGCGCGTCAGTCTGTGCCGGGACGGGCAGTCGGTGGACGGGAAGTCCATCCTTGGGATCCTGATGCTCGCCGCGGGCCTGGGCAGCCGACTGACGCTTCGGGCGGAGGGCCCCGACGAGGTGGACGCCGTGGGGGTCCTGGCCGCGCTGGTGGACGGAAAGTTCGGGGAGGGTCAGTGAACCGGAGGCTCTACCTCAAGGGCATCTGCGCGAGCCCGGGCATCGCGGTCGGCAAGGCCGTGGTGCTGGAAACCCAAGGCCCGGCCATCTTTCGCGTTGCCGTCCCCGAGGAGGACATGGATCGGGAGGTGATGCGCTTCCGCGGCGCCATGACGGAGGCGCAGGCCCAGCTCCAGCGTCTCCGTGACCGCTTCGGGAAGGACCACCACGAGACGGCCGGGAAGATCTTCGAAGCGCAGATCCTCATGCTGCAGGACGAGATGCTGATCCGGGGCACGGAGGATGCCATCCGCCGGGAGCGGATCAACGCCGAGTGGGCGCTGCGGGAGGAAACCGAAAAGCTCACGGCCGTGTTCGCCGATCTCGAGGACCGCGAGCGGTGGGTGGACGACATCGAGGACGTCCACGACCGCGTGCAGAAGGTCCTCTTGGGGCGCTCCGATCACCACGACCTCTCCGAGATGACCGAGGACGTGATCGTGGTTTCGCCGCGGCTGTCGCCGTCGGAGACCGCCCTCCTCAAGAAGCGCCGCGTGATCGGCTTCGCCACGGACAAGGGCGGCCAGACCTCGCACACCGCCATCATCGCCAAGGCGCTCGCCATCCCCGCCGTGGTCGGGCTGCACGACCTGAGCCGCCGCGTCCACTCCGGCGACCTCATCGTGGTGGACGGCTCCAAAGGGGAGGTCATCGTCAACCCCGGGGCGGCCGAGGGGGCTGCCTACGAGGGGCTGCGGTCGGACTACCTGAAAGGCGAGGAAGAGCGGCTGCGTCTCTCGCGCGACGAACGCGCGATCACGCAGGACGGCTGCGAGATCCTGTTGCAGGCGAACATCGAGCTGCCCGAGCAGATGGACGTCGCCCTGCGCCACGGCGCGAGGGGGATCGGGCTGTACCGCTCCGAGTTCCTCTTTCTGAACCGCTCGCCGGCCATCCCCAGCGAAGAGGAGCACTACCAGGTGTACCGCGCCCTGGCCGAGAGGGTGGCGCCCGAGGCCGCCACCATCAGGACGCTGGACCTGGGAGGCGAGAAGTACTTCCACGAGGTGCTAGACAGGGAGGAGAACAACCCCGTTCTGGGGATGCGGGCCATCCGCTTCTGCCTCATGAGGCCCGACATCTTCAAGACGCAGCTCCGAGGCATCCTCCGGGCGGCACGGCACGGCAACGTCCGCGTGATGTTTCCGCTCATCTCGGGCGTGGAGGAGCTGCGGGCGGCCCGGGCGGTTCTCGACGAGGCCCGGCAGGAGCTCGCCCGCGAGGGCGTTCCCTTCGAGGGATCCGTGCCGGTCGGCATCATGGTGGAAGTTCCCTCCGCGGCCGCGGTGGCTGACCTGCTGGCCCGGGAGGCCGACTTCTTCAGCATCGGCACGAACGACCTCATCCAGTACACGCTGGCCATCGACCGCAGCAACGAGTCGGTGTCGTACCTCTACAAGCCGCTGCACCCCGCGATCCTGAGGACCATCCGCTTCATCCTCGAGGCGGCCGCGGCGGCGGGGATCCCGGTGTCGATGTGCGGGGAGATGGCTGCCGACCCGGTGGCGGTCCCCATCCTGCTGGGGCTGGGACTGCGGGAGTTCTCCATGGACGCGGTGTCGATCCCCGTCGTCAAGGCTGCCGTCCGCAGCCTGAAGCTCTCGGAGGCGCGGGAGATGGTGGAGGAGATCATGACCCTCCCGACGGCCCGGGAGGTCGAAGCCTACGCCTCGTCGCGCATCGAACCGAAGCTGCGCGCCGCCGTGGCCGCCGCGACGGGTCTGAGGGCGCATTGACCAAAATCGAAAAACCCTGGGGCTACGAGCTGATCTTCGCGAAGACGCCCGGCTACGTGGGAAAGGTGCTTTTCATCCGGAAGGGCCACAAGCTCTCGCTGCAATACCACGAGGTGAAGGAGGAGACGATCCTCCTGCATTCCGGAGAGATGATCTTCACGGTGGACGAGGGGGGCGCCCTCGTGCAGAAGCGCCTCCGCCCCGGCGACAGCCATCACATCGCGCCGGGTACGAGACACCGGATGGAGGCCACCGAGGACTGCACGGTGTTCGAGGTCTCGACGCCGCACCTAGAAGACGTCGTGCGCCTGGAGGACGCCTACGGGCGCGTGCCCTGACGCCGAGACGACCGGAGCGCGCCCGCCGGGAGACCAACATGGACCCCAAGAAGGCCGAGAAGAAGCCGGAGGCGAACGAGGCCTCCGCCGACAGGGACTTCTACAAGATCGGCGAGGTGTGCGAGATGACCGACACTCAGCCGTACGTCCTTCGGTTCTGGGAGTCGGAGTTCCCCCAGCTCGCGCCGCGGAAGAACCGCTCCGGGCAGAGGGTCTACCAGCGGAAGGACATCGACCTGATCCTGAAGATCAGGACGCTCCTCTACGAGGAGGAGTACACCATCGCGGGGGCCAGGAAGAAGCTGGACGAAGACGGGGCCGCGTCCGGGCCCTCGCCCGCCTCGAACACGAAAGCCGGCTCCGCCGCCTCCAAGAGCGCGTCCCGCACAGACCGCCGGCTCCTCGCAACGCTCCGAAAAATCCGGCAGGAACTCCGGTCCGTGCGCGATCTGCTGGCCCGCCGGCCTTGACCCTCTTTCGCACCCGGTGATAGAGTCGGCGCTTGTGCCCCCCGCCGGCTCTTCCCGAGGCTCCCTCACTTCCGCCTCCGCGGCCGGCGTCGCGGTCGGGACGTGGCGCAGCCTGGTAGCG
>CAYNUH010000031.1:17449-40470 GCA_964400605.1 uncultured Acidobacteriota bacterium | reverse complement strand
GACAGGTAGACATCCTTGTGGTTGTCCACCTCGGCCTGTCCGGGCACGTCCTCCCCGTTGAGGACTCCTCCCTGGAAGAAAAACGACTTCCATCGCTGGGCGACGTCGATCCCGAAGTTGTCGCGGGCCGGCGTGAACGGATTATCGGCGAGAGTCGCGTCGGTGATGATCAAAGGAGTCGAGGCGGAGGCCATCAGGCCATTCGCGAAGTTCCGGATGATCGTGGGAGCGATCTTGCCGTCCCGCGTGGTGAAGTAGATGTCGTCTCCTTGCGACTTGGTGAACTGAAGGTAGATCGCCTCGAAATCTCCCTTGACGTTGTCATCCAGGTAGGCGGAGAAGAGGGATGAGATCGCCCCGCCCGCGTGCAAGTGCAGCTCTGTCTCCTGGAACTCCGTCGACGTCCGCTTTTCGGCCGTCTGCTCCACCTCGCCGTGTGCCGAGAGGAGGTTCGCGAAGTTCTTCTCTAGGGCGTCCCCGGAGAATCGGTGGCCGCGGCGGAAGAAGTCCAGGCCGCTGGCGGTCAGCTGAAGGCTGGGGTAGGCGTGACAGGTCGAGCAGGGGAGGCTGTAGCGGCGCGACCACATCGGCACCGCCGTCGCCAACGGCGCTTGAGAGAGCAGCAGAGCCAGGGTGACAACGCCAACAGCCGGCCGCCTTCGAATTCTCGCCATCGTTCTACTCCGCCTTTCTTGAATGAAGCGCCCTCTCTTGTCGACGCCCATGTCAAACTCATCAACCACTCTCATGGATGTGTGATCGCGCCGCCCACCTGGCCGGCGCCGAACAGGAGCCAGAGTCCGAGAACCGTGAGCGCCGCGAAGGCGACTCCCCGCTTTCCCTGAAGCGCCCGCTCGCCCGCGTGGAGCCGCCATGCGAGGCGGCTGACGGCCAGGATCGAGGCCGCGAGCGCGAAGATCACGTGCAGGGAAACGCTGCTCTCGAGCCGGAAGAAGTGATCGACGCGATCCTCGAGCCCGTTCCAGAATGCCCACCCTCCCCCGAGGTCGGCTCCCACGTCTCCCACGCCGGTATAGATCGTCGGCGCCAGCGAGACTGTCGCGAGCCAGAGGAGTGCTCGCGACATGTTCTCGAGGCTCTCCGACGGACGGAACCAATAGGCGAGGACCGCTGATGCCTCAATCACGAGAAGAGCGATGGGAAAGTGAACGAAGATGGGGTGCCACTGCCGCCAGGTCCGGGGGACGAGCGCGAGCCAGGGGTTCGCATCCCAGGGGTGGCTCGCGATCGTCCCGGAAACAGGCGTCCCGGCGCCGGGAGTCGCCGACGAGGCGCTCGGGATGCCGGTGGCCCCCAGGTTCGCGGCCAGAGCCGACAGTTTTCCGGGCGGGTGATACCCAAGAAGTGTCGTGGTGAAAGTGCCGTCGCTTCGAATGAAGTACGTCGCGGGGAAGCCCTGATACTGAAACGCGGCGCCCATGGCCTCATTCATGAACACGACCGGATAGGGCAAGGGATTCTTCGCGAGGGACGCCCGCGCTTCGACCAGCGTGTCTGGCGTCTCGACCGCGTCCACGAGCACCCCGAGGAACCGCACGCCCCGGTTCCCGTAGTCCGCGTGCAGGCGACGGAGGTCCTCGTTCTGCGCCTGGCAGATGGGACACCAGCTCGCGAAGAAGTTGACCACGATGGCCTGGCCGCGCAGCTCCGAAGATCCGAGAATCCTCCCGTCGAGGGTTTCGCCCTCGAAGTCAGGGACCGGCCTCTCCGAGAGCGAGTCGGACACCATCGAAACGAGCGCCGCCCGCGACGAGTGAACTGACGGCAGAAGCGCGCAGATCGCCGAGAGCGCGAGAGTCAGCAGTCGTCTTCGACAACTCGGACAGACGGACACCATCTTCCGCGGCCTCTCAGGCCCTGCTCGCGCCCCGCTCGGACCTCCCACGGAATCCCTCTATGGCAGTGCCGTGACGGACAGATCGTCGAAGTAGGTGACGGAGTCCGCCTTGGTCCACACGCCGACCTTCCCGGCCTCGCCGAACGTCTTGTCCTCCGCCTCGATGACCTTCTTACCGTCGAAGAAGACCTGGAAGTGGTCTCCCTTTGCCTCGGCGGCGAGGTCGTGCCAGACGCCGCTCTTCACCTCTCCGTTCCAGCCGGCGAACTGGACGCGTTTGCCCTTGACGACGTGGTAGAGGCGGACGTTGTTCTCGAGCGCGTTGGCGCGGGTGATGTAGTAGTTGTCCGGGTCCCCAAGCCGGAAGACGAGCCCGCAGGCCTGGTCGACTTTTCCAGAGACGGGCTTGCATCTCACCGAGAGCCTGAGATCCTTCATCTCTGGCCCGGTGAAGGCGACCGGGAACCGGTAGTCGGAGTCGTCGGCGTCCACCTGCGCGAGGACGTTGGGGCCGCTCGGCGCGTCTTTCTCAGCCTTCACGACCCATTTCCCTTGCGCGCCGCCACCGGTGCGTCCGAACTGGAACCCCTTTGGCGCCTGGTCGGCGGCATCGGCGTCGAAGTTGAACGTCACGGACCCCTTTTCCTGCGCGGATGCCGCGGTCGCAAAAATGACCGCCGCCAGCGTCACCAGCCAGCACAACTGTACCTTCACGGCTGCCTCCTCTTCTCCGGCTTGCGCCGGAAGTACTCGTACAAGTCGTCGAGGACCGCGCATGCCCTCTCGAGTCGGGCTTCGTCCTCCCTGTGCGCCATCGCGATTCCGGCGACGAGCCGCTCGAACCCGAGAGCGTCCTGCCGGCCGAACTTCAGGTCCTTGAGATCGATGTCGTGGACGATTTCGGCGATGTGGCGCAGGGCCGGGTCGTCCAGTGAGAAACGACTGAGAAGCACCTCGAACGTGCACCGATCGCCTTCGTGCGTGAACTCCGCCTCGAACATATCGAACCGGAGCTCACCCGGTTCCGGCCGGTAGTCCTTGGCGACGAACTTGAAGCGCGCGTCCTGGTCGATGGAGCGACGGATGAGCCATGCGCTCGCCATCCGATCGACGTGGATACCCTTGCGTGTCACCCACGTCCGACCTCGGTACTCCTCGATTCGTGTTCCGGAGGTCGGGACGGGCATCGTACGCGTGTGGAACCGAGCCTCGAGCGAGGCAATGAGCCCTTCCGCGGCATCACGGCCCGGGGCTCCGAAGAAGTCGATCGAGGCGACTCCGACCAGCCGCCTCTTCAGGCGAGCAAGCCTTCCTTCCACCTCCACCCGCTTCTCGTCCGGAACGGGTCCCGCCGCTGGAAGTGACTCCGAGAGCGCGAGTGCCTCCTCCACTACCCGAGCGCAGTCGGCATCGCGGGCGGCGTTGAAGAGCGACTCGACCTGGTCGTCGTCGAGTCCGTCCACGAACCGCGCCTCGCACAGAGAAGCATCGCCGCCGTCCGAGGCGATTTCCCGCACGACCCATTGGAAATCTTCGAAGCACGCCTCTGTCCGCGGCAGCACGTAGACAGAGTTCTTGATGGCCACGGCACCGAGACGTAGGAGTCGGCGCCAGACCTTGACCCGCAAGTAGTTGGGCTTTGGGGGTATCTGGTGGATCAGCACCAGCCAGCGAGCATCCTCGCGTTCGGTCATCTGAGCCTCGTCATCAGGTGAACTCACGGCAGGATACAACCGTATCATCAGGCCAGCAACTCCCTTCTACACGGTTTCTTGCGGTGTTTCCGGGTTGAGGCGCTGCCGGCAGCTACCCGCGGGGATCGTATTGGGCGATACCGAAGAGCTTCCCGCTTGAAGCCCGGGCGGGTTGAGCTGGATGCCGGCAGCCCCCAGTTCCGGTGGCGATGGTGGAAGGCGGCGCGGTGGTGGTCGATCCTGTCGGGGCGAGGGCTGGTCCGGCACAGAGTTCGTACCTCCGATCACGTGGGGAGCCAGCCTCATGGTGACCGATGTTCGGGCGGCCGGACTATCGAGCCGTCGAACGCCGGTTCTGTTGATGAAGTTTCTCCACCCTCCACGGCTTGAGTGGGCTATCATCGCGCCCTTGCCCTCTCGCCGCCCGCTCGAGAGGGCAGCCCGCACGGCCGCGGCAAGGATCCGTCCTGAAGAAGGTTCTGCTCACGAGCGTCTGCCGGCCTCTGGGAGTCCGCTACGGCGACGCTCCGAGCGTCGGCTACGAGCTTCTCTACGGCCAGGTCACCCGCGCGCAGGGGCTCTTCAGCCCCCGCTCCAACCACATCCACTTCTCCCTCGAGTACATCGCCGAAAACCTCGAGGCGCCCGCGACGGTGCTGCAGTACCCGTCGATGAAGGAGCTCGTGCGCGAGCTGAAGCGCGGATACGACGTCGTGGCCGTCTCGTTCCTGATCGCCACTTTCCACCGGCTCAAAGAGATTGTGGCCCTGATCCGCGAGCACTCGCCGCGGTCACGGATCGTGCTCGGCGGCTACGGCACCGTCCTCGGAGACGAGCTGCTGCGCCCGCTCGGTGACGACATCTGCCGCGAGGAGGGGATCGCCTTCATGCGGCGGCTCCTCGGTGAGCCGGAGATCCCGATCCCCTACCGGCATCCGATGATCGTCAACCGTCTGCGCGTCTTCGGCCTGAAGGCCTCCCAGACCGGCGTCGTCTTCGGCGGGCTCGGGTGCCCCAACGGGTGCGACTTCTGCTGCACGTCGCACTTCTTCAAGAGGAAGCACATCCGGCTCCTGCCGACGGGCGCCGACATCTATCACGTGATCGAGCGCTACCTCGAGATCGCGCCCGGGATGTCGATTATCATCCTTGACGAGGACTTCCTCCTGAACCGGAAGCGCGCGATGGAGCTTCGCGACTGCGTCGTCCGGGGCGGGAAAGCGCTCTCCATCTTCGCCTTCGCCAGCATCCGCGCCATCAGCCAGTACCAGGTCACCGAGATCCTGGAGATGGGGATCGACGGGCTCTGGATCGGATACGAAGGGACGCGATCGGGATACGCCAAGCAGGCGGGGCGGCCGGTGGAGGAGATCTTCCGCGAGTTCCGCGATCATGGTGTGACGATCCTGGCGTCCATGATCGTGGGCTTCCCCTACCAGACGCCTGCGATCATCGAGGAGGAGCTTGCAGGTCTGCTTGCGCTCAAGCCGGCGCTGACGCAGTTCCTCATCTACGGGCCGAGTCCGGGAACGCCGTTCTTCGAGCGCGTCGTTCGGGAGGGGCTGCTGCACCCCGACGTCGCCGCGGACCCGGAGCTGTTCTGCCGGAAGGGGAGCGGCTTCTTCGCGCTCGTGAAGCACCCTTCGATGGAGCCCTGGGAGATCGAAGCGGCGCAGGCTCGCTGCTTCGAGGAGGACTTCCGCCGTCTCGGGCCCTCGATCTACCGCTCGCTCGAGACGTGGCTCCTCGGGTACCGGAAGCACAAGGAGTCGCCCCTCGCGTACCTCCGGCTGAAAGCAGAGCGATTCGCGAGGGAGATCCGGAAGGCGTATCCCATCTTCCTCGCGGGCAAGCTGTTCGGGCCGACCGCCGAGGTCCGCCGGGGAATCGCCGACCTCGAGGCGCGGGTCCACGCCGAGCTGGGGGCGCCCACGGCGAGCGAGCGGCTGAAGGCGATCGCCGCTCTCGGGATGGCCGCATGGACGGCCCTGACGCTGAAGCTCGACCTCTTCCAGCATCCCCGGTTGATTCGCCACACTTTCCGGATGCCTCGGGCGTCCAGGCCACGGCGAGCCTGGCGGCGGCTCCACGGGGATGACCCCGGCGGACACCGGGTAGAGGTGGAACTCCGACCCTGCTCGATCGTCTGGGTGCAGGTGGAAGGCAGGTTGGCCGACGCGGGCGCCGGGAGGCTGGCGGCCGCGCTGAGGCGGGTGATGGAGCGGAAGGGGGAACGGATCGTTCTCGATCTGGCGCGTCTCTCGCGGATAGAGCACGCCGCCGCCGACCGCATCGCGGAGGCCCTGCGCGTCCATCGCCACCGCATCCGGATCATCCTACCCCGAATCGGCGAGTTCGCGAGCCTCACCGCGGTTTTCAACCTCTACCGGTAGGCCCCCATCCGCCGTGACGGCGCGGGGCGGCGGTCCGCGAGGACCCGGAGCACGGGAAAAAGCCCCGGTCGCCGCTGGATCTCGTCGATCACGACGGCGCCGAGCTCTTCCGCCTCCCTCCACCGGTACAGGAAGGGCTTTCGGGGCTCGTTATCGCGCGGGCGTGGACTTCACTTCGGTTCGCCGGCCCAGTTGAGAACGACGGTGATGGGCGCGGGCGTGGGGTCGCCCTCCGGGATCGTGACGAGGAAGCGCTGGCCGTCCCCGGCGACGGCATACCGCGTCGGGCCGGTCAGGACCGGAAGCTCCGTCGTGAAGAGCGCCTCCGGGATGCCCGCCTCGAAGGTGGCGCCCCCTCCCTTCACCGGGACCGCCATGAGAGACCTGTCGGGAGCGAGGTAGTAGAGCTCCTTGCCGTCCCGCCGCCATCTCGGCTGGACGCCGCCGGCCGTCGAGATCTGCCACTTCCCGCCGGGCTGCGGGAAGCTCTGCACGTAGACCTCATACCGTGCCGAATCATCGGAGTCGTAGGCGATCCAGCGGCCGTCGGGCGACACTCTCGCGTGGCGCTCGTCGAAGGGTGTGCTCAGGAACGACCTCGGAGTCAGGTCGCCCGACAGCGGAAGGAGCCGGAGGTCGCCCTGGAGCGAGCCCGTTACGTACACGAGGAACTTCCCGTCCGCCGAGACGTCCGCCGGCGCCTGGAGATCGTTCGATTCGATCAGGAGCGCCTCGCCGCTCGCGCCGCTCGCGTCCTTCTGGAAGATGCCTCGACGACCTTCTCTATCCGCCGCGAAGAGAATGCGGCTGCCGTCCGGCGACCACAACGGTCGAACCTCGTCCGACGGCTCGAAAGTGAGCCGGGAGGCCGTCCCCCGCGACAGGTCGACGACCCAGATGTCGGCGGACACGCTGTTGGGTTCGACGCGATCGAGGGCGAGCCGCGTCCCGTCCGGCGACAGCTCGGGGTTCCCGAGTTCGCCCTTCAGCCCAAGCGCGCCCAGCCGGCGCCCGGAGCGATCGACCCATGCCACCTGCTTGATCGAGTCGGAGCCGCTCTTGTACAGGAGAGCCCCGCTCTCGGAGACGGCGTAGGCCGCGTACAGCGTGTCGGTGTTCCGGCTGACCTTCTCCGCGACGGGCACAGGATCGCCCGTGATCCGGAGTGCGACCGGGTCGAATGGCTGGGCCAGGAGCGTCCCCTCCCGGAGGAAAAGCAGGCGGCCCGGCGCGGCGTAGACGGCGCCGGAATCCGCACCAAACAGCCGCGTGGGCTCCGGGGCGTCGAGCGACCCGAGGTGGACCCACGTCTCGTCCTTGGCTGCCCCGACGGAGAGATAGGTGAAGTGCCGGCCGTCGGGGAGGAAGGAAGGCCACTGGTGGCCACCCGTCGGGTGTGATGGATCGATCCGGGTCACAGGAGCGGGCTCCCCGCCAGAAGCCGGCACGCGAAGCAGGCCCGAGCCGGAGGCGGGCGAGAACACGATGATCCCGTCCCGATTCCAGGTGCCGCCCCGGCCATCCGGCGCGGCGCACACCGTCTGGGGAGGCCCGCCGGAAATGTCGAGCCTCTTGAGCTTGCTCGAGGCGAAGAAGCCGATCGACCGGCTGTCCGGCGACCAGAACGGGAAGGAGGCGTTCCCCGTGTCCGTCCCCGCGAGAGGCTGAAGATCGAGGGAGTCGAGCGATCGCATCCAGAACCGGCTGGCGCCGTCGGAGCCTTCACCGAAGAAGACGATCCGGCGCCCGTCCGGAGACAGGGACATGGAGTTCCAGGGCCGCCAGCTCACGCCGCCCGTGGCGGGGATGACGAACCGGACCATGCGTGCGGGCTCGGAGGGCCGCCGCAGAAGCACCACCGCGGCGCCGAGCCCGGCGGCCAGTAGAAGGAGGACGAGGCAGGCGGTCATCCAGAGGCGCTCGCGGCCTCCCGGCCGCGCCGCGGCCGGCGACGTCGCGGCGGGCTGCGTCCCCTGAGCGGCGATCCACCTCAGCTCCAGCAGCACGTCGTGCATCGACTGCCGCCGCTCATCGGGATCCTTCTCCAGGCAGGTGGTGATAAGCCGTTCCAAAACAGGCGGCGCCATCGGCTGGAGCGCCGAGATCGGCCGCGGCTCGTCCTTCAGGATCGCGGCGATCAGGCTCGCCTGCGTCTTCCCATCGAAGGCCCGCCGCCCCGTCACCATCTCGTAGAGCACGGCCCCGAACGCGAAGATGTCGCTGCGCGCGTCGGCCGGCCGGCCCTCGAGCTGCTCCGGCGCCATGTAGTGGAAGGTGCCGACGATCGTCCCTTCGGCCGTCAGGGGGCTCAACGCGGTCGGAGCGGCGGTCAGCGGCAGCGGAGCCGCCGGGGAGGGCGACGATCCCGAGACGGGGGATCCCGCCCCCAGGCTCTTGGCCAGGCCGAAGTCCAGGAGCTTCGCCCCCGTCTTCGTCAGGAAGACGTTGCCGGGCTTCAGGTCCCGGTGGATCACGCCGTTCCTGTGGGCCTTGTCCAGCGCGTCGGCGATCTGGGTCGCGTAGCGCAGCGCTTCCTCGATGCGGAGCGGGCCGTTCTGCAGCCGCGAGCCCAGCGTGTCGCCCTCGAGGTGCTCCATGACCAGGAAGTCCACGCCGTCCTGCGATCCGATGTCATGCAGGGTGCAGATGTGGGGATGGTTCAGGCTCGACACCGCGCGCGCCTCGCGCTCGAGGCGCTGGCGGAGCTCCGGGTCGGCCGACAGGTGTGAGGGCAGCACCTTGATGGCGACCGTGCGGTCGAGGCGTGTGTCCCGCGCCCGGTACACTTCCCCCATCCCGCCCGCGCCGATCGGGGCGAGGATCTCGTAGGGGCCGAGGCGGCTGCCGGTTCCCAGGGGCATCTCACTCCTAGCCTACCAGAAGAGAACCGTGTGGCGGAACGTATCAGTCAAATGTCCTGGGCGTCCTCCCCTGCGCCTCCAGGACACGCCGGAAGAAGAGATACAGCACCGCCGCGGCGGTCGCGAGGACGATCACCTGAAGGGGCACTTTGAACGCCGAGACCTGATCCCCGAGGAACATCAGATCGTTTTCGACCTTGAGCCTCCAGTTGCCGTAGGTGAGCAGGCTCAATCCGTCGCGCGCGTCGAGAGTCCAGTTTCCCCCCCCGAGCGGGACCTTCACGACGGCGATCCCCTCGATCCAGATGTGGAGGAAGACGCCGAAGCACAGGTCCACCGCGAGCCCGGCGAGCGCGGCCAGCCTCCAGGGCCGCCCCAGGCTGGAGACCCTCGCGGCCAGGAAGGTCAGTCCCAGGATCGCCAGCGGCTGGAGGCAGATGTGGGCGAGGCCGAGAGCCATCGGGGTGCCGTGGACGGCGATCCCCGCGACGATGTTGAACGCCGCGTAGGCGAACCAGAACCGCGGCGCGGCGGGGCCTTCCGAGGACGGCGCCGGCGGCCGCCGGAGGAAGAGTCGGGCCAGGAGCGCCGCTCCTACGGAGCCGAAGATGAAGAAAAGGTTGCGGTCGTAGATCTCGATCAAGGTGTCCCTGAGGCTTCCCCAACGGTTTGACTGCCTGAACCAGGTGAGATCGACGTCCCGCAGGACGTGCGGCACGATCGTGTCGCGGACGTTCAGGAGGACCTTGCCGGCGTTCGCGGCGAACGAACGCCTGGAGGTGTCCTTCACCGCGGAGCTCGACCCGAAGGTGATCGCCGCCCCGTACGTGGCGACGGAGAACGTGAACCACGACGCCAGCACGGCCGCGCAGAGCAGACCCACCGACACCGGCTCCTTCCACGGGATCTTCCCTCTCCGGAGGAGCGAGACGGCGTAGTGCGTACCCAGGAAGAGGAGGTAGGGGACCGCCGAGTAGTGCGCCAGCACGCCGCCGCAGAGGAGGGCGAAGGCGATGAGCGTGCGAGAGCGGCTCGGGCGGGACAGGCCGGCGGCGTAGAGGCAGGTGCCCGACACCACGAAGAAGGCCGTCAGGAGCTTCGTCCACGCGTAGGTGGTGTTCTGGACGAAGAGGGGATTGAACATGAGGAAGGCGGCGAGGATGGAGACGGGAGCGCGCCTGGCCTTCGAGAAGAGGCTCAGGGCCTGACAGGCGGAGATGAAGACCAGCATGTTCAGCAGCGTCGAGGAGACCTGGTACACGGCGAACGTCCTGCCCGCCTGCGCCATGAAGTGGGCGCAGATCAGGTTCATCAGAGGCGGGCGCGAAGGAAGCGTGTACCTGTCCAGGAACTTGGCGTCGGCGGGTCCTCGTTCCGCGAAATGCAGGCTTCTCTGGAAGTGCTCGAGCCAGTCTCCGTACCAGGCCCCGCCCGAGTAGTTCCGTATGAGGGCGAGGAGGACGAGCAGCCACAGGGCGACGATGCCGAACCAGGTGAAGATCCTGCGGGATCGCTCGTCGCGCAGGAACCTGAGCAGGTCGGGACCGGAGAGGCCCGTCAGGATCAGACAGATCAGCGTGAGCAGGTAATGGAGGCCTGGGGGCCCATTCGCCACGAAGACGCAAAGCGATCCGAGGTAGAGGAAGATCATGGAGACGCCGAAGGAAGCGGCGATCGTCTCCTCGATCTCCCAGCCGCAGCGCCGGACGACGTAGAAGCCCGGACCGAAGGAGGACAGGGCGAACAGGAGGATGGTCAGCAGCGCGGCGCCCATGCCAGCCACCAGAGGAACCGTGTTCGTGGAGGCGCGATCGTATCACGCGCTTTCATGCAGCTCCGGAAGGTGCGCACCTGGAGGTCCGCCTACCGCGCACACCGTCGTCAGGGGCTCGCGTGCCGCTTCTACCGCTGCGCCAGGAAGAGGTCCTTGGAGGCTCAATACCGGTGGGCGTAGGCCGGCCGCGTTCTCAAGCGCGCGTCGTCCACCGCGCCGCCCACGGTGAAGTGGTACAGGTCTTGGTAGCGACGGCCTACCAAACCGGCAGCCTGGTGCAGGGCATCGTCGAAAAAGCACCCTATCCCGGTGGACCGCACGCCGGCTGCCTCTGCCTCCAAGTAAAGCACTTGGCCAATGACCCCCGTCTCCCAATGGAGCCGCTTGTAAAACCATGGCCCATGTTCTTGCAGATTCGGCTCGAACTCAGCGACCATCGCCAGCGCGAAGGCCCCATCTGCGGCGATCTCCTGGTGGCAGGAGACGCTCTGGGCCACGTCGCGGCAGTCGCCCTGCACGAGGCGATAAAGGGGCAGGTCATTCGGGCATCCTACCGGGCGGGACCAGTCAAACCCCGATCGCATTGCCGCCTTGAGGTCACCGAACGCATCAGGATGACGGATGAAGACGTAGAGGCCCGCGTCAAGCCCGTCCACGCGATGCACAAAGAGTACGAGGTGAATCGCGGGCTTCCAAGGGAGAGAATCAAACGGAACGGGAGCCTGCTTCCCAAGGACCCTCTCAAGCATCCCGTAGAAGCTCCTACGGTCCAGACCCGACCGGCCATCCATGGCCACCGCGCTTCGGCGCTGGCGGATGATCTGACGGGCGGAGATTCCGTTCGACCGGCGTGGGGGAGGCTGCTTCTCCGAGTGGGGTTCCCAGTACGACTTCGGAGGAGGCTCCACGCGGGCACTGGCCTCAGCAACCTCGTCGATGATCGGCCACAACTGATGCCCCGGGCTGAGCTGGTTCGGGTCACCGGCCATTGGAATGCGGGACAGGCGGCCAAGCAGATCGGGGGTGGGACGATAGGCGCGACGAGGCGCCAGGGGATAGTCCTCGTCGGCCGGGTAGATCACGAGCAGGCAGTCCGGATGCTCCGCCTCGACACCGCTCTGGAGAGCGACGCCCAGCAGGACCGCCAGCTCCCGATCGGTCCACCCTTCGAGCATGTGGGCTTTCCAGCCCAGTACGGAGGCAGCCAGGGCGACGGCCGCGATAGCGTGGCCGACGTCGTGGTGACAGTAACGAAACCCCCGCTCTCCGTATTTCCAGGATTCCCTCCAGTGAATCGAGGTGAGGCCCACGAGCAGCGCGCCAGGCGGCAGACCGCCGGTCAAGTCGGACCAGTCGCGGCTCGAGAGCGCGGTTCTCACCTCCAATCCATGGCGGAACGGCGAGTAGTGATAGAGGGCTGCGGTATTGGACAGGCCGGCAATCGACCCTGCCACCAAATAGCCTTCCGTGGGATGGAGGGCACCGCTTGACGGGTTGACGCGTAGTGACCACTTCGCTGTTCCCAGCTCCTTCCACGCCGAGAGGGCGAGGCAATCGTAGAAGAACTGAGAGATGCTCGATCGGTCCACGGGGCGAGGCTCGGTTGCTCCAGGCCAGAATGCGGCGTCGTAGCAAGGCTCAGGTGTCGGCGGAACCTCGTCTAGTAGAAGGATCTCGGCCCCGTCGTACCTCCGGAAAGGGTCCGGCTGTGTGCTCCAATCCATGTATCCCAGAGAGTGCGCGTAGCGGCCCACGTGGTGCTTGGTCTGCTCGTGGTAGGCCAGAACAGTCTCCATAGCTGTCCGGGAGAGGGTTGGACTCATGGCAATCCTGTCTCAGTGCTTGTCCACGCTCGCGCGCCGGGCGGCCTGGATGATTTCCCCGAGCCGCGACAGAAAGCGCGATCGGTCGGCGGGAGCGAAGGGCTTCGGCCCGCCCGTGACCGCTCCCATCTGGCGGAGATGCTCCATCAGCTCGCGGTTCGCCAGCGCATCGCCGATGGACGCCTCGGTGAAGAGCTGGCCGTTCGGGGCGAGCACCCGGGCGCCCTTCTTCAGGCAGCGGTCGGCGAGCGGGATGTCGCCGGTCACGACGATGTCGTCCTTGCCGGCGTGCTCGACGATCCAGTCGTCGGCCGTGCCGGCCCCCTGCTTCACTCGAACCCGTTCGCAGCGCCCCTTCGCGGGGACGTGGAGGGATCCGCAGGCCACCACGAGCACCTTGAGATCGTGGCGGAGCGCCACGCGGTAGACCTCCGCCTTGACGGGACAGGCGTCGCCGTCCACGTAGATGTCGATCACCTGTCACCCGCTACGCCGCCGGGGCCCCTTTGGCCGCGCCGCATCGGACTGCAGCGCGTACTTGTCGACGATCGCCTGAAGCCTTGTGTTGCGATCCCGGCCGACCGGACGGCGCGACGAGGCGCCGGACCCTGGTGCCGCTCCTCCCGCCCCCCGTCTCGTCCCGGCCTGCCCACCGCGTCTCCCGGCGCGAGCCGCCGCGAACCGCACGTGGAGCGGGATCTCCAGGCGTTCTTCCGTCTTCTTCTCGTAGTCGAAACCGGGGAGCGTCACGCGCGGAAGGCTCTTGCCCAGGGCGCGTTCGATCGACCTCAGATCGGGCTCCTCGTCCGGGGAGACGAGCGTGAACGCGTCCCCCGTCGCTTCGGCGCGGGCCGTCCTGCCGACTCGGTGGATGTAGGAGTGGGGATCGGCCGGGACGTCGAAGTTGACCACGTGCCCCAGCGCCTCGACGTCGATCCCTCGGGCCACGATGTCGGTCGCCACGAGGATCCTGTGGTGCCCGGCCTTGAAGCCGTCGAGCGCCGATGTCCGCTGGCTCTGGCTCCGGTTGCCGTGGATCCGCGTCGTCGAAATGCCGTGCCGCTCGAGATACTCGGCGACACGGTTGGCGCGGTGTTTCGTGCGCGTGAAGACGATTGCGTCGGCGATGACGTCCCGCTGCAGAAGCTCCAGCAGGAGCGCCGACTTCCGTTCCCGCGGAACCGGGTAGACGGCCTGGGTGATGCCCACGGCGGGAGCGGACTTCCTCTCGAGGTTAACCGTCGCCGGGTCCTTGAGCATCTCCCGCGCCAGGCCGAGGATCTCCCCGGGCATGGTCGCGGCGAAGAAGAGTGTCTGCCGCTTCTTCGGGATCTTCCCCAGGATACGCCGGATGTCCGGCAGGAACCCCATGTCGAGCATGCGGTCGGCCTCGTCGAGGACGAGGACCTCGAGCCCCTCTAAGCGCGCGTAAGGACGGCGGAGATGGTCGAGCAGCCGGCCCGGTGTCGCGACGATCACGTCCACGCCGCTTCTGAAGGCGTGCTCCTGCGGACCCATCCCGACCCCCCCGAAGACGCTGGCCCCTGTGAGCGGCGTGTGGACCGCCAGATCCTCCAGGTGCGCGTGGATCTGGGCGGCCAGCTCGCGCGTCGGGGTCAAAATGAGCGCGCGCGTCACGCCCCGCGGCTTGGGCATCAGCCGGTGAAGGATCGGCAGCAGGAACGCGGCCGTCTTGCCGCTTCCGGTCATGGCGCAGGCCAGGACATCCCGGCCTTCAGCGGCCGGAGGGATCGCCTGCTCCTGGATGGGGGTCGGCCTCGGGAAGCTCAGGTCCTTCACGCCCCTCAAGAGGTCCGCGTGAAGATGGAAGCGGGAAAACGGCATGGGGTCGTCCTTTCATGTCCCACCGCCTCGGCGGGTCTCAAATGAGTGAGATCGTCGCGGCGTGGCCCGCCGCGGAAGCGGGCTTCGCATCCCGGGAGAGGAGCGGGGCGTCCAGGGCCTCGGCCAGCGCGATGGAGACCGCGTCGTAGTCTCCGGAAAGAGAGCGCCGCCTCAACACGCGCAAGATCTGCGCCCAGCATACCTCCATGGTGTTGACATCTCAATACCACAGGCGGGCCAGCACCGGCGAGCGCACCCTCTCGTGCTGTCTAGGAGAGAGGCAGGTCAGGTGACGGCAAGGCGCGGTGGGAGTCTATCGCCTGCCTCTCATCGAGCGGGCTTCGCCCATGAGACGGTCGCACTTTTCCTTGATCGCCTCGGAGTTCGTCTTCTGCTTCAGGGACTGCAGTTCCTTCTCCGCCCGCTCCAGCTCCCTCATCGCCGACTCCACGTCCGACGTCGTGTCCAGGCCGCTGAGGCCGGCCGCCTGGCTCGCGCGCGTAATGTCGCCTGCGGCCTCATGGATGCGCGATTCGAGCGCGTTCAGCTGCTGCTCCTCGGGCGACAGGTTCGAGGACGGAATGAGGGTCAGCTTCCCGGTCGTGATCAGGTTGTATGCGGCGAGCCCCGCGGCGATCACGGCGGCGGCGACGACGATCTTCTTGACCATGGCTCCTCCGTTTCCGGTTGCCCCCCCGGACGTCTGGAGCAATATAAGTCGCGACCTCCGGTCGGCCACCCATCCAAAGGCGGCCGGCCTGACGCCCCGCCGGCGGGCGCGGGGCTAGTCGAGGCCGGGGCGCCGGGTGGTGATCAGAAGGGGATGACAGTGAGGTCCGCCGCCGCCCTCGCGCCCACCGAGTCCATGACGGTGATCTGGAACATGTCTCCGGTGCTGCAGTAATCGTCGGTCGAGTCGTCCCAGAAGGCCATGGAGTTGTCGCCCATGAAGTCGGGGATGAATCTCCCGAGGCCGCCCTTGGACCAGGTGTACGGCGGCACGCCTCCGCTGGCGGTGAAGATCTGCTCCCCGCCGGGGCCTCCCCCGCACCCGTTGAGCGTGACGTTGACGGGGCTGATCGTGAGCGTCGTCCCCGGAGCGGCGAGCGCACGCGCCCGGAGGATGACCGGGTAGATGACCGGATCGTTCTTCTCGAGGGCCACTTCGATGGGCCTTCCCCTCTTCCCGCCAACCGTGTAGGTGAGAAAGGCGTAGGAGCGCCAGTTCCTCTCCACGTCCGTTTCGGTGGTGAGGTCCGCGCTTCCGTTGACGCCGATGGTTATCGAGTCGGTGACCGGATAGGAGAGCGCCGCCTCGGCGCCCGAGATTTTCAGATCGCCCGGATCGGTGAGCCGGTACTGGAGGGCCCCTTTCCAGCCGTTCGCGCCGACCAGGACGAGGCCCAGCCTCCCCCAGTCCACCGACTCCCCGAACAGCTTCGTGGAGAGAGCCTGTGTGATCCGCTTCTCGTCGCCCATCCCGACGCCGTAGGCGGCGGAGATCAGGGCGTGGGCGCCCACCTTCAACTTCCCTCCGAGATAGGCGTGAGCGAAGCTCTCCCCCACCTCGTTGATGACCGCCGAACCGGCGAAGAGGTTCGCCCGGCTGCCGAAGGTGTGGGACAGAGCCAGCCCGCCCCCGTACCTCTGGTTGTCCACCTCGCCGATCCCCCGGTCGGACTCCAGTGCGTCGTACGTGCCGAAGAGGTGGATGTTCAGATACGGGTTCAGGTAGTCGGCCCGGCCGTCGGCGCCCACAGATGCCGATTCGCTCTGTCCCCCGCCGCGGATGGCCAGCGAGTAGGGCCCGCGGACGATGTCCCTGCCGCCCGAATCTGCCACCGCGGGCGGGAGGATCTGCGAGAGGATCAGGAACAGGGCCGAGGTGATCCAGGCTCGTGAAGCGCGTCCGCCCATGGGCGTCCCCCTGATCTTGCGCGGGCCGGCGCGGGTGGAGACCCTGCGCCTCCACGGGCCGCCCGCCGGCCGGCAGGATACAGCATCCCAGAGGCCGTAGGCGGTGGACGCCTCAACCGGAACGCCGATGCGCCTCGTTGCGGTCGCGCGGAAGCCTGTGATAATTTCGTGCGCTCTTCGCTGCCTCGAACCCGCCGCAGAGATCCCCGCGGAAAGGATCCGCCGAATGATCCTGCTCCTTCTCTTCCTCCTGCGGCTCCTGCCGTCTCTCTTCGCCGCGGAGAGCGCAGAACCCGCGCCTCCGGCCTGGCGCGAGCTGCGAACCGTGGGCGAGAGCGGGCTCACCTACGAGAGCGCCTGCGCCTACGATGCGCGCGCGAAGCGTCTGGTCGTCTTCGGTGGTCACGGGTACTGGTTCACCGGGGCGCAGCGCAACGACACCTGGCTGTTCGATCCGGGGAGCTTGACCTGGACCCAGGCGAGCCCCGCGAACCGGCCGCCGGGCGCGTGCTGCACGCGCGACTTGGTTTCCGACGCGGCGCAGGGGGTGACCGTGTACTTCGGCGGGTGCACGTACTTCCACGGCTGGCAGATGAAGTCGGCCCGGATCCGGGGCGGGGCGCCGCCGTGGGTCTACGACGCCGTGGGCGACACCTGGATCCCCATGAAGCCCACCGGCGACGTCCCCGTGAGGACGGCCTACTCGGGGCTGGCGTACGATTCGCACAACCAGGTCGTGGTGAAGTACGGGGGAGGGGGCTGCGAGGCGTACGACCCCGGCGGGACGTGGGTGTACGACGGCTACGCCAACACCTGGACGAAGATGAAGGCCGATCCGTCGCCGCCCATCGGACGGCTGCCGGCGATGACGTACGACGAGGATCACCGCGCCGTCCTCTTGTATGGAAGCGACGACGGCCGATCCAGCGACCTGTGGGCGTACGACATCGCGGCCGACGCGTGGGTGAACCGCCGCGCCGCCGCCGCGCCGCCCGCCGGCCAGATTATAGATGTCGGCTGGGGAGGGCCGGTGGACTACGCCAGCTTCGTCTTCGACCGCGGCACGCGGATGCCGGTCCTCTTCAAGCCGAAAGGGAAGGGGATGGGCGCGTGGGCCTATGACTGGGACCGGAACGCCTGGCGCCTTCTCGACGCTCGGAACCCGCCTCCTGGGGTGGGTCTCGCGCAGGCGGCGCACGTGCCCGAGCGGCACATGACGGTGTTCGTGAACGGGGGAACACCGGGATCGAGGGTGCGGATCCGCGGCACGTGGGCCTTCCTGCACCCCGCCGGGGCGGATCCGGACCGGCCGGAGCCGCCTTCGGATCCCGTGGTGACGTCCGGTCCCGGCAGGGCCGAACTCTTCTGGACGGCGAGCCCGTCCACGGGCGTGGTCAAGTACGTCATCTACCGGGGAAGAGGGGACCGGCCCTGGAGCGTTGCGTACGCCAGGATCGGAGAGACGCGGAAGACGCGGTACCTGGATCGCGGCATCGGGCCCGAAGGCGTTTACCACTACGCCGTCAGGGCCGTGGACGCTCGGGGGAACGAGAGCCGGGATTCCGTCAAGGTGCGCACGCAGCCCCGCGCGCCCCGCGAGCCCTGGGTGTCGCTTCTCGGCGGGAACGGGGTCGAGGTAACGTGGACGCCGAGCCCGGAAGCGGACGTCGCCGGATACCACGTCTACCGGGGGCGAGGAAGGCCCGGCGCCGTGGTGCGGCGCCTCAACGACGGGCACGCGGAAGGCTTCGTGCGGATCACCTCCTCCCCGGTGCCGGGCCCGAGCGTCACCGACACCGTGGAGGACCCGGGAGGGCTGGCCTACCTCGTGCGCGCCGTCAACGCCCGAGGGACCGAAAGCGGCCCCTCGCCTTGGGCGCTGACCATCCCCTCGGAGGTCAGAGGCCTCGGCGTGGGCGTGAGGGACGGCAAGGTGACGCTGACGTGGCGACCGGGCAGGGAGAAGGGACTCCGCGGGTACAACATCTACCGGATCGATGCGCGGGACGACGAGGCGCCCGAGAAGCTGAACGCCGAGCCCGTCACGGACCCGGTGTTCGTGGACGCCGGCAAGACGGACGGCTCTCCGTGCAGGTACTATGTCGCCGCCGTGGACGCCCGGGGCGCGGAGGGCGTGATGTCGTTCGGGGCGTGGGCGTTCGACAACGGAGAGGAGTAGGCGTCGATCCTCTCCGTGGGTGCGGGAGTTGGAAGTCATGGCTCCAGTGAGCGAGGAAGATGCGGCCGCACTGCGGGATCGCCACTACAACGCGGTCCTGACGCGCATCGAAGTGTTCAACCCCTCCCTCTGGATCGTCCGCGTGCGCCCCGCCGCCGGCGTCCTGCCGTATCTGCCGGGGCAGTACACGACGCTTGGCCTGGGGATCTGGGAGCCCCGCATGGACGGGTACACGATGGAACGGATACGGCCCGGCCAGGAGAAGACCCTGGTGCTGCGCGCCTACTCGTTCTCCCATCCCGTCATCGACGCCGCCACGGGCGGCCTCCAGGATCCCGATCGGCTCGACACGTACGAGTTCTACATCACGCTGCTGACGGAGGCCGGCGAGGGGGAAGACGTCCCCCACCTCACGCCGAGGCTCTTCACCCTGCAGGAGGGATCACGCCTGCACGTCGGCAAGAAGGTGACCGGGAACTACACGCTCAAGGGAGTGGGCCCCGAAGAGGACGTGATCTTCGCCGCCACAGGGACGGGGGAGGCGCCCCACAACGTCATGCTATGGCACTTGCTGCGCACGGGGCACCGGGGGCGCCTTGTCTGCATCGTGTGCACGCGCTACGAAGCCGAACAGGCGTACCGGAGCCTGCACCTGGGGCTCCAGGAGAGATACCCCGACTACACCTACATCACGCTGACCACCCGCGAGCCGCGGAACCAGGGGCGCAAGATCTACCTCCAGCAGTTCTTCAAGGACGGTCTGCTCGAGGACGCGCTCGGCTGGAAGCTGGACTCCGATCGGACCCACGTCTACCTCTGCGGCAACCCGGACATGATCGGCATCCCGAAGGTGAGCGGGGGGAAGAGGGTCTATCCGAACCCGGAAGGGCTCGTGGAGATCCTGGAGCGGCGCGGCTTCAACTCCGACGCGCACGTCCGCGCGCGAGTGAACCTCCACTATGAGAAGTACTGGTAGCGGACGGAGGCAGGCGGCCGCGGCGGCGCTTCTCCTCTGTGCCGCGTGGATCGCCGGCGCGGCCCCGCGCGCCGCTCCGGCCCCGGAGCCCGAGCCCTACGACGTCATCCTGAAGGGCGGGAGGATCGTCGACGGCGCCGGCAACCCCTGGTTCGCGTCCGACGTCGGGATCCGCGGCGACCGGATCGCCGCCGTCGAGTCCCTCGACGGCGCCCGGGCGCGGCGGATTCTCGACGTACGCGGTCTCGTCGTCGCGCCGGGGTTCATCGACATGCTCGGCCAGTCGGAGTACACCGTTCTCGCCGACCCCCGCGTCGCCAGCAAGATCACCCAGGGGATCACGACGGAGCTGACCGGGGAGGGCTCCTCCGTGGGTCCCATGACGGAGTACATCATCGCGGAGACCCGGCCGTTGGTCTCGGATCTGAAGATCGAGATCGACTGGGCCGATCACGAGGGGTACTTCAGACGCGTGGCCGCCTCGGGGACGGCCGTCAACTTCGCCCATCTGGTCGGAGCCGCGCAGGTGCGCATGGCCGTCCTGAAGGGCGACAACCGCGCACCGCTGCCTTCCGAGCTCGACGTCATGAAGCGGCACGTGGCGCGGGCCATGGAGCAGGGAGCCTTCGGTCTCTCCTCATCGCTCATCTACCCCCCGGGCATCTTCGCGGACACCCGCGAATTGATCGAGCTGGCGAAGGAGGCGGCGCGCTTCGGCGGGATCTACGCGACGCACGTCCGCAACGAATCCGACCAGTTGGCGGCCGCCATCCAGGAGGCGGTGACGATCGGCGAGCAGGCCGGGATCCCCGTGGAGATCTGGCATCTCAAGTCCGCGGGGAAGCGAAACTGGGGGCGCATCGCGGTCGCCCTGGAGGCCATCGAAGCCGCTCGCGAGCGCGGCATCGACGTCACGGCCGACGTCTATCCCTACCCCGCGGCGGCGACCGATCTCTCCGCCTGCCTTCCCCCGGCCGCCTCGGAGGGCGGGATCACGGCCCTGGTCGCCCGCCTGAAGGATCCGGCCGAACGCGCCCGCATCCGGCGGGAGATCGAGCATCCCTCGGGCGGCTGGGAGAGTCTCCTCGAGAACACCGGGGGGCCGGAAGGCGTGATGATCGCGGGCGTGCGCTCGGAGTCCGGAAAGAAATATCAGGGGAAGAGGCTGACGGAGGTCGCGGCGATGCGCGGCGCCGATCCGATCGAGGCGATGTTCGACCTCCTCGTGGAGGAGAACGGGTCGGTGGACGCCATCTACTTCGAGATGGCCGAGGAGGACGTGCGCGGGGCCCTGGGCGCGCCGTGGGTCTCGTTCAACTGCGACGCCCCGGGAGTGCAGCCCGAAGGGATCCTGGGGGCGAAGATGATCCATCCCCGCGCGTACGGCTCCTTCCCCCGCATCCTCGGGCGCTACGTGCGCGAGGAGAGGCTGCTGCGCCTGGAGGAGGCCGTCCGCAAGATGACCTCGCTTCCGGCCCAGCGGATCGGCCTGCGGGACCGGGGGCTTCTGCGTCCCGGCTTCTTCGCCGACCTGACGGTCTTCAATCCGGAATCGGTGATCGACCGGGCCACCTTCGAAGATCCCCACCGGTTCTCCGATGGCATCGTCCACGTCTTCGTGAACGGGGAGATGGTGGTCGAGTCGGGCCGTCCCACTGGCAAGCTCCCCGGGAGGATCCTGCGCGGCCCGGGATTCAACCCCGCTCCCAGGCGCGGACCGGCGCTCCCCCAGGGCGATCCCGACCCTTCATTTCCATGACGAGATGCCGAAGCCGGCGCCGATCTCCACCGCGCCGAGAACGCTCCGCAGCATCACCGCCTTCCGGAGGGCTGCCCGGGCTGAAGCCGTCATCTCCCGGGGTTCAGCGTCAGCGTGTGGACCGGGGGGCCCGGAAGGAAGGGCGTCGCATCGCCCCGCGCCCAGGCCATGTGCGCGTCGCCGTAGTGGGACGAGAGCGGGTGGCCGCTCTGGCCGCAGGGCATGTGGAAGATCCCTTCGGCTTCGCGTCCTGGCGAGACCACCATCCGCTGCGATGCGCCGTACGTGGGCCCCTGGACCCGTGGCATGTCGTCGGCCCCCGGGAGCTGCTGCTCCGGCATGTCGAGCCACCGGCCCAGGAAGGGGACCGCGAGGCTCAAGGGGTGCCGGATGCGGGTGGTGTTGCGCTGGCCCCACGTGCGCTCGGCGAGCGACGATCCGTCGCCGAGGAAGTATTCCAGCGTCGCGTCCACGGCGGCCAGGAGCTGATCGTCCCAGCCGGCGCGCTTGGGGTCGAGGAGGTGCGGGGGCCTCTCGGAGACCAGCCTCCACAGCGGCCCTTCGGTCTGCGCGATCTCGCCGTAGTTGAAGCGCGCATCGGCCGCCTTGCAGGAGGCGGTGAGGGCGCCGAACACCTGCTCCGCGAGGAACTGTCTCCAGGCGCGCACGGCGCGGAAGCCGACAGAGTCCACGGAGGCGCGGCCTCCCCATGCTTCCACGAATTCCTTCAGCTCGCGGCGGCGCGGATCGGATGACACCGCCTCGGGCGTGAGCGTGCGCAGGAGCAGGTCGCGCCACCGCGTGAGGAAGATCGCCCGGTCGTCGAGCTGGACGGCCAGCATGTCGCGCTCGGAGGCTTTCGGGAGCGCCATGATCCCGTCGCGGATCTGGCGGGCTCGGGCGCCGAGGTCGTAGCCGCCGTCGCCGATCGTCTCGAGCTTCCCACCGCCCACGACCCTGGCGTTGGCGGTCCACAGCCTCCCCGAGGCGGGATCGAGGATCCTGGGATATTCCTCGGGGCGGAGATACCCGTCCCAGCGCCGTGTCCCGTCGGCCCAAGATCCGGGCAGGCGGCCGTCGTAGCCAACGCGCCTCGGGATGGCGCCGAGGATGCTCCAGCCGATCCTTCCTTCGGCGTCCGCCACGACGAAGTTCTGCGGCGGCGCGCCGGACCGGTTCGCGATCTCGACGGCATCCTCGAGATCGCGGGCGGCCTCCAGACGCAGAAGGCCGAAATCCACCGCTTCGACGTCCAGGGCGGTCCAGCGCAGCGCGCGAGGCCGACCGCGGTGGTCCTTGTCGAGGATCGGCCCCCAGATCGTGGAGACGACGGGGAGCGTCTCATCGGGGCCCCCGTGCACGCGGATGCGCTCCAGGTGACGCTCGAACGGCTTCGAACCTTCGGGGGTGAGGTAGTGGCCGGCGCGTCTCGGATCCGGCTCGACGATCACCAGATCGGTCCAGTCGCCGTAGGAGTTCGTGAACCCCCACGCGACGTGCATGTTGCTCCCCACAACCATCGCCGGCGTGCCGGGCAGCGTCACCCCGGTGACGGCGCGGATCTCGCCGGCGACTTCGCCCCAGACGAACGAGGCCCGGTACCAGGTGTTCGGCACCATGAGGCCCAGGTGCATGTCGTTGGCGACGATGGCGCCGCCGTGGGCCGTGTACCGTCCCGAGACCGCCCAGTTGTTGCTGCCCGCGGCGGCGGAATCCCATTCGCTGCCGACCGACATCGGTTCGACCTGGACCGAGGGGATGTCAGGCGGCCCGATGGGCCGCGGCCCGGCCGCCGCTGGCGACGCCGCCCGCTTTACCATCCGGAGATCGAACACATCGGGACCGGGCACGGGCGGCGAAGGGAAGGGATCGCCCTCAACGGGGGCATCCCACTCCGTGCCGCGCGGCGCCAGGAACTCGAAGAGAGGCTCCGGAAGGACGT
>CAYNUH010000031.1:0-17349 GCA_964400605.1 uncultured Acidobacteriota bacterium | reverse complement strand
TCCCACTCCGTGCCGCGCGGCGCCAGGAACTCGAAGAGAGGCTCCGGAAGGACGTCGTGCATGACGCCCATGGCCGACTCGCGGCTCCCGTCCTCGTCGTGAAGGTCGATGAACATGGCGAGGATGACCAGCACGCTGTCCTCGGCCGACCAGGGGGCCGGATCCGCCCGCAGGGCGATGTACTCGAAGGGCTTGGCGCCGAGCGCCGCGATCCCTGCGTTCACCCCTTCCGCGTAGGCCTGAAGAAGGGATCGCCCTTCGGAAGAGGTGCGCTCGACGACGCGCCTCGCCACGGCGCGGAAGCGGTACACCCGGTTCCTGCGGTCCTCGGGGAGGAGGGCGCTTCCCAGGATCTCGGCCAGCTCGCCCGCGGCCTGCCGTCTCAGGAGATCCATCTGGACCAACCGGTCCTGGGCGTGCAGGAACCCCGTGGCGCGCGCCAGATCGGCGCGGCTCGACGCGCGGATGGTCGGGACGCCGAGGGCGTCGCGATCGATCCGGACGGGCGCTCCCAGCCCGGATAAGGCGATCTCGCCGTCGAGGCGCGGGAGGCTGGCGATGAGCCGGCTCCTGAACCAGAGCGCGCCAGCCCCTCCGGCCAGGACCAGCGCGCCCAGCAGGACGGCGAGCGCCCACGCCGCGCGCCGGATGAGGCGGCGCGCGGAGCCTCGGGGAGCGCCGCGCGATCGATCCGCGGGCGGACCGCTCGCTCCTGCCGCATCTACAGGCATCGTCCCTCCCGGCCCCGCTCCGGGCGCCGCCGCCGTGCGCGCCCGTCCGCCTGAGTGGCGTTGGAGTGCGCGAAGGGGGCGGATTATACTGCGCGCGCCCGACACGCCAAGGTGCCCCATGTTTGAGGTTGCGGAACTCGGCCGGAAGCTGACCAAGACGGCCTACGCCCGGCAGGAGGCCCGTCTGAGGCCCGCCCTCCTCGCCGCGCAGCGCGAGCACATGTCGTCGAAGTTCGCCGTGATCCTCCTGGTCTCGGGCGTGGACGGCGCCGGCAAGGGCGAGACGGTCAACCTCCTCAGCGACTGGATGGACCCGCGCGGGCTCCAGGTGAACGTCTTCGGCGAGCCCACCCAGGAGGAGCGCGAGAGGCCTCCATACTGGCGGTTCTGGATGAGCCTCCCCCCGCGCGGCCGGATCGGCGTCTTCTTCGGGTCGTGGTACACGGAGCCGATCGTGGGCCGCGCGTTGAAGCAGACCAAGAAGTCTTCCTTCCAGCAGTCGATCCAGGAGATCCTCAATTTCGAGCGCCAGGTCGCCGACGACGGCGCGCTGATCGTTAAGCTCTGGTTCCACCTTTCGAAGAAGGCGCAGGAGCGCAGGCTTCGCGCGCTCGAGGGCGACAAGCTCACCCGGTGGCGGGTGACCCGGCAGGACTGGAAGCGGTTCAAGATCTACGACCGCTTCCGCGAGATCTCCGAAACGGTGCTCAAGGAGACCAGCACCGGGTACGCCCCCTGGACCGTGATCGAAGGAGAGGACCACCGCTGGCGGAGCATGGCGGCCGTCCGGGCGCTGCATGACGCGCTCCGCGCGAAGCTCGACGCCGTCAAGGCGGCGCCCGCGCCGCGGAAGGCCCCGGCCCCCGAGACCCAGAAGGGCCATCTCACCGTGCTCGACGGCCTCGATCCGAAGAAGTCCCTCACCAAGCCGGAGTACGAGAAGAAGCTGGAGCTGTACCAGGGGCGGCTGTTCCGCCTGGCGCGGCGGGCGAGCCTCGCCGGGCTCTCCACGGTCGTCCTGTACGAGGGATGGGACGCGGCGGGGAAGGGGGGCAACATCCGCCGCCTCACGCAGGGAATGGACGCCCGCAACTACCGCCTGGTCCCCATCGCCGCCCCCACCGACGAGGAGCGCGCCCACCCGTACCTGTGGCGCTTCTGGCGGGCGCTGCCGCGCTCGGGGCGCGTGACGATCTTCGACAGGTCCTGGTACGGGCGGGTGCTCGTGGAGAGGGTGGAAGGGTTCTGCTCCGAGGAGGATTGGCGGCGGGCGTATGCGGAGATCAACTCCTTCGAGGAGCAGCTCCACAACCACGGCACGGCCATCGTGAAGGTCTGGCTGCACATCACCAAGGACGAGCAGCTCCGCCGCTTCCACGAGCGCCGCCGGCTGGAGTACAAGCGCTTCAAGATCACCGCGGAGGACTGGCGCAACCGGAAGATGTGGGATGCGTACCTCGCGGCCGTCGACGAGATGGTCGAGAGGACCTCCACGCCGTTCGCTCCGTGGACCCTCGTCGAAGGAAACTGCAAGTACCACGCGCGCATCAAGACGCTTCAGACGCTCTGCGAGCGTCTGGAAGGAACGCTCAAGGGCTGACGGGAGCCCCCATGGTCGAGATCGACGTCGAGTACGAAGGGGATCTGCACTGCCGGGCCCGCCACGGCCCCTCCGGCGCGGAGATCGTCACCGACGCGCCCGTGGACAACCAGGGGAAGGGCCAAGCCTTCTCGCCCACCGACCTCCTGGCCGCCTCGCTGGGCGTCTGCATGATGACGATCATGGGTATCCAGGCCCGCCGGGACACGATCGATCTGAAGGGAACGAAGGTTCACGTCACCAAGGAGATGGTCGCGGACCCGCTGCGGCGCGTGGGGAGGCTCACGGTCGCCTTCGAATTGCCGGGAAGCGTCCCCGAGGCACGGCGGAGCGTGCTGGAGGCCGCGGCCCTGGCCTGCCCGGTGCACAAGAGCCTCCATGCCGACGTCAAGGTGGAGGTCACATTCCGGTACGGCCGCTGAGGCCGTCTCTGATCCGCGGAGCCGCCGTCAGGCGGCTGCGACCTGCACGCCGTTGCGCGCCAGGAGCGCCTTGAACTCCGCCTTGGCGGGCGCCTGCGCGTACGCCTCGTGCGGCTCCACCTGGCCGGCCTTCACGAGATCGAGGAGGGCGTCGCTGAGAGTGGTCATCCCGGATCCCTTCCCGGTCTGCATGACCGAGAGAATCTGGAAGGTCTTCCCCTCGCGGATGAGGTTGCTCACGGCCGAGTTCACCAGGAGGATCTCCAGGGCGGCGATACGGCCGCCGCCCTTCTTCCTGAGGAGTGTCTGCGTGATGACGCCCTTGAGGGACTCGGAGAGCATGATCCGCACCTGGCTCTGCCGGTCTGCGGGGAACTGGTCCACGATCCGGTCCACGGTTGAGGGCGCCGTGTTCGTGTGGAGGGTGCCGAAGACGAGGTGGCCCGTCTCGGCGGTCTCGATGGCGATGGCCACCGTCTCGAGGTCGCGCATCTCCCCGACGAGGACGATGTCGGGGTCCTCGCGCAGCGCGGCGCGCAGGGCGTTCTTGAACCCCATGGTGTGGACGCCGATCTCCCGCTGGTTGATCAGGCTCTTCTTCTTCTGGTGCACGAACTCGATGGGGTCCTCGATCGTGATGATGTGCGCCGAGCGCGTGCGGTTGATGTGATCGATCATCGCGGCGAGCGTCGTGGACTTGCCCGATCCCGTGGGACCCGTCACCAGCACCAGCCCCTTGTTCAGATCGCAGAGATCGACGACAACCCTCGGAAGCCCCAGATCCTCGACGGTGGGGATCTTCGTCGGGATGACCCGGAAGACTCCGCCGGGGCCAAGCCGGTCCCTGAACAGGTTGCAGCGGAGCCGTGCCACCCCGGGCATCTCGTAGGAGAAGTCGGTGTCGTGGACCTCCTCGAACTGGGAACGGTTGGCCTCAGGCGCGATGGAGAAGAGGATCTCCCTCACCTGATCGGCGCTCAGCGCCGCGGCTTCGCCGAGAAGGACGATCTCGCCGTCCTTGCGGAAGAGAGGAGGGTTTCCGGCGGAGAGGTGCAGGTCGGAGCACTTCTCGCGCACCATCTTCTGGAATAGCGCCTGGATCGCCGTCGCGGGTGCGCCGGGCGGCGACGCCGCAGCCGCAGAGGCAGGGACGGGGAGCGCGGCGCCTGCGCGACTCCCCTCGCCGGCGCCGCCCCGGAGAGGTTCCACTTCCACCTGAAGCCGGCCGTCACGCCGGATCACCTTGACCAGCACCGGACCGGAGGCCGAAACGTACGGGAACTCGTGCTCGCCGTCCTCCGTGAGGATGGATGCGCGATCGGTCGGGACGATCTCCTGAATGAGGTCCTGCACCTGCTGGAGCGTCGCCGCCTGGGCGCTGGAGGAGCGTCTCTCCTGGCCGATGGCGAGGGTCACCTTCTGCCCCGAAGCGAGGATCAGCCGGTCGGCCTTGAATTGGTGGACGGCCTGGATGAACTTGTCGATGTTAGGCACCGAGGCGGGCCTTTCAGGCCGGCTTGACAGCCGAAATCTTGGCGATGCGGCGCTTGTTGATGAGGCGGGCCTTGCCGGCCTCCCGGAGCGCCAGGAACGGATCGCTCTGGTTCAGGAAATCCTGGAGCCGGCGCTGCCCATCGGGGCGGATGTACGTGAGGGTGCCCCGGGCCTTGTTCCCGTCCTGGAGCACCACCTCGACCTCGATCTTCGTGGCCTGATCGGCCGCCAGGTCCTCGGCGCGCTGCCCGTCTCCCCCGAACTCCTCCTCGGCGGAGACCGAAACCACCATCACCGCGTCACGCTGCAGGAGCACCGGCCCTCCCGCCGGATCGACGGCAGGGATGAAAGCGCCCGCCCCGCTGAACAGGTCGCTCGGCCGCTCGGCCCCCAGATGGGTCTCGGCGCGCTCCGAGAGGAAGAGTTTCACCTGGGCCGCGGCCTGGCCCAGCAGGATCACCTCCGCGGCCACCTCGCGCTTGGGGACACGGTACAGTTCGCTCATGACGCGCCACTCCTTCCCGGACTCGCCGACGAACCCCCTGGGGCGGCCGCTCTCGGCGCGCGAGGGGGCTTCATGATTGAGCTTGGATGTGCGGCGCGATCTTCCACCCGGCGGCCGGCTCGCGTCAACCGGTCCCAAAACACGCTGGGGCTCGGCCTTCTCGGCGGGGAGAGCCTCGTAGCGGCACGCGCGCGGCGGCCTCTTCAGACGCTGGCCCGGAGAGCCTCGGCGAGGGACGGGTAACGGAAGCGGTGGCCGGTCCTCTCGGCCACGCGCGGCATCACGCGCTGCGACGAGAGGATCACCTCGGCCATCTCGCCGACCAGGATGCGGAGCACGGCCGAGGGCATCGGGGCGATCGTGGGACGGTGCAGGACGGAGCCGAGCGTCTTCGTGAACTCGAGGTTGGTCACGGGCGCGGGCGCCACGGCGTTCATGGGCCCCGAGACCGCGTCCCGCTCGGCCGCGTGGAGAATCAGCCCCACGAGGTCGTCGATGTGGATCCAGGGCATCCACTGCCGCCCGCTGCCGAGCCTTCCCCCGGCGCCCAGCCTGAAGGGAAGGAGCATCCGGGCGAGCGCGCCGCCGCCGCGGCCAAGGACGATACCGATCCGCGGGTTCACGACCCTCACACCGTGCGCGGCCGCGGCGGCGGATTCGGCCTCCCACGCGCGGCAGATCTCCGCAAGGAAGTCGGTGCCCGGTGAAGATCCCTCCTCGAGAACTTCATCGCCGCGGTCGCCGTAGTAGCCGACCGCGGAGGCGGAGACAAGCACGCGCGGCCGCGCCGCCAGAGCGCCGATGGCGGCCGCGAGGTGCCGCGTCCCCAGGACACGGCTGTCGCGGATCCTTTGCTTCCGCGCGGCGTTCCAGCGGCCGGCCGCGACCGGCTCGCCGGCCAGATGGAAGACGGCTTCCACGCCGCGGAAGGCTTCAGCCGGCGGCGGCCCGGACTCCGGCTCCCAGCGGTAGCAGTCTGCATCTCCCAGCGCGTGCTTCGCCCGGTCGGGGTCGCGGCTGAGCACCACCGGCCGCTCGAGCCGCTTCACGAGAGCCCGGCCTATGAATCCGGTCGCTCCTGTCACCACTGCGCGCATCGGATACCTCCCGGCATCGCCGTCAGAGTGGCAGGGGGCGAGTCGGTGGAGCCGTCCCCGAAGCGCAGACCCGTCCGCGGCACCACTGCAAGCGCTGCCGTAGTCAGCCCGCGGCCCCACTCGGAGCGCGGCCCGTGTCGAGCATTCTGCCACCCCCCGCTGGAGTGTCGAGAGATTCGGAGGAGCAGCTCCGAAACCGCTGAGAAGCAGCCGCGCGGGTTGACGGAGCGGGGGTCGGTGGCTAGTATCCGAATGCGGACCAAACTTGTCTAGTATCTGTGACGGGTTGCCGCCCTCGGTCAGCCCGCGTACCGGAGACAAACCATGAGCAGCCAGAGCCAGGAGGCCGTCCGCGAGGAGGAAATCCTCGCAGCCCTCCGAGCCATCCAGGACCCGGACCTCCACAAGGACATCGTCGCGCTCGGCTTCGTGAAGAATCTGAGCGTCAAGGACGGACACGTCTCCCTCGACATCGAGCTGACCACGCCCGCGTGCCCCGTGAAGGAGCGCATGCGGGAGGAGGCCACCGCAATCCTGAAGGCGCTCGCGGGTGTGCGGGAGGTGGAGGTCCGCATGACCGCGCAGGTGCGCAAGGCCGCCGTCTCTCCCACCGAGGGGGGGATGCGGCTGGTGCGCAACGCGGTGGCCGTGGCGAGCGGCAAGGGCGGGGTGGGCAAGTCCACCGTGGCGACGAATCTCGCGCTGGCCCTGGCGCGCACGGGCGCGAAGGTCGGCCTCATGGACGCCGACGTCTACGGGCCCTCCGTGCCGGCGATGCTGGGATCCGTGGAACGCCCGGACACCGGCGGGCAGGAGGGGAACCTCATCAAGCCGGTCGAGAGACATGGGATCAAGTTCATCTCCATGGGGCTGTTCACGGGGCGCGACACGCCCGTGATCTGGCGCGGCCCCATGGCCACGAAGCTGATCCAGCAGTTCCTCGGCCAGGTGGACTGGGGCGATCTCGACTACCTCCTCATCGATCTCCCGCCGGGCACCGGCGACGTGCAGCTCACGCTCACCCAGTCGGCGCCCCTCGTGGGCGCGGTCATCGTCACCACACCCCAGGACGTCGCCGTGGGCGTCACCATGCGGGGAGTGCGCATGTTCGAACAGGTGCACGTGCCCATCCTGGGAATCGTCGAGAACATGAGCACGTTCGTCTGCGCGCACTGCGGTCAGACCACGGAAGTGTTCCGCCGAGGGGGCGGCAGGAAGGCCGCCTCCGACTACGGCTACCCGTTCCTCGGGGAGGTCCCGCTCGACGCCGCCATCGCGGCCGCGGGCGACGCGGGCCGCCCCGTGGTGGCCGACGACACCCTCGCCGCCCAGGCGCCCTCGGCGCGGGCCTTCATGGCGATCGCGGGGAGGCTCGCGCAGGAGGTCAGCATCGTCAACGAGCAGACGGCCTCGGTGCGAACCCACCCCTCCGACGTGCGCGTGGGCGATCGCGCCGTGGAGATCCGCTGGAGCGACGGCCACGAGAGCCGCTACGTCTTTCGCGACCTCAGGCTCGAGTGCCCGTGCGCGCTGTGCGTGGATGAGGACACGGGACAGCCGCGGATCGATTCCACCCGCGTCCCCATGGACGTCCGTCCGCTGGACGTCCGCACGGTTGGCCGCTACGCGCTCCAGTTCTCGTGGTCGGACGGCCACAACACGGGGATCTACACGTACGACAAGCTCCGCGCACTCGACGCGGGAGCACCCCCGGCCCCTCCGCCCAAGCCCGCCGGCTGGCGCCTCCCCGTGGCAGGCTCCGCGGGGGCCCATCACCCGCACTGAATCGCACTTTGCTCTTGAACGGGGCAGGACGCCCTCGAACCTGATCGGGCCCGCTCAGGCTCGCTTCACCGCCGCCGCCCGGAGCGACCGGGCCGCCTCCACCATCGAGGCGAGGGCCGGGCGCACCTCCTCCCAGCGGCGCGTCTTCAGCCCGCAGTCGGGGTTGACCCAGAGCTGCGAAGGCGACAGCACCTCCAGCGCCTTGCGCAGGAGCGTCTCCATCTCCTCGCGGGCCGGCACCCGGGGCGAGTGGATGTCGTACACGCCGGGTCCGATCTCGTTCGGGTAGCGGTAGCGCCTGAAGGCCGACAGCAGCTCCATGCGGGAGCGTGACGTCTCCATGGAGATCACGTCCGCATCCATCGCCCCCACCGCTTCGATGATGTCGTTGAACTGGGCGTAGCACATGTGCGTGTGAATCTGCGTGTCGTCGCGAACCCCGGAAGAGGCGAGGCGGAACGCGTCCACGGCCCACGACAGATAGGCCTTCCAATCCTCCCGGCGCAGAGGCAGCCCCTCCCGCATGGCGGGCTCGTCGATCTGGATGACGCGAATCCCGGCCGCCTCGAGGTCGCCCACCTCGTCGCGGATGGCGAGCGCGAGCTGGCGGCACGTCTCCGAGCGCGGCTGGTCGTCGCGCACGAAGGACCACTGGAGGATCGTGACGGGGCCCGTGAGCATCCCCTTCACCGGCTTGCGGGTGAGCGACTGGGCGTAGCGCGACCACTCGACGGTCATGGCCCGGGGCCTCGCCACGTCGCCGTAGATGATGGGAGGCTTCACGTAGCGTGAGCCGTAGCTCTGCACCCAGCCGTTCTTCGTGAACGCGAAGCCGGAGAGCTGCTCGCCGAAGTACTCCACCATGTCGTTGCGCTCGAACTCGCCGTGCACCAGGACGTCGAGCCCCACCTCCTCCTGGAAGCGGATGGTCCTCTCCGTCTCCGCCCGGAGGAAGCTCTCGTAGTCGGCCTGGCTCCGCTTGCCCGCCTTGAACTCGGCGCGGGCGGCGCGCACCTCGCCGGTTTGAGGAAAGGACCCGATGGTGGTCGTCGGGAACGGCGGCAGCCCCAGCCGCTCCTCCTGGACGCGGCGTCGGGAGCCGTAGGGGCTGCGGCGGCGCACCATGCTCTCGATGACGGAGGCCGAGCGTTTCTTCACGGCCCCGTCGTGGATGCGCGTGGAGGTCCGGCGGCGCTCCATCGCCCGCCGGCTCGCGGCGAGATCGTCCTTCACGGCGTCGCGCCCCTCGCGCGCGGCCCGCGCAAGGAGCGCGACCTCGTGGACCTTCTGCTTGGCAAAGGCGAGCCACCCCCGCAGCTCCGCGTCGAGGCCGGTCTCGAGCTCCAGGTCCACCGGCGAGTGAATCAGCGAGCATGACGGGGCGACGAGGACGCGTTCCGGCCCGAGGGCCTTCACCGCGCGCTCCACCACGGCCAGGGCGCGGTCGAGATCGCTTCTCCAGATGTTGCGCCCGTCGATCACGCCCAGCGAGAGCGAGAGCGTCCGTGCGATCTCCGCCAGCGCCCGGTCGATCTGATCCGGCGCGCGGACCAGATCCAGGTGCAGGGCCGCCACGGGGAGCCTCAGCGCCGTGGGCAGGTTTTCCCTGAGCCCCTCGAAGTACGTCGCCACCAGGATCTTCAGCCCGGAGGCTTCGCCAGCGAGCCGCGAGTAGGCCGACGTGAAGGCCGCGCGCGCATCGGCGTCCAGATCCAGCGCGAGGCAGGGCTCGTCCATCTGCACCCAGTCGGCCCCTGCCTCCTTGAGGCGTTTGAGGACCTCTTCGTAAACCGCCAGGAGAGCCGGGAGGAGCGAGAGGGGCTTCACCGCCGCGTCGCGCCCCTTCCCCAGAAGCAGGAGGGAGACGGGGCCCAATAGGACAGGACGCGTCTGGATCCCCATCCCCTTCGCCTCCCGGAACTCGTCGATCGGCTTCGTGGAGCCGAGGGTGAACCGCTGGCCGGAGTCGAACTCCGGGACGATGTAGTGGTAGTTGGTGTCGAACCACTTCGTCATCTCCATGGCCGGGACGTCGAGGTGGGCGCCGGAGGCGCCGCTCTCCTGAAGCCCGCGGGCCATGGCGAAGTAGGCGCGCAGATCGACCTGCCCGCCCTTCCAGCCGTAGCGCTCGGGGACGGCGCCCACCATCACGGCCGCGTCGAGGACGTGGTCATAGAAGGAGAAGTCGTTGGAGGGGATGTGGTCGAGGCCGAGGTCCTTCTGCAGCCGCCAGCTCCCCCGCCGGATGGCGGCGCCGGCGGCCAGGAGGTCCGCTTCGCCAAGCTTGCCGGACCAGTGGTCCTCGAGCGCTTTCTTCAGCTCCCGCTTCGGCCCGATGCGGGGGAAACCCAGGTTCGTCGCCAGCGACATGAAGATCTCTCCTTAGTGGGTCGGGGTCACCCCGGAAGTGCCGCCTCGTGGAGTGTCATCCCGGGAGCTTTGCCCCGGCAGGGCCGCCCCGGGGGGCCGAACGGGGTTTCGCGATGCCCCTATCATGGCGGATCCTCACGCCATTATCCAGAGGAATTGATCCCGCGGGAAGCCGGGAATCGAGGGTTTGCGAGCACGCGGGATCGAACCATATTGATCTGGCTGCTCAAACTCGGAAGCCGGGAAGGATGGTTGGAGACGGGACAGGGATCCGCCCGGTCGGACCCCTGATCGACGACGATGCCGACTTCCGCAACCGCATCCGCCGCGCTGAACCGAACGCGCGTCCGCGTTCATGAGCCGTGCGGGTTTAGAGGAGGTTCAGGATGAAACGTGCTCTGGGAATGCTGCTGCTTCTGCCCGCCGCGTTCGCGGTTGATCGGTCCCTCGGCGCGGAGCCCCCGCCCGAGAGGATCGTGCGCGCCAGCTTCGTCGGGGGCGACGCCTCCTATCAGCGGGGCGACGCCGAGGATTGGAGCGCGCTCGGCGTCAACACGCCGCTGATGACCGGCGATTCACTCTACACCTCCGGGGACGCGCGGGCGGAGGTGAGCCTCAGCCGCGGCGGCTTCGCGCGCCTGAGCGACGGCACCCAGCTCGATCTCGTCAGCCTGACGGCGGACGTCACGCAGCTCGGGTTGGAGTCGGGTCGCCTCAGCGTTCGCGTCCGCTCCGTGCCGCGGGACGCGGTCTTCGAAGTGGATACGGCGTTCGCCACCGCGACGATCAGCGCTCCCGGCCTCTACCGTATCTCGGTTGACGATCGTGGCGCGACGTACGAAGTCGTCGATGGCGGCATGTCGGTCGTGCTGAACGGTGAGCAGCTCGACGTGGGTCCTCACGAATCGCTCGCGCTCGAAGGCTCGGATCCGCCCACCTACGAGTACCTCGGTCCGCGGCCGGCCGGGAGCTTCGACGACTGGGTACGCACGCGGGACCAGCGGTTCGAGCACGCCGAGAGCGCCCGTTACGTTCACCCGGAGGTCGAAGGTCACGAGGACCTCGACGCCCACGGAGCCTGGCGCCCTCATCCAATCTACGGACGGGTCTGGGTCCCGGCCGGAGTGGGTCCGGAGTGGGCGCCCTACCAGAACGGTCGCTGGATCTGGCAGGACCCGTACGGCTGGACCTGGGTCTCCTACGAGGACTGGGGATGGGCCCCGTATCATTATGGTCGCTGGGTCTCCTTCGGCGGGACCTGGGCGTGGGTGCCTCCGCCGCCGCAAGGGTTCGTCGTCGCACGCGGCGTGATCATGCCGGAGCCCGTCTACGCGCCGGCGCTCGTCGCGTTCATCGGCGGCTCGAACTGGAACATCGGCGTTTCCGTGGGAGGCGGATCCGCGGTCGGCTGGGTTCCTCTCGCGCCCGCGGAGACCTACACCTATCCCTGGCAGCCGACCCCGACCAGAGTCGTCAGGTACACGAACGTGACCGTCGTCAACGCGGTGACCGTCGTCAACGTGAACAACTTCGTGGTCGGCGGCGGGAGCCGTGTGAAGGTCTCCCGGATGGCGGTCTCCCGCGCGCCGGTGATGGGATGCTCGCCGAGGGGGATCGCTCCGACTCCTCAGAGCCTGCACGCCTATCCCGCGCGTCGTCTCCATCCGGGCGCCGTTCCGGTCCGAAAGGCGTACCGGCGCCCTCTGGTCGCGCGGCTCGTTCCGCCGCCGCGGCCCATGCCGTTCAAGGAGAAGGTGGAGCTGATCCGCACGTCGGGACGGCCCGTATCGAGGCCCGTTGATTTCGATGGTGACGTCGGGAAGCCGTACCACAGAGGCGCTAGGGTGCCCAAGGGCGTGAACGCGGTCTCCGCACTCTCTCCGGAGCGGCCGGCCAAGCCGATGGCCCGCCGGGGAGGGGGGCGTGAAGCGGAGCGTGGACGCTCCCCGCGTCCCGTGGAGCGCAACCTCCCGCCGGCGCCGGAAAAGTCCGTGGGCCGGCCTGGCGAGGTACCCCGGGGTCCGGTGCCTCATTGGCAGAGGGGACAGGGAGCCGCCGAGCCCCCGAAGCCCCCGGCGAGCGGAGACCACGGCGGCTCTGCGAAGCCCGCCGAGCCCGCGGCGCCTCCGGGACGTGGCCATCGTTATGGCACCTCGAAGCCTGGCGAAAACGAAGCGGCCGCTCCCGGCAGGGAGCCCGAGCAGCCAAAGGCCGGCCCACCACAAGCGCTCCCTCCGCCTCAGGAGGCCACGATGGCCGGCGGCGAGCCGGGCCGCGAGCAGGCCAAGCAGAGCAAGGGCAAGAAGAGCGGCGCCGGCGATAAGAAAAAGAAGAAGAACGACGAGACGGAGAAGAAGCCGGCAGAGGAAAACCACCCGTAGAGAAGAAGGACTTCGCCAGGTCGACCGAGATGGTGGTAGGCTCCGTCCGGCCCCCTCCAAGAGAGCGGTTCGGGGTGCTCCGACTCCAGGACCATGATGCCGCTCGAGTCTTGGGAGGGAACCATTCCATCAATGGAACGGACGCGCTCTTCGAGCGCGTCCACGGGGTCGAAGGTTCCACGCGCCGGGCCGCGGCGAACAATGGCCTATCGGCGCCGACTCTCCGGGCGGACCCGGGAGTGCTGGGCTAGAATCGCGCCGGAAGGAGGAACCCCTTGACGCAGAGAAGCGAGGCGGCGAGCGCGCCGCCGGCGGGAGGCGCTTCCGAACGGTTCACGCCGGACATGGCCGAGAGAGGGGCTCCCAGGGACGGAGCGCCGCAGGCGCTCGACGCGCGGCTCTTCTGCCAGCTCCAGGTGTTCACGGGTTGCCTCGACACGGCGCCGGCGGTGGAGGCGATCCGCGCGAGCGAGGCGGAGGCGGTCGTCTACGCCAACGTCAACGACCCTCGCGGCGTCGGGGTGCTGGTGATGGCGGAATCGCCCGAGATGTTCGCCGGCGATGCGCGCCGTCTCCTTGCGAAGCCGCCCTTCACCACATTCACACCCCTCCCCGATTTCACGATGTTCGGCCGCACGTATGCAACCGGCAGGGAAAAGGAGCTCGAGGACTGGCTCCTGCGGCACGTGAGGCGCCGCGCGCTGGATCCCGCAAGCGTATGGGCGATCTGGTATCCGCTGCGCCGGGTGGGACCCTTCAATCGGCTGGCGCGGGCGGAGCAGGGGAGGATCCTGGCCGAGCACGCCATGATCGGCCGCTCGTACGGCGAGGCCGGACACGCCTTCGACATCCGGCTCGAATGCCACGGATTGGACCGCGACGACAACGAGTTCGTCCTGGGGCTCGTCGGCCCGAAGCTTCACCCTCTCTCGAAGCTCATCAAGGACATGCGCGGGACGCGTCAGACGGCGGAGTTCATGCAGAAGATGGGGCCGTTCTTCGTGGGGCGGGCGATCTACCAGTCGCCTCTCCCGGCAGCGGCCGCCGCGGCCCAGGGATACTGAGCCGGCCCACCCATCTCCGGGCGGCGCCGGCCGGGGCGGCGGGCCCCGCGGCCGGCAGGACCTGGCCCGATGCGCGGAAAAGAAAAGGCCCCCGGCGAGTGCCGGAGGCCCTCTTCACTCGCGGATGGAAAAGTCAGGCCTTCTTGCCGTGCTCGCCCTTCGCGCAGCAGGCGCCCGCGGGCCTGTTCGCCCACTCCTGAACGGCCTTGATGGTCTCGGGCGTGGAACCGCTGATGGTGATCGTCCCGCCGTCATCCGTCAGCTCGACCCTCGTGGTCACGCCTTCCAGCGAGAGAGGGCAGTCGGGGCAGCTCTCGCCCTTTTCGTGGGCGCCAAGATGAGCCTTGATGTGGCCGACCGCGTCCTCGTTCTTCCCCTTGAGGGTGACGATGGCGCCGTCGTCGGTCATCCTGGCTTCCTTCTTGACGTTCTTGGCCAGGTTGCAATGAGCGCCGTTATCGGAGCCGGCGCTGACGACTGTACCCTTGCCGTGACAGTCCGCCCCCCCCGCGAAGGCGGCGCCGCAGAGCGCCAGTGGAAGAACGAGCGCCCAGAATCCCTTGCTGCGCAGGACATCTCGAAGCATGCGATCATCCTCCTTGGAAGTTGGGTTCAGGGGCCCGTGCCCGCTGTGGCACATCCGACCCGGTGGCCCCCACCATAGCCGAGCGGGAAAGTCCACGCCAGCCCCGGCCGGCGCGAGGTCCGCGGGCTTCGAGGGCCCGTAACCACGGGCCGGTCGGCGTTGTTCCCGCCCTGGAAGGCCCGGCGATGGGAAGGCCAGATCATCAGCGGCTGGCACCCGCCTCCGAGACTCGAGGTTCACGGTGCGGAAGGCGGTCGTCAGGGGGCAAGCACGCGCGCTCTGGTAAACTCGAGCCCCCCGTCCCGCCTCACCGAGACGGCCCACGAGCCGAGCATGAGATGAGCGAACCGCCCGAGCGGAGGAACCTTCAGTCGTTCCTCCGGACGATGGGGGAGCACGGGGCCAGGGGAGGCTTCGAGCGCGACCGGTCGGCCGTGCGCCCCTACCGGAGTATCGCCCGCACCTTCTCGGAGACCCTCGACCTGGCCGGCGCCGCCGCCGCGAGGCTGAGGGCCGAGGGGGTCAGGCCCGGCGACCGGGTTGTCTTGATGCTCCAGGACGGCCCCGAGTGGGTCGCGTCCTTCGCGGCTTCATTGGCCGTGGGCGCCGTCGCGGTTCCCCTGGAGCCTTCTTCGCTCGACGCCTTCGTGCGAAGCGTCGCGCGAAGCGCGGACGCCAAGGCGATCCTGCACGACGCTGCCGGGCGGGGGCGTCCGTCCGACGTGAGGGCCATCGACGTATCGAGCCTTCCGCGGGGGGTGGCCTCGGATCTCGAGCCGATCGCTGACCCCGGCTCTTCCGATCTCGCCGAAATCGTCTTCACGTCGGGGACGACGGGGGCGCCGCGCGGCGTCATGATCACGCACGGCAACCTCCTCACGGCGCTTTCGGGGATCGAGCGAGGGATCCTCGCCCGGCGCCGCCTGTGGCGCCCTCTATCGCCCCTGACGTTCGTCAACCTCGTGCCGCTCAGCCACCTCTTCGGGCAGGTGCTGGGAGTGCTCATCCCGTCGATCCTCGGGGCGCGCGTCGTCTTCGCCTCGTCCCGCCCTCCGCGCGCGCTCCTCCATCTCGCGAGGCGCGAGAGGGCGTGGGTGATGATTCTCGTGCCTAGGCACCTCGCTGGGCTGCGCGATCTCGCGGCGACGTTCGTGCCGCCGTCCGGGGCAACCCTCTCGAAGCGCTGGTGGGTCCGCGCCTGGCGTTCGCGGCCACTGATCCGCGAGCACGGCTGGAGACTGCGCGCGTTCGTCGTGGGAGGGGCCCGGCTCGATCCCGGCATCGAGGGCTTCTTCAAGGACCTGGGCTACTTCGTCATCCAGGGATACGGCCTCACCGAGACGGCTCCGATCATCTCCGTCAGCAACCCCTTCGATCCGCGCGTCGGCCTCCTCGGCCGCCCCACAAGCGCCCAGGAGGTGAGGATCGCGGAGGACGGCGAAATCCTGGTGCGGGGCGGCAACGTCACCCCGGGCTACTACCAGGATCCCGGCGCGACGCGGGCGGCGCTCGAGGGCGGATGGCTCCACACGGGAGACGTGGGCGTGATCGAGCCGGACGGGTCGCTGCGCTTCCTCGGCCGCAAGAAGGACGTCATCGTCACGGGCGAGGGGCAGAACGTCTTCCCCGACGAAGTGGAGGAGGCTCTCAAGCGCCACCCCTCCATCGCCGACTGCGCCGTCGTCGCCGTCGCCGGAGCGCGGGGCGAGGAAGTCCACGCGGCGATCATCCCGGCGCCGGTCGCCTCCGGAGCCGGCATGGATGCGGCCGCAGGGGTCGTGACGGGGGTGGCCGCTGCGGTGGCCGAGATCGCTCCAGCGGGAGATGCAGCCGGCCGCGTGACGCGGGCGGTGGCCGCTGCGGTGGCCGCCGCCAACGAGCGGCTTGCGGCGCATCAGAGGGTGCGAGGGTTCACGATCTGGAGCGACCTCGACTTTCCCAGGACGGCCACCGGGAAGGTGCTCCGCCGGGAGGTTGCCGCCGCCGTGCGGGCGCGTTCGGCGGAGCGGGCCGCGCAAGGCCATTCCGGGGCGCGGGGCGCGGGGCCCGCGGGGGCGGCGACGGCGCCGCAGCCCGAAGGGCCGCTCGCGAGGCTTCGGACTCTGGCTGGGCCGGAGGCGCGGCTCGATCAGCGACTGGGCGCCGAGCTGGGGCTCTCCTCGATCGACGTCGCGGAACTCGCCGCCGAGATCGAGGAGCGCTATCAGGTCGAGATCGATCCGGCGCGCATCCACGAGGACGCCAGCCTGCAAGACCTCATCGAGAGCGCCCGATCCTCTCCCCCCACAGAGGAGCCGTGGCCGATGCCCCGGTGGGCGCGCTCGGCTCCGGCTCGCCTCGCCCGGAGCCTGCTCCAGGATCTGGTCGCCTTCCCTCTGCTGAGGATCTTCGTGAGGTTGGAAGTGTCGGGGCGGGAAGAGTTGGAGCGATCCCTCCGGCCGGCGCCGCACGCGGTCGGGGCTGGCGGCAGGATCCCGGGACCGGAAGGGCGTCCGCCGGGCGGCCCCGATCCCGTGCTGATCGCGGCCAGTCACGCCAGCCACTTCGACGTGCCGGTCCTGCTCGCTTCGATGCCCCGATCCATGAGGCGGCGAGTGGCCGTGGCCATGCAGCCGGAGTACTTCGAGCCCTACCTCAAGCGCCGGGGGGCCCTCCTCACGCGCCTGCACCTCGGCTGGCACTACAAGCTCACGAGCCTCCTGCTGCACACGTTCCCCTTCCCGCGAAGCGCCGCCTTCCGCGTGGCGCTCGAGTATGCCGGGGACATGGTGGGTGACGGTTGGTCGATCCTCGTATTTCCCGAAGGGGAGTTGAGCCGCGACGGCGCGATCCACGCCTTCCGTCCCGGCGTGGGCGTGCTGGCCCGTGACCTCGGGCTCCCCGTCGTGCCGGCGCGCATCGAGGGCGCCTTCGACGTCCTGCCCGTGGGCGGCCGCTTCCCCCGCGACATCCGTGGGCGAGTCCGCGTCGCCTGGGGCGGCCGCCTGGAGATGGCCGACGGCGAGGCCCCAACCGCCTTCGCCGCCCGCGTGGAATCCGCCGTCAGGGTTCTCTGACCGCGCGGTCCTCGGGGGCGCTTCCAGAGCCTGTCCTGTCCGAATACGCGCTCTGACGCGCGTCCGCGGGGCCTCGGCTCCTACGCGAGCGGGACCCGCCCGCAGGCAGCTGCAGCGCCATGTTGGGCGGCTGCTGAAGTCAGTGCTGGTCTCGCCGGTTCCCATTCCCCATGAGCAAGAGCGGGGTCAGTACAGCTCTCTTACGACGAACGGCAACAAGAGAAGGAGTCGAGGCAACTGCGGCACCAGTGCGCGCAG
>CAYNUH010000030.1:0-40760 GCA_964400605.1 uncultured Acidobacteriota bacterium | reverse complement strand
GCGGCCGTGGGCGACATGAACCAGTATCTGCGTTTCAAGGCCGCCCGCGCCATGGGCGACGCGGCGGCCGCGGGCGCCGGAGGCGAGGCGGGCGGCGCCGCGGCGGCGGGAATGGGCCTCGGGGTCGGCGCCGGGCTCGGGATGGCCATCCCCGGCATGATGCGCGACGCACTCGCCGGTGGCGGAGGGGCTGCGCCCGCCCCGCAGGCTTTGAGGGGCGCGCCCCAGGGAGGCGCCCCCGCGGGTCCCGCCTCCGCGACCAGCCAGGTCTGCCATTCGTGCAGCGCCCCCCTGCCGTCCGGCGCGAAGTTCTGCCCCGCCTGCGGCGCTTCCCAGACGACGGGGCTCATCTGCCGGGCGTGTGGCTCCGTGTCGCCGTTCGGGGCGCGGTTCTGCGTGAGCTGCGGCAAGTCGATGGCCTGAGGCCCGATTACCGAAAGAAGGGAGGAACGCGACGCCGATGCTCGACGGCCCGATCCCCGAGAGCCTCACCTTCGACGACGTCCTGCTGCTGCCGGCCTACTCGGACGTGCTGCCCGCGAAGACCGACGTCTCCACGCAGCTCACGCGCGGCATCCGGCTGAACGTCCCGGTCGTCTCGGCGGCCATGGACACGGTGACCGAGTCCGCCCTCGCCATCGCCATGGCCCAGGAGGGCGGGATCGGGATCATCCACAAGAACCTCGCCATCGAAGCGCAGGCCGAGGAAGTCGACAAGGTGAAGAGGTCCGAGAGCGGGATGATCGTGAACCCGATCACCGTCCGGCCGGAGGCTCGGATCGAGGAAGCGATGGATTTGATGAAGAAGTACAGCATCGCCGGCGTGCCCGTCACGAAGGCGGACGGCACGCTGGTGGGAATCCTCACCAACAGGGACCTGCGCTTCGAGTCCCGCAGCAGCCTCAAGGTCTCCGATCTCATGACCCGGGACGGCCTCGTCACCGTGCCGCAGGGCACGACGCTCGAGGAGGCGAAGGCCCTCCTGCACCGCCACCGGATCGAGAAGCTCCCCGTGGTGGACGACCACGGAAAGCTCAAGGGGCTCATCACGGTCAAGGACATCCAGAAGGCGATCCGCTACCCGCTGGCGTGCAAGGACTCCCTCGGCCGCCTGCGCGTGGGCGCGGCCCTGGGCGTTGGGGAGGAGGCGGCGGATCGTGCCGCGGCCCTCATCGCGGCGCACGTGGACGTCCTGGTGATCGACACGGCTCACGGCCATACGCAGGGGGTGCTCGACGCCTGCGACCTGCTGCGCCGGCGGTTCCCGGACGTACAGCTCGTGGCGGGCAACGTGGCCACCGAGGAAGGGGCCACCGCGCTCATCGATCACGGCGTGGACGCCATCAAGGTGGGAATGGGTCCCGGCTCCATCTGCACCACGCGCATCGTGACCGGCGCGGGAGTGCCGCAGATTACGGCCATCGCCGCCTGCGCGGCGGTGGCGCGAAAGAAAGGCGTGCCCATCATCGCCGACGGCGGCATCAAGTACTCCGGCGACATCACCAAGGCCATCGCCGCGGGCGCGGCCTCGGTGATGATCGGGTCGCTGCTGGCCGGGACTGAGGAATCACCCGGCGAGACAATCCTCTTCCAGGGGCGCACCTTCAAGGCGTACCGGGGGATGGGCTCCATCGGCGCGATGCGACGGGGCAGCCGCGACCGCTACGCGCAGGGTGACGTGGAGGACGAGAAGCTGGTGCCGGAGGGGATCGAGGGGCGCGTGCCGTACAAGGGGAGCGTGTCGGCCCTGGTGCGGCAGCTCGTCGGAGGGCTGCGGTCCGGCATGGGGTACTGCGGTACCCGCGACATCGCCGCGCTGCATTCCAAGGCGCGCTTCATGCGGATCACGCAGGCGAGCCTGAAGGAAAGCCACGTCCACGACGTGGTCATAACGCAGGAAGCCCCCAACTACCGCGTCGAGTAGGCTCGGCGTGGGTCACCCACGCGAGATGACGATGCGGCGCGCCTCCGCCGAGACGACCTCGAACCGGACGAGGATCGAACCCTCCCTGAAGCCCGGCGGAACGCGCTCGCCCCACTCCACCGCGACGACCACCTTCCTCTCCCTGAACTCCTCGAGGCCCAGCTCCTCGAGCTCGCGGACGTTCTCGATGCGGTAGAGATCCACGTGGGCGAGGGGCCGGCTGCCTGGGTGCTCCGTGACGAAGGTGAACGTGGGGGAGTGGATCAGGCGCGGGTCGATGCCGAGCCCCTCGGCGAGCCCCCGCACGAAGGCGGTCTTGCCGGCGCCCAGGGGGCCCGAGAGGAGAACCCAGTCGCCCTCGTCGAGGGCGGCGCCCACGAGCCGGCCCAGCGCCACGGTCTCGGCCTCCGTCGTGGAAACGTGCTCTCCCAGGGGCACATTCACTTCGATCCCCGGCTGGGAGCGAGCGCGCAGTAGGCCCGGGGGAGGTACTCCACGATGTCGCCCGCCGTGAGGGAGATCGGACCCAGTTCGCGCGCGGCCATGTCCCCGGCAAGCCCGTGAACGTAGGCCGAAAGCGCGGCCGCGTCGAAGGGATCGAGACGCTGCGCCAGCCACGCCGCGACGATCCCCGTCAGCACGTCTCCCGAGCCTCCGGTGGCCATGCCCGCGTTGCCGGTGGGATTGACGCGCACCTGGCCGGAGGGATCGGCCGCGAGGCTGCGGTGTCCCTTCAGGAGCACCGTGCAGAGCGATTCCCGCGCGAGGCGCCTCGCGGCCGAGAGACGATCGGATTGGATCTCCGCTGAGGAGGTCCTCAACAATCTGCCGGCCTCTCCGGGATGGGGGGTAAGGACGGTGGGCGCAGCCGGCGGTTTCCGGCGGGCGCTCCCTTCCGACATGATGTTGAGCGCGTCGGCATCCAGGACCATCGGCTTGCGGGCTCCGTCGAGGAGCGCGCGCAAGGCCTCCGCCGCGTCTGGATCGGTGCCGAGCCCCGGCCCCGCCGCGAGCACGTCCCGCTCGCTCAGGAGATCGAGCAGCCGCGGCACGGCCGCTGGAGCGAGAGTTCCGGACGGCGTCTCGGCCACCGGCTCGGTCATCGCCTCGGGCACGCCCGCCGCCACGAGCGGCTGGGCCGACTGAGGGGAGGCCACCGTGACCAGCCCTGCTCCCGATCTCAGGCAGGCGCGGGCCATGAGGACCGCCGCCCCGCTCTTGCCGCGCGATCCGGCCACGATGAGGACGTGCCCGTAGAGGCCCTTGTGGGACGAGGGATCGCGCGGAGGGACGAGAGACGCCGCCAGGGAGGCGTCCACCCAGTGGAGGTCGACTCTCTCCGCCTCCACGGCCGCCGCGGGGATGCCGATGTCCACCACTTCAACCTCCCCCGCGAAGCGCGCGGCGGGCGGGAAGACGAGTGCAATCTTGAGCCCCGCCAGAGCGATGGTGCGGTCCGCCTCCACGCACGGGCCCGGGACCTTCGCCTCGCCGCCCGACAGGCCGCTTGGGATGTCCACAGAGACCACCTCGCAGCCGGCCCCGTTGATCGCCTCGATGGCCTCCCGGAGGCGCCCCGAGGCCGCTCCGCGGCTCCCTGTGCCCAGAAGCGCGTCCACGATGAGATCGTTTTCGGGCAGCCACCTCCGCACCGCCGCCCAGCCGTCGTCGTCGGCGATCTCCTCGACGGCGATCCCCTCGGAGCGCGCCCGCGCCATCGCCGTGGCGGCCGCGCCCTTGAGGTCGGTTCCCCGGCCCAGCAGGACGGTGCGCGCCTCCACGCCGTGACGCCTCAAGTGTCTTGCGGCCGTGATACCGTCTCCGCCGTTGTTCCCCCGGCCGCAGAGGATCAGCACGCGGCGCGAGGGGAGGTCGGCGTGGCGGCGCAGCAGCGAGGAGGCGATCTCGCGGCCGGCGTTGTCCATGAGGAGGTCGGCCGGGACGCCGTGGTCGCGCCCCGACCTCTCGTCGATCCGCCTCATCTGATCTGCGGTCAGGATCACCATGCGCCGCATTCTAGCAGGAGGCCGTCCCGCGGACGCCGGCGGCGCCGCGGCTTGTTGCGCCGGCGGGGGATCGGGCCCGCGGCGCGTGGTCTCCCGGCCGCGCCTTGGATATGATGCCGCTCCGAGGGGAGCCCGTGTGACAGCATCTCGACGATGTCCTCGCCTTCTCGCCACCGCGGCCGTTTGCCTGGCAGTCGCCGCGGGAGGATCGCCGCCGGCCTCCGCCCATGCGGATCCGGACGAGCAGATCGCGGATCTCGGCGGGCGGATCGCGAAGGATCCGAAGGACGCGACGCTCTACCTGAGGCGCGGCGAGCTGCACCGGCACCTTCGTGAGTGGGGCGCGGCCCTGGCCGACTACCACCGCGCCCGGAAGCTCGATCACGGCCTCGCCGCCGTGGATCTGTGCATCGGGGCCTTGATGCTCGACTCCGGCCGGCCGAGGCGGTCGATGCGGTACCTGGATCGCTTTCTCGCCGGGCACCCGGACAACGTCGAGGCGCTGGTGACGCGCGCGAGGGCGCGCGTGAAGCTCGGAGAGCCCGTGGCGGCCTCCCGGGACTTCACCTCGGCCATCGACTCTCACCGGGGCGCGGATCTCCCCAGGCCCGAGCACTATCTGGAACGCGCCGAGGCTCTCACCGCCGCGGGTGCCTCGCACCTCGATGAGGCGATCCAGGGTCTGGATGAAGGTCTCGAACGGCTCGGGCAGCCGGTGACGTTGCAGATCCTGGCCATCGACCTCGAGACGAGGAGGGGGAGCCTCGAGGCGGCCGAGGCACGCCGCCGCCATCTGGACGCGCAAAGGGACCTGCCCCAGGAAGAGCCTGCCGGCCCCACCGCGCCCACACCGTCCGGTACGGACGGGTCCGCCGAGACCTCCCCGCCCGGGACCGTCCTCTCGCAGTTCGGATCCGTCATGACGTACCTGGCCAACACCGCCGATCCTCAGCTGGGGCTGGCCTGGGCCGCTGAGGCCTTCGACGATTCCGCCTGGCTGAGCGGCGAGTACGGCGTCGGCTACGAGGCCGCCACGGGGGCGCAGAATCTGCTCTTGACCGTGGTGCCGGCAGGATCCTTCTCCGTTTACACCCGGACGCTCTTCAGCATCGCGGAAGTGTCCGCCGTCCGAAACGTCTCTCTCGGGGCCGACTACGACGACGGGTACGTCGCGTTCATCAACGGCCTGGAGGTGTACCGCTCGCCCGAGATGCCGGCGGGGGCCCCCGCCTGGAACACCCGCGCGGCGCTTCACGAATCCAGCAACGGCGCGGCACCAGACTACGGCTCACTCGTGGACGTGACGGCCGCCGCCCTGCCCGCCCTTCACGGCGGCGAAAACGTCCTGGCCGTCGGTGTGTGGAACGCCGGCATGCCGTCCAGCGACCTCGTCCTCGTGCCGTATCTGACGATCAACCTGCCCCGGGCCGTGAGGCGCGGGCCGTACCTCCAGCGCGGCACGCCGACCAGCATGGTCGTCAGGTGGCGGACTGACGTCCCGACGGACAGTCTCGTGCGGTTCGGGCCCGCCCCGGGCGCGCTCGCATCCGGCGCGGGCGACCCGGCGCCGGCGACGGAGCACGTCGTCACGCTCTCCGGGTTGCAGAGCGCCACCACGTACTACTACGCCGTCGGGACGTCCGCCGAGATCCTGGCCGGCGGCGACGCCGATCACTTCTTCGTCACGCCCCCTACCCCGGGAACGGCCGTCCCCACGCGCATCTGGGCACTCGGGGATTCAGGCACCGCCGATTCCCGCGCCCGAGCCGTTCGCGACGCCTACGAGGCCTTCGCGGGAGAGTCCCCGCCGGACCTGTGGCTCATGCTGGGCGACAACGCCTACCTCTCGGGGACCGACGCTGAGTATCAGGCGGCGGTGTTCGGCATGTACCCCAAGACGCTGGCCCGGTCCGTGCTGTGGCCCACGCTGGGGAACCACGACGGGATCTCGGCGGACTCGAGAACACAGTCGGGGCCCTACTACGATATCTTCACGCTCCCCACCGCCGGAGAGGCGGGCGGGATTCCCTCGGGCACCGAGGCCTACTACTCGTTCGATCATGCCAACATCCACTTCATCTGCCTGGACTCTTACGAAACCGACCGGTCTGCCACCGGTGCGATGATCACCTGGCTGCGGCAGGATCTGGCCGCCACGAGGCAGGACTGGGTCATCGCCTTCTGGCATCATCCTCCTTACAGCAAGGGATCGCACGACTCCGACAGGGAGGTGGAGCTGGTCGAGATGCGGCATAACGTGCTGCCGGTTCTGGAAGAGGGAGGCGTGGATCTGGTTCTGACCGGGCACAGCCACTCTTACGAGCGATCTTTCCTCCTCGACGGCCACTACGGCACTTCGAACACTCTTCTCGCTTCGATGATCAAGGACGGCGGGGATGGGCGTGCCGAAGGCGATGGCCCCTACGAGAAGCCGTCCATCGGGCCCGCGCCCCACGAGGGGGCCGTGTACGTCGTGTCGGGGAGCTCCGGGCAGATGGGCGGAGGGCTCCTCAACCATCCCGTCATGTACCTCTCGCTCAACGTCCTCGGATCGCTGATCCTGGACGTGAACGGACTGGAGTTGAGGGCCACCTTCCTGGACACCTCGGGCGCGCAGCGCGACCATTTCACCGTCATGAAGGGGCCGGGATCGCCGCCCCAGGCCGCGGCCGGCGCCGACATCCTCTCCGAGTGCACGTCGCCCGCGGGGGCGCCCGTGAGGCTGGACGGAACGGCTTCCGCGGACGCGGACTCCTCTGCGGGGACGAACGACGACATCGTGCTGTTCGAGTGGTTTGAGGACTTCTCTTCGCCGTCGCCGATCCTGCTCGGGACCGGAGCGACGCTCGACCTCATGCTGTCTCTCGGCCTTCACCCCATCACGCTCCGGGTCACGGATCGATCGGGAAAGACGGCCACGGACGACGTGGAGGCGCGGGTCGAGGACACGGCCCCGCCCGACCTCGCCGTCGTCGTGACGCCCGAACTTCTCTGGCCGCCGGACCACGAGATGGCGGGTGTGGAGGCGCGCGTGACCGCGGCCGACCTCTGCGGCGTCCCTTCCGTGGCGCTCGTCTCGATCGAGAGCGACGAGCCCGACGACGCGGTGGGAGCGGGCGACGGCCACACGGTCGGCGACATCCAGGACGCGGAGATCAGGGCGGCCGACTTCACCTTCTCTCTCCGCTCCGAGCGCGCGGCCTCGGGTGAGGGCCGGACCTACACCATCACCTACCACGCGACGGACGGCTCGGGCAACGAGGCGACCGCTTCCGCCGCCGTCACCGTGCCGCACGACAGGGCCCGTCGTTGACTTCCCCGGGCGGAGGGTCGTAGGCCGCGATGCGTCTGCGCTTCCTCACCGCGGGTGAATCGCACGGTCCGCTCCTCACCGTGATCGTGGACGGTCTGCCCGCCGGGCTCCCCGTGGACGCGAAGCGGATCGGGCGAGAGCTTCGGCGCCGGCAAGGCGGCTACGGGCGTGGCGGCCGCATGAAGATCGAGGAGGACGCGGCGAGGCTGGCGGGCGGAGTCCGGCACGGCCGGACGGCCGGCGGTCCTATCAGCATCCTCATCGAGAACCGCGACTTCGCGAGCTGGTCCGTGGCGATGTCGGCGGAACCGCCGCCAGACGGGACGTCGGATGCGGATCTCCGCCGCGTCGTCAACCCGCGCCCGGGCCACGCCGATCTCGCCGGCGCCCTCAAGCACGATCTGCACGACGTGCGCGACGTGCTCGAGCGCGCCAGCGCGCGGGAGACGACCTCGCGGGTCGCGGCCGGAGCGCTCGCGAAGATCTTTCTCTCGGAGGTGGGGATCGAGGTCCTCAGCCACGTGGTGATGGTCGGCGAGGCGGCGCTGCCTTCCGACAGGCGCGCCTCCTGGCAGGAAATCGCCGCGATCCCGCCGGACTCCCCGCTGCGGTGCGTGGAGCTGGGCCTGGAGGCGGCCATGATGGCGGAGATCGACGCCGCCCGGCAGGCGAAGGACTCCCTGGGCGGCGCCTTCGAGGTGGTGGCCCGCGGCGTGCCTCCGGGACTGGGGTCATGCAGGCAGTGGGACACCCGGCTGGAGGCCCGCCTCGCGCGAGCGGTCATGTCGATCCAGGCGGTGAAGGCGGTGGAGGTCGGGGAAGGGATCTCGGCCGCCTCGCGTCGGGGATCCACGGTGCACGACGAGATCCACTACGACGAGGACATGCGGCGCTTCTACCGGCGGACGAACCGGGCGGGCGGCATCGAGGGCGGCATGAGCAACGGGGAGGAGATCCGCGTCACCGGCTACATGAAGCCGCTTTCCACCCTGCCGCGCCCGCTGCACACCGTGAACGTGGTCACCAAGGAGGAGGCAGCCGCCGTCGTGGAGCGGACCGACACGTGTGCCGTGCCTGCGGCCGGAATCATCGGCGAGGCGATGGTGGCCTTCACGATCGCGGATGCCTTCCTGGAGAAATTCGGCGGCGACAGCGTGAGCGAGACGCGCCGCAACCTTCACACTTACCTGGCCCAGATCCGGGAGTTCTGACGGTGTCCACGCGCCGGGGCTTCCTCATGGGGGCGGCGTCGTGGGCCGGCCTGGCGGCGCTCCCGGGAGGAGGCGCCGTCGAGCCGCCCGCGCGGCCGAGGGTTCGGGCGCGCGTGCTGGGCGTCGCGCAGGACGGCGGCCTCCCTCACCTCGGCTGCCGGCGCAGCTGCTGCGTGGCCGCGCGGCGCGATCCATCCCGCGCCCGCCGGGTGGCCTCGCTGGGCGTGAGCGTGACACCATCGGGACCGGTCCTGCTCGTGGACGCCACGCCCGACCTGCGATCGCAGATCGAGGACCTGCGTGCGGCCGCCGGGGTGGAGCCGGCCGCGGGCCGCCCCGTGGACGGCATCCTCCTCACCCATGCCCACACCGGCCACTACGCGGGGCTGATCCAACTCGGACGCGAGGCGATGGGCGCCACGCAGGTGCCGGTGCTGGCCACCACGCGGATGTGCGCGTTCCTGAGGGCCAACAAGCCCTGGAGCCGACTCGTGGAGTGGGGGCACGTGAGGCTCGATCCCCTCGAGCCCGGCACCCGGCGTTCCCTGGCCCCCGACCTCACCGTCGAGGTCCTCGCCGTCCCGCACCGGGATGAGGACTCGGACACGGTGGCGTACCTGTTCACCGGGCCCTCGCGCCGGCTGCTCTATGTTCCGGACACGGACGCCTGGGAGAAGTGGACGCGTCCCATCGCGACGGTCGTCTCCGAGGTGGACGTGGCGCTCCTGGACGGGACCTTCTTCGGCGCCGAGGAAGTTGCCGGGAGGGACCTCGCGGAAATCCCGCATCCGACGATCCCGAGGACCATGGAACTGCTGGCGGAGCAGGCGGCTTCGGGACGTTGCCTCATCCTCTTCACCCACCTCAACCACACGAACCCCGCGCTGGACGGCTCCTCGGACGCTTCCCGCGCAATCATCCAACGAGGCTTCCGGGTGGCCGGCGAAGGGATGGAGTTCGCGCTCTGAAAGGGCCGGGTTTGTCCGGCGATCCCCAAGGGCCCAAGGCGGCGCGGCGGCGCGCCGCGATCGAGATCGCGCTTGTCGTGGCGCTCGTGGAGTCGTACGTGTGGATCTGGGGAGGGCTCTTTCCGGGAGGCGTGCTCTTCGTGGCCGGCGGGGTGCTCGGCGTCGCGCTCTACTCGGCGCACCGCCGCGGCGAGGGGCTGCGCGAGATAGGCGTGAGGATCGATAACCTGCGGCCGGCGCTGCGCGACGCGGCGGCGGCCACGATCCCCCTGTCGGCGCTCCTCATCGCGGCCGGGATGGGGTTCGGGAGGGTCCGGCCCGACTGGATAGCGGTGGTGACGCGGCTGTTGTGGCTTGTCGGCTGGGGGTTCCTGCAGCAGCTGGTGCTTCAAGGGTTCGTCCACCGCAGGCTGATGGAAGCTCTCCCGACGGAAGGGAAGCGCGCGGCCGCCACCGCGGCGGTCTTCGCGATCTGCCATCTGCCGAACCCGCGATTGATGGCGGCCACGTTTGCGGCCGGCTACGTCTGGGCCGTGCTGTTCCGGCGTTCGCCGAACCTCCTGGCGCTGGCCCTCTCCCACGCCGTGGGCAGCGCGGCGCTTTCCATCGCCTTCGGCCCCGAGCTTCTCCACGGGATGAGGGTCGGCATGAACTACTTCACCTACGTCCCACGGCCCGGATCCTGACCGCGAGTTCCTCACCGGGCGCGGCGCCTTGTGCCCGGCGTCGACGGCGCAAGGATGACCCGAGGGCGGAGCGGCGTCCCGGTCGCCGCGGGGCCGTTCGTTCCCGGGCCACGACCGGGGAGGGTTGGGTTAGAGGTTATCGTGAGGGTGGGGTCGCGTTGCTGCTTTCGGGGGGTTCTTGCCGCGGTGGTGAGCCGCGGTTGGAGGGTGGGGGGGAACAGCTCGGTCGTGGCCCGGGAATGCTGAACGGGAGAGGCGTATGGCGCCCGTCCCGGTTGAGTGCCGGCTCAGTCGCATCGCGTGTACCTGCAGCAATAACAGGCGACGCAGCCCCCCTCCCGCGCCAGGGTGCCGCCGCAGTCGGGGCACCCCAGTCCGCCGGCGGGGCGCGCCAGGGCGGAGCGCGCCACGGCGCTCCGAGGGGTCTCCGGGTCGTGATCGGCGCTCCGGCCCAGTTCGCGCGCCGCGGCCGCACCGAGCGAGGCGGGCGCCGGTCTGCCTTCGCCTCCGTGAGCCACGGCGATCGCGAAGGCGGAGGGCTCCTGCGCCATGCGGCGCTGCGCATGCTGCATGGCGATGCCTATGGCGTCGGGACAGGAGAGGATCGGGGCCCCCCCGTCGTAGACGGGCAGGTGGCAACGGATGCCGCGCAGGTGCTTGACGATCGAGTCCATCTCCACGCCGGCCCTCATGGCGAGGGAAATGAGACGGCTGATGGCTTCCGACTGAGCCGAGGCGCAGCCTCCCGACTTGCCCATGGAAGTGAACAGGTCGAAGGGGCCCTGCTCACTGGGGGAGATCTTCGTGATGAGGGACGGCGCCGGTTCGGGGGCGCCGGCCCTCGCCTCGGGTGCCGCGCCCACGCTCAGGACCTGGCTGTCCCGGCAGCCGTCGCGGAAGACCGTGACCCCCTTGCATCCCAGCTGATTCGCGAGCAGGAAGACCGACCGGACGTCGTCGCGCGTGGCGTGAGCCGGGAAGTTCACGGTCTTGGAGACGCCGTTGTCCACGTGGGACTGAAACGCCGCCTGCATCCTCACGTGCCAGTAGGGGGAGATGTCGTGCGCCGTCACGAAGAGCCGTCTCACGTCCGGCGGCACGCCGTCGATGTGCTGCACGCTCCCCTGCTCGGTCACGCGGCGCATGAGCGCCTCGGAGTGAAAGCCGCGATCGCGCGCGATCCGTTCGAAGAGGGGATGCGTTTCCACGAGCTCGTCGCCGTCGAGGACGTTGCGGCGCGCATACGAGACGGCGAACAGGGGCTCGATGCCGCTGCTGGCTCCGGCGATGATGCTGATCGTGCCGGTGGGGGCCACGGTGGTCGTCGTGGCGTTGCGGAGGATGATCCCTCCGGGCCGGTCGTAGACGCTGCCGCGCCAGTTGGGGAAGGCGCCGCGGTCGGCCGCGAGGTCGGCGCTGGCCTTCTTGCTCTCGGCGTCCACGAACGCCATCACGCGCTCGCCCAGGGCGACGGCCTCCTGGGAGTCGTACGGGACGCCCCGTTGAAGCAGCATGTCGGCCCAGCCCATCACACCCACGCCGATGCGGCGGTTCTCCCGGGTGACGCGCTCGATCTCGGGAATGGGGTACCGGCTCACCTCGACGACGTTGTCGAGGAAATGGACGGCCGTGCGGGTGACGGCCGCCAGACGATCCCAGTCCACGCCTCCCTCTCGCAGCATGTGGCCCAGGTTGATGGATCCCAGGTTGCACGACTCGTTGGGCATCAGGGGCTGCTCGCCGCAGGGGTTCGTGGCCTCGATCTCCGCCACGTGCCGAGTGGGGTTGTGCCGGTTGATCCGGTCGATGAAAACGACCCCCGGATCGCCGCACCTCCAGGCTCCCTGCACGATCTCCTCGAAGACCGCACGCGCCTCGAGACGCCCGGCCGGCCGGCCGGTGAGGGGGTTGACGAGTTCGTACTCGCTTCCCTCCTGGACGGCCTGCATGAAGGCGTCCGTCACGGCCACCGAGATGTTGAAGTTGGTCACCTCTGCGAGGACCTGCTTGCAGCGGATGAACTCCAGGATGTCGGGGTGGTCCACGCGGAGGATCCCCATGTTGGCGCCGCGGCGGGCGCCCCCCTGCTTGACCGCCTCGGTGGCCGCGTTGAAGACCTTCATGAACGAAACGGGCCCCGACGCGATCCCGCTGGTGGTTCGCACTCGGCTGTTCTTGGGCCGCAGCCTCGAGAACGAGAACCCCGTGCCGCCGCCCGTCTTGTGGATGACCGCCGTGTGCTTGAGCGCGTCGAAGATCCCCTCCATCGAGTCCTCGACAGGAAGGACGAAGCACGCGGAGAGCTGCGGGAAGTCCCGCCCCGCGTTCATGAGGGTGGGCGAGTTGGGGACGAAATCGAGCGACGAGAGGACCTTGTGGAATTCCCGCGCCGTGGAGGCAGGGTCGCTGCGTCCCTCGAAAGGGAGAAGCGCGTCGGCCTCGGCCACGGCCGAGGCGACGCGCCAGAACATCTCCTCCGGGGTCTCCACGGGCGCGCCGTCGTCGTCGCGACGGAGGTAGCGCTTTTCCAGAACGCGGAGCGCGTTCGCCGTGAGCATGGCCGGGCCAGCCTTCGAGTACCCGCGCCACGCGGGGAGTTTCGCTCTGCTGCGCGGCGGGGCACCCTATTTCGGAGGTCGGTTCGTTGACAGCGACGGTACCACCGGCCTGTGGATCCTGTCAAGAGGAAATCCGCCGGAAATCACAAGATATAGGAGTTGTCATGTGGAGGGACCACAGGATATGGTGGGGAAAACCCTGTGCGAATCCTGTGGAAATCCCTCGCGTGAGCTGTCGACGCGAACGGGCGAACGCCCGAAAACCTGGGCGCCCGAGCCGCCGAGGCCGGTGGTTGGGCGCCGCTCGCCGGGGACGGAAAGAAGGTCAGATCCCCCTCGGCGTGAGGGTGGTCTGCAGGCGGTGGAAGGCAGCGTAAACGCCGCCGAGGGCGATCAGATCCTCATGCCGCCCCTGTTCACGGACCTTGCCCCCGTGCAGGACGACGATCCGGTCGCTGTCGCGAATGGTGGAGAGGCGGTGGGCGATGATCAGGCAGGTGCGACCCTTCGTGAGGGAGCGGAGGGCCTCCTGCACGATCCCTTCGGTCATGGTATCTACGGAGGATGTGGCTTCATCGAGGACGAGCACCGGCGGATCGAAGGCGAGGATGCGCGCGAAGCAGATGAGCTGCTTCTGGCCCAGCGACAGGTTGCTTCCGGCTTCCTGCAACTGCGCGTCGTAGCCCCGCGGCAGCGCCTCGATGAAGCGGGAGGCGGACACGGCGCGCGCCGCGGATTGGACCCGCTCGCGCGTGATTCTGGGATCGCCAAGGGAGATGTTGGCCGCCACGCTCCCCGCGAAGAGGAACGGTTCCTGGAGCACCACGCCGATGCCTCTCCGCAGGGAAGCGAGCGGGACGTCCCGGATGTCGATCCCATCCATGAGGATGGCGCCCTCCTCCGGCGCGTACAGCCGCAGCAGGAGCCTCGCGAGGGTCGTCTTCCCCGCGCCCGTGGTCCCCACCAGCGCCACCTTCTCGCCGGGTTCCACCTTGAGATCGATCCCGGAGAGGACCTCCTTCCCACCGCCGTAGGCGAAGCGCACGCCGCGGAACTCGATGGCGCCCCGGGCGGGCCGCGGCGGCTCCCGGCTTCCCCCTCCCGGCTCGGGAGGCTCGTCCAGCAACGCAAAGATCCTCTCCGAGGAGGCCATGGCGGACTGCATCACCGAGTAGTACCCGCCCAGCTCGCGGATGGGCCCGAAGAACTTCTGGACGTACTCGATGAACGCCACGAGCGTCCCGAAGGTCACGGCCCGCGAGAGGATCTGGACGCCGCCGTACCAGAGGATGGCGGCCACGGTGAGCGATCCCATGAGCTCGATGAGGGCGGAGAAGAACGAGTCCCACACCACGGAGGAGAGGTCGGCGTCACGATGCGATCGGTTCACCTCGTCGAACTCCTCGTCGTTGAGGCGCTCCCGCTGGAAGAGGTGCACCACCGGCATCCCCGTGATCTGCTCCTGGAGGAAGGCGTTGAGGCGCGCCACGCGCGAGCGTACCGCGCGGAAGGCGTCGCGGATCTTCACGCGGAAGAAGAAGGCCAGCCCCGCCAGCGCCGGCAGGACCAGCAGGGTGAGCGCGGCGAGTCTCAGGTCCATGTATAGGAGTATCGCGACGATACCCACCAGCTTCACCGAGTCGCCCAGGAGCGTCACGATGCCCGAGGAAAAGACCTCCGAGAGGTTTTCCACGTCTCCCGTGAGACGTGTCACGAGCCGGCCCACGGGGGTCCTATCGAAGAAGGCCGCGGGCAGGCGCTGGAGGTGGCGGTACAGGGCGTTGCGCAGATCGAGGATCACTCCTTGCCCGGTCAGCTCCATGGTGACCATCTGGCCGAATCGGAAGGCGAACTCAGCCAGCGTGGTGGCGGCATAGAGGATCGCCAGCGGGATGAGCCCTGCCGGGTCGGCACCTGAGATCGGGCCGTCGATCGCGAGCTTGAGGATGTAAGGTTGCGCCAGCTGCGCCGCGGAGACGAAGAGAAGGCAGGCGAAGGATCCGCCCAGCAGCCGCCGGTGCGGCCGCACGTAGGGAAGGATCCGCCGGGCGAGCCTCGAGTCGTAGACCCTCCCGAGGACTTCTTCCTCGTGAGAGCCGCTCGTCGCCGGGAGTGCCTTCCTCATCGCCGTCTCACATCTTCGAAAAGGTCGACTCGAACGCCTGCCGCCGGGCGATGGCGGCGTAGAGGCCCCCGGAAGTCAGCAGCTCCGCGTGGCTGCCCCGCTCCACGATCCGGCCTCCGTCCATGACCAGGATGCGGTCGGCCCAAGCCAGCGCGGCCACGCGGTTCGAGATGAGGACGACCGTCCGGCCGCGCGCCTTCGCCCGGAGGTTCGCGAGCATCTCCTGCTCGACCTCCGCGTCCACGCTGGAGAGCGGATCGTCGAGGACCAGGATGGAAGGTGAGGTGATGAGAGCCCGGGCCAGCGCGGCACGCTGCCGCTGGCCGCCCGAGAGCGTGAACCCCCTCTCGCCCACCACCGTATCGAGCCCCTTCGGAAAGGAGGCGACGTCGCGGGACAGGCGGGAGGCCTCCACGGCCTCGAGGATCGCCGCCTCGTCGAAGCCCCGCGGCGCGTAGGCGACGTTGTCGCGCACGCTGCGCGAGAAGAGGAAGGACTCTTGGGGCACCACGCCGATGTGGCGCCTGAGGCGCGGAAGGGGGATCCGGTTGACGTCCATGCCGTCGATGAAGACGGTCCCGTCGGGCGGCGCAATGAGGCGAGGCAGGAAGGCCGCCAGGGTGGATTTCCCGGAGCCCACGGTGCCCAGGATCCCCAGCACCTGGCCCGGCTCGATGGCGGCGTCGATCCCATCGAGGTGGCGGACGCCGGCCGCCGCCCCGGAGTGGACGAAGGTGAGGTTCCGGAACTCGATCCTTCCCTTGAAGGGCGGCTCCGCCGCGCCGCCATCCGGGCCGGCCGCCTCCGGGGGTTCGCGGACCTCGGCCGGCTCGCCGAGGATCTCACCGAGGCGGCGGAAGGCGGCCAACGCGCGCTGGAACGTGTTCAAGATCCAGCCGAAGGCGAACGTGGGCCACATGAGGAAGGCCAGGTAGGCGTTGAAGGCCACGAAGTCGCCCAGCGTTATCTCCCCCTCGATCACGGCCGCGCCTCCGAGCACGATCACGACCATCGTTCCCAGGTGCGACATCGTCCCCATCAGAGGCACCATCACGCCGCGCGCGCGGGTCATCTCGAGGTTGCGCCGCAGGTATTCCCCGCCGAGGGCGCCGAACGCCGCGGCCTCCGCGTCCTCCCGGACGTACGTCTTGATGAGTGGCATCGCGGTGATGTTCTCCTGCGCCTTGCCGGTGAGAGCGGCCAGCCCTTCCTGGACGGCCAGGCTCCGGGCGAAGACGCGCCGGCTGAGGAGGTTCACGGCCAGCGCGAAGAAAGGGTAGGGGGCGAGGGCGTAGAGAGTGAGCCGCGGCGACATGAAGGCCATCAGAGCCACCGACCCGGCGTAGACAAAGGCCGTGTTCACCAGGTTCATCACGCCGGGACCGTAGAACGAGCGCACGAGCACGACGTCGTTCACCGCGCGCGAGACGATGTCGCCCGTGGACCGCGTGCGGAAGAAGGACAGGGGAAGTCGCTGCAGGTGAGCGAAGAGGCGCCGCCGGAGGTCGTACACGATCAGGCGGGAGGCGCCCAGGATGGCGAGGCGCGAGGCGGTGCGGATGACGGCCTGAAGCAGGGCGGCGAGGGCGATGGCAAGCGCGAAGGTGGCGATCTCGGAGGCCGCAGCGCCCGCCTGCATGGCGTCGACGGCGTGCTTGAGGAGCTTCGGAATCCACAGCGCCAGGACGTTGGTGAGGGCCAGAAGCGCGACGCCGATCGCGAAGCGCGCGCGGAAGCGGATGAAGTAGTGGAGGATGACGGAGCGAGGGCGGGCGCCCCCCCCGGGCGGAGGTCCTTCCGGCGCGGGGCTGTCCGTCACGCCCGTGCGGCGGCCGCCGGCGGCGCGGCGAGGTCGAGAAGGAGCACCTCGAGAAGGAGCGTCTTGTTCACGTTCCAGGCCAAGTCCCGGCGCGCCTCGGCGATCCGGCCCAGCCCTCCCGGCAGGCGGCGGCCGAAGCCGGCCGCGATCGGTCGGAGCCGCTCCTCGACGTCCGCGTTCACCAGGTGCTCCACGCGGCCTCCCTCGTGCAGGACCATGGCGTCGCGCAGGAGCGTCTCCAGCGTCTCGAGCGCCGCCCCGATGCCGGCGTCGTCTCCGCGGCCTCCGAGGGCCTCGACGTCCTTGAGGACGTGGGCGCGGTCGCGGCGCTCGCACAGCCGCTCGATCACCTCCAGCAGGGCCTCGCGCTCGGCGCGGAAGGCTTCGAGATCGAAGGCCAGCGCCCGGCCGGGACGCCCTCCCGAGAGCTTCGCCACGAGCCGCGCGTCCGCTTCGGGCAGCGAGCGGGCGCGCTCCAGGTGCGCGGCAAGCCGCGGGACCGGGAGCGGGTGGAAGGGGACGAGGCGGCATCGCGAGCGCACCGTGGGGAGGAGCGCGGCGGGATCCGAAGCGATCAGCACGAGGCAGGACGTCGGGGGTGGTTCCTCGAGCGTCTTGAGGAGCGCGTTCGCGGCCTCCGAGGTCATCCGTTCGGCCGGATCGACGATGAAGACGCTCCGGTGTCCCTCGAAGGGCTTGCGCTGCGCCTGCTGCCGCACCGATCGGATCTCGTCGATGCGGATCTCCTCTCTGCCCGGCACCACGATCCGCACGTCGGGGTGATGGGTGTACTCGCAGGCGTCCCCCTTGTGCTCTCCTTCCTCGACCCGGCCCCTCTCCACCCGGGCTATGCGGGAGCACACGCCGCAGCGGCCGCACGCCTCCCCCGGATCGGCGGGGCAGTTCAAGGCCTGCGCCAGGGCCAGCGCGGTCGCGCGCCGTCCCACGCCCTCGCGGCCGTGGAAGACCAGCGACGCGCCGGCGCGGCCGGCGGCGATGGCGCGCCGGAGGAAGGAGATGGCCCGCTCGTGCCCGAGGATGTCGCGGAAGGCCATGGCGGCGGAGGCCTCAGGCGAGGCCGAGGCGCCGGCTCACCACCGAGAGGATCTGCTTCGCCACCTTCTCGGGAGGCGGCTCGGCGGAGACGACCCGCACGCGGGACGTTTCCTCGCGGGCGATCTCGAGGTACCCGTCGCGCACACGGCGGTGGAAGGCGATCTCCTCGTCGTCGAAGCGCGTGGTGGCCGTGGCCCCGGAGGTCCGGTTTCGCTCGCGGGCGCGCAGCAGGCCCTTCTCCGGGTCGAGGTCGAGGAGAATCGTGAGATCGGGTTTGATGTCGGCGCAGGCCAGCGAGTTGACGACGCGGATCACGTTGAGCGGGATCTGCCGGCCGTACCCTTGGTAGGCCACCGTGGCGTCGGTGAACCGGTCGCAGACGACGACCCTGCCGTCGGCGAGGGCGGGTTCGATGATCTCTTCGATGTGCTGGCTTCGCGCCGCGCCATAGAGCAGCAGCTCCGAGACTGGGACGATGCCCCGGCTCTGCGGGTCGAGAAGCAGCGCCCGGACCTTCTCTCCGATCACGGTGCCACCCGGCTCGCGTGTGACGACGTGCTGGACGCCCTTGGCCGTGAGGTGTTCCGACAGCAGTCGGACCTGGGTGGTTTTGCCCGACCCCTCGATCCCCTCGAAGGTGATGAAACCCGTGGCGGTCCTGGCCAAGGATGCCTCCGTGGATGTCCGTGCGCGGCGATGCGGGCTTCTGGGGCGGCGCGCGATGCTACCACAGCGCCGCCCGCCGGGTCTCGGCGCATCAGGGCGCGGCGGGGTGCTCGGCGAACCACCGGCGGGAGGCCGCCACGTCGCGTGAGATCTGTTCCTTCAAGGCGTCGGGAGATTCGAAGCGGCGCTCGTCGCGCAGCCGCAGGCAGAAGTTGAGCCGGACTGTCTCCCCGTACAGGGGGCCCCCCTCGTAATCCAGAATGTGCGCCTCGATCACGCGCTCTTCCTCGCCGAACGTGGGGCGGTCGCCGATGTTGGTGACGCTGGGGAGGAGCCTCCCCGCCACCTCCGCGCGGGTGACGTACACGCCGTCCTTGGGGATCAGCTCGCTCTCGGTGGTGAGGTTGGCGGTGGAGAAGCCGAGGCCCTTCCCGCGGTGCCTGCCGGGCACGCCGCGTCCTGCGAGCGCGTACTCCCGGCCGAGCATGAGGGCGGCCCTCTCCACGCCGCCTCTCTGGATGTTCTCCCGGATCCTCGTGGAGGAGACGGGGCGGTTGTCGAAGAAGACCACCTCCACCTTCTCGACCTCGATGCCGGAGTGTTTCCCCTCGCGCCTCAGCAACTCGAAATCGCCCTGCCCCCCGCTCCCGAAGTGGAAGTTGGCGCCCACGAAGGCCCGCTTCGCGCCCACGCGTCGCCCCAGGATCTCCTCCACGAACTGTTCGCCGGTGAGGGCGGAGAACTCCCGGGTGAAGGGGACCAGCAGGAGCACGTCGATGCCCATCCGATCCAGGATGCGGATCTTCTCCTGCAAGGGGGTGATGAGGGGGGGACGTCCCGCCGGCCGCAGGATCGTCAGCGGATGAGGATCGAAGGTCATCGCGACGGCGGTTCCGCCGGAGGAGCGGGCGCCTTCGATGACGGCGTTCAGGATCCGCTGGTGACCGAGGTGGACGCCGTCGAAGTTGCCGATCCCGACGTGGGGCGCACGGATCGCACCAATGGAAAGGACGTCGCGGAAGATCTTCACGCGAGGAGCCTCATCCCGGCGTGCAGGATGGCGCAGGCGTAGGCGCCGCAGACGAGATCGTCGGCCATGATACCCCAGCCGCCGCCCAGGCGCTCCGCGGGGCCCGCCGGCCAGGGCTTCACGATGTCGAATATCCTGAACAAGAGGAAGCCGCACGCCACCGTGAGAGCGCCGGGCGGGACCAGGAACATCGTCAGCAGGTACCCGGCCACCTCGTCGATGACCACCTCCGAGGGGTCGTGGTGCCCGAGACGTCTCTCGGCGACCCCGGCCGCGACGGCGCCCCCGAGGGCCGCGGCAAGGATGGAAACGACCTGGGCCCAGGCGCGCCATTCCGGAGGCGGCAGCAGCGCGACGGCGAGCTGCAGGGGGATCGCCGCGGCGGTCGCGACGGTGCCCGAGGCTACCGGGGCGTAGCCGGCGCCGAGGAATGTCGCCGCCAGCATCGCCAGCCGCCCGCCCGCGGGGGCGGGGGCCTCAGAGGGGCCGCCGGGGCCCATGAGGCTCACTCAGGAGATCACCGGCAGGAGGCGCCTGGCCGGCGAGGTCCGCCTCACCGAGAGGTCCCCGGACGGCCCGGGGGCGCGGCCGATGAGGCGGTAGGCGAGGGCGTCCTCGACGATGATGTCCACGAAGTCGCCAGGGTGGGATGGGGCGCCTCCCACGAGGACGTCGCCGTCCACCTCCGGGGCCTGGAAGGCCGCGCGGCCGGCGAGGGATCCTCTCTCATCTCCGGGCCCCTCCACCAGGACCTGAAGGGAAGATCCGACGCGGGAGCGGTAGCGGCTCGCGGAGATTCCCTCCTGAAGGTCGAGGAGAACCTGTCTGCGTTCGTCCTTGACGGCGGCGGAGACGTCGTCGGCCGCGGCGAACGAAGCCGCGCCCGGCTCGTGCGAATATGTGAACACCCCGATGTGGTCGAACCCAATCTCCCCGACGAAGGACCGGAGCTCCTCGAAGCACGCTTCCGTCTCACCGGGGTATCCCACGATGAAGGTCGTCCGAAGAGAGAGGTCAGGCACGCGGCGGCGCAGCTCCTCGATGAGTCGGGTGAACGACTCGCGGCTCCCGCCGCGCCGCATCCTGGAGAGCACGGCGCGGGAGGCGTGTTGCAGCGGCATGTCGAGGTAGGGAACGACGTTGGGGGTCCCGGCGAGGGCGTCCATGAGGTCGTGGGTCACCTTGTTGGGGTAGGCGTATAGCACCCGGATCCAGCGGATCCCTTCCACGCGGCCCAGCGCGCGCAGCAGGCCCGGAAGCCCCGCCGCGTCGCCGAGGTCCGATCCGTACGACGTGGAGTCCTGCGCGATGAGGTTCAGCTCGCGCACCCCCGCCTCCGCCATCCCCCGGGCCTCCGCCACGAGAGTGCCGACGCTCCGCGATCGGAACCGGCCGCGGATCTGCGGGATCACACAGAAGGCGCAGGGGTTGTCGCACCCCTCGGAGATCTTGAGGTACGCGCCGGCGCCCGGTCCTGTGAGGATCCTCGGCGCGCCATCCCCGGGGAGGTAGGAGGCCTCGCGCGCGTCGGGGGCGAAGGCAGGGAGGTCGGGATCGCACGCGTCCGCCACCTTCTCCACGTCGTTGAGGGCCAGGAACTGATCCACCTCGGGAAGGTCCGCCCGCATCTCCTCCAGCCGGCGCTGCACGAGGCACCCGGCCACGACAAGGCGGCGGCACCGTCCGGACGCCTTCAGCGCGCCCATCTCGCGGATGACGCCATATCCCTCCTCGCGCGCGGACTCCAGGAAGCCGCAGGTGTTCACCACGATGACGTCGGCACGCTCGGGCCGGCGCGTCACCTCGAAGCCGCGCCGCCTCAGGATCCCGAGCATGATCTCGGAGTCCACCTGGTTCTTGGCGCAGCCGAGGCTGACGAGCCCGACCGTGGTCACGGGTAGAGCCTCCCCAGCGTGCGGGGGTAGGGGATGGCCTCGCGCAGGTGGTGAATGCCGCACAGCCACGTCACCGTGCGCTCGATCCCCATGCCGAAGCCGCCGTGCGGGACGGTCCCGTACTTGCGCACGTCCAGGTACCACTGGAAGGCCGGCACGGGGAGGTCGTGTTCCTGAAGCCGCTTCAGGAGCAGGTCGTGGTCGTGGATGCGCTGGCTGCCGCCGATGATCTCGCCGTACCCTTCGGGAGCGAGCACGTCCACGCACAACGCCCGGTCGGGGCGATCCGGATCGGGCTGCATGTAGAAGGCCTTCACGGCGGCCGGGTAGCGGGTGATCATCAGGGGGCTGGAGTGGAGGCTGGAGAGGCTCGTCTCGTCGGCTCCGCCGAAGTCGTTGCCCCACTCGAAGGCCACGCCAGCGGCGCGCAGCCGCTCCACGGCCTCGTCGTAGGTCATGCGCGGGAAGGGGCGCGAGACGGCCTCGAGCTTCGTGGTGTCCCGCTCCAGGGTCTTCAGATCCTCCCGGCGGCGGGAGAGCACCCGCTCCACCAGCGCCATGAGCAGGTCTTCGGCGAGCTGCATCACGTCGTCCAGATCCGCGAAGGCCACCTCAGGCTCAATCATCCAGAACTCCGTGAGGTGGCGGCGCGTCTTGGACTTCTCGGCCCGGAACGTCGGTCCGAAGCAGTACACGCGCCCGAAGGCCATGCAGGCGGGCTCCAGGTAGAGCTGACCCGACTGGGAGAGGTAGGCCTTCTCGCCGAAATAGTCCGTCTCGAAGAGGGTGGAGGTGCCCTCGCAGGCCGCAGGGGTGAGGATGGGCGAGTCGATGAGGACATACCCGCGCCCGTCGAAGAACTCGCGGCACCCTTGGGAGACCTCGCTGCGGATCCGGAGCACCGCGTGCTGCTGTGAGGATCGAAGCCAGAGGTGGCGGTTGTCCATCAGGAACTCCACGCCGTGCTCCTTGGGGGAGATGGGGTACTCCGGGGCGACGTGGAAGGGACGCAGATCCTCGACGCCGATCTCGTAACCGCCCGGCGCGCGGGGCTCCTTCCTCACCTTTCCCCTCATCTCGAAGGAGGACTCCTGCGTGAGCCGGTCGGCGAGGTCGAAGACCTCCGGGCGCACCTCCTTCTTGACGACGACGCCCTGCGCGTAGCCGGTGCCGTCGCGGATGACAAGGAAGCGGATCCGGCCGATGTCGCGCTTGTGGTAAACCCAGCCCCGGAGGACCACCGGGGCGCCTTCGTGCCTGCCGAGGTCCTGGATGTAGGTGTGCGTCTGCAGCACCCTACTCCTCCTCTTTTTCCGCGCCCCGGGCCGCCCGGACCTCGGCGATGATTTTCTCCTGGAGGTGGGCGGGAACCTCCTCGTAGGAGGCGAGCTCCATGTGGAAGGATCCGCGACCGGAGGTGATGGAGTTCAGCGTGGCGGAGTAGTTCAGCATCTCGGCGAGAGGGACGTGGGCGCGGATGACCTGGCTGCTCCCCTTGGTTTCCACCCCCTGCACGCGGCCGCGCCTGGAGTTGAGGTCCCCCACGATGTCCCCCATGGTCTCCTCGGGGACCACGATCTCGACGTTCATGGAGGGCTCGAGGAGCGTGGGCCTCGCCTCCTGTACGGCCTTCTTGAACGCCTCGCGGCCGGCGATCTGGAAGGCGATGTCCTTGGAGTCCACGGGGTGGGTCTTGCCGTCCACCAGGCTGACCCGGAAGTCCACCACCGGGTAGCCCGCGACGACCCCCTCGGCCATCTTGTGTTGGACGCCCTTGTCGACGCTGGGGCGGAGGGACTGATCGATGACGCCGCCGAAGATCTTGTCCACGAACTCGTAGCCGCTCCCCCGCGGCAGCGGCTCCAGGTCGATGGCCACCTTGGCGTACTGGCCGGCACCTCCCGTCTGCTTCTTGTGGGTGTACTCGACGTACCTGACCGCCCTGGTGACGGTCTCGCGGTAGGCGATCTTGGGCAGCTTCAGCTTCGCCTCCACCCCCTGCCGCCTCAGCTTGGAGAGCATCACCTCCACGTGCTCCTGGCCCGCCCCGGAGATGAGCATCTCGTGGGTTTGGGGGTCCCGGGTGGTGCGGAGCATCGGGTCGGCGTCCAGGAGCTTGTGCAGGGCCATGGAGATCTTGTCCTCGTCGGCGCGCGACTTGGGCTCGATGGCCCACGAGATGGCGGGCTCGGGAAACTTGACGGGCTCGTAGCGGATGGGGTGGGCCTTGTCGGCCAGCGTGTCGCCCGTGGCCGTCGCCTTGAGCTTCGCGACGGCTCCGATGTCGCCCGCCCGGATCTCCGGGATCGCCGTGAGTGTCTTTCCCTGCGCGCTGTTCACGGCCCCGAGGCGCTCCACCTCCTCCCGGCCCACGTTCAGCAGGGCGGATTCCCCCTTGACGGCGCCAGAGTAAACCCGGAAGAACGTGATCTTGCCCGCGAACGGATCGATGAGGGTCTTGAAGACGAAGGCGGAGACAGGCTCGGCGGGGGAGACCTTCCGCGTGGCGGGGGAGCCATCTGCGGGCAAGGCGCCCAGGACTTCCCCGGCGGCGTCCGGGGTGGGCACGAGGTTCACGATCGCGTCGAGAATGGGCTGGGATCCCACGTTCTGCGTGGCCGCGGCGATGAGGACCGGATAGAGCCGCCTCGCGGCGACGCCTTTCCGGAGGCCCGTCACCAACTCCTCTTCGGTCAGCGATCCGGCCTCGAAGTAGTGCTCCATGAGGGCGTCGTCGCCCTCGGCGACGGCCTCCATCAGCTTCTCGCGCGCCGCCTTGGCGGCTTCCATGTGCTCGGCCGGCACCTCCGATTCCGCGAACTTTCCGCTCTCGTCTTTCTGGAACGCGAGCGCCTTCATGCGGATCAGATCGATGACCCCGCGGAAGTCTTTCTCTTCCCCCATGGGGATCTGCACGGGCACGCAGGAGCGCGAGAGGCCCTTCTGAATCGACTCGAGCGCGCGGCCGAACGAGGCGCGCTCGCGGTCGATCCGGTTGACCACGACGATACAGGCGGCCCCGAACTCCTCCGCAAACGTCCAGACCTTTGCGGTGTTGACCTCCACGCCGTGGCCGGCGTCCACCACGACGAGGGCGCCCTCCACCACGCGCATGGAGGCGCGCGATTCGTGCATGAAGGCGCCGTAGCCGGGGGTGTCGATCAGGTTGATCTTGATCTTGTTCCACTCGAGGTGGCACACGGAGGCGGTGATGGTCTTCTTGCGCTCGATGGCTTCTTCGTCGTAGTCGGTGACGGTGGTCCCCTGGTCCACCTTCCCGAGACGGTTCACCGCACCCGAAGTGAAGAGAAGCGCGGAGACTAGGGACGTCTTCCCCGCAGCGCCGTGCCCCACGACGGCGACGTTGCGGATCTCCGGAGCCTCGTAGACTTTCAATTATCCTCCTCGTCCGGCGGGCCGAAGTCGTCTCCCGTCGCGGACACGGAAAGGACGCCGGCGGGCGCACGGCGTCAAGGCAGGCGCTCCCCAGGGTCCTCGAAGGCGCCCGTTCCCGGAAGTCTCACAGAACCTTGAAGATGGGGGCGAATTATAGCACAGCCCCTCCTGGGCTCCCGCGCGCGGGCCGCTCGGCCGCGGATCAGTCGGACGGAGTCGTCGAGGGCTCTCCGGCGGGGGGTTCCAAGGGCTGAAGCAGCACCATCACGCGGCGGTTGATGGCGCGCTCCTCGTCGTTGCGGGAAGCGGTGACGGGCTGAGAGCCGCCCATCGCCACGGTCTTCATCCTCTCGAGAATAATCCCGAGCGAGATCAGATGATCGCGCACCTTCTCTGCCCGGCGCCGGGAGAGATCCATGACGTCGCTTCCTTCGCCGGGCCTCCCGTGCCCCTCGATCACGATGGGATACGCTGGATGGACCTTGAGCACCTCGGCGTCCTTTGCCAGTACGGCGCGGGAGTCGGAGTCGAGGTCGGATCCGTCTTCGGGAAAGAATACCGGAACGAGCCTGGCGTTGACGGCGTTGGGGATCCGCCACGGATCCCGACTCTCCACGATGACCGGAAGCACCGCGGAAAGCGTGGAGGACCGCCCCTTGGAATCGCTCGCCCGTGCGACCACCTTGAGCGGTCCCGGAACCGTCTCCGGTACCACGGCCTCGCACCGGAAGGCGCCCGGCTCGCCCGCGCGCGGCGAGCAGGCAGCGTCGCGCCCGGATGGGCCGATGGCGGCCGTCACCTTCGCCCCGGCCTCCGTGAGCACGGTGATGGCGACGCGATCACCCGGCTGCACGGCGCGCAGGGCATCGTGGATGACCCGCAGGATCTTCGGTCCCTCGGGCGGCGAGGGCAGAGGCACGACCCGGGGCGGCTTCGGGGGCCCTTTAGCCGAAGCGGGCTCGGCGGCGGCCGAAAGGCATGCCGCAAGCGCCAGCGCGACGAGGGCGCCGCCTGTCCTGCGTGTGCGGTCGGTGTTCATCTCGGGCCGCGGAGTATAGCACCCGATCCCCGCGGCCCCCGCCGGCCAGAGTCCACCACGACCTATCCGGCGGCGCGGACGCCCCACGAGAGCGCCCGAGCGGCCGGGATGGCGCACGCGAGGCGATGCGATCCCCCGGAAAGCCCCGTCCGGCGGCGCGTTGACACCCCCGGGAGCCTCTGTTACGTTCGCCGGCATGGAGTGCGGATCCCCTCTCAAATCCCACCTGGATCGCCTCTACCGCACCTACGGCACCTCGTACCTGGGCACGGATCCCATCCAGTTCCCCCGCCGGTACGCCCGGGACGACGACCGGGAGGTGGCCGCCTTCGTGGCCTCCGCGCTGGCCTACGGCCGCGTGGCGCAGATCCGCCGGAGCGTAGAAGCAATCCTCTCCTACCTGGGCGAGCGGCCGGCGCGCACCGTGCGGTCATTGGATCCGCGCCGCGCCGAACGCGACCTCCGCAGCTTCGCGCACCGGTTCAGCAGCGGAAGCGACGTGGCCTGCTTGCTTCAGGTGATCGGCGCCTTGCTGCGGGAGCACGGCTCGCTCAACGGCGCCTTCCTCCTCGGGTTCCACGGCGCGCAGGGAGACATCGGCGCCGCCCTGGCGGATTTCTGCCGCCGGGCCCTTGACGTGGCCCTGCCGCCGCGTGGTCGTCCGGCTCGTGCCGCGCCCCGTGCGGGCGTGCGCTTCTTCTTCTCCTCTCCCGAGGACGGATCCGCATGCAAGCGCCTCAACCTGTTCCTGCGCTGGATGGTGCGCCGCGACGCGGTGGACCTGGGCACGTGGCGCGGGGTGCCGGCCTCCCACCTGATAGTCCCGCTCGATACGCATGTGGCGCGGATCAGCCGCAACATTGGGCTGAGCGCGCGCCGCACGGCGGACTGGCAGATGGCCCTGGAGGTGACTGCCTCGCTGAGGTTGCTCGACCCCGAAGACCCCGTGAAGTACGACTTCGCCATCTGCCGGCTGGGGATCCTCGACGAGTGCCCATCTCGGCGCGACCCGGTGAAGTGCCGTGGGTGCGGCATCCGGGAGATCTGCAGCCTCCCCGAAGCCGACACCCCGGCTCCGCACGCGCCGCGCCCCCACGCCTCGCCCATGGGCGCCCGGCGGGCCTCCCCAACGACGGCCTGAGGGCGGCGTGAAGATCCTGGGCGCTCACATGTCCATCGCGGGCGGAATCCATCTCGCCGTAGAGCGGGGCGCCTCCGCCGGCTGCGACGCCATCCAGCTCTTCACGAAGTCCAGCAACCAATGGAAGGCCAGGCCCCTCGAAGAGACGGAGGTGGGGTTGTTCCGCGAGCGCCAGATCGAGCACGGGATTTCCCCTGCCGTCGCCCACGACTGCTACCTGATCAACATGGCGTCGCCGGATCCCGGGCTCTACCAGCGTTCGGCCGCCGCGTTCGCCGAAGAACTCACGCGCTGCGACCGGCTCGGGCTCCCATACCTGATCGCGCACCCCGGGGCCCACATGGGGGCGGGGGAGGAATCCGGCTTCGAGAGGATCGCCGCCGCCATCGATGCCGCCTTCCGGACCCATCCCGAAGCGCACGTGCGCGTCCTGCTGGAGACGACGGCCGGCATGGGTACTTCGGTGGGGCACCGCTTCGAAGATCTGCGCGCCATCCTGGACCGGCTGGAGCGGCCCGAGAGGGTCGGCGTCTGCTTCGACACGTGCCACGTCTTCGCCGCCGGATACGACATCAGCACGGAGAAGGGCTACCACGCGGTGATGGGCGAGCTCGATCGCATCGTCGGGTTGGAGCTGGTGAGGGCCTTCCACCTCAACGACTCGAAAAAGGGCCTCGGGAGCCGTCTCGATCGGCATGAGCACATCGGGAGGGGAGGCCTCGGCATCACCGCCTTCTGGTGCCTCGTGAACGATCCGCGGTTCGACGGCACCCCCATGATGCTCGAGACGCCCAAGGGAGAGGACCTCAGGGAGGACAGGGAGAACCTGGCGATCCTGCGAGCGCAGATCGGAAGCGCCAGGCCGGTCGCCCCAAAGACCTCTCGCGCCACTGCGGGCTCTCCCGGCCCGCCGGCCATCCGGACCCGCCGGCAGGCGGGGCGGACGGCGCTGCGCAGCCCGGCCTCCTCGACGAGGAGCGCGGCGGGCCAGAGGAAGCGCTCCTCGTCCGGCGCGGGATCGGATCGTGGAAAGGACCACCGATGACGGCCTCCGTCGTCGTCAACGAGATCTTCACCAGCATTCAGGGAGAGACGACCCGGGTGGGGCTTCCGTGCACGTTCGTGCGGCTGACCGGATGCAATCTGCGCTGCGCCTATTGCGACACCGACTACGCCTTTCACGAGGGGCACGCGAAGGGCGCGGAGGAGGTCGCCGCGGAGGTCCGGCGCCGGGGCGTCCGCTTCGTGACGGTGACCGGCGGCGAGCCCCTGCTGCAGGACGGCGTGTACGATCTCATCCGCATCCTGCTCGATGGCGGCCACGACGTCCAGGTGGAGACGTCCGGCAGCGTTCCCACCGCCGGGCTCGACCCGCGTGCCCGCGTGATCCTGGACGTCAAGACTCCGGGGAGCCTCATGGATGGGGCCATGGTCTGGGAGAACCTGCAACGGGTGCGCGCCAGGGAAGGGGACGAGGTCAAGTTCGTGCTGGTGGATCGGACCGACTACGAGTTCGCGCGCGATCTGATCGGCTCGGGCCGGGTCCCCCCCGGCGTGCCCGTCCTGCTTTCTCCGGCACACGGGACGCTCGATCCGAAGGACCTGGCCTCGTGGATCCTCGAAGACCGGCTTCCCGTCAGGCTTCAGATACAGATCCACAAGTACATCTGGGGAAGCGATGCCCGCGGCCTCTGAGGGAGGCGCGCCCCGCAGCGGCCGGCGAGCGGCCACGCGCCCGAGGACGACGGACTTCGCGGCGCTGCCGGTGTACCGAAGCGCGCTCCGGCTGTGCGGGCTCGTCTACGACCTCGAGGCCAAGTTCCCGGACGACGAGAGGGACATGCTCCTCACAGGCCTCAAGCGCGTCTCGGTGGAGATCGGGTCGTGCCTCGCCGCGGGATTCGGCCACGGCCGGAGGGAGGCCGGATTCGAGATGTGGACGGCGGCGCGCTCGAAGCTCATGGAGGCCCGCCACTACGTCCTCTTCGCGAAGACCCGCTACTTCGTGGACGCCAAGGATCTGGCCGCGTTCGACGCCGTGTACGTCGAGGTCCTCTCAGGGATCGACGCTCTGCTTGCTGACAGCCCGGCCCCCCGCGAGGTGACCGCCCGGGGGAAAGACGGAGGGGGGGGCCGCTCTTGAGCAGCACGAAGGCCGTCGTCCTGGTGAGCGGGGGGATGGACTCGTGCGTGACGGCCGCCATCGCCGTGCGGCAGCACGATTCCGCCTTCCTCCACATCTCATACGGCCAGCGCACCGAGAGTCGCGAGCGTCGAGCCTTCGAGGCCATCGCCGATCATTTCGGCGTGAGGGAGCGATTGCGCGTCCGCCTCGACGCCCTCGAGCGCATCGGCGGCTCGTGCCTCACCGACAGGTCCATCCCCGTCCCGCAGGCGGACCTCTCGCGCCGGGGCGTGCCCGTCTCCTACGTGCCCTTCCGCAACGCGCACTTCCTGGCCGCGGCCGTGTCGTGGGCCGAGGTTATCGGAGCCGGGATCATCTACATCGGGGCGGTGGAGGAGGACTCCTCGGGCTACCCGGACTGCCGCCGCGTCTACTACGAAGCCTTCAACCGTCTCATCGAGGTGGGGACGAAGCCGGGCACCCAGCTGCGGGTGGATACGCCGCTCATCGGGATGCGCAAGTCGGCCATCGTGCGGCTCGGAGCCGACCTCGGGGCGCCCTTTCACCTGACCTGGTCCTGCTACCAGTCCGAGGAGGTCGCCTGCGGGTCGTGCGATTCGTGCGCGTTGCGGCTGCGCGGGTTCGCGGAGGCCGGGACGGAGGACCCGAGCGCTCACGCCTGAGGCGGGATCCCAACCCATGAAGGTCTCGGAGTTCCGGTACGATCTGCCCGAGCGGCTGATCGCCCAGGAGCCGACCGCCCGGCGCGACGCGTCGAGGCTCCTCGTCCTCGATCGCGGCACCGGGAAGACCGAGCACCAGGTCTTCCGCGACCTACCGGGCTGCCTGAATGCCGGGGACCTGCTGGTGGTCAATGACACGCGGGTCATCCCCGCGCGCCTCGCGGCCGTCAAGCCGACGGGAGGGAGGATCGAGGTCCTCCTCCTCGAGCGGGTGGGTGGGCCGGCCACGCGGCAAACCCGCCAGGAATGGAGGGCGCTGGTGCGCGGCTTCGGCCACAGCGGGGAAGCGGTCCAATTCAGGTTCGGAGCCGATCTGGCCGCCGAGGTCGTGGGCCGGGAGACCGGGGAGGTCGCGCGCGTGGTCCTGACGTCGTCGGGCGGGGTCGACGCTGCGCTGGAAGTCATCGGGGAGCCGCCCACGCCGCCCTACGTCAGGAGATCGCCCGGCGATCCGCGCCGGCACGCCGATCGCGATCGATACCAGACCGTGTACGCGCGAGCCGCCGGCGCGGTCGCGGCACCCACGGCGGGCTTGCACTTCACACGGGAGATCCTCGACGAAATCCGCGCCCGCGGCGTGGCCGTGGAGAGCCTGACGCTCCACGTCGGATGGGGGACGTTCCAACCCGTGAGGGTGGAGGACGTCGAGGACCACGCGGTGGACCCGGAGCTCTACGAGATCCCGAGGCGCCTGGCCGCTTCGTTCGAGGAAACGAGGAGGAACGGGGGCCGTGTTGTAGCAGTGGGCACCACCGTGACCCGGGCCCTGGAATACGCCGCGCGCGAGGACGGCACCCTGGCGGCGGGCGGAGGCCGCTGCGATCTCTTCATCCGCCCCGGACACCATTTCCGCGCCGTGGAAGCCCTCCTTACCAACTTCCACCTGCCGGAGTCGAGCCTCCTCATGCTGGCGGCCGCGTTCGCGGGCAAAGACCGCGTCCTCTCGGCCTACCGCGAAGCCGTTGAGATGGGGTACCGTTTCTACTCCTACGGCGACGCCATGTTCATCCGGTAGGGCCTGCAACATGAGCACAGGGTGAAGTTCGAGGTCACGGCGGTCGATCCCGGAGGCGGGGCCAGGGCCGGACTCCTCACGACGTCGCGGGGATCGGTGCCGACGCCCGCCTTCATGCCCGTGGGAACCTACGGCGCGGTGAAAGCGCTGACCCCCCGCGAACTGGAGGAGTGCGGGGTCGGGATCCTCCTCGGGAACACGTACCACCTGTACCTGAGGCCGGGCCACGAGGTCGTGCGCCGGCTCGGGGGACTGCACCGGTTCATCGGCTGGCAGCGCGGCATTCTCACGGACAGCGGCGGGTTCCAGATTTTCAGCCTCGCCGGGTTCCGCAAGGTCGAGGAGGAAGGCGTCGCGTTCCGATCGCACCTCGACGGCTCCACACATCGGCTGACGCCGGAGCTGAGCGTCGAGATCCAGGAGGCGCTCGGAGCGGACATCATGATGGCCCTGGACGTCTGTCCCTCGATGCCCTCGCCCTGGACCGACGTGGCGGAGGCGGTGGAGCGCACCCTGAGGTGGGCACGCCGCTGCCTCGCCGCCCGGCGGAGCGACCGGGCGCTCTTCGGCATCGTCCAGGGGGGCACGTTCGACGAGCTGCGGGAGCGCTCCGCACGGGCGACGGTGGCGCTGCCCTTCGACGGTTTCGCGATCGGGGGCGTGAGCGTGGGGGAGGCGCGCGCGGAGATCGATCGCATCGTCGGCTTCACGGCACCGCTTCTGCCCGCCAATCGGCCCCGGTACCTCATGGGCGTCGGGACGCCTCGCGACCTCCTCGCCGCGGTCGGGGCCGGCGCGGACATGTTCGACTGCGTTCTGCCGACACGCAACGCCCGCAATGGGACCCTCTTCACGTGGTCGGGGCCGGTGAACATCAAGCGCCGCGAGTTTCTGGACGACCCGCGTCCCCTCGACGAGCGCTGCGGCTGCGAGACCTGCAGGCGGCACTCCCGAGCGTACCTGCGGCACCTCTTCCTCTCGAAGGAGATCCTCTCGATGCGCCTCAACACGCTTCACAACGTCCACTTCTACCAAGATCTGATGAGGCGTGCCCGCGAGGCCGTCGTGGAGGGGCGCTACCGGGCCTGGCACGCGTCGGTGCTCCCGGCGCTCTCGTGCGGCGAGGAGGGGAGGGAAGACGCTCCTGTTGCCGGGCAGGGACCTGCTTGATATGATGCGGCGTCCCTTCGTTGCGGACCTCATCGAGATCCGGGGAGAGACCGTCTTCATGCGACGACCGGGCCGGTTCGTTCTGCCGGCGGGAATCCTCGCCGTGTCGCTCGCCGCCGCGAGCGCGGTTCTTGCGGCGGACGCTGCGGCGCTTGTCCGCGAGGGGGAGGATCTCTACCGGCGGGGGGCCTACGCGGAGGCCCTGAAGCGCTTCGAGGGCGCCCTGGCGGCCGGGCACGAGACGGGGGCGGTGCTCTACCAGGCGGGTGCCTGCGCGGCGCAGGTGCTGGGCAGCAAGGAGAGAGATCTCGAGTTCAAGAAGCGCGCCGTCCCGCTGCTGGAGAAGGAGGTGGCCGGCGGCGCCGCATCGCTCGATTCCTACTACTACCTGGCCGCCGTCTACATCAACGATCTCCACGATCCCGTGAAGGGGACCGACGCGGCGCGGAAGGGCGCGGCGGCACTTTCGGTCCCGGGCAGAGAGACCCTCATATCCCAGACCGCGCTGTTCCGGTCCGGGCGTCTGTACTCTTTCCTGGGGAAGGACAAGGAAGCCGCCGACTACTACGAGAAGTCGGTGGAGGCGGCCGGCGCTGCCGCCTCCCCGGACAGGGCCGCCATGAAGCTGGCCCTGGAGAGCCTCGCGACGATCCGGTTTTCCCAGAAGAACTTCGAAGCGTCGGCGAGGGCCTATGAGAGTCTTCTCCAGATCGATCCTCTCCGCGACCGCGAACGCCACCAGTATGGGCTCGCCTTCCTTCTGGCGGGCAAGCTGGAGGAGGCGGAGAAGGCCTGGCGGTCGGCGCGGGGCGACGAGCTTCGCACCGAGCTCTCGTATCTGGCGCAGGTCGTGAAGCGATATCGCCAGGTCTCCGCCTCCGCGGCCCCGGCGACCCCCAAGGCGACCCCGGCTGCCGCGGCGGCCTCCAACCCCGCCTCCCTCGATGACGAGGCGCTTGGGCGCAAGATCGTCAGCGCGGCGGAGCCGCTCAGGGTGATCCGGCAGAGAGAAGAGAAGGAGAAGCAGGAGAAGGAAGAGAAGGCGCGCACGGAGCGCGAGGAGGCCGCGAAGAACCGGCCGCACTACACCCCCGAGCAGATCAAGGCGCTCTTCGCGGAGGCGCTCGAGAGGGCCAAGGCCCAAGGCGCGCAGGGCGGGTCCCCTCAGGATGGGAACGATCCCCAGCAGGCTCTTCGGAACATGGGCCTGAACCCCAGTCCGGCGCCCGCGCCGCCTGCGCCGCCCTCGCAGGAGAAGATCGCGGGGGAAAGGGAGTTCCTCGAGCCGCTCCTGGAGTACGTCAAGCGCGGCCACCTCATCCGCAACTTCTGCTTCGAGAATGGGCTCATCGAGCTGATCTTCCGCTGAGGAATGAAGCCGCTCGTCTTCGTCGCGGACGCCCACCTCACGAGGCACGATCCCGAAGTCGATGTCTTCGCGGCGTTCCTGAGGAAGGAAGGGGCGCGGGCTTCGACCGTATGCATCCTGGGCGACCTCTTCAACCTCTGGTTCGGCAATGCGCGGTTCGCTCTCCCGCACCACCGCGCCGTCCTCGGCGCCCTCGCCGAGCTGCACCGCTCCGGCGTCCGCCTCGTCTACGTGGAGGGAAACCGCGACTTCCACCTCCGCCATACGCACCTCCCGGACCCTTTCGACGCGGTGGCGGAGGATTCACTGGTCGAGGAATACTCGGGATGGCGGATCTGGGCGACCCACGGCGACGCCATCAACGTGGAGGATCGACCGTACCGGACCTGGAGGGCCTTCTCCAAGTCCGCGCCCGTACGCGCCGCCTTCTCCCTCCTGCCGGGGACATGGGGGATGAAGCTCGGCGAGAGCCTGGAGCGGCGGCTGGCGGGGACGAACCTCCGGCACAAGTCGGGCTTTCCCACCGATCACTGCCTCTCGTACGCGCGGCGCGTCTTCGAGAAGGGGTGCCACGTTCTCGTCCTCGGCCATTTCCACGAGGAAAGGCACATCGCCTGCGGGGAGAGGGAGGGCATACCTCTCGGCGTGTACGTCCTGCCGGCGTGGCGGATCGCCCATCGCTATCTGATCTTCGAGGGCGGAGGCCCGCCCAGGTTCGCCACCTTCGAAGAATGACCGGAGGGTGAAGCCGGCGTGGCCGTCAGGCCGTAGGGCTCATCCGGATGAGGAGCCCCTCGTCGATGGGGACGTGGCGGTCGCAGGCTTCGATGAGCTCCTTGGCGGTGGAACCGGGGAAGGAGTACACCTCGACCATGGGGCCCTTGGTCTTGATGCGGTTGACCAGCGAGACGAAGTCGCCGTCGCCGCTGGCGAGCACCACCACATCGAGGCTCTCCGCGAGGTCGAGCATCTCGAAGGCCATCTCCATGTCCCAGTCTCCCTTGGAGGAACCGTCGGCCCTGACCTTGAGGTCCTTGCGCCGGATCTCGTAGTTCCGCTGCTGGAGCATCGCGAGGAAGCCGGTCTGGTCGATGTCACGGTTCTGGACGACGTAGGCCGTGGCGCGGATGAGGCGCCGGTCCCGCGACACCGCCTCGATGAGGGCCCCGAAGTCGAGCCGCGCGTTGAGCTGGCGCGCGGCGTAGTACATGTTCTGCACGTCCACGAAGAGCCCCACGCGATCGGGCTCCCCCTTGCGGCGGGCGGGGCGCGCGGCCTCGGCCGAGCGCACGCCGGCGAGCTCCGTGCGGATGGAATGGGCCTCGCGCGCGAGATCCGAGATCACCTCGCGCTCCTTTCTCCGATCGGCCTCGCGTTCGCGGCGGAGATCCGCGATCTCGCTTTGCACGGCCCTGACGGTGGACGCGAGCGCCTCCAGGTAGGGCCGGGCCGGATCGGGTGGGGACGCGAGGCGCGTGCCCACGAGTTCGCGGATCTCGTGCAGCGCCTTCTGGTTTTCGCGCAGGGCACGGTGGACCTCGCTCGAGAGCGCGGACAGCGACTCTCCGGCCAGCGCGCCGCGCTCCAGCGCCTCGAGCCGGCCGGAGAGGTATAGGTTCCGCTCCTGCAGCCGCGCGTCGTCCTCCAGCAGCCGGTTGATCCTCCCCTCCAGCGTGTGGGCGTGCTTGCGGGAGATCAGGAGGTTGCCGGAGGCCTCCTCCGCTTCCCGCTTCGAGGCGGCGGCGGCCCGCTGGGCGGCCGAGAGGTCCTCCTCCATGCGGGCGAGGCGCTCGCGCATACGGGCGATTTCATCCCGCAAGACGCCGTCCGCGGCGGGGGCGCTGGAACCGGCGGGGGCGCCGTCGACCGATTTCAGGTGCGACAGCAGCCTCTGCACTGCGGTGTGGGCGTGCTCGCGGGGATCGGCGGCCAGGGCGAAAAGGAGGGCGCCGCCGCGGCGCGCCGCCGGGGGGGGCGCGGCGGCCAGGCGGAGGAGGTCCTCCTCGTCCAGGGCGGCGGTCTCGCGAATCTCGGCCGCGCACGCCTTCTCGAGGGCCTTGACCAGGGCGGCGCCCGACTCCGGGTTCTCCGCCGCCTTCTTCGCGATGTCCGCCATGAGGGTCCCGGCCGGGACGGTCTGGGCCCGCTTGCCGGGGTACGAGACCCTGCAGGCGTTGGCGACCCGCACAAGGGTGGGTCTGTCGAGGACGCCGCGCAGCATGCGCTCCAGCCCTTCGGCGCCGAGAGCGTCGAGGATCCTGCGCGAGCGATCCACGTCAGCTCCCGCGGGGGCCGCCCAGCCGGACCCGCCGGCGGAAGAGCCTGTGCGCTCGCCGCGTGATGGGGCCCGGGGTCCCCGGCCCGACCGGATGTCCGTCCAGCCGCGTGACCGGCAGGACCTCCTGAAGGGTGCTCGTCACGAAGATCTCGTCCGCCGTGCGGAGGCTCTCCGCGGGGTACTCGCCCTCCTCGCAGACGACGCCGTCCACGCGCGCAGAGTCGAGTACGACCTCCCGCGTGATCCCGCAGAGGATGCCGCAGGAAAGGGATGGCGTCTTCAGAACGCCGTCCTCGACGAGAAAGACGTTGGTGTGCGTCCCTTCAGCCACGAAGCCGCGCGTGTTGAGGAGGATCGCCTCGTGGGCCGCGTGGTCCTGGGCTTCCATGTGCGCCAGGACGTTGTTGAGGAGGTTGCAGGACTTGATGGCCGGGTTGAGCGACTCCACCGGATTGCGCCTGACGATGCCCAGCGTCGCGGCGATTCCACGCTCGTAAGACTCCGCGGGGACCTGCCGGAGCGGCATCACGATCACGATGAGTCCCGGGCGCGGGCAGAGGTCGCGCTCGTAGCCGATGGGGCCGACGCCCCGCGTCACCATGACGCGCACGTACGACTCGCGGTTTGCGGCCTCGGCCAGCGTGCGCCGGACCTCGCGCTCCACGTCGGATGGGGGAGGCGGCGAGAGCCGGATCATCCGGCACGAGGCCGACAACCGCTCAAGATGCCTGGGCAGCAGGAAGGGCTCGCCGTCGTACGTGCGGATCGTCTCGTAGACGCTGTCGCCGTACAGGAAGCCGTGATCCAGCACCGGTACGGTGGCGCGATCCGCGGGGGAGATGACGCCGTTGACGTTGATGAAATCGGCCATGGGGCGCCCGACTGTGATCAGGGCCGGGAGAAGGAAGGCGTTGAAGGACGTCCGGAACGGTATCAATGCGCCCGATCCAAGTCAAGGCATCCTGCGCGGTGGTAACATGATCTTCTTATGAGCAGGGGGGCCGCCCTCCCGGCGCCGCCGGCCGCCGTGGGGCCGGTCATCGGCGTCGGCGTGGACATCATCGAGATCGAGAGGGTCCGCCGCGCGGCCGACCGAGGAGGCGAGCGCTTCCTGCGCCGCGTCTTCTCGGAGTCGGAGACGCGCTACTGCATGAGCCGGAAGGATCCGGCCCGGCACCTGGCGGCCCGGTTCGCCGCCAAGGAGTCAGTCATCAAGGCGCTGCGGGTCCCGCCGGGGCTGGGGTGGCTCTGGCGCGACATCGAGGTGACGCGGCCCGGCGGGCCGCCTTCCGTCCGCCTCTCGGGCCGCGCTCTGGAGCGCAGCCGCGCCCTCGGCGTTTCCACCTGCCATCTCTCCATGTCCCACTCGGACATGCACGCCGTAGCCATCGTCGTCCTCGTTTGAGGGGCGGATGGCGGCGGCCGCAAGCGGCGCTCGGGACGAGGCACAGCCGGAACGGCTGGTCTATCTGAGGTCCCTGGCGTGGACCATCGCGCTGACGGCCTCGGTCATGCTGATCGAGATCGCGGGCGGCATCGCCTCGAACAGTCTGGCCTTGCTGTCGGACGCCGGCCACATGTTCACCGACGTCCTCGCGCTTGCCCTCGCGATGTTCGCCGTGGCCGTGGCGGCGCGCCCCGCCCCCGCCCGCGTGTCGTTCGGCTACTACCGCGTGGAGATCCTCTCGGCCCTGGCCAACGGTGTGGTCCTGGCCGTGATCTCGCTCGGTATCTTCTATGAGGCGTACCGCCGGTTCGCGAAACCTCCGGAGGTAAAGGGCCCGACGGTGGTGGCGGTGGCGCTCGTCGGGCTGGCGGCCAACCTGGCGGGGCTCTTCCTGCTCAGAAAGGCGAGCCAGCACTGCCTCAGCGTCCGGGCGGCGGCGATGCACGTCCTGGGTGACGCCCTCTCATCGGGGGCCGTCGTCCTCAGCGGCGCGGTCATCACGCTGACCGGCTGGCAGCGGCTGGACCCGATCCTGAGCGCCGGGATAGGCGTGGTCATCGTCGCCGGGGCGGTACGCCTCGTCCGCGAGGCGGTGGACGTGCTGCTGGAGGCGAGCCCGGCCGGGATAGAACTCGCGGCCGTCTGCGTGGACATCGAGCGGATCCCGGGGGTCCGCCAGGTGCACGACCTCCACATCTGGAGCATCACCTCGGGGATGACGGCGCTGTCGGGGCACGTGATCCTCGAGGCCACCACCCTCTCGCACAGCGATCGGATCCTCAACTCGATCAAGGCCCTCCTGAAGGACCGTTACCAGATCCACCACACCACGATCCAGATCGAATCCGAGGCGTACCGCGAGATCGGCGACGTGCACTGAGCCGGCGGGGCGGGAGGCGGATCTACCGGTTGAGCCCGATCGGACCGCGGATCCGCACCAGGCTCTCTTGCGCCGAGGCGGGACCGATGGACCGGTAGTGCGGGCCGAGGCGGCGCGCCGGCACTCGCGGGTCGCTCCAGCCGTTCAGGCCGTCGAGGGGGTTGCCGCCGTAGTGGGTGTGGAACATCCTGAAGTGCGAGTAGGAGCCGGGCGGCGAGACAACGCCGTAGGGGCGGCAGCCTCCCGCGTAGGACCCGGGGTAGTAGCCCGGGAGGCGGCCGCGCGGGTATCTGTAGGCGTAGGGGTCTCGGTACATGTAGGGCGACTGGTACTCGCCGTCGAAGACCCCGGGGGCCGGCGGAGCGGGAGGGTACACGTTCACGATGACCGGGCCGGCCTCCGAACGCTCTCCGATGACGGCGTACTCGCCGGAAGCTTCGGAGTCGGGGCGCTCCGAGGGCCCCCTCCCCTCGGATTCGTAGCGGTTGGGCGACGCCTCCGGTCCGGCCTCGTACCCGCCGCCGAGCCTTCTTCCCGACGGGTCGAGGTTGGTGATGTGGAGGATCTCCCTGCCCTCGGACGACACCTCCTTGAAGATGCGGAAGGATCCGGAGACGTCCAACCCTTCTGCCGCCGGACCTGCGGCGCGGGCCGGACCGTTCTCCCGCATGAGGGCTTCGATGAGCGAGTCGCTCGCGCCGGCCTCCTTCAGGCGCAGCACTTCCTGCACGCCGATGGTGAAGGCGGGAGAGGAGACGGCCACCTGTTTGAGGATGAGCGACTCGCCGGCGCCCGCCTTGAGCAGGGCAACGATGTCGTCGAGGGTGATGGGATCCGTCGATGCGGCCAGGGCGACGGCCGTCAGGGCTAGTCCGGCTGCGCCGAGGGCGAGGAACCGAGCGGTGGCTGGCATCCGAATGCATCCGCCGCCCGGCGGGTGGTGATCCCGCGACCGTGGGAGCCGCAGGGCCCGCCGGTTGGCTGGATCCTACAACGTCACGCCCGGCCGCGCCACCCGGAACCGGGATCGGGGACGCGAGGGGCGGCGAGCCCGGGGAAGCCGGTCCTCCCTCAGCGGGGCTGCTCGAACGTGAGGATCCCCTTGTCCCTGAGGTTCTTCAGGTGCAGCAGGGCGTCCGTCTCGGGGAAGGGGCAGAGCGAGACGATGGAGCGCACGTCCCAGGTCCCGTTGATCCGGCTCAGGAGGAACACCTCCTCCGAGGTCAGCAGCTCCCCGGTGAGGCTCTCCAAAGGCTTCAGCATCACGGGCACCCGAGCCGGCTCGAGCCCCCGGACGGCGGCGAGCCGCGAGAAGGCCGCTTGCGCCTCATCCCGGAGGTGGCGCAGCGCGACGTCATGCGGGGAAAAGGGCCGGGCCTCCTCGATCACCATCAGCGCCTGTTCCGGCTCCCCGCCTCGCAGCAAGGACCTGACCTCCTCGATGAGCTCGGAGTACGTCTTGCGCGGCGCCTTCTCGGGCAGGCCCGCCCGGTGCGTCACCCGTACGCACCCCTTCCTGTGGAGGATGTAGAGGATACGGCTGACGGTGAATTCGGAGGCGTGGACCTCAAGACAGATGTCGGTGATCGATCGGCGGCCGTCCACCATCTCGAGCACGCGGCGGCCCAGAGCCTGGCCGGAGGCGAAGTCCACCGGCGTGTCCTGGCCGGTGCGGGCGAAGACCGTGCGCGCGGATCCGAACTCGTCGCGGATGCGCGTGAGCTCGTCGTACCAGGCGAGGCCCTTCATGAGCACCTCGTCGATGCTGAAGCGCAGCGGCACCGCGAAGTTGGAGGGGATCTCGCCGTCGATGAACTCGAACCTCGCCTCCGGCCACAAGAACAGCCCGAAGATGGTCTCCTCGGCCTTCTGCAGCAGGAGCTTGTTGAGCTCGTTCTCTTCGATGGCGCCGGCCGTCACCAGGATCCTTCCCAGCATGACGTTCGTGTGTTGCTGCGCCTCCATCGCGGATTGAAGCTGGGCCTCCGTGATGCGGCCCATCCGGAGCAGGAAGTGGCCCAGGTATTCGGTGGGATCGTCGCTGGCGGAGGAGACGATTGTCCCCTTCTGGAGGAAGACCTTCTTGGAGTAGATGTCCCCGTGGACGATCAGGGTGCCTGTCTTCCGCGACTGATGGATCCACGTCAGGAGTTCCGTCAGCGGCATCGTGCTGAAGGTGCCTGACAGGCTCATGGCGCACGCCTCCGACCCGTCGCCCGCGGCGGGCGACGGACGCCGGGCCATTATGGGACCCCGCACGCCGGAGTTCAATCGGCGGATGGATTGGCCTGAGGCGGATTCGCTGAACGGTTCCGGCGATGGCCCTGCATCCCGAGAGAGCGGCGTGCGCTGGGGCGGTCAACCGGGGTTGGTCGGACCGTGCGGGTCGGGCGCGTCGCCTCAGGCAGCCGCCTGGATGGAGAGGATTCCCCGTTCCTGCAGCCTCTTGAGGTGCACGAGGGCTTCGGCCTCCGGGAAGGGGCAGAGGCTCACTATGGATCGGATGTCCCAACTCCCGTTCACGCGGGTCAGGATGAAGACCTCCTCGGGGGTGAGCCGCTCCTCTGTGAGACTCTCCAGAGGCTTCAGCGCCACCGGCACGCGGGCCGGCGCCAGCGAGTCCTGCGACACCTGGTACACGAAGGCGGCGCGCGCCTCGTCGCGCAGGCTCCGCAGCGCGATGTCGTGAGGCGACAGCGGCGTGGCTTCCTCTATCACCCGGAGCGATTCCTCCACCCGGCCGGAGCGGAGCGCCGCTCGGGCTTCGTCGAGCAGCTCCGAGAAGGTCTTTCGCGCAGCTCTCTCGGACGGCTGCACCCGCTTCGCCACCTCGACGTAGCCCCTCTTCATAGGTTAGTCCTTAAGCCCTGACACCGACGTATTCAACGCCAAAGCGAAGT